>CAYJKF010000017.1:0-2677 GCA_964370865.1 uncultured Candidatus Saccharibacteria bacterium | reverse complement strand
AACTTAAGGCTCAATGTAACGACAAGGTTTGGAGTTCGAGTCTCCACGGGGGAGCAAAACGGGCCACTTCGTAACTTAATATAACCACCCTTTCTACTTGCAATAATCCTTAATAATATATAATATATGAATATGCGTTCATATAATTGTTGTCAGACCGATACCCGTGAAGTTAAAAAAATATCGTCTTTATCGTCCATATTAAAGTTAGCCTCAGAAAAGAGCCGGCTAAAGATTGTCTGTTTGCTAAGAAATGAAAATCACTGCGTTTGTGAACTCATGGAACACACAAAACAGTCTCAAAGCCTAACATCCCACCACCTCGCCGACTTAAAAGGAGCCGGCTTGGTTGCCGACAGCAAAAAAGGCAGAAGAACGGAATATGCCCTTACGGAAAAAGGGAAGAAATTGGCGGACCTGTTATTTAGTTTTTAACAACTATGAAGATACAAGTCTTGGGTTCCGGGTGCTCGACCTGTCAGAGGCTACACGAATTGACAAAACGAGCCGTAAAAGAATTAAATATTGAAAACGAAGTAGATTACGTCACCGACGTAAGCAAGATAATCGAGATGGGAGTGATGCAAAGTCCGGTATTGGCAATTGACGGCAGGCCGGTAATGGTCGGTTTTACTCCCGATATCGAGAAAATAAAGAATCTGATTAAGGAGAATAAATAAGAATGGACTTATTCCAACCGGTTAGGCTACTGGCCGACATTGTTACTCATGAATGGCTTCAAATTGTTCCCCATTCATACTGGGGAGAGGCAGTAAATTTCTTTATTTATGACACTGTTAAGATAGGACTTCTTTTAATCATCATCAACTATCTTATGGCAGCTACCCGCTATTATTTTCCGATGGAAAGGGTGCGGGACATTTTGACCAAAAGGCGATGGTTCGGCCTCGACTATCTATTCGCGGCCGCACTGGGGGTTATCACTCCGTTTTGTTCCTGCTCTTCAATTCCGCTCTTTATCGGGTTTGTCGGCGCAGGAATACCGTTGGGAGTCACTTTCGCGTTCCTTATAAGTTCGCCTCTAGTCAACGAGTCATCTCTCTACTTATTTCCGGCGATGTTTGGCATGAAAGTGACGATTATCTATAACCTCGTCGGGATGACGATTGCCATATTGGGCGGCATGCTAATTCAGAAACTGAATGTTGAAAAATATATCAAGCCGGAGCTACTGAAATTTAAATCTCGGAGGCAGGTAGAGGCGGAAAACGGAGGGGCACCTCTCCCGTTGAACCAACTATTAAGATATTTTTTTGAGGACGGGATGAGTATTACGAAAAATGTTTTTCCTTATGTAGTTTTGGGCGTGGGGATAGGTGCACTCATCCATGGCTTTGTTCCAGCAACCCTGGTTGAAAAATATTTATCTACCAAAGCCTGGTGGACGATTCCTCTTGCCACTTTGCTCGGTGCGCCGCTTTATGCCAACTCGGTAAGCGTAATCCCTGTTATGGAGGCCTTGGTTGGTAAGGGGGTGCCGCTTGGAACCGCTTTGGCATTTATGACGGCTATTGTTACCATATCCATTCCCGAGGCAATGATTCTAAAGAAAGTCATGCGCTGGCAATTGTTAGCTTTATTTTTAGGCATAACTATTGTAGGAATAATGACGATGGGGTATTTATTTAATATTTTGTAATTCTTTGATAGTCAGCAAATGTTGTCTTAAACCTAATAAATAATTAAAATCATTTATTATATTAAACAAGCTCTCCATAAACCTATTTGATAGAATTAGATTAATTTCTGAACTCGGGAGCAAAAGACAACTAGAACCCTACAAAATAATGAACGAATTTAATAGTAATACTGTATTAACTACTTTAAGAAAAGTCATTCATATACTTGAAACAGAACATATAGATTATCGGTTAATAGGTTCGATTATCGCAGCTTCAATTAACGGAAAGCTTCATAGAAACTTGGGTGACATCGACCTTATTATTGATGAAAAGAAGAAAGAAATACTGTTTAACGAACTGAAAAAAATAGGATACTTTCCAGTTGGAGGCATGTATGAATTTGCTCGTAAATATATGGCGCTTGAAACCTTAAGACACAAGTCATATTTAGAAGTTGGATATTTTCATGGATATTGGCAAAAAGACGGAAGCATCTTGATAGGGAAAGGGTTGATTAAAGTATCAATAGATCCACAAGCCGTTGCCTCGAATCATTATTACCTTGATGGCATTAAATTTATCGGGATAAATCCAAAAGCGGCTGCGACAAGGATTCAAGCATCGCGGGCAAACCCAAAACGAAAAGTCGAGCTACAGTTTTTTAAAAATAAAGGCTTCGTTCCATTTCCCGATACATTTGTACACATATACATTCTAGGAATTAGGTGTGATTGGATATATCATCTATTCTCAACATTACAAAATATTATTGGATTTATACGAATAAAGTTTGGATTATCATTTGATCCTTGGAGATAAAAAGGTTTTGCATAAATTATAATAGTTACAGATAGAAAGGAATCTAATATGTCAGCAAACAACAAAAATAAAATCATAGGATTCTCGGAATTTGAACGAGAAGCTATGAGGAACCGCGCAAAAGAGCTTGCAGCAGAAGCTAAATCAAACAGGACTAAAGCTCAAGGAGAAAAAGACGTTCTTGAGGCAATCGCAAAGATGCCGGAACCGGATCG
>CAYJKF010000016.1:0-2781 GCA_964370865.1 uncultured Candidatus Saccharibacteria bacterium | reverse complement strand
ACGATGACAATCTATATGTATATGCAAATGGTGGATTTGTAGACTTAACCCAGCAGTCAGGTTCAAGTTTTACATTTGAAAATGGATTAACAGAAGCAGCTGGTACCGTTAAATTAGGTGGGGATTTAACTGCAGATACAACTATAACTCAGGATACCGCAGAAGTCTTGAACTTTAACAACACTGGAACAGGAAACATAGTATTTGATCTTTCTTCAACTGGGGATTTGGTTATAGAAGATAGTAATTCGATATTCGCAACATTTACAGATGGGGGAGCATTTCAACTCGATAATATTCAACTAGACGCAAATACTATATCTTCGATTACCAGTGGCGGATTAACTCTATTGCCTTTAGGTGGCGAAGATGTATCACTAACATTATCTGGGACTGGTGATTTCATAGTAAATACGGATGACTTATTTGTGGATACATCATCTGGATTTGTAGGAATAGGAAGTGCATCTCCTACTGCCTGGCTAGATCTACCTGTTTCAGACACAACAGGTGCATCAATAAACATTGCTAGTAGCGCCACACCACCATCAGCTCCAAATGATGGTGATATATATTACGACACAGCTAATGATTCTCTAATGCTATACACTGGTGGTAAGTGGCAAGCAGACCGTTCCACCGCGACTTTGATAGTGGCAGCCAGTAATTCACTTTTCAAAGACCGTGCCGACTACGTTACTGACGGCACCGGTGGCACAGACGATTCAACTGTAATCGAGGCAGCAGTAGCAGCTCTTCCTGCAACTGGAGGCGTAATTGTACTCCTCGACGGTACTTACTACGCTGGTTCAGAAATAGATATACAAAAAAACTCCGTCTCGCTAATTGGTTCTGGAAAATCAACCATTATCGCCAGAGAATTTGACGCCGGTAACGTCATCGATCTTTCGGCCCCTTCGGCTAATGATTTAGAAGATGTAATGGTTTCCAATTTGTCAATTGATGGTAATAAAGCCACATATACCTCTGCAAGTAATATCGGTATTAGGGTTTATTATAATCTTGCATTTGCCAGAGTCGTGAAACACATCAAACTTGATAACCTATGGGTATATAACAACAAAGGTGATGGTGTGTCTGTTTCAACTTCAGTAACCAACTCAACCTTTTCTAACATTTCATCAACAGCAAATGACGATGATGGTATCTCGATGGGTGGGCAATACCATACATTGACCGATCTTATTTTACAGGGCAATACTAATTACGGGCTCAATATGACCGCTGCTAACAGCTCTGTTACCCAATCAAGATTTACTGGAAATACAGTTTATGGAATGAATCTTAGTGGCGCAAATAATATTTTCTCTAATAACGTGATGTATTCAGAACTTGGATATGGAATATATGTGACTGGGATAAATAATACGATTACAAATAATAATTTCAAAGATATTGGAAATAGCACTGCTCTCGACTATGTCATGTATATCACTGGTCATTATTCGGTTGTTAGTAACAATACCATTAATACCGCAACAGCCAAGGGTATTTATCTAAACGGTTCAGATTACTCAATCATTGAAGGAAACAATTTGATCGCTGTTGCTTCGACTGGTATCAACGTTTCTTCTGGAATCAATACCAAGGTACAAGGCAATACAGTCAGCGGTGGTTCTACCACGGCTATCAACCTTGCATCGAGTACGTATTCAGAAGTGACAAATAATAACATTGTCAGTAATGCTGGTGTGGGTATTGCGGTTTCTGCTTCAGACAACAACACGATAGCTAATAACAAATTACACGACAATGCAGGTAGTTCGACAACCGATAACATTAGTCTTGATGGAACATCAGACAGCAACTATATTGCAAATAACACCATTACTGATACTGCAGGTACCGGTCAAGCAATTGATATCGCAAGCGGTGCAAGCGGAAATCAATTAAGCAACAATACCTACGGGGGTACGGCTGGTGCAACAGCCTTAAATATTGTCCCCACTGACACGTCGTACTTATCGCAGCTTAATGGATCCGACTATATCTTATCTCCTTACAGCGGCAACGTCGGAATTGGAGACATAACTCCAGATGCTAAACTAAACATTCTAAGTACAACAGAACAATTAAGACTTGATTATGACGATAGCAACTTTGCATCATTTACCGTAGGTAGTGCTGGAGATCTAACTCTCGACTTACTTGACGCCGCCGCAGATAGAACCTTAAGTCTCACTAACAGTAATGGTAGTTTCGTAACGAATTTGTCAGTCGAGGGTGATCTCACCGTATCAGGAGGAGACATCACCGGAGCCAATAGTGCAGTATTAGATCTTGGAGAAACCGTAAGTGGAGACGCATATCTAAATACAGATATGCTAATAGGTGGAACATCAGAGACCTTAGCAAACACAGGATTTGTACTTGGAGGAGATGACTTATTCGTAGCAGGATTACTTGGAGTAGAAGGAAATATATATACAGATGGAGCATTTATCGCAGGATCAACACTGACATTAGCAGATTCAGCGATAATGGATAGTGGAGATTTGAATTTACAATCAGATGGAGATACAGATGATTACTTGTATCTAGATACAACAACAAATGAAACAAGTATCTTCTGGGAGGGAGTATTAGCGTATACCAATGATCCAGGAATAAGAACGAATGCAACAACAGGAGAGATAGAGTATAGAGATGAAGATAGTGCATCCTGGGTATCATTCGATTCAATAGCAGGGGCAGCTACTATTTTCACAGATGGAACAGGGATTACATACCTAACAGATGAAGCAGAAGACTTTGCCGTAG
>CAYJKF010000015.1:0-2865 GCA_964370865.1 uncultured Candidatus Saccharibacteria bacterium | reverse complement strand
ATAGTTCATATGCTCCTTGGCCTGTGTTTAATGTGGCGAATGTTACTGCTGATGTTGTTAATACATTTTGATCCATATCATAGAGCTCGTTGGCTCCTTGGCCTGTATCTAAGGTGGCTCCTGTTATCGCTCCAACTGCTGACAAAGTTCCATCTGTGTATATTCCACCTTCGACACCTAGTAATCCCGCTACGTAAAGATCATTTCCATCGAGGGTGAATCCTGCGTCTGAGAGCGTTTCGCTTGTACCACCAATTCCAATGAAACCACTATTTGCATCAGCTAAAAACATTGGTAATGCCTCATTTATAAATACTGAGACTGAGGTTGAATCGTAATTTGCCACTGCCAGGTCGGCTTTGCCATCTCCATTGACATCTCCTATTGCGACTGAATTTGGAGTTGATCCGGCCGTATAATCTGCCTTGGTGGCAAAGGTGCCATCGCCATCATTGATGAAGACTGAGACTGAGGTTGAACTACTATTTGCCACTGCCATATCGGCTTTGCCATCTCCGTTGACATCTCCTATGGCAACTGAATATGGTAGTGATCCTGTCGTATAATCTGCCTTTGGCGTATCAAATGTGCCATCGCCATCATTAATGAAGACTGAGACTGAATCTGAATCAAGATTTGCCACTGCCAGGTCGGCTTTGCCATCTGCATTGACATCTCCTATGGCAACTGATATTGGAGTTGACCCTGTCGTATAATCTGCCTTGGGGGCAAATGTGCCATCGCCATCATTGATAAAGACTGAGACTGAGGTTGAAACATTATTTGCCACTGCCAGGTCAGCTTTGCCATCTCCGCTGACATCTCCTATGGCAACTGAAGATGGATCTAATCCGGTTGTGTAATCTGCCTTTGGCGTATTAAATGTACCATCGCCATCATTAATGAAGACTGAGACTGTATCTGAATCAAGATTTGCCACTGCCAGGTCGGCTTTACCATCTCCATTGACATCTCCGACGGCAACTGATGTTGGACCTGATCCAGTCGTATAATCTGCCTTTGTGGCAAATGTACCATCGCCATCATTAATGAAGACTGAGACTGAGGTTGAAACATTATTTGCCACTGCCAGGTCGGCTTTGCCATCTCCATTGACATCTCCTATGGCGACTGATATTGGACCTGATCCGGTCGTATAATCTGCCTTTAGGGCAAATGTACCATCGCCATCATTGATGAAGACTGAGACTGAGGTTGAATTGTAATTCGCCACTGCCAGGTCGGCTTTGCCATCTCCATTGACATCTCCGATGGCGACTGAATATGGAGTTGTTCCGGTTGTATAATCTGCCTTAGCTGCAAATGTCCCACCTCTTGTTAAGTTTAAACTTCCTGCCTGTATTGATCCTATATTTACTAGATTTCCTGACGCCGTTATTCTTTGGGCTCCTGTTATACTATCTTTTCCATTTCCTCCTGTTCCTATTCCTCCTGTAAATGCGGTGTAACCATCAAATCCAAAGTTCGCGGATATTATGCTCGTTGAAAGACCCGATAAATCAAGTGAATCAGCTTTTATAGATCCGATGACATCGAGTTGAGCGATTGGTGTAGCCGTGCCTAATCCTACAAATCCTGATGAAGTATCCACAAATAGATCATTTGTGTTGACTATCAAATCGCCAGTGTTTGCTAAATCAATAATTAAATCTTCTCCACTTAACGGTGCTAAGGTTAAAGCTCCGGCTGTAGTAGTAATTGACTGCGCTCCTATGAAAGTTAAGTCTTCATCTATACCAATTGCTGTAGCAGTTGATGAGCTGAAGGTTGGAATAGCATTACTCTCTAAATCTATTGTAAGTGCACCATTATTGGTTTCACCTGAACCAGTGAAGATGATTGATCCGTTATCTGCTTCTCCTATATCTATTGTTTCACCATTGGCTCCTGCTATGTCTCCTCCGGTAATTGTTAGATCTTGATCTATTACTACGTCTCCTCCACTGAACTGGAATTGATCTGATGTGTTATACACTAGACTTCCTGTGTCAAGGTCTGATGCATACATTGTTAATGTTGCATTGGCTGTTGCTCCTGTTCCTATTATTGCTGTGTTTGCTGACACATCTACTGCAAAGGCTGAATCAAGTGTAGTTCCTCCTACTGCAAAGTCTTCTGCTGCATCTGTTAAGTATGTGATTCCTGTTCCATCTGTCCATATCGCACTTGCTCCTGCTATTGAATCAAAGGATACCCATGATGCACTGTCTTCATCTCTGTACTCTATCTCTCCTGTTGTTGCATTTGTCCTTAGTCCTGGATCATTTGTATATGTTAAGACTCCTTCCCAGAAGATACTTGTTTCATTTGTTGTTGTATCTAGATACAAGTAATCATCTGTATCGTTATCTGCTCTTAAGCTTAGGTCTCCTGTTGGTGTTATGTTTAATGCTCCATCACTTGTTAGATCATCTCCATTTATTGCTATATCTCCTGTTAAGGTTAGATCTGCAAATGTTGGGGAGCTTGTTGTTAATACATTCTGATCCATGTCATAAAGCTCGTTAGCTCCTTGGCCTGTATCTAAGGTTAGGAATGTTACTGCATCTGTTGTCTCTACATCTTGATTCATTGCATATAGTTCATATGCTCCTTGACCTGTGTTTAATGTGGCGAATGTTACTGCTGATGTTGTTAATACATTCTGATCCATATCATAGAGCTCATTGGCTCCTTGACCTGTATCTAAGGTTAGGAATGTTACTGCATCTGTCGTCTCAACATCTTGGTTCATTGCATATAGTTCATATGCTCCTTGTCCTGTGTTTAATGTCGTTGAACTTAATGCTCCTGTTACGGTTGTACTTCCTGCTGTTAATGTGATTGCATCATTTGCAAAGGTTA
>CAYJKF010000014.1:0-2901 GCA_964370865.1 uncultured Candidatus Saccharibacteria bacterium | reverse complement strand
TGCCACAAAAGTCTTGTCCTCGGGCAGCGCGCCAGGCAGATCCTCCAGCGTCACCGGCGCAGTTTCGGCGATGATCGCAGGCGCGAGGGGCGGAAGGATGGGCGTCGTACCTCCACCGCCGTCACCGCCATCGCCACCGCCTGCGGGAGGCGCTACAAATGGATCCGTAGTCAGGAACGGGTTGAAGGTCACATTGCTAGAGACCGTGTCGCAGCCTGCGGTGCCAGGTCCGGTCGCGCAGCCCCACCAGTTTCCGGAGGCATCAAGAATTCCACTTCCAGTATCGTTCGAGACACCTACCTGATTCCCGTCGAATAGGTTGCCTGCGATAGTCATCGTTCCCAGGTCACCATCAGTAACATGGATTCCACCGGCTGCAGGATCACCAGCAGCAGAACTTCCATTACCGTTATTGAGAAACTTATTGTTAGTGATAGAGATATTTGATGTGGTTCCTCCAATCCAAATGCCATCATAGGAAGAGCCGCTCAAGATGTTGCCCTCAACCGAGGCGCCATTGACATCGTAAAGATCGATGCCGTCCCATTCGGTAGCGTTGGAAATGGTGTTTTTCTTGATCGTAACATTATCACTAGCGTAGGCATATACATTAACTTGATTGTTATCGACCGTATTCCCCTCGACAACCACGCCTTCCCCTGCTTCATAGAGTAAAATGCCGGTGGATGTCCAGTCGTCATTGAGTGTCCAGTAATTCCCTGTCACCGTATTCCCGCTGATCGTGCCAGTGGCGCCCCCGCTGATCTGAATGCCGTTCTGGGCGATGGTTGTCGTTGGCCCGGCACCGGTGACAGTGTTGTCCGTGATGATCGCGCTCGAACCGGTACCATTCACCGTAATGCCGTTCTTCTGATAATCTTCGATGGTGTTGTTGTCTATAGTAGCCGTGCCAACACTACTGCTGCGCCCAACCTGGATAGCTACACCGTGCTGAGCTCCGCTGAATGGGTTGTCGCGCACATCGGCAATCGTGTTGTCGTGGATGTTGGCCGTTGCGCCGCCGCCTACGAAGATTCCGAATATGTTATTGAAACCGCTGGGGGTGGGGCCGTTCACGGTGAAACCACTGAAATCCACTGTCACGCCCGATCCTGTAATAGTGACGATGCTCCTATAACCGTTTACGTCCGTCGCTAAGGTCGCGGGGGCTTGGATTGTCGTGGTTGCCGCCCCAGAGCCTGCTAAGGTAAGGCTCTTTGCAATGACTATCTGCTCCGTGTACGTCCCCGCCTCCACATTGATGGTTGTTCCACCAGAACGCGCATCATCAATGGCATCCTGAATAGGCGTGGTGCTAGTGTTACATTCAGTGACGCCAGTGACGCAGGTACCCGTAAGCGAATAGCCCACAATGACACCGCCGCCCGCGTCAAACCACGGGTCGCTGTAGGTTAGAGCGTCGGCCGCTTCCTGCGAGGCCAGCGGGATCGGGTCGCCGTCCGCATCCAACAGCACCGCATTAGCATCGGCCAGCGCCGCGACCACGTCGCTCACTGATTCTGTCGGCGGCACATCCACAACGGGAGCCTCCGTTGGCGCGACATCCACTACCGGCTCTTCCGTCGGCGCTGCATCCACAACGGGAACTTCCGTCGGAGGCACATCCACAACGGGAACCTCTGTCGGCGGAGGCGAGACGTCATCCGCTAGGGCCGTAAACGGCATAACCGCCGCGCCCAGCAAGGCCAGCACTACGGCCATTGAAAGGACAGTCAATCTTTTTTGCTTGAACATATCATTCTCCTTTTTGGGTTTGAAGCGCTTTACGATAGAACATGCCCGCGCTCTGGATCCTAATAAACGTTTCTCTACCGTACAAATGTCGTTGCGAGGGCGCACTTGCTCTTGCCCGACACTTGCGCCGCACGCCACATTGTCCCGGTGCAATTTCGGGAGTGCAGGTGAACATCTGATCTGTAATATCCACTAAGTTAAATAAGACCAAATCGAGTTAAATATAGCATTTTTATTAATTTTGTCAAGTAGGTTAATATATTGCAAACCTATTCAACTCAAATTTGTGCCAAAATGAGTTATCTATGGTTTCACTTAGTCAATTCGTCGAAAAGGTACAAGCGGAGATGCGCAGGCAGGGGAAGATACCTGCCGATATCGCCCGCACGGGGTTGGTCACTGACGCTGCGTTAAGTAAATTACTGAACTTGCAGCAAAAAACCGTCGGATTCAAAATGATGAATGCCATTGCAGTAGCGCTGGACCTGCCCCTCAATGTCGTTCAGGAATGGGCCGGCTACAAACCCCAAAGAATGGGAAATCGCGACGAACTGGACGAGCGCATTGGTCATCTAGCCAATACACTCAGATACAAAGCCAGCAAGAAAAGCGCCATCGAATTCCTGGAATTCCTCAAGCTGCAGGAAGAAAGAGGGACATACAATACCCCAGAGAATCAAAAACCCCCTTCCTCAGAGACAGGAAAATAGAATATCCGCGTTGGAGGGTTCAGCTGCAACCTGCGGAACGAGGTAGTTACCAAGGCAAAATATTATTTTCTCGATAACGGCATTCGTAACGCGGCCATCGCCCAGTTCAATGGACTTGACCAGCGCAACGATATCGGAGCGTTATGGGAAAACTTCATGTTCATCGAGCGTTTGAAATATCGTGCCCATCTTCCGCTTTATGCCAATATGTATTTCTGGCGCACCTATGATAAACGGGAGGTTGATCTTGTCGAAGAATACGGCGATAATTTATATGGATACGAATTCAAATGGCCTGGCGGGAAAGCCGCCCATCGGGATGCGCCAAAAAGGTGGATGGAAGCGTACCCCAACGCGGAGTACGGGGTAGTCCATGCTGACAATTATCAGGAGTTTGTGTTGGGGTGAGACGGCAGATTTGGGGGTGGATTTTGGA
>CAYJKF010000013.1:0-2908 GCA_964370865.1 uncultured Candidatus Saccharibacteria bacterium | reverse complement strand
GTGTAGGATAGCCCTGTTACCTTATCGGGTTGCAAAAGTTCAAGATACCAGTCCGGTGAAATCAGCAGGGAAACAATGACCATTAGAATAAGCGACCCAGCCATCCCGATCACCGGTTTCCATTTACCGCGCAGGATTAGCCAAACAGTCAGCGCTATTACCGGAAAAGCCGTAATATTGGGCTTGAATAATAAAAGCGCCATCCAAATCCCCCCCGACCTCCATGTTTGGCGTTGGAGTGCGAGGATCACGAATGTCAATATCAGAAAAATCAACACCCCCACCTGCTCAGAACCCCAAGTCCCCCACGCAAACACAAAAGTGACCAGAAGATACATTCCCCATCGCCGCCAGCCGATCGGCGGCCATGCGACCAATTTAGAGAGATTGAATAATCCCCAAAACCAGAATACAAAGTTGAGTACCGCCCACAGAATTCGAGCAGCCTCAAACGGCAATAAAGCCAGAGGAGACAACGCCCATGTAAACCAGGGAGCATAATAATAAGGGTTATTCGTCGCGCCGGTCGAAGAAACGATCTCACGAGCCAACTGACTATAGTCATACGGGTTACCGCCCTGTAGAAAAACCCGCCCAGCCGCATAATACACGCTAAAATCCACACCGCCAAAGGAATAGGCAGTGATGGTAAGGCTCAGACTGAAGATCACGAAAGTGGCAAACAAGGCAAAATCGAGCCTGGAATTTCGTTTCATTTCTTAATGTATTTCCATTTTCATCCAGCTTTATGTTCCAGCAAATCGGAGAATTGCGAATCGGCGTTATCGTAATTTTATCTACCTGCTGTAGTGCATGTATCAACAATTGAAGTGACATCCTCAGAATGGAAAAGATAAATGGTATCCTGATAATAATAATGATATCTTGGCAATATGTCAAAATTTGTATCAAAATATTCGTTGAAAACAATGCGAAATGAATTAACCAGTGTAATATCGTCGGAAATTACATCGCCACTTTTCCCAGGTAAATAGTATGCGCTAAAAATTGAAAATCTTTCCTTTAGGCATGTATTTGCGGACGAACGAAAATCGGTTAACATGCCTGGCCCATGATCTGCTTGCAGGATAATGATCGGAGGGGTTTTAGAATTTAATAAGATCTCGTCAACCAACATCTCGATCTGTATGTTTAGGAATCGTAATTGTTTTATATACCCTTCGCGATACTCCTCATCTGTCAATGCAATATCATTTGCGTCATTAAAACTATATCTATAATTTGGAGTAAGAGCATCTCCATTCTCATCAAAAACAAATGGTGGGTGAGGAGATATAATATGTGCAAAAACATACTTGTGACCAACCTGCTTTGATATTGCTGATAAAGTCGAAAAATTATACAAAACCAGATCGCGATGGTCGTCGAATGAAGGAAAATATGCAATTCTTGAAAGAAGTGGAATAATAAAGTTCAATGGCGTAATGGAAAGCACCATAGTCTCAAAATCATTCACCACCAAATGGTTTGGTTGATAATAAAAATCGGTTGAGGGGTTATCTGTAAGTCCCCACCCGGTGGTAATTGAATACGAGTGGTATCCAATTTTTTCCAGCATATTCTGAACATCGCTATGATCTATCAATGGAGTCATTAGCCACCAATAATAGGTATCTTTATTCTGCAAATCGGGTGCCAAGGCTGAAATATAATTCATATTCAATGTTGATGGTATTGACAATATCGTCTTAGGGTAATTGGAACGGGCACGGGGTGGAATAATAAAACCCTTTGCCCGTAATCTTTCAATAAATTCCGAGTTGTTATAGTCATAATACTCATCCAGAATATCGGCACGCCCGTATCCATCAAATACGATGTAATAAATATCCGGCTGGTCCTCTCGGGCAACGAGTTCTGCTGGCATGGTCTTGTTATTCCAATTGTATTGGGGAATATCAGAAATTGATAATCCAGACGCTTTATTCAATATACCCGCCATGATGATAACCACGAACAAAATACTTACAAAATTTAGGATATTTACCATGTGGTAAGACCTTAATCGACATCGCTTGATATATAAATAGGCGAGGTAACAGAAAATCGCCAGCCCCAAAGTTGCTATTTCCGCTTGAAATAATTTTGAAGGTGTAAAAAATGATACGACAATCACAGAAAGCAGGATGCTTGCCCAATGCCAATCCCTCGTAACCCAATAGACCGGGTAGATCAATAAGATCAGTATTGCCCAAAAAACTAATAAGGGCCTGATTGCCTGATCAGGGGAAGCAATCACCGACGAGACAAAAAATATAGAGCCGATGGATGCAAATGCGAAAAGAAAAGGATTCAAGAATGTGATTTTTTTCAAATTTCACCTGCTATAAATTTCAAAAATAGTATCATAAATCACAGGTAACGTTTGATGCAAATTGGTCGATGCGATTTTACAACGAAACGTATGCAAAACCGGCTCTCAACATTCGTCAAGAGCCGGTGACTGAACTGTTTTTATTATACCTATTATTTCTTCTTGCTCTTCTTCAGTACCTCAACCATTACCATCATCGAAGGCGCCGGAGCCTTCGAGCGCACAACTGCCCAGGCGAGCACGCCGAGCAAGGCAAGACCTTGACACAAACCACATACAAAGTGGTTCCGGCTGTGCCTTGATATTGCACCATGCTCGAGGCAATGATCACAGCCACAAAACTGCTTCGTAGTTCATGCAAACGCCTGTAAATCCACACTGTCATACAAGCCCCCTTTTCTTCCTGACTTAAAGACCCTCCTGCATTATTTTTTCACAGGAGGGTCTTCTTTTCATTTTAATTTATGTTTTTACCGAGTCAGTTTACAAGCGGTCTTTTTTTTTACCCACTCGCCCGTTCTATCCTGGCGCCCAATAAACGTAATTTCTCATCCACTCGCTCATATCCTCTTT
>CAYJKF010000012.1:0-2934 GCA_964370865.1 uncultured Candidatus Saccharibacteria bacterium | reverse complement strand
CTGGCTTGCGGGGATGCCATGGTCATGCCTTTCAATAATGAGTCCTTCAGCGTGGCCATGTGTGGATTGGCAACTCACCATATGAATGTGCCGCTCATGCTATCCGAGATGAGGCGCGTTCTAAAACCAGGAGGAGCTTTAACCATCTCCGATGTTGGCGGTTCGCTGTACTGGCAACTACCAGGAGTAAAGACACTCATTAAGATTGCCACGTTTTTTTACTTCCTGGTTACAGAAAACACCTTCAGAGCGTGGACTGAAACTTCGGCGTTACCTAATGTTTACACTGCAGAGGAGTGGCATTTATTATTGAGAGAATCTGGATTTACAAGTATTCAAGTTACTGAATTGCCAAAAAGTCATACTTGGATACCGTCTCCATTGCTGATAACGGCAAAATTAAATAATAGAAAGGGTTAAAAAATGTCAAATGCGACCGAACTCTTACGAAAAGGCCAAGTAGACCTCATCTGGACAAAGTATTGTGGATTTCTGGATCTTAATATTAAGGAATTTATGGAAATTCAAGAACGACTTCTTATGGAGCAAGTTGAACTGATCTACAGGAGTAAGATCGGCAGGAAACTAGTACCGAAGCTTCCGACCTCAATAGAAGAATTCCGTCAAATTGTGCCCATAACTTCATATGAAGATTATGAAATGTACTTCGACGAGCAAAGGGAAGACGTATTGTCCCAAGAGATACATAGCTGGGCGCATACGTCGGGGCGCTCCGGGCGGTTGAAGTGGATACCGTACACCAAGGATGCTTATCTACGGCTGGGTGAGCGCGTAATGTCTGGAGTACTCCTGGCGTCTGCACGATTCAAAGGGGATATTCGCCTTAGGGAGAGAGATGTGTTGGTTTACAATACGCCCCCTCGTCCCTATATCAGCGGGCTTGCGCTGCGGGCGCTCTCAGAACAGTTTAATTTCCAGTTCGTGCCTTCGTTGGAAGAAACCGAGGGAATGGAGTTCCAGGAAAGGATCATAAAGAGCTTCGACATTGGACTAAAAACAGGGATTGACATCTTAGGCTCAATGTCGGCAATCCTGGTCAAGATGGGTGAACGGTTTGCTGAAGGGGCCAATACCACAAAGCTCTCCGCGAATATCCTGCACCCCAAAGTCATCTTCCGTCTTTTACGAGGGTATATACGAAGCAAAATTGAAGGACGAGCAATGCTCCCGAAAGACCTGTGGAGAGTAAAAGCGCTTCCTACAGGAGGAATGGATACATCAATATACAAGGATATTATTTCTTATTACTGGGGGGTGGTACCTCATGAACAGTATGGGAGTACTGAAGAAGGATCGCTGGCTACCCAGGCTTGGAATAAGAAAGATATGACCTTTTTCCCGGACGCTGCTTTCCTCGAATTCATCCCGGATGAAGAATGGTCCAAATGGCGTCTAGATTCGACTTACATCCCCAATACAGTTCTTCTGGATGAGGTAGTGCCGAATAAACGATATGAAGTTGTCATTACCAATTTTTATGGCAAACCTCTTTTCCGGTACCGAATGAACGATATCGTAATCTTCACAACATTGGAAGACGAAGAGACAGGTATCAAATTACCTCAAATGAGCTTCGTTAGTAGATCCGACGGCTTTATTGATCTTGCTGGTTTTACAGGCTTGATTGACGAGAAAATGGTCTGGCAGTCCATTGTAAATACAGGTATCCCCTTCGTGGATTGGGCAATGCGTAAAGAGTTCAGAGACGACAAGCCATTTCTTCATCTCTATATCGAAACGAAAGAAGTGGTTGATCAAGATACTATTTTAGGCAAAGTTGATGAATGTCTGAAAATGTTAAATCCCTTCTATGCCGATTATGAGGCGATGATTGATAATAATCCTATCCAGGTTACGGTGCTTTCCCCCGGCTCATTCAATGCGTACATGCGAAATAAACAGGCCTCGGGTGCTGACCTAGCTCACCTTAAACCACCTCATATGAATGCTTCGGATAAAGACATTGACATCCTGTTGGGCAACAATGGTGTCCAGGAGGCAAGTTAATCCGTTTTGACTTGACCAGATTACAGAATGCTTAATTTATCAGCTGCTGTCTCCTTCATAGCTCTATTACTCTACTGTGTCCTGCTGGTCATCGTCATCCGTCAGGTGTTAAGAAGCCGTCTGCACCTTTCTTTTGCCGTCTACCTGATTACCATGGCCGTCTGGAGCTTTAGCTCCTTCATGATCTTCGCTGACTTGGGTTTGTTCTCCACCCTGTTTTGGAATCGCTTCATGTTGATCGGCTCGATGGGTATGCCAGTGGCTTTCTTCGGGTTCGCCCAGGTCTTCCTGATGAAAGACCGCCGCACCTGGCTATACGTGGGCATTTTCTCTTACCTGGTTACCCAAATTCTCAACCTGCTGGGGCTGGTCATCACCAATGCTTATCTCCAAAATGGGTTGCTCTACAACCAGTACAGCCCGGCAGGTCTGGTCTTCTCCGGCCTTTCCTGGTTCCTTTTCTTCAGTCTGTTGGGCTATGACCTGTTCCGGGAATATCGCAGCACTCGTGACACCATCTACCGCAACCGTCTCAAATACTTGCTCTTAGTCGCCTCACTGATTTTCGTCGGTAGCCTGACTAATATCATCACCCAGTTACAGGTTATCCCGGTTGATATTGCTTTCAATGCTATCTCAGCTGTACTAATCGCTTACACCATCCTTCGTCACCATTTCCTCGACATCAATGTTGTCGTCCGCAAAGGCCTGCTCTATTCCATCCCCACAGTCCTCATTGGTACGGGCTATTTCCTGGTCATCTCTCTCGCCTTGAGGCTCTTCAATCACTATTCCGGTACAGGGATCTTTATCCTTTCCCTCATTGTGGCTGTCCTGACAGCCTTGATAGTGCAGCCGCTGCGTGATAAAGCCCAATCCTGGATCGACCGGCTGTTCTTCCGGGAA
>CAYJKF010000011.1:0-3459 GCA_964370865.1 uncultured Candidatus Saccharibacteria bacterium | reverse complement strand
CTTGCCGCAGTTGTCGGTCATCACATAAACGGTGATGTCGCAATTTTTGATGCGATCAATAATGTCCGCTTCAGGGAACATTGGAATCGTCAACGTCGTCGTGCCCTGCTCCGGCACCGCTTGCGTAGAGCCGATTGCCTTGACCACTCCATCGCGATTGCGGCAATAGAACAGCGTTTGATCGCCCGATGGATTTGGCACATCGCCAATGTCAATACAGCCCACGTACTCAGGCGTATCCGTTGGCGAGATTTGAATAAATACACTTCCTTGTTTTGAGCTGAGGGGCTCGGACAATTTACACCTTCCTTGATGCTTAAAGCATCTTGACTTTTTGGTTTGTTTGCGCTATACTTGCTTTGCTGTTAGGGATTGCGCGTTTTTATTTGTATCAACTTATCGCCCCGGATTTGGGAGAGTCGCTTGCGCGTCTCTAACAGCACCCAATGAAGGGGCGATTTTGTTTTGAAAGGACGCTAGAATGAAATTCACACAAAAAGACATTGACCGCTTTTGGTCACACGTTGACAAATCTGGCAAGTGCTGGGTCTGGACTGGCTCTCGCAATCACGATGGATACGGTAGATTTAATACATCTCCAAAGATAGCGAATGCCTCTCGCGTATCCTGGATAATAGCATTCGGAAATATTCCGTCGAAAATGTGTGTATGTCATCATTGTGATAATCCCGCTTGCGTAAAACCATCACACCTTTTCTTAGGAACACGTTCAGATAACGCGCGCGATATGGTTTCAAAAGGCAGGTGGGGCGGTCCAAAAGGCGACACCCATCCATTTAGAATAAATCCAGAACTTGCTTCGCACGGCGAAAAACATTGGAGCGCAAAACTCACAGAAAAAGATGTTAGGTCTGCTAGAAAACTTAGGACAAATGGAATGACATTCGCTAGCATTGCGTCAAAATTCGGAGTTGATCTAAGTTGTATCGCGTTAATCATTTATAGAAAAACCTGGAAACACGTCAAATGATTTCGCACTATATCGCGCGTGATTGTCATTTGGCTATGCTATGTCCTGAGCGTCGCGCAAATCGCGCGAGCGCATTTTTAGTTTCACGTTGCAATTCGACTTTGGTCGTTTTCGCGATATGCTTGGTAAAGTTGCGCGCTTTGGTACCAGGATGTCTAACACTATTTTTGCGTATCCAGCCTTCTCCCGGCGTTCCCGGAAAGCTACCGACAACATTGGGAATCGTCTTAGGTTTGCTTTTGCGAATACGTCCCTTAAACAGCAAGCCGCGTTTGGTCTTGGCTCGGATAATATGCGGACGCGTGCCTTCATCTACATATTTAGCAACCGCATCATCGGTTTCTACCTGTACTGTGATTTCGCCTTGTCCTAGCGTGATTTTGCTCGCAAACCTTGGCTTGTGTTTCCAATTCGCAGTCGTCTTTTTGAAATCGGCAAGCGCATCCTTGCGAATTGTCTCTGCCGCTTTTTTCATTTCCTCGCGAAAGATACTCGATTGAAATGGTTTGCTTGGCTTAATGACGCGTGCGGAAATCATCCCAGTGCATACCCTCTCTGATAGCGTGCCGCATTCGCCTGTTTCCAAGCGAAGTACGCGCCATCCGATTGACCGAAACGACATTGCGCTTGCTCAACCGAAATATTCTCTGGTACGTTTCGATCACGCGCCCAGTAATCTTGTGCCGTTCCGCATCCGCATGGCGGATTCGGCATTTTTGAATGTGCGAGTCGGATAACCGCGGTCTCGATTTGATTCGTCATCGTCGCCAAGCCCGTTTTGTAATTGAGCCGCACACTGTCAGGCGCGGCACAGTAGCACGTCGAGCAGGATGCTGTCCAAACCAAGTCCGCAAACGTCGCGGGCAACAAATCGAGTGCGCCTGTTTCAGGATTGCGAATGTAGATGCACGCATTTTCCGTATAATCGCCGCATGTCGCGCAACACCACGCGCAAAGACAATCGCACGTCCCCGCGCTATCGCGATGATGCCAATACAAACCGCCTTGTGTTGACTCATCGTTGTACACGCGCTTTACGTCAACAGTCGCGAGAAATGGCGAAGTCGCGCTTGGTGGCACATCGGAATACGTCAACCCGTTCGCGTCATTGTTCTGCGATGCCAATTCAACAAGCCGCGCACGCGGAATCAGAATCGTCGCGACGCCGCCGCTAATCGAAATAGAACTCGGATAAATATCAGTTGTCGTCCCAGGATGAAATATTCCAATCTCATCTGTATCAGTAATCGTCGTCGCGACACTAACTACCGCTGGGTCTGTGACATGGCTCACCGCCACGCCCGAACTGATAACCGATGTATTGCGAAAACCCGCTTCAATGATTTTGCCCCAGCGCGCGTGAATCGGATAACCGTAATACTTGAATTCGTCCACAATCCAACGCGGCGTCAGCGGATAGTGCGTAACTTGTTCGATTTCCTCTTGTGCCTCTTTGAGATAGCGCGCGATATTCTGACGTTCGTAAAGTGTCCAAATCGGATGGCACGATCCTGTTTGCGTGGTAGGGTTGGAGATTCCGAAAAATTGATCCTCGGCAATGCCAAGTATCTGTGCATAGCGCGCGAGTTTGACCGCGCTTTCACGTTCATCAATCAATGAATTGAATACGGCGACTGTGGTCATATGACTAACTCAAATTTTCCTGAATCCGTGAACATGACTAAATCATCCTTGAGCACAAAACCGATTGCGCTTGGCTTGAACGTGTAACGCGTCTTGGTGACTGTGCCAGTCAGCACAAGCGGCTGTGTTGAGAGCGATTGCACTTTGACCCATCCGCGTGGCGCGGTTTCGTTCACATCGCGCGCGGCTAACTTTGGTCGCGCCCGCGACCCGCATTTACCTCACGCCATAGCGATCTTTTCTTTCCAGATATTCGCGCAAAAGCCGTTCGTGCGCTTCATCCGCTTCTGCGGAATCTTGGCATAATGTCAGCATAAACCCAAGTGCAAAGATAAAAACGAGCGCGCCGATCAATAGGATGACAATCATGTTTCACTCGCCTTTTGCAAAAGAACTTGCCCGCCCGCGATCGCGAACCAAATCAAAACGAATTCGCTTCGATGCACCGTCGCGTCTTGGTGCGCGATGAGAAGCGCGAATAAGCCTGCGATCCAAAATCCGATACACAGCGGGCAATTGAGACCGCGCCCAACCCAGGTGTTTTGTTCAGGGTCAATGCGCGCGCGAATCAAATTGAAAATTCCGAACGCGCCTTCTTCGGTCGCGAGCATCAATGCAATTCGATACGTTGCGAGAACAGCTAGAATGATGTCAATCATTTTTTCCTCGCCTTGTACGCGCGCTTTTTCGGCGCAATAGTTTCGGGAGCAGGAATTGGTTGTATCTCAAGCGTTGGAGCAATGGGTGCGGCTTGTGTTTTCGGTTGGACCATCTCACCGGTTTTTTCTTCCAGCGCCGCGATTGCTTTCCGCATTATCTCAACC
>CAYJKF010000010.1:0-4743 GCA_964370865.1 uncultured Candidatus Saccharibacteria bacterium | reverse complement strand
TCTTTTCATGGGGATTGATCCCTTCTTGGTCCAAAGATCCAGCGATAGCGAAGCGCCTTATCAACGCGCGCGGTGAAACTCTCGCAGAAAAACCATCTTTTCGCGGCAGTTTCAAATACAAACGCTGTCTTGTCCCGGCTGATGGGTTTTATGAATGGAAGGCGCAAACCGAGGGGAATACAAAAATCCCATATTTCATTTTCATGAAAGACCGCCGATCCTTTGCGTTTGCGGGTTTGTGGGATGAATGGTATTCGCCCGATGGCGGCAGACTGCGTACCTGCACCATCATCACTTGCGAGCCAAACAAGTTGATGTCAACTTTGCATAACCGCATGCCTGTCATTCTGGACCAAAAGGATTATGACCAATGGCTCGACCCTGCGCCTCAGACTCCCGAAAACCTGCTCCCCCTGATCAAGCCTTTCCCGGCTGACAAAATGTCCGCCTATCCTGTTTCAACATTGGTCAACAAACCCAGCAATGACCGTCCCGAATGTATCGTGCCTTTGTCTTGATCTCGATCATGATTCCGGAGTTCATCATCTTGTTGAGGGATGCCCCAGAGTTTTTCGTGTAGTGCTGATGTCAAGTACCCATTTTATATAGCGATGAGGATTTTGAGTTAATTCTAGACCCCAAGAGGCAGAAGGCGTCAGCTCACCAAATCGATTCTACCATCTTGACATAGAACGCCTGTTCTACTACAATTCAAGCGCATTTGTACCATGTTTATCTGGCGACGAAAAACTCAAGCGGATAGGCGGCATCGTAAGCGTTACGTTTCAATCCTCTTGGGCTAACCCGTACACCTGTTAGTCCGCATACTCAGCCGCCCATGAGTATGCGGTATACAATACTTTGGATTCTCTGGTTGACTATGAAGCTTATTAAAGCTCTTATACCCTCACACTTACACCCGTTTATTTTTAAAGAGGATGCTCAGCGTCAGGATGAAACGCACCAGTATGAGCAAACCGTGCAAGCGCATTTTGTGCAGCAAGGGGATTTCCCCGTACTTGTCAGTTCAAAAGTTAGCAAGCAAGATAGAAAATATTTGGCTATGTGGGAAACACTAACCTTGCGTGAGCAGGAAGTTCTTGCCTTGGCATGTATGGGTCATAAGAATTTCGAGATTGCCAAACTGCTTGGTATTGGTGACGCCACCATCAAAACTCATTTGCAAGCCATTTTTAGAAAGTTCAGTATGCGAGATCGGCATGAAATAAGGCTGGCTCTGCGGGATTGGGATTTTGAACGCTGGTGGCCGGACCGCCAACGGATACCGAGGATATTTCCTCCCACCAGCACCGATAGGTAAACCGCACGGTTTACCCCAAAATATCCACCTTAATATCCACCGCGCGGTGGATATTTTTTTATTCCCTACTCTGCTATTGTGGGAGCATGGACACTGTCGCGCAAATCCTAAATGCACTCACCCTCAAACCGCCTCCCCTGTTGCTGGTGAACAGTTGCGCCAGGGAAAAGAATTCTGAGCTGATCGCCAGAATGGTGTTGAATGGGGCTTTTACTATTATCTCTGGCACGGATCGGCTGCCTGCGTCAAGCGTCGTGACGTATTTGCGGCATCGAACCAATACACCAGAAATATTATTTGACCGCGTGCCCCTTGCCAGAGGCGGTACATGTTTTCAGCTTGTCGATTTATTGGAGGGAGCAAGGCCAAAGCCTGAGCCGCTTTTGGTCTTCGACTTCTTTTGCGGCTTTTATGACCAAGATATTAAGTTGTCAACACGCGTGAGGATCCTACAGAGCTGCATTCAAGCTTTAGCGCGATTGTCTCACTTTGGGCCTGTTGTTGTTTTGGCTCGGCATGTTCTACAACCTGACGACATTCTCTTTTATCCCGCAATCGAAGAGATCGCTGACCAGATTCTCTACCTTGAAGATGAAAAGGAGGCGGCCATACAACTGGCCTTTTTATAACTATGGGACGAACTATTCCCTCCGCTACTGAATTAATTTTTCAACAAGTGAAGGACGCACAGCCTCTATACGACACGCTCCGCCTGCAAGACCAAATAAAGATGGATGAGATGTTCGATATGGTCATGCAGCACACCGCTCCCCTGCAAAATACGGGCAGCCTCACACCGTTGGAGTTTACGCTTGTCCTAATGGTTCTTGAAGTGTTCAAGAGCGTTGACTACCTGCGCCATGAAGTCTATGCAGAGATGAGAGAGATGTGGGAGAAATTTGCTCCGCAGGAGGATCTTGAGATCATAGACGGAATATTTACAGAACTCCTCGAAGCAGATGAAACAATACCAGGGCTGGTTCCTTGACGTATACCTTCATCCACGAAGCGGGATTGTTATTTGGATTTTGTGCGATGACGGGATACGCCGATGTTTCCAGCAGGATTTCGAGACTGCATTCTATGTGCGCGGCCCTGTCCCTCAACTGAGGGAGCTTTGGCGGCTTCTGTACCCTCGCTATGTCAGCAGAGAAGGATTGCACGAGCGCGCAGACCTCTACGATGGCCCTCAACAAGTATTACGTGTGCAAGTGCCTTCTCCGAATATGCTGGCCGAAGTGTTTCGGGAAGCACAGGAACATTCCCCTGACCTTATCTATTATGACGTCGATATAGCTGTCTCGTTACGATATGCGGCGACCTTTGACGTTTTCCCGCTGTCTCGTTGCGAAGTGACGATTGAGAATAATAAGGTATCTGACATTCAGCCGTTGGATTCGCGTTGGGATATTGATCCCCAGCAACCTCCCTTGCGAAAGCTATATATAAAACCGAATGTCAATCCGTCCCATTCAAAGCCCACATTCCTAACCATAAAATACGAAGCCTTTAATTATCGAGTGCCATTGGACAGCCCTCGCGATTTGTTGTTCAAACTCAATAGTATTCTTAGAAACTACAATCCCGATATTATTATTACTCACCACGGCGACGGCTGGTTATTCTCTTATCTTGAAAAACTATCGAAACAAACGGGCATCCCATTTGAACCAAATCGCGACATTGGGCGGGAAGTAATACGCAAGAAGCCGATCACCTTTCACACCTATGGTCAGTCTCATTATCGCGGTGAGCAGGTTCATCTTTTAGGTCGTATTCATATTGACGAATTGAACTGCACGAACTACGCAGACAACGGCCTGGAGGGTGCCTTGGAAGCAGCGCGAATTACAAGTTTGCGCGTTCAAGATGCGGCAAGACGCTCTGCCGGTGCGGGAATATCTGCCATGCAGGTAATAACTGCCTTGCGGCGTGGTGTTATGGTTCCATTCGAGAAGCAAAAGGGAGAGGCATACAAAACATACAACGATCTATTTAAATCGGATCGGGGCGGTATTCAGTTGCGGCCCTGGCTTGGGATATACGAGAATGTCTTTGTTATCGATTTTATGATGATGTATCCCAGCATTATTGACAAATACAACATCTCACCTGAAACGGTGGGAGTAGATGACTTTGACGCGATGGAAATCCCTGAACTACGGTTGAAGGTGAGCAAACAGCGCGGGCTGGTCCCTGAAACTCTTGCGCCCATGGTTGAAAAACGGATAACGATAAAACGCAGATTGAAGACTATCAACAAAGACCACCCTGCGTATCGGCGTTATAAAGCTTCAGCGGGCACAATAAAGAATTTGGGAATTGTATCGAACGGACGACTTGGTTTTGCGAACTCAATATTTGGGCGGCTGACTGCACATGAAGGACTTTCTGCACTTAGCAGGAAGTTTATTTTACAAGCAAAGGCTATTGCAGAAGCTCACGGTTTTACTGTCCTGCAAATTGTTGTAGATAGTCTATTTTTATATCGTGAAGGCAGCTCCAACGCGGAAGATATTAAGCCCGTAATGGATGAGATCGAGGCCGCAACAAAATTGCCCATCGATCTTGAAGATGTATATTCATGGGTGGCCTTTGTTGCATCGCGGCCCAAACCGAAAGTCCCTGTCCTGAATCGCTTTTTTTGTTTGAAGCGTGATGGCAGCTTCAAAGTGCGCGGCTTGGCCGCTCGTCGCAAAGATACTTGCGCGTTTGTGGCTAGTGTTCAACGCGATACGCTGGATATTTTGTCTAGGCAGCACGATCCGCAGCGATTGAGTGAGCTGGTGCCTGAAATCGTGGAAATGGTTTCATGCCGACTCCAAACCTTGCGCAATGGTCAGGTTCCGTTTGAAGACCTAATTGTGACGCGTAAGTTGAGCAAGAATCTGCATGAATATAAAGCCTCCTCGGCGATGGTTCGGGCCTGCAAACAATTGGAGAACGCTGGCAGGCTCGTACACATGGGTCAAAGAGTTCAATACATTCATACACGCGGCAGGGGGGCGTATCCAACTGGACTTCCCAAACCATTCAAGCCTTATATGGTGAGTATTCCCGCCTACACAGAGCTTGTATTACGTGCGATCTATGAAGTAGTGCAACCGTTGGGCGTTTCCGAATCCACGTTGCGAGGGTGGATTAATGGAGCTGCATATATTGCGCCGTCGGATTGGGTCTTGTTTCCACAGAAAAAGAGCCGTTTAGAGTTGCCCCTATTTGTTGGAAATAATTCGGTGAAGCTCATTCCTGGATTTTAACTAATATTCTTATTCATTTTTCGGTTTTGTCGAGCTTCAAGTAATTCCTTGCTCCTATTGATACATCGCCTCATTTTTCCTTTATGCCCCTCTTGTACCCAAATATTCGACTTCTACTCTATCCGACTTTTCTGACCTCGTAAACTGCCCCTCGCTGGCATG
>CAYJKF010000009.1:0-4944 GCA_964370865.1 uncultured Candidatus Saccharibacteria bacterium | reverse complement strand
TTTAATATATTTTCCCTTCTATCTCTTGACAACCGCCCTCGGGCGTGGTATAATAGGGGTGTCGTGAGGAATCGTGCTTCGGGGAGGGGTGGACTCGTCACCTACCCCTCCCTATTTTTATTTTCTATTGACAAAATCGCCCGTCGCGTGTATAATATAGATGGAGGGAGATTATGGGATGCTCTGACGGTTGTTTAGTAAGGTAGGTGATTGTTGGTTTGTTCCTTAACCCCATAATTTCCCTTCTTTTTAGCCTTGTAGCATAGAGGTAATGCAGTGGACTTTGAATCCGCCAATCCCAGTTCAACTCTGGGCAGGGCTTCTTTCCTTCGGCTTTGTCGGGTTATAAAGTGCCATTTAAACACCCGATATCGTTTTTTTAGCTGACTGTAGCAATCTGAGCAATCACAGTGGATGGGATAGGACAAGACTATGCCTGAATTTCCCTTCTTATATTGACTAGCTATGGTTTTTGACTGACTATGACTTAATCCAGACTTCACCCATTAGGATGGGGTGCTACGCACCACCCCCTCTTCCGGGTGGCTAGGTCACCCCCATTGCTTATTTATAGACATAAAAAAAACCCCGGCAGTCTTTCGACTACTAGGGTGACCATTATTTCTTGTTCATTAGGCGTAGCCTAAACAGCAATTGGCGTAGCCTCTCTAGGGGCCAGTGCCGATGCCTCCATCTCTTGGAAAGATACATTGGGATAATCCTTTTGGAGGAGGGCTATCCAGCCCTCTTTATGTTTTGGACAGGGTATTCCTTGACCGTCCCACTGTTTGTAAATTGGATAAGCGTAAAAAGGGAAATAATAAAAGGGTTTCTTATTCCCACCCATGATGGGTTCCTTTCACAGTGCCGGGGAGCGTTGGGTGTTCTTGGGGTCGCGGGAGTTCTTCAAGCACCCTCTTAAATAGGGCTTCTATATCGCTACGCTTGAGGTAATCGCCGGGGCAAGACTCATGCTGCTCCCTCATCTCATATTCGTGATAACAGCCATAGCCGTGCCGCTGGAATTGTTTTTCCTCAATCTCGTAAGACGGGAGGGTAAGAATTAAATTACGGAGTTCGGTCAAAAATTCGTTCATCATTATTTATTCCCTTATTTAAGAGCCGATTATTGGTGTCGAGCCAATTTCAAGCACATTACAAGTGTGTTTGCCTTCCGAAGGGAACCGGCAATAATGGATATATAAGGGAACCTTTTGACTGGGCCGTGTTTCTCTTAACTAGCGGCTTATTCTGGCATCCCACCCATGTACTTTAATATATCCACTATATTATACACTATTCCCCAATTTTCAGTGTACCCTCGGTAATTAAACGGACTTTGCAATTAGGGTGGGAGGATTTTCTAATAAGACCAAGGATATCCCAGCCCTTACCCTTACACTTGCCAAGGGCGACAAGGTTGTAGTCCCCATATCGCTGCACAACCTCCCCAACATAGCTCTGACCATTCCAACTAGTGATAACCCCAATGTCTCCATCTTGCATATCGGAAACGTGGATATCCATGGGAACCTCATTCACCAAAGTAACCTTAGCCATTTCTTTTTCCTTTTTCTGAAGTAAATTTATTTACACAGTAGACCCGGAGGGACTCGAACCCCCGACCAAGAAATTATGAGTTTCCTGCTCTAACCGGCTGAGCTACGGGTCCAAATAGTAGTCGGAGCGGGAATCGAACCCGCACGCCCTAACGGGCAAGGGATTTTCTTCACAACTACGGTTTTCACCGCTGCGTGGTGTATAATATACTGTACACGCATTTGTGTGCTGGACTATGCCTTCACCCAACTATTGGGTGGTAGCCGTCTAGTCTCTACACTTTCTATTGAGGATTAACAATGAAAAAGTATACAAAAGAACAATTTATTGAAGCTGTGATGAACTCAACTTCTATGCGTCAAACATTACAGAAACTTGGCGTAGCTCCATTTGGTGGAAATTATGCGACTGCTCGTAAACATTTGAAACAATTGAACCTTGATACCTCTCATTGGTTGGGTAGGGGTTGGGCTAGAGGGAAAAAACTAGACTATTTAATCAAGCCTATCGAAGATTATTATTCTGGAACCAGGGGAATTTCCACCTATAAGCTGAAGAACAGACTGCTTAGAGATAGAATTCTTACACATCGCTGTATGAAATGTAATTCTATAGAATGGTTTGATAAACCAATTCCATTAGAACTTCATCATATAGACGGTAATTCCAAAAATAATTCTCTTGATAATCTCCAATTACTTTGTCCTAATTGTCACACTCTAACACCAAACTACCGCAGTAAAAACAATCGACAATAGCTTAGCTCGGCGTTGCCACATCATAGGTTTCACCGAATTTGACTACATCCCATATAACATTACTGCTATATGGCTCAACTTTCGTAAAGTCCCTAGCGTCTGCCTTTCCGCCACCCGACCATAAGAGGGGATGGGCATATGCCCACCCCCCTAACCTTCCCTTTTCTACTTAAATGATATCAAAAGCCCGATAAGCACAACAATAACCAGTATGGCTATTGTCATACAGACACCGCAAACCGTTTCTCGACCTGTTTGTCCGACAGGTTCGCCGCACGCGACCGGAAGCGGTCCCAGTTATTCCTATCCATATTGGCGATAGACCCACCCAACATATCGTAGGCGACCCAGCTAGCCGCCTCGCGGGTTTGGCCGAATCGCGTGAGGCCGTTCATTAGGCCGAAGGCCGTAAAGCCCTCATCCTTCCCCACGATTTTGACCTCTTTCCAAAATGCCTCTTGCACCCCGGCAATTTCCTTTTTCCCAATACTATTGTCGATAGCCAATTGGGCGAACAAATTTTGCAGGGGGGTATCTCCGATGCCAAAGGCCCGCAAACCCAATACCTTATCAATCCCGGTCGTCAAGAGCGGAATCTGTTTGGTAATGTTGGCCTGGATTTCCAACGCCAGTTGGGCGAAGTCAATCTGACCGCGATGGCGTTTATTGTACTCTTCCCCCTCCTCTTGTTCCCAGATGCATCCGTTCATACAGATAGCCCGGAAGACCGAGGGCAGCGACGAGATACGACGCAGACCAATTTCGCTATTACCGATTGACAACATCCCGCCGTAGTCGCTATCCTTTTCGGCTCGAATCGAGTCGGGCATGAGGATATTACCATAAATCGAATCGGCATCCCCATTCCAGTGGGAAAGCAGACCGCCGGGCAACAGGGTTTCCAACAGGTCGAGAAACCACCCATTGTTGACAATCGCATACTGAGTCGAGAGGAACGCCCGAAGGGTGCCATCGTCCCATGTACGCCAGAGGCGGGGCTTGTTTTGGTCAACGCGGTCGGGTTGAAAAAGGTGAATACGGATGTAATCGGCCAGGACCGAAAAATCCACCCGACTACGCTCATAAAGAGGGAGCTTTAGCTCCTCGTTAGAGGGGTCTACTTTTGTCGCGTGGCGAATCGGCTCGCGGAGCGCCCGAAGGGTCCAATCGCTCATCCCTTTACCGACCTGACACATTAGTCCAAGGGCGTGGTCGGTGGGGATATAGTCCCGCCCATTTTCCTTATTCCTGAACACGATTCCTGTATCGGTGGGGTTAACTTCCCACAACGCCAAAGGCGTCCGAAAGTCTTGGATATGGCTTTGCTGGTCGGCCAGCTTCGCCTTACCCTGTTTGAAACTCATGCATTTCGCCGTCCAATACTTGGACACTTGGGAGAAACCAACTCCCGCCCCCTGACTGGCGATGATGGCGTGGGGGGCGTCGAACTTCTGTTGACCCAGTAGCGTTGACATGGTGAGTACACCTTTCAGTAGAGTAGAGGAATAAAGGGAAGGAGGGGGGCAATCAACCTCCCCTCCACTCCCTTATTATACCACCTTAGCCGCCCGAGTCAAGCCTTAAACCGTGGGAGTAGCGAAAACCGCTGCGATATCCGCCACCGAACGCGCGCCCTTGTGCCCACCCCGCTGGCCCGCCTTCAAGGCCGGGAACGTCACACCCGCCTCGGTCAGAGCCTTGACCCGCTGGGACACATTGTTATACCACTGCGAACGGGTTTCCTTCGAGTCGGCCACACCCGCCTCGGTCATGAGGGCCAGAACCACATCGCCGCGCGTGCCGCCCTTCTCAGCGGTCAACTTCCAAGCGTTCGCCAGAGCCAAATTCTCAAACGTCTTAACCTTTGCCATAGTACACAAATCCTCCAAAATAAGAATAAAACTAAAGTTTTGTGAGAAGTACACCTTCCCACTTTATTTCTCGTTTTCTTAGAGCGTTAGCTCATTATACTACATTTATCGGCCGACGCAAGCGGAAAACTTACACTTTTCCCAGAAACTTCACATTGCACATATCAGAGAAATGGCAACGCGAGAAGAAGCCGCCGACCCACCCCTGAACAAACCGATTGTTGGCGTATACCACCACTAGGGCGACCCTACCAATAGACGAAAAACTCCGTAGTTCAAACTCAATCTTGTCGCCAGGATTGATACTCATTTTATTATTTCCCTTCTTTTATGGGGTGGTAATCCGCCCTTACTTCGCCTTTCGCGAAAGGGTAGCGATACGGGTATTGTGGGAATACCCCTTCTCATGACGTTCGACCTTCTCGACCGTCAACGCTTGGGGGTCTTTAACCCCACGATAACGCAAGCCACAATCAGGACAACGGACGGGCATAGTAAACCTCCGGTTTTCTTAAAAAAGGGAAAGTAAATAAAAGAGGGGTATTCCCCTCACTTCTTATTCCAAATCGCCATCTGAAAATACCCCCCATGAGCGGGGATAGTAATTGACTTCGCTCCGGGGACTGAATTACCCCCACAAAGTTTACATTTTTCGCACTTGACCCCCTTTAACGCCAGGCATTTAATCTCATTATTGAGGAGGGGGGCCGACGATTGAGAGGGGGGGACAACCCTAAATGTCCTAAATCCTTTAT
>CAYJKF010000008.1:0-6039 GCA_964370865.1 uncultured Candidatus Saccharibacteria bacterium | reverse complement strand
GCTGATCCGTAACTACCTCCACCTGCAAACCCAACTATTATTTGATGTTGAGTACGTTGCTCTGGATAAATAGCAAATTCATCTATATAGCCATGATAATTATTGGTGCTTGCTCCTCCAATGTAAAAATCATCACTGGTTGTTTGTGGAGTGCCATCCCCATTTGCACTTGTACCTTTATAAATTCCGTTTATATAGACTTTTATCTCATCTTCTGAATCATCGATATATGTAATCGAAACCTGTTGCCATTCGTAAAAAGTAAGAGCATCGTCAATTGTTACTGTTGCATCTGAAGTGGTTAGATCAAGTGAAACAAGTAAATCAGCAACTGCATCGGTAGACCCAGCCGCAAGTCTTGCATAAGTGTTGGAATTAGCATTAAAAATCTCTCCCGCACTGCCGTCTCCAAGCGATGATGGTTTAACCCACATCGAAATTGTAAAATCTCCCACTAAACCATCATCCAAATCTATCGTACTTGCGTTGGGTACAACTACCGCATCAGTATCTCCATTAAAAAATAAGCATTTATTAGTTTTACAATTGCTTTCAGTTGTCCAATCAGGCTCCGTTTCAGTTGCACTATCAGTACCCAACACACTAGCAACTATAATTCGAGATGCGTTTACGACTCCTGTTGTATTAGTAACATTGGTATCTAAATCATGATTAGTGACCGGCATTGTAAATGCCGATGCTCCAATTTGTTGATTTGCACCAGTGACTGTGGCATTGGTTATGTCAGCATTTCCATTGCTAATATCTTGAAGCTTTGAGGAATCTGCTGCATCCGTTGAATCATGTGAATACTTATAAGTGTTTGTTGCAAGTTGCCATTCAGTAGAGTCCCATAAAGTTGGAGAAGATTGCAAACCTGTTGATCCAGAATCTGCAGTATTTAAAAGCATATATTGTGGTTCAAGTTTAGTAATCGTTCCTGTCTGTGTAACAACAATTTTTGCATTGTAGATGTCATAAGTAATGCCTTCATCACTTCTAGCAGCTACAATTCTATAATTGCGACCATTAGTTGGAGTAAAACTTGAAGAAACCACCAAAGTTTGAGAAGTTGCTGTACCTGAAGCTAAAATCGTTGCTTTATTTGTCCAACTTCCAAATGAACCATTATCTTCTTGTAAAACAAACTCAACCGCGCTAGTCCAAGTCAATTTAATCTGTCCATCTGCGCCAACCTGACCACCGGCGATTTCACCACCACCACCACCGCCGCCTGGTGCTCCACCATTTCCGCCATGATCACCATTATCACCACCACCGCCGCCGCCGCCACCTGTTGCGTTTGCAGTTCCATCTCCACCATCAGGCTCGGTAGCGTCATTCGTATCTGCAGCACCACCTGCTCCACCACTACCATTATTACCAGCTCCACCAATTCCGCCTTGAGATGTTGTTGCCGAACCCGCAGTACCGCCTGCACCAGCAGGACCGCCTGCACCACCACCACCACCACCTGCATCGCCAGTACCATTTCCATTTCCACCTGTACTGCCTGCATATTCGGCATCTACACCGGTTGAGTTTGCAGTGGTTCCACCGGCTGCACCAGTAATAGTGCCTGTTCCTAACCCAGAATCAGCAACTACGGTAGTTGTATTAAAAGTCGTGTCAGTTGCGGCGGCAGCATTATCAGCAGTACCACCTGCACCCACTACATATGGATAACTTGTGCCAGATGAAACTGCAACGGCGTCGGTCCTAGCATAGGCCCCGCCACCACCGCCACCTCCACCACTATTTCCTACAACACCACCACCACCACCTGCTCCCCAGGCTTCTACTTGTACAGAGGAAACTGCTCTTGGTGCAGTCCAATTTCCCGAACCTGAGGTGATTGTCTGAGAAGCTGTATTGGTACCAGAGGTTTTATATGTAACGCTTGCAGTAAAACTTTTGGTACCGTCCCAATTTGCTGATGTATATTTCCAATACTTTGGATTAGCTAACGGGGTTAAGGTAGTATCGGTCTTTGCTGTTTCTTTATTTCCTATTTCAATTTGGGTCTGAGTTGCAGTAATTCCTGTATTTTCTTGAATAATTACGATTCGAGCAGCCTTTACTTGCGGAGTTGTTCCGCCTGATAGATTTATATTGTAAGTGGTTGCACCGGCTGGTGGGGTAAATGCTGTACTTCTCTTTCGTGTAAAAGATGTTTCTGTAAAAGATAGAGTTGAATCCTGCGTTGCAGTTCCATCTCTTTCTAATGCGAGTGTAAGGGTGCCACTGGCAACCGTTCCGACTGCTTCAAAATAGTATAAAACCGTACCATTGTATTTTGTAGTATCTAGGCTGACTAAAGCTGGATCGTCACCAGAAGCAGTTACGATAGTATCAATTATATTAATCTCTTGTCTAATTATATTAGGGCTTGCCGGAGCTCCTAAATTTCCATGATTGGCGTTGGCTGATGCATCGTGGGCAGTTGAACCATAACCTTCGTCAAATTTCCAATAAGCATTTGGAGCGGCCCCTTTCACTATAGTAGGGTCAATAAGAACTGGGTATTCTCTTTCTTCATCTAAAAGCCATAGCATATCTGGTAAAACCTCAGCAGTTAATAGTGTTTCATCACCTGGATTTGTCTGGGTTAAACGAAATGAAACATCATTAGACCGATTACCTTTTTTATCTGTCATAAATAGTGGTGGCAAAACGTACTCTTCGTTATCACTAGACAGAAAAACAGATGCAACATTACCATATTGGTCTTTTTGTATTTTTAAGTTTGTTAGTTTAATTTGAAATATATATTTTAAATCAGTTTCTTCTTTAGGTTTCTGAGTTAACTCAATTTCTTCTTTTACAGCTGATTTTCCATCCATTGTGTATTTCAGATTCGTGTTAGGACGGATGTCGTAATAAGTTATTTGATTAGTGCCTGAAGTTTGGATATCGTATTGATCTTTTTGTTCGCCATCCTCAGGCAAGTATGACATTTTAATTTCCCTATCTTTATCTTTTATAGTTATTACTGGAAATTTAGAATTATATTCTCCAAAAAAAACATTACCAAGTCTAAAATTTGTGTCGGAATAAACATATTTGTACTCCCCTCCAAAGCTTCTTCTTATTCCCTTTTTATTGAGACTTGTAAATGCAAGCGTAGAAAGACCAGCAATCAATACTAATCCAATAAGTATGTACAAAATATTTGGTCTTATTTTTTTATTTAATAGTGATATACGTGATAACTTCATTTTTATTTCTGGCCTACGATGAACCAGTTGAATTTAATATTACCTGAAATTGAGGATGGAATCTCTACTGTAAATCCTTCTCCAACATTCTTAGAAGTAACAGCTAAATTAAATGGCACTACTGTCTCTGGTGTGACAAAGATTAATGAATCAGCTTTCACAATTGGATTATTGATAAATACGGTTGATGAACCCGCCGAGATTTCTGCGCTACCAGCTGATGCGCCGAGTGTTTGAGCCTGCTCTGATGTCGTGTCTACTTTGTATTCTCTTGCGGCAATGCTGTCAGCAGAAATCTCGGCCATTGATATGATTCCACCATCTGTTGTCATTACTAATTCACCTCCAAAGGCTTCGATGTTACCCGAACCTGCTTCGTTTTGTAGTTTTAGTACTCCACCTATACTGTTGATTGAGTTTTCTAATCCATCTATTTCTATAAATCCAGCTGTTAACGTACCAGAAGTATTGATATTTGTTGCACTTAGGTCTCCAAGTACTGACATATCAGCGAATAATCCAACCTGATCTCTACCTTCCACTTCTGATAATTCAAATAATCCTGCTAGTTTTTGATCTAAGGCTGGATCAAGTGGTGTATTTACTACTCCACTTACATCAGCTAAGGTTTCGATGCCTGAGTACCAAGTTAAAGTTACAAACATCATTACGTTATCAACTCCATCTTTTTGATCTTCAAGTGCACGGCCAATTACCCAACCTTTTTCAATTGCTTTAGTGGCTTTTCCTGCCGCCTCTTTTGATACTGCAAGTAAATCACCCGCTTTAATTTGACCATTAGTATTATCAACCTTTACTGGAACCCTACCAGCTAAGGCGACTGGCATTTCTTTTATTGACTTACAACTATTAATTTGGTCTTGAGTAGATTTTATTTGTTCGGCCGATAGTTCAAATGCTTCAAAATCTTCTTCTGTAAATGACTCTAATTCGCCATCTATAACTTTTTGTTCTAAGACTTTTCTTTTTTCCTTTAATAATAATTCAGCAACCGCGACCGCTTCGTCTTCTTTTACTGCTTCGCATAATTCGCTCCTGAAACTTCCTCCTCCTAAGGCAAAGCCAGGTGATGAACTAACAACTCCAACTACGGCTGAACTATTTTCTTCTTGTGCTTTTTCTAGTAAATAGTTTGAATATCTAGTATCAGTATTCTTAGACACCACAACCACATCTCCTGGAGTAATAGTTTCATCTTGAGTTGGATAATACTCGGCAATATCAAAGTCGCCTCCTGCGGTAATGGTAGCTTCTGCAGTGATTGATTCAGTCCCTGCACTGATAAAACGAACTTCTTCTGTACCATCTACTACAAATGAGATTCGATCATTGGTAGCATCATGAGTTATATAAGTGTTGGCAGTATCATCTACATCTAAGACCATCTTTTCTCCTGTATCTATTCCTAATGCAGCACTATCCACTAGTACTGAGCCCGTACCATACGCTCTTAAAGTTAAATCATTATTCTCAAAACTTTCACCAGATGATATCGTCAATGGTCCATAAGATTCAATTAGAGATGAAGTTTGGTTTGTAAAGATTAAGTCATATGCGACTGATACGTCTCCAGCAGCTGTGAATTCATGTGGTATGGCTGAAGTTATCTTGGTTTCATCAACACTAAATAATTCAGTTGTGTTGTCATAAAGCGCGAATAAGTTTCCGACATTTCCATTTGCTCCTAATGTTATCTTGAACAAGTCACCTGTTGCAGTTGTTAGACTACCTGGCAACCAAGAAAGATCTGCTAATGAACCGGTGGTAAGCGCTGTTGAAGTTGAAGTTAGGTTCAAACCATCTCCACTAGTTAATCCGTCTACTGATAAGTTGATTCCCGAGCCGGTTGTGATTGTATCTGCCACTAATCCCATAAATGTTCCAGTGGATAGTGTTTGCGCAGCATCGGTTAATGCAAATAAGGTGTCACCTGCGTCAGTAGTTGTATCAATTGTTAGATAATTGTTTGTTCCGTCCCCTACTGTAAACGCTGTTGCGCTAGAGACATCTAAATCTAGAGTATTGTTTAGATCAACGGCGCCATCTAACCTTGTTGCCCCATCAACTTCAAATGTACCTTCTATGTAAGCATCTTCTCCGTCGAGAGTTACGTCGCTTGCTCCATTACCTACTCTTAAGTTTTGATCGATTAATACATCTCCACCACTGAACTGGAATTGATCTGATGTGTTGTATGTTAAGTTTCCGGTATCGTTGTCACTTGCATACATTGTTAACGTTGCATTCGCTGTGGCTCCTGTTCCTATTATTGCTGTGTTTGCTGATACATCTACTGCAAAGGCTGAATCTAATGTACTTCCCCCAACTGCAAAGTCTTCTGTTTCATCTGTTAGGTACGTTATTCCAGTTCCATCTGTGAATGGGCCTGCTCCTCCTTGCTGGGTTAAGTCTACAAACCCTCCATTTGCATACACATATAGATTGTCATCGTCTGTATCGTAGTATAGGGTTCCTTCCGTTGTTGATGCCGATGTGGCTTGACCTGTTATGTATAAGTCTCCTCCTGATACCGTTAAGTCTCCAAACGTTACATCACTTGTTGTTAATACATTCTGATCCATATCATAGAGCTCGTTGGCTCCTTGGCCTGTATCTAAGGTGGCTCCTGTTATTGCTCCGGTAACTGCTAAATCTCCTGTCGTGCCCAAATCTGTTATGGTCATTAAGTCGTTTCCTGATGTGTCTTCAAAGGTCCAAACTGTTGCGGAACTTGAGAACTGTCTAATGCCATCTCCTAATATATAGTTAGCTCCCACATTTATTGCATTTACTAATTCTG
>CAYJKF010000007.1:0-13911 GCA_964370865.1 uncultured Candidatus Saccharibacteria bacterium | reverse complement strand
CCCCCACACCAACCCCAACCCCGACCCCCACCCCTACACCTACGCCAACGCCAACGCCGACACCGACGCCAACGTCGACACCGGCCCTAGCCACAACATCTTCTGATTCAGTAGACAGTTCAGAGAGTGAATCTTGCGATGAGGATATTCCAGGTGAGATGCATATTTTATCCGCAGTTGTGGAAAGCTCGACCTCAATAAAATTATTTTATGAAGAGCTCGATGATGAATATGAAACCGTAGATTTGCGTTATACCAAAGAAAAATACGAAAATCATACTACGATAAAAGATATCTCCAAAGAAGGTGAATTATCGGATACGATTTCAGATTTAGACGTTGGTACAACTTATTTCTTCCAAATTAGGGCGACTCATGATTGCGGAGATGGTGATTGGTCAGACTATATTTCAGCGACGACACTAGATGAGAATGAGTCCCCAAGCGATCTCTCAATCACCGATGTTGTTGCAATCGATAAATTGCCTGTCTCGACACCTACTCCATCTCCAACCCTAAATGTTTCGACCTTTGGCTTTGAGCCTGATTCCGTTATTCAAGTTCCAACAACTATCGCAGATTCCTTAGTGATTGAAACAAAATTCCTCGAGACTTTAATTGTAAAAATCCTTGATAAAGATAAAAAACCTGTTGTTGGTGCAACGGTGCTCCTCTACTCTGAGGTTAGGGAAGAAATAACTGATGAGATGGGTACAGTTACTTTTGAAAATGTTGAAAGGGGCACACATACATTAGAAGTTAAAACAGGCGATGTTTTGGGGTCACAGGAAATTAATATTGATCCTTCGACTACGAAAACACTCGAAATAACCGTAACACTAGAAAAGAAAGAATCGGATAACGATAATAAAGCGTTAGTAATCTATGGAATTGTTGGAAGTGTGGTATTTATTCTTATCCTTATATCAACAGTAGTTTTTATTAAACGCAAAAATATTTACATTAAATGATTCTGATAAGATTATATTAACCACTTATACTAAACACGATTATGGAAACAATAGAACCTACTTTAAATAATGAACCAACGATAACTCCGCAAACGGTGCAGTATAAAAATACACTACCGAAAAATAAAACAAAATGGTTCTTGATTATTGGGTTAATAATATTTTTTCTATTGGTAGTAGTAGGCGCATTGGCTTACGTGTTTGTATATCAGAACAAAGAGAATACAGAAGAAACTGCGACAGAAAATCAAGAACAGGTTCCGTCACCTGTAGCTCAAAATGAATCAGAGAAAATTCTTTATGAAATACCTAAGTCAATGGACTTTACACCAACGAAGGAATATGAGATTACAAAACCTTTTTATACGGTTGATGTTTATGGATATACCGACATAAGTGTAAAAGACGACACTGGAAAAGAGTTATATATCGGTAAGAATTATCAAAGAGTTCTGGAAACCTATGAAAACCTGCCAGAAGTAAGAATTGATAGTATGGGGACGGAAGGCGCAAACGATATTTTATTTGAAGAACTCATCAGTCAGAAATATACAGTTACACTTAGCGAAGGAATGACTGAAGAAATTCCTGAAGATTATATATCTATAATGTATGGTTATGGCAATCGTGAAGAGTCAATTTATTTCTCCTTGATATTCCTCAATACTGTAGATAAGAATGGGACATTTGAATTCGAGATAACAAAAGAAGGAGTGAGGGTATCTAAAGATTTTACTCCGTTAGCTGTGACTAAATCGTCATCACCAATTGATGCAACTCCACCTATAATCGAGGGTTTAAGGCTACCAAATTCGACTCTAGTGGATGTTAATTTCTCTGATGAAAGAGGAAAAATCTTGTCTAAAGAGTGTACTTATTTTGATAAAAGACCTGGGGAGATAGAAGAAGGGGGATATTTTTATAATAAATCCAATCCATTTAAACCTTACGAGGGACCGATGGAACCTATAAAAAGTAATGGTGACTTGTTGATATGTCAGGCCTGGGATAATAGTGGAAATATAACTTGGTGGACTGGTGAGTACGTGAGCGATAAAATGGAAAATCCAGAGATAAGTTCTCAAGAAGCAGAAAATCCCAGAGCCTCTGCTACACCCTCGCCTACAAAACCCATTGAGGTTTACGGATTTGAATAATACGATTAATTTCCAATATAGGCTAGGTCGCATTTTTTGTTACAATTTTTAACATGAAAAAGATAACAAGTGAGAATAGAGAGAAATTACTTGAAGTATTAAAAACCCGTTTTGAAAAAAACATGAAACGTCATCCAAACGTTGATTGGTCAAAAGTGCAATCGAAGCTTGAATCTAATCCAGAAAAATTATGGTCACTTAACGAAATGGAAAGAACTGGTGGAGAACCGGATGTAGTTGTATTGGATAATACCTCGACGGATTATATTTTTTGTGACTGCAGTGTGGAAAGTCCAAATGGTCGAAGAAGTCTTTGCTATGATAACGAAGCATTGGAATCAAGGAAAGAACATAAACCAGCTGATAGCGCGGTAGGTATGGCTGAGGATATGGGAATCGAACTTCTGACCGAAGAACAATACCGCCAACTTCAAGCTTTGGGAAATTTTGATACGAAAACTTCGAGTTGGGTTGAAACTCCAGCTGAAATCAGAAAACTTGGAGGATCTCTTTTTTGCGATCGTCGTTATAACAATATTTTCACCTACCATAATGGTGCGGAATCTTACTACGCTTCAAGAGGATTTCGAGGAAGGCTAGAAGTATAACTTTTAGTTCCTATAAATGATCCTTAATTGCTAGGTTGATCACTCAAATAAAATCTAGCTAATTTGAAACTCAAAATCAGCAGGAAGAACTTTATAATCGCACTTTTTTGCATTCTTAAAATATCTTCTTAAGATTTGGTAAGTATGATAATCGAAGTTTCCTTGTTCGTGGTTAAGGTTAAAACTTCCAAATTCATCCACGTAACCGATTAAGCACCAATTATTAAAAACCATTTGTTCAGAAATATCTTGATTCTTTTCGGTTATCACAACGGGACCTGTAAAAGGCCAGGTTTTTAATTTTAATTTTTCGAATGCTTTTATAAATCGTAAATTATAAGCGATTGTTTCTTCTTCATTTGCACAAGCTCCATTACAAGTTCCAAGATGATATGCAAAACAATAGCTGTCTGTTTTTTCCAAACCCAACAATTTTTGGCATAGTGAGTTTTCTGTACAGAGAGAAAGCAATGCATCCTTGGCTGATTTATTATTTTTAAATACTCCTAATATATTTGGGAATTCTTCTGGAGAAATATTATCAGCAGTGTCGATAGCGACTGTATAGAAACCATTTTCGTTAATATTTTTACGAAGGACTGTAAGAACTCTAGATTCCCTAAGCACCCGATTATATAAAGGTTTCATTTGTTTAATTAATTCAGATTCCTTTAGGAGTGCTCCAAGTTCCCCTGCCGTATTAATTGTTTTAATATTTTTAAGTTGCTGTGAAATTTTTAGTTCGGTGCTGGATGAAGTATCGTTTGCGAAATGAGAAAGGATTCGATCTTTAAGGTTAATGCTTTTTCCAACATATAGCGGAATATCCTCGTCACCATAAAAAATATAAACACCGGACTGCTCGGGGATATCGTTTATAAGTTCTGGGTTAATATTAATTGGAATATATGAGGTTTTAAGAATTTTATTTATAGTATTTTCCAACACCTCTGTGGGAGTGTTAACAGTTACGTAGTTTAGAAATTCCCAGGTCGCCTGAGCATCGGGCAAAGCCCGATGCCGCTGTTCACAATTCAATCCAAAACGGTCAATGAGGCTATCTAAATTATGATGTTTATGTCTTGGATATAAGATTCTAGACAATTTAACAGTGCATAATTGTTTTGCATTAAATTTAATATCATGTCTTCTAAATTCATTCTTTATAAATGAATAATCAAAGCGCGCATTGTGTGCAACAAAAACGCGGTCATATAACATTTCATACAGTTCATCCTTGATATCATCAAAAGTTGGCGCTGTTTCCAATTCCTCACTGGAAATTCCTGTATATGCTTCAATATATGGTGAAATTCTTTTTTGTGGGTTAACGAGTGTTTGATAATTGTTTGTAACCTTGCCATCTTCACCTAAGACAATCCCAATTTCTATTACATAGTCGTTGTCGGAGCTTCCTCCAGTCGTTTCTACATCTATAACGGCAAATTTATTAAGCATAATCTCGATACTACGGTATTTATTTGGGTTTGTTAAGGCGTAATTTAACTTACAGACTTCTTGCAAGATGGTAACTCAAACTTGTCTGCAATGGTGTTTAATAGGATGATGACCAAGTTAGAAATAAATGCAGAGAAAGCTCGTTTAGAAGCTCGAAGAAACAGTCTCCACACTCAGCGCTCTGCAGAAGAGGAAAAAATTGAGAATATAAGAATCCGTATAAATTCAGGTGAAACAGAAATAGAAAATCTTGAGCGGAAAATAACGTTGTTAAAGGAAAATAACTATGATTTACAAGATAAAATAAAAGCGGTTGAGAATGATATAAGTCGCATAAATAAGCAACTCGAAAATATAAACGCAGAGGTTGATCGGCTGAATAATATCGAGCCTAGATAATCTTTCTCTTCACAGAATATTTACGTTGATTGAAGAAGGGCGCCTTCGGCGCCCTTCTTTTAAGATATATTAGCTAGCCTGCCTGTCCTTATCTATTATTGTTTCTAGCTATTTTTCGTTGTGCGTTATCGATTTCTTTGTCTGCTTCATCCGCTTTTTCGCTTAGCCTGTCCTGCACGCCTTCTAGCGCATCGCTTCCTTTTTGTTTAATCTCTGTCATTTTTTCTTTTCCTTTTTCTTTTACTTCGTCAACTTTTTCATTTGCTGTATCTTTCATCGTTGAAAATTTCTTTTTCAACGCATCTCTGTTCTTTGCATCTGACAGATATAATGAAGCTGCTCCAACGGCGACTCCTGCTAATGCTGCGAATACCGAATTTCCGCTTTTTTTAGAATTCTCCATTATCAATCACCCCCCTTAAATAAATTTTTTACTATCCAAAATAAATACTGATACGTACCTTTTTTTAAATTCGCGGAAATCATTTCGTATTGTGCCAAAAGCCTATTAACCGACGTTAGTAGGTTGTTAACCTGATCGCCGATTTTTATTAAATAATATGTAACAAGACCCGCGACTACTATGAATACCCATGATGCCGAAATCAGTGATATGTATAAAATGTTTTCCATGAAAAGACTATACGAGTTTAACCGATAAGGTTTGTATAGGATTAAGTAAGACTTTAGTAAGAGTCTAGACTTCGAAACCTTCGAAAAAGCTTACGTAGCGTGTGATTTCGGCATGCTGCTATTTTTCTATTCTTTTTTATATCTCTCGACAGGGACCCCAACTCCTGTATGATACGAATTATAAGCCGAGTTGATATTAGTATTTTATAAATCGAAAGAAGGTGAGAACACATGGAAGAAACAATTACACAAAGAGAATCGGTAGTTACAAATCCAGCAGGAACAGAGACTGTCGCAAATAGAACAGTTGAACAAAAAAGCTCAAACCAACAAACGATAGCAAATATAGTTTATTTCATATTTGGCGCATTAGAATTGGTTTTACTTTTTAGATTTGTATTAAGATTAATGGGAGCAAATCCTGCAAGCGGTTTTGTATCATTCGTTTACGGATTATCAAAACCTTTTGTCATGCCTTTTGAAGGAATCTTTAGACGCGCTGTTAATGACGGACTCGAGACCTCATCGGTTTTGGAACCTTCAACATTAGTAGCCATAGTCGTATATGCAGTTATAGCTTGGGGAATAGTAAAATTAATAGCAATATCCTCTAAAGATCCATCTGTAGGATAAAGGATAAAGGCAATATGAAAATTGAAGTTGCAACATTTGCAGGCGGTTGTTTCTGGTGCACCGAGGCCATATTTAAAAGGTTAAAAGGTGTAATTAAAGTCTTACCTGGTTATACAGGAGGAACAACCGAGAATCCTACTTATAAGTCAGTTAGTTCTGGCGAAAGTGGGCATGTTGAATGTATACAACTTGAATTTGATAGTGAAGTAATCACATTTGAAAGATTATTAGACGTTTTTCTGCACACACATAATCCAACCACCTTAAATCGACAAGGTCATGACATTGGAACTCAATATCGTTCCGCGATTTTTTATCATTCTCGAAAGCAAAAAGAAATTGCAGAAAGGGTAATCAATAAATTAGAAGAAGAAAAAATATTTGAGGATCCAATTGTAACCGAGATAGTACCATTCCAAAAATTCTATGAGGCGGAAGATTACCATAAGAATTATTTTGAGAATAATAGGAATGCCCCGTACTGTAATTCAGTTATAGAACCTAAGTTACGAAAATTAATTAATGAGTATTCTAAGGATATATATTAGAAACCTTGCTGTCGATAGAACTTATCTTTCCTCTCTTCGTAAGACTCTCCTTTTGCAAGTTTTTTTATGTTGCGAAGTTTATCTGCCTGTTTTGCCCTTTTCTCATCAATTGCATCTTCTATAAGCTTTATTGCTAAAGGGCATGGTGGTCCATATAAATACGACCCTCGAATAGTTACGCCATCTGTCGTAAATTTACTGCCACACTCTGTTTTACTTTTTTTTGGAAGAAGTCTTAATCTTTCTAATTCCTCGGTTAGTTCAATATGATTTCTCTCTCCGGCTGCTAAAGCAATTAGATCATACTGTGAGTTCGTGCCTTCAATTGGGACTTCCGCATGAACCATTGATTGTATGCCACCTGTTAAAGGTCCCAATCCTAAAAGTACAATTACTATTTCGTTTGGTTCAATTTCGTCTCTAAAAACTACCTCTAGCTCATTAGCAAGTATGGCCTCCGCAAGTTTATCTTCAAAGGTATTACTAGGTTCTATCTCATGATTTATATGCATAATATGAATTTAGTAAATATACTCGTTTGGTATTATACTCTTGTTATGAATGAAGAGCTAAACAATACAACCCAAGAATCGGTATCAAAAGTAGAAAGAGTCGAAAAGGAGCCATCTAAATTCAATAAAGCTAGAGGAAACCGCAATGTTCGATTAATCGTAATTACAGTATTGATAGTAATTGTGGGAATCTTATTTGTGGTTTGGGAAAGAGCTCGAATGGCACTTGTCGCTATTCTTATTGTATTACTGGCAGCATTTGGATTGGAGTATACACAAACGGATTTTGATATAGGAAAACTGATTCAAACTAAATCATTTGAAGAATCCAAAGTTACTAGAGATTCATCTGGAAACATCCTTTTTGATAAATTTGGTGAAATAACAACTGATTCATCGAAAGGAAAAGGCGCAGATGACTATAATTGCGATGATTTTGACACAAACCCAGAAGCTCAAGCCTTCTATCTAAAAGTTGGAGGTCTTGGTAACGATCTTAATAGACTCGACGGAGATAAAGATGGCGAAGCTTGTGAATCCTTGCCACAAGGAACCAGGTAAATTTAGTATAGCCAATAGCACTTGAAAAATCCTGGGAATAGCCTATAATACGGCGCATGGAACAAAATAACCAAAACCAACACGAAAATGCAAATGATGCTAAATACGTAGATCAGCCACAAAATAGCGCAGTATCTAAGTCTTTCCAGATTTTTCTAATGATTTTAATTGTCGGCCTTATCGGTTTTGGAGGTTATTTTGGCTATAAATATTGGATGAGTTACTTAGACAAAGAAACAGAAGAGGTCGAATCAAGGTTATTACAACAGCCTAATTTGGTAGAGGAAAACACTGCAACCGACGATGATCAGGCTAGAGCGATTACCCCCACTACTCAAAATTACTATGGTATAACAGAAACTCCTAATACTACGACACCAGCCGTTAAGGGGATTACTGCACCTACACCAACTCCTACTCCAAGAGTTACACCAAAACCAACAAGACAGGTAGTTGAAGAGGAATTGGATCTCGACGATGCAGAGTTTGACATAGATAATCCCGAAGTCGATGAGAATGACGATTATTACAGATTCGAATATACATTTGAGATGAACAGAGAAGCCGAGAAATTATTAGAAGACGGATTCTCATTTAAAGTAAGACATAGCTGCGAAGAATGGCTAGAAGAAGATGATAATTATTTTGATGGAAAATACACATCAAGAGATAGTATCAGAAGCGGACTTGGATTTACTGTAAAACTTCATGAGGATTCTTTGGATGACGATGACCTGTTTGAGACATCAGAGTATAGAATCTACGATGATTCAGGTGATGTCGTTTTTACTGGAAGCGTAAAAACCCCAGACTGTAAATAAATTAGGTAGCTATAAAATCCTTCACACAAGTTGTTTAGATAACATATACTAGAGTGTATGCTAGTAGTTGATATTTCCCTCTTTGTTATTGCATTTGCATTAATCTGGGCTGGAGCCGGAATGATAGTAAAATCTTTACATGATTTTGCCCGAGCCAACCGATATTCTGAATTTGCTACATCTTTTTTTCTACTTGGGGTTTTAACTTCAGTACCTGAAATTGCGGTTGGAGTTAACTCAATTGCAGAAAATAAGCCAGAAATTTTCGTTGGAAATTTACTTGGCGGAATCATAACGTTATTTCTACTTGTAATTCCTATCTTGGCAATTGGAGGAAATGGAATTAGATTAAGTCACGATTTTTCTAAAAGAAATTTAGTCCTTTCTCTTATCGTATTAACGATTCCAGCATTCTTCATGCTCGATAGTAATATTAATCTCATTGAAGCAATTTTGATGATAATTGCATACCTTGCACTCGTTATCCAAATGTTTGATCAAGGTTTACGACTTAAAAAACGTTTTTCTAATCCCCTTAATGTAATTAAGCAAAAGGATAAATACGCATTAATAAAAATCATTTTAGGAATTGCGACTGTTTTTATAGCCAGTAAGATTGTTGTTGATAAGACGATTTTAATATCCCAGGTTTTTAATATCCCCGCATTTTTTATTAGCTTCTTTATAATTTCTCTAGGAACTAATCTCCCAGAGTTATCATTAGCATTAAAGGCAGTTGTAACAGGAAACAAAGATATCGCATTTGGAAATTATCTTGGGTCGGCATCTGTTAACGTCTTACTTTTTGGAGTCTTTACCATATTTAATGGGGGTAGCGTAAGTTCTATCGATACCTTTATCTTCACTTTTGTTGTAATTATTAATGCGTTCGCTTGGTTCTATTATTTCCTTCGTAGTAGCAATGATATATCGCGAAGAGAAGGACTTGTCCTATTTTCCATCTATTTATTGTTTGCTGTAGTAGAAATCTTTTAGTTCTTCCTGTTGTATAATTTATCAATGCAAATTGTAGTGACAGGAGTCGCTGGATTTATAGGTGCAAACTTAGCAGAGTATCTTCTTGAGAGAGGGCATAAAGTGTTGGGGTTGGATAATTTTAATGACTATTATCCTCGTAAGATTAAGGAATTCAACATATCATCATTTGCAAATCACCCTGATTTCAAACTCATCGAAGCAGATATTACGGATGTCCAAGCGATGGAGGGTTTCTTTAAAAATAATAAAATTGATGCTTTGGTTCATTTGGCCGCCTGGGCTGGTGTTACACCTTCTATTAAAAATCCTCATATTTATGCTGAAACAAATTATGTGGGTACGGATAACCTAGCAACGATGTGCGTAAAATATGGAATTAAAAATTTCATTTTTGCTTCGACCTCATCAATCTATGGGAATAATAACCAAGTTCCATTTGTCGAGAGTATGGATACTAGTTATGTGGCTGCTCCATACCCCGCGAGTAAGAAAGCTGGAGAGGTCCTACTATATTCGTACAGTTTAAATCACGATTTGAATATAAGTATATTTAGGTTCTTTAATCCACTTGGCAAATATCAACGTCCTGATACTGCCTTACCCAAATTAGTTAAATCAGCGCTATTTGGTTACGAATTTCCTTTATTCCAAAATACAAAAAATAATACAGCTAGAGATTACACATATGTAATGGAAATGTGTAAAGCAATTGAAAACGTTATTAACAATCCTCATAAATACGAAATATTTAATTTGGGAAATTCTAAACCAGAAACGTTAGCTACTTTGATTGCATTAGTCGAACAAGTTACTGAAAAAAAGATTAAAACGGTAGAAGATCCTAGGCCAGGTCAAATGGAGACAACCTTTGCAAATATCGAAAAAGCCCGTAATATATTGGACTATCAACCGACTTTATCTTTAAGAGATATAATAGATATGTACTACACCTGGTTTTTAAAACAACCAGAATGGTACCAACGAGAGCAAATAAATAAATAGTTACAACAATATATGGACGAAAAAAAACTTTCACCTCGCACTGCCCAAAATAATTTAGTTTCGATAGTTATTCCTTGTTACAACGAGGAGAAGAACATCAATAGAACTCTAGATGGGTTATTAGAGGAAGAGAAAAATTCCCCGTACAAATTCCAAATAATCGCGGTAGATGATGGCAGTAAAGATAACACTTGGAACGTTATTGAAGAATATTCGTTAAAGTATTCGAGTATTGTAGGGATTAATTTTATGTCTAACTTTGGACAATCTCAAGCCTATCAAGCAGGTTTTGATGTAGCAGAAGGAGATTATATTCTTACCTGCTCGGCTGATCTCGAGACACCATTAAAATACATTCACGAAGTAGTTAAAAGTCTTGATGAAGGATACGACTTTGTAAACACAAATCGTAAAGGTCGATGGGGTGGAGAGAGAGCGGCAAAAAGCGGAATGGCAAATAAAATTATTCAAGATATATCAGGTGTTACAGTTGTTGATCGTGGTAGCGGTATGAAGGGTATGATTTCTACTATCGCAAAGGCCTTAACTTTTTATGGTGAGATGCACAGATTTATACCTGATTACGTCAGCATCTATGGAGCAAGAATTAAAGAGATTGATACGGAATTTAAAGACAGAGATTTCGGAGTTTCAGCTTATAAAGGGGCACAACGTACTATTAAAGTATTACTCGATTTAGTAACTCTTTATTTCATGTTGTATTTTGCCCGAAAGCCATTCAAAGCTATGCCAGGTAGATTATTTGGAGCCGGCGGAGCAGTAATCGCAATCATTGGGTTTGGCATAAGTTTTATGTTAGTCCTAGAAAAATTGTTTATGGGAGCAGAATTAGCTGATCGTCCGTTACTAATACTTTCAGTCTTTATGTTCGTACTTGGAATAATAACAATGATGCTTGGAATGTTAGGTGAACTAATGATGAGAGTATATTTTGAATCATCTGGCCGAAAGCCATACATGACTAGAAAAATCGTAAAATAAATCTAAATGGATTATAAAAAATATTTCAAACTTATATTACGGTTTGCAATTAGCGGTGGACTAATTGTCTTTTTAGTATGGAGACAAGACTTCACTCAAATCATGGGAATTCTGGCTAAGTATAATCCAGCCTACATAGTTATTGCCTTGATGATTTCTTTGACATCAATTTTTGTAGCCTCTAAGAGGTGGAAGACAATATTGAATATTATTCACCATGATGCCTCCCACAAAAGCCTTTATATACTATGTATGAAAGGCTATTTTTATAATAACTTTTTACCAACCCAAATGGGTGGCGATTTGTACAAAGCCATAACTCTTGGTAGAAAAATAAACGACCAGTCAACTTCTTTATTTAGTGTATTTATAGATCGCTTTGGTGGTTTAGTTATATTGCTACTTCTTAGCTTATTTGGAATCGCCTCTACTCAAGGATATTTAGCAGTTTTTGCAAGTTTATTAATAGTGGTAATTGGACTATTATTGTATTTTCCTATTCTTAATCTTCTCTCTAAAAAAATCACTTTCTTAGTTAAGTTTAAAGAAGCTAGCGAAATATTTATAAAAAATAAAAGAGGTGCTGCCTTAATATTGCTTTACTCCTTAATGGTTCAGATGTTCTCGTTTACCATGATTTACATTTTATTTATTGGACTTGGGGTAACGTTACCTTTTTGGGCAGTTATCGCTTATATGCCACTTACTTCTCTTGCGCTTTTAATTCCTTCGTTTAATGGATTTGGAACGCAAGAATTAGTTTATGCTGGATTATATTCAACCGTAGGCGTTACGCCGGAGATTTCCATTGCAGCATCACTTCTTGTCCATATCATTAGATTATTAATGAGTCTGATTGGCGGAGTTTTAATATTACTTGGAAAAGAATAACTAAAATAAACTATGAAGATACTTAGGATTGTTTACGATTGGCCAGACAAAAATACGATACAAGAGGGATTGGCGCCAGCGCCTTATGAATTATCTTTAGCTCAAATTCGATTGGGTCACAAGATTGTTGTTTTGTGTGGAAATTTGAATGGTAAAAATTTTAAACGACGTAGATTTAAAACTGAATTAGCGAACGGTTTAATTACGGTTTACAATATGCCTCGTGCTCTCGCTGGTCTTGGTCCATTCTTGACTACGTCCGTAGTTCTGGTTCCCTCTTACTTATACTTAAAATTTAAATTCAAACCTGATATTGTTCACAATCACGGACATCTCGGAGTCTGGTTTTTATTATACAAAATTTTATTTGGATGGCTTGATAAAACCCCTGTGGTAGGACATTTTCATATTCTAGCTAAGAGCAGAGAGGACGCACTTAGGAAACAAAAAGATAAGCTTTCGTTTTTGACTAAATATTGGGAATATCCAATTCATAAATTTAACGATTTACTAATGTCAAAAGTTTCGGCACACATAATTGCAGTTGGAAATGATTTAGCTAATGATATTAAACGTTTTTATAAAGTTAGAGATAGAAAAATTAGTGTAGTTGAATCTGGCGTTGATAGTGTTCGTTTTAATAAGGATGATGAAAAATACGATTATGGATTTACTGAAGATTCTGTAGTAATGGGCAATATTGGGCGACTTAGTAAACGAAAGAATATCGATAAATTGGTTTCTGCCCTTTCAAAATTAGATGATAAATATAAATTAGTTTTGTGTGGAACCTGGGATAAGCACTATAAAGACTTTGTACAAAAGCTGGCTGAAAATCTTAAGGTATCTCATCGAGTTAAATATTTTGACTCAACCTCGTACTTCGAGATTGATCCGCTTTTTAGAGGAATTGATATATTCGTCTTGCCGTCTAGCTATGAAGGATTGCCTAAAGTTATCCTTGAAGCCTTAAGCAGTGGATCTAAAGTAATAGCGAGTGGATTTACTATATTACACGAAATTCCTGATCTGCATTTTCTTAACGAGATAACAGCTGATGAAATTGCGACTAAAGTTAAGGAAGTTGATTCTGCTCCATCAAATTATACTGCTACAAGAAAACTTATTGAGAATTACTATGGTTGGGATGTTAAGGCGTCTCAGATTGACGATATATATAATTCGCTAAAATCATAAGATGAGTGAACTTAAATTCCCAAATGGATTTTTATGGGGGACTGCAACTGCATCTCACCAAATTGAAGGTAATAATACAAATAATCAGTGGTGGGAATGGGAGCAAAATAAAGATTATTCAACGGGAATGGATAAAGTTACTGGAAAAAAAAGGAAATGGCCACTTGAGCCCTCAGGTATTGCTTGTGATTCATATAACAGGTACGAAGAAGATTTCGATTTATGTGTAGATATGAATAATAATGCAGTACGATTTTCTGTAGAATGGTCGCGTTTAGAGCCAACAGAAGGTGTCTTTAATCAAGATGAGTTTGATCATTATAAAAAAGTTATTGAGGCAGCTAAGAGTCGAGGACTCGAAGTTTATTTAACTTTGCACCATTTTACAAATCCTGTTTGGTTTGAGAAGGTCGGGGCTTTTTGGGACGCAAAATCGCACGACTAATTGTATGGTTTTTGTAAAAAAATTTGTGAGGAAATTTTGGGCAAATAACTTATTTTTAAAGGTGTTCCATATTG
>CAYJKF010000006.1:0-47452 GCA_964370865.1 uncultured Candidatus Saccharibacteria bacterium | reverse complement strand
TAATAAAAGATACTGATTTACTAAAAAATTATGCTGACCTAAAAGGACAACAACGTATATTTGTTTACTCAGAAGATGAAAACGTAAGAGATGTTTGGTTTAGATCAAACTACAATATTGGGAAATATAAAATATTATCGACCATTGGACGAGCAGCCAATTCCATTTTGAAATAGATTAACCATATAACTCGCTATGAGTACCAATTAGAGCAAATATTATTAAAGTATCACCTTTCATTATATATAAGGCACGAACATCCCCATTTACATTCATACTCCAATATCCAGCAAATTTGCCTTTAAGCGGATGCACACGCAGTTTTGGTAAAGTCGGATCAATCATAAACAATCGAATTCTTTCATCAAATTGTGCCTGAAATTCTTTTGGGAGTTTTTTATATTGCTTTTTAAACTTAGGTAAATATTGAATATTCATTTATAAGACTTATTTCTTTAAGTCGGTTAAGAAATCATCAACATTATTAAATTCCTTACTAGCCTTGCCTTCGTTAAGCTCTATCTCTATCTCGGCAATAAGTTTTTCTAGTTTAGGAGTCATCTGTTCAGGAGCGTACAATTCGATTCTACGAGTAGCTGCGACCTGTCGCAAATAAGCATTCACTAGGGCACTAAGTGTTAAACCAGTACTTTTGGCTACTTCTTGAGCTGAATTTTTAACATCTTGATCGATTTTTACGCTTATTACAGTATTCATAACCTACATAGTATATACCCTGTAGGACATTGTCAAGCAACCATTTTTTACTGGGTTTAATGGAACATAATCTTACAAGTTTTCAACCCGGCGATTCTCAAACTCCTTTGGAATATTAGTTCTAGCGATCGGATATTTTTCTACAATTGTAAGTAGAACTTTTTGAGGAGAATTTCGTTTATTCATTTTCTTAATACTATTTTTGAATTCAGAGGTAATTTCTTTTGCTTGTTCATCGGTGAGTTCAAAATTTTCTACTTCTCGTAAATAATATGCAATTAAATGCCATCCACTTAACGGACCAAGTAATATTTCATTTCTCTCAACTCCAAAAGATTCTAGATCTTGTGCTTCATATACATTTTTATTTTTTAATACAGCCTGCTGATGTACTCCCGCGCTATGTGTTCGATTAGTTAATGAAACTGGCTCTGTAAATGGAACATGCATTCTTAGGATACTACCCATAAGAATATTTACTGGATAACAAAGCTTCAAATCATATCCATCAACATAACTTTTATCCATTTTCGCAAGGTTTAATAATAAAGCTGTAGTGGAAGGAATACCAGAACGTTCCGCGAGTCCCCAAACCGATGAATCTACAAAACGAGCGCCTGCTGTAATTGCAGTAAGAGCGTTTATCAGTGCTAATCCCCTATCATTGTGAAAGTGGATTTCTAAATCCTTTGTCGGGAAACGTTGCTTTATAAATTGAATTTTCTCAAGAACCATCGTGGGTGTTGCAACACCCACCGTATCTGGCATCCCAAATAAATTTACCTGTTTGGCTAATAAACCATATACCTTCAGTAAATCAGAGATTTTAGTACGAAAAGCATCCTCTCCACTAAATCTTAAATGTAAGTGAGGATGCTTAGATCTTACATCAGAAATAATAGGAACAACTAAATCTGTAATTTGGTTTATGGTCTTGCCATGATTATTCTTTTGAGATTCTTGTGATGTTCCAATATAAAAATTCAAACCATCGGCACCAGCATCAATTGCTTTTACAATATCATCGTTATGGCATCTTACATGTGCTAGTAATTTTATATTTCGTTCTGAATACTTCTCGTCAATAAATTTTCTTATCTCTTTAAAATCCTTCTCTTCTTTTTTACTTACAATAGGACTGAATAATTCAAAATACCTAACACCAAGTAGAATCAGAGATTCTAAAATCTGAAGTTTATCATCAAGTGTAAAAAAATATTTTTTTGCATCAGAAAGTAGGGGTGATTGTTGTCCGTCACGAAGAGTTGTATCTATGAGTTCAATTCGATTATTCACAATAGAATTATTGTACAATACGCATAATGGATTATAAAAAAGTTTCGGTTTTCATCGTCACATATACTGATCGAAAATATATCGAAGACTGTCTCGAGTCACTAAAAGACACCTATCCAAATATGGAAGTAATAATTAAAGATCAATCTTCTAAAGATGGATTATTTGAATTAGTAAAAGAAAAGTATCCATGGGTAAATATTTTTAGCGGAGAAAATAATGGACTATCAAAAGGATATAACGAATGTGTTAGAAGAAGTACGGGAGAATATCTATTATTTGTTGGAGCTGATGCCAGGGTTCGAAAAGATACAATATCAGGAATGGTAGAGTGGATGGAAGAAAACCCTGACGTTGGGGCATCCACTGCTAAATTAATACTCGCAGATGGAACACTCGATATGGATGCCCACAGAGCATTTCCGACTCCTTGGATTTCTTTTTGTAGACTGTTTGGATTATCAAAAATATTTAAAAACTCAGATAAGTTTAATGAATATTTTTTGCCAGGCAGAAACTTAAATGAACCACACGATATTGATTTATGCATTTCACACTTTATGTTGGTAACAAGAAAAGCTTACGATACAGTTGAAGGATTTGACGAGGATTATTTTTTATACGGGGAAGACGTTGACTTCTGCTATATGTTAAAAGAACGTGGCTACAGAATAATGTACTTACCACAATGGGAAGCCACACATTTAAAAGGCGGAAATGTAGGCATTAGAAATACAACCAGAGCAATTGCTAAAAAACCTCTATTACACAGACTAAAGATGCAAAGTTTAACTACACAGGCTATGGTACTTTTTATGAAAAAACATTACATGGATAAATATTCTCCATTAGTGCTATATCCAATGTTTATAGCAGCATACTTACTCGGAGCTTTTCGCGTTGGGATGGAATCACTTAAGCGCAGTTAATTGAGAATAGAAATAAAGATTGTGAATTGTCGCGAGCCGAAAGGCGAGCGAATCCCCTATTTTGAATAAATGATTTATATAGACTCTTGAATAATTTTTGCAAGCATAACATTCGCAATTATTTGAAATAGGCGAAGTGTCATTTGCATAAATACTTCGTGAAATATAGATGTATGAATAGAAATCATTCCCCTTTGGTTCCATAATATATAACCGTTGATGTCTTGCATCGCGCGTTGGTAATACACAATCAAAAATATCATATCCATATGAAATACAATCAATAATATTCTGAGGATTACCAACTCCTAGTGCGTATTTAAATTTATCATCTGGCATCATCTTTGCTATTTGTTCAACAAGTTTCAAATCGAATTTTCCTTCATCATCAAAGGTCCATCCTCCAAGTCCAAAGCCATCAAATCCAATTTCTGTAAGTTCTTTTGCACTTTTTTGTCTCATTTCTAAATCACTTCCACCTTGTATAACACCAAAGAGAAGAGGTCTAGTATTATCATCCAATCCACGACTCTCACATTGTCTTATAAATTCTTCCTTACATCGCCTAGCCCATGCAGTTGTAGTGTCAACACTTTTTAGTGTTTCCCATTTATCGGCTTTATACGGAGTAAAGTAATCCAAGACAATCATAATATCAGAGCCAATTTCAAATTGAATTTTTATACATTCTTCTGGCGTTATGAAATATTTTTTCTTTTCACCTTTTGTATTGAGATAGAATTTAACACCATCCTCAGTGATTTTTCCAAGAGCTTTATTCTTATGAATTAGTGAAAAAATCTGGAATCCACCTGAATCAGAAATAATTAACTCATTCCAATTCATTAACTTTTTAATTCCACCGACCTCTTTTAGAACCTCAATACCAGGCTGTGATAAAAGATGATAGGTATTTACAACCAGTCCGTTTACATCCGCCTCCAAAAGGTCCTTCTGATCCAAAGAACGAATTACGCCTCTCGTGGCATCTGGGCAGAAAATCGGCGTTTTATACTCTCGACCTTTAACTTTAATTATTTTTTGCATCTGCAGTATTTTAACCTTTTTTAGGTTTTGGGGTATACTTTCAAATATGCAAACCTTAATAACACAAGATAAGCTATTGAAATTGGGACTCCCAGTAATACTTGGTTTTCTGGCCATTTTGTCTGTTAGTTATTTTAACCAGGTTAGTGGAGAGGAATTAGACAAATTAAATGCTGCAGGGACAGTCGCTGGAACACAGGATAAAAAGGAAATCTTAGACTTATCTAAAGAAATGCCGATCTTCCCAGACTCAGATATATTGAGCATTGATAGAAGGAACAACGAAATCTATGTAGTTATGCAATCAACACTAAGTGATGCGGAAATAGAAAGCTATTATAAGGAATATCTTTTTCAGAACGAGTGGAAACCAGATGTTTCAGGAGCCCACACTAAAAACGGCAAATTATTAAGCTATACATTAAACAACGGTGTAATACAGGTAAAACTGGTTAACCCCTAATAGTAAATTATTCTTTAGTGCCGACCTTTATGACTGCTGGCCAGGCTCTGTAATTACTCTTAAAAACATCATTTAAAATAGTTTCTCCATCTTTTATTACTTTTCTAGTAAATTGAACGGAGGCGCCGCCAACAGCACTCTCGACTTGGCGTCTTTGCCCTTTAGCTAAATTTGGGTCATCTTCGTATATCGTCGGCGGCGCCGATCTTTTGGATAAAATTTCAGGCTTACCAACCTCAACCTTACGGCCATCTGGCGTTCCATATATTTTATAACTTAAAGTAAAGTTTTCTGCGTTAAACTCTGAAACTACAAGAATATGCTTTTGTGTATCATTTCTAAATTTGAAGTCCGCTGATGGAACAAAAATAGACGCATCTAATCCAGGTCCTGAATCTTGCTCATAGTAGCCAACACGATATGAATGAGGGTTTCTCTCGATTATCTCAAATCCAGCATTTAAAGCTGCCCTAAAAACTGTTGTAGACACTTGGCAGACACCACCACCATCTCCAAGTACTGTTCTTCCGCCCGAAATTACGTAGGCTGATTTATATCCTGTAGATCTATCTATTTGACCAACATTTTTATTGAATGAAAAGACTTCTCCTGGTGGCACTAAAATCCCACTCACTTTACTAGATGCAACACCTATATTATGTATCCTGCTAGAAATTGAACCTTTAAATTTTGAAGTACCTTCAGCTAACAACTCTTTAATACCATAATCATTATCAGACTCTGGCGCAACTACTGTGGAAACAATAAGTGAAATATCTTTTGTATCAGGATTAAACAATTGATTTGCAATTAACTCAGCGTTTTCTTTAACTTTTAATTCTCGACCTTCTAATGATGGTTTAAAATCCAACACTTTTCCATTTTCAACTTTTAGTACCTGACCTGATGGTACCCTATCAATCTCATGAGAGATTACATTTAACTTTGAGGCTATAGCAAGATTATCAACCTTCAATTCCATACCAGACTCACCTTTCTCAATCGAGAAAAATGTTAATAGCTCACTATCTGGGATTTCCCATTGTAAATCTTTAAATACGAAACGAAAATTTTTATCTAATAATAATTCTATTTCAGACCTTTTAGACTCTAATTCCTCAACTTTTAGTGTTGGTGCTTTTCTGTTTATCTGAAGTGAATAATCCGTTGAGTCATTATTAACTAGTTTATTAACTAAGTCAGATTTAGACTTTTCGAAGTCGAAATCGTCACCCTCGCTACCTTCTATAATGACAAGTTTTTCTTCCTCAATTGCATATTCTGGTTCGTGATATCGATCTGTTCCTTCAAGTCTTAACATCGATAAGAAAAGGTTCAGTTTATTTTGGTTGAAACTGTATCTAGGTTCATTATTAGTCCCAGTAAATGGAATCAAGAGTCTATCCTTAATCTTATTTGTGAGAGAACCACTACGACCGATTTCATAAGCCTCCTTAACCATTAAGTCATAATTATATTGAAAATCCACAGTTTGAGATGAAAAATCTTTCTCTAGTTTAGGAGTAGTTACTTTGAAACTTAGGTCTGTTTTTAACTCGTTTTTTAACTTCTCGCTGGCTTGTTGAATACTTAAACCACCGACGTTAACATCCTTGATATTTACTCTGGCGATAATTTTGTCAGCGTAGTACAAGTGATAAAAAACGAACAATCCAGAAATTATAAGGAGCCCGAAAGCTACCAATATATATCTCCGTTCAGATGATGAGAAATTTAAACCTGAATTTTTATCTTTGTATTTAAACACTTTTTCACTAACAGCCTTTTCAGTCATATATAACTAGAGTATAGCTTATATAAAGTCTTATCTCTCTATCGAATATTTATCTAGAGTAAGCCTTTTCCGTTAGCCTGTGTGCTAGTGAAATAAGCATCGTGGAACTTATAATATCCTTCGTCTCCACCTTGTTCTCTGGCACAGTTAGCGGCGACTGCAGCTTGTGTAGCTATTGGGTCATGAAAGCTTAATGGTAAGTCTTTGAATACCATCTTAACTTCGCCTGTGTCTATGTATTTTGCTGATAAGGCTGGGTAGACTTCTTGAAAATGTCTTTGACAGAAAGGACATTCATAATCACTAAATTCAATCATTACGATTTTTGCATCTTTATTACCCTTTACCGCATCGTCTCCCAAGGTGACATTAGAATATGCAGTTGATAGATCTGTTATTTCTGGCTGTTGACCTAATTTTGCGACCTCATTCACGGCAACAAGGACTTTTGCCTCGTCATCTGCTTTGAATGCTTCGATTACCGCTTCGAATGATTCCATTGGGTATGCTCCAAAAATACTAACTGCTTTTACTGTTCCATCGCCACTTTCTCTTCCTATAAAGAAGGCCGGGGTTCCACCAGCTCCTAATGCTTGAGCTTCGTTTGCATCATTTTTTATTTCTGCATCATCCATCTTCGCAACGCATTCATTTAATTTATCCCCATCTAAACCAACACTTTTCGCTAGAGATGCATATTTTCCATAAGGACCATCAAATTCAGAGTCCCCTCCGGTATCCTTAACATCCCCATTTGCAGAGTTTGCATTTTTATTAGTTAAAAATGGTAATTGGTTGTTTGAATATAGTACTGCTGCGGAAACTAAAATACCTGCGATAATTATTGCTACTGGCGTTGACACTCCCCTTAAATTTTTATTATGTTTTATCATAAAGGGCATTGTAATTAATTGTCTGTGAAATTACTAGTCTCAATTTGCTGAGAATGAAGTGCCCCACTAATTTCATAAATTGAAATAGTACTGTCTTCATTTGGCAAACTCGTAATGGATGAAATACCTATAGTGTAACTTGACCCCTTCTTGGTTATTGGAAATGTATCATTCGATAGTACAGTGACTTGATTTGGGGTAATAGGTCCAATTAAATTAAATCCTTCAACGCTTATATGCAGTGGTATAAATTCCTCGGGGTCTACATCCGCACCATCCCTCGGAAAAGATTCATTAACCGGAGCGAAAATGGATATTTTATTCGATTCTGGTATATCGCTTACCCGAGCATACGCAAGATAAAAATCGGTGAACCAACTTAAGTCTGAATATTTCTGTAATTCATTTAAAATGTCCTGCTCTATTTTAGATAGTGGTTCGATTTGAGATTTTCCATCACTGGAGACGTTTTTTATTTCCACTTCAGGGACTGGATCTTCATAGGTTCTTTTTAAGAACGACCCGTAGTACGCTCCAAATGAAATGAATAGAATAGTTAATACTGCAATAAAAATCGCGTTTCTGTCTACCATATCTAGTAATTAAAACTAAAACTTACTTATATTATATAGATTATTTAGGATTTTATTGCTTCGGTCTTCATCCGCTAGTTTGGGCTGTCCAAAATTTTCAATATATATAGGAATAAATTCAACATCTTTTAATTCACCTTCACTAATAACATATTTGCCAACTAATCCCTCTTTAGTTCCTTCGGACCACATTTGGTCAAAAATAAAATTCCCGTGCGAATACATTATTAATTTACCCTTATACATTTCTAATTGCTGATACCAATGTGGATGATTTCCTAAAACTAAATCTGCTCCATTATCTATTGCTAACTGCGCAAAGTGTCTTTGACCTGATGTTGGGGTATATGTATATTCATTACCCCAGTGAAACATTACTACTATATAAGAATCTTCTTGAGACTTTGCTCTTTTAATATCCGCCACAACATTCTCATCTGTCATACACTCAATATAATTTTGGTTACATTCTAGATGGTCAAAACCCACTAAAAGCAACTTATTACCCTTATCCTCAATCCTTGTGGGATTTGCCACTCCTGTGTATTGAATTCCATTTTCACCAAGCACCTCAGTAGTTTCAGTTAATCCACTTATTCCATGATTTAAAATGTGGTTATTAGCCAGACTAACGACATCTATATTATTTTTTTGTAGATATTCAGCATGTCTTTGATCACCACAAAATAACATTCCTATATCTGTTTGAGGACATTCTTTAGTTAAGGGATTTTCTAAGTTAATAAATGTTATTGCCTCAGCTGGGAAAAAATTAGAAATATTTTGATAAGGCCAATTGAAAGAACCAGAATCAATAGTTTTGGTGTTTACTGTTCTACCTAACATTACATCACCCGTGACTATTAATAAGGTATCAGTCGTAGAATCGTAATCTAAGTTTTTGTCGAAAATATCGTTTGGAGTAAAAGCTGTTTTGATCGGTGATACATAATCCGCGTGACTTGTATTACTACCAGTTGATAAATTAATCGTTGGAGGAAAAAGATAATTAGCAGGTTTTGGAAAACAAGCTCGAATCAAAAAACATAATCCCACTATTAAAATACACGTTAATATAAATCTACCTTTAGTATGGTTCATACTATAAAATCAAGTTAATGATACATATTCATATGGAAAAATGCTATATAGGCATTAGGCTTCCACAATCATTTAGAGATGATTACTTGGAAATACAGGCTGAAATAAAGCATATTATTCCAGGTGCTGAGCTAGATGATCCAGACTGGGCACACGTAACTTTATTCTATCTAGGAACACAATCTGATACTCACCTAACAGAAATTTCGCAAACTATGAATTCAAACTTAAAATATCTAAACAAGCCGGAGGTCAAATTTTCAGGAATTGATTTTTTCGTTCCGAAAGATCCAAAAGTAATTTATTTAAAATTAGAACAAACACCGACTCTCATGGAGTTAAATAAAAAACTTGTGAATCTATTATCTGAATATAATTTTCCCGAAAATGATTTCGTCCCTCATATTACAATCGCAAGGACAAGAGATAATGACTCGATTAGGCTAGCAAGAATAAATCAGGACTTGATATATAAAATTGGAAGTAAAATTAATTTCGATACTACTATTAATGAAATTGAATTAAGAGGACGCGATCCTGATAAAAATTATAACCGATTTATTTTTCAAAGATTCATATTAAGTTGATTTGGCGAATCTTTATATCTAGCATCATAGTATTTACAAACATCACAGTCTGTATTCGGATTCGGGTAATTGTCGCTATTCAAACATTCGCGAATTTCAAGTAGCTTTGAATCAACCCAAGAGTAATCACCAGTGTATGGAATAAGTGTGACTTCGAAATCAAGTTTGTTATCAAAAGTTTTATCAGATGTAATAGCGTTACAGTAAACAAAATAGCCAGTTGAAGAAACCTTGAAACCACTTTTGGCAAATAACCACTGATAAATTTCCATCTGTCTTTTATATCCCGCATGCCACTCTTTATCTAGCCGTGTAATCTGTTCAGCCTTACTTGTAGATTTGTAATCAACAATAATATATTCATTATTGAAATTCAACCAAAGATCGTCAATTGCTCCAGTAATTGTTAATTGAGAATCATCGTGGTCATACCTAATTCCCTTGAAGTTCTGTCTCCAGATATCTAATTTAGGATGTTTTGCGGGCACGGCATCCACCGCATATTTTTCCATTAGGGGATGCCTTGCCCCTTTTTCCCTATAAACATCGAACTCAGTCTTGAGCACTGTATCTACCGCACTATTTAATGTAAATGGAAGCCCGGACGGTCTGGGAATTCCCTTAACTCTATCTAAATAGAAACATAATTCGCATTGAACAAATAAGTCTATTTTTGATCTGCTGAGTTTTTGGTATTTTGTTGCTGTCTGTTGAAACATAGTTACATCTCCTCAAGTGTTTCTATTCCAAGAATTTCAAGTGCATCAGCTAGTACGTTAGAAAAAATATTAACCAAGCTTAATCTAAAATTTTTAACATCCTCAGATTCACTTAATACGGGCGATGAATGGTAAAAAGAATTAAATGCTCCAGCAAGCTTAAACGCATATTCTGCGATAAAAGAAATATTTAATGACTCTGCTGTTCCATTTAATACCGTTGGCCAATTCCCAATTGTTTTAATTAATTCTATTTCATTGGCATCAAGTTTATGTGAGTACTCCGTTATACCTACGGTTCCTAATTTACCTTTTCTCAAAATACTTTTTGCACGAGCATACGAGTATTGAAGATATGGGCCAGTAAATCCTTCGATACTGAGTGCATTCTCATAATCAAAAACAACTGGCGTTTCTGAATGATTCTTTAGCATATATAAACGAATCGCTGCCGTTGCAATTTTATTTAAAGTTTCTGCATCCTGAGGTTTACCTTCCATTTTTTCTGTTGCTATATTGTTTTGTACTAACTTAACTAAATCTTTTGCTTTAACCCCAATTCCTTTTCTCCCAGACATCGCATAATTTTGAGAATCATCCGAAACATCTACTCCTAAACTTTTCGCCGTGGACTGCGATAAAGTTACAACCGCATAGGCTACGTGTATAAAATTCTCCGCTTGTTTCTTATGTCCTAATAGTTCAAGAGACTTCTTTACCATTTCTTGAGGATAAGATTGTCTTTCGTCTATTATGTTTACAGTTTTATCCGCACCGCCAAATTTAATATTAGGAGCATCTCTAACTTCGGTGGACGTTTTCCATAAATCATATTTAATATCGGTGGATTGAAACTTTTTATATTGGAAATCAAAATCGACTAAACCAAATTTCCAAAAATGATAAGCAGTATCTTTTGCAGTATAGACTTTTGTACCATCGGATCTTACGTATACTTTATCTCCTCCATCACCATTATTTTTTAGAACCCAACATCCAGCATTCTTACCTTCAGTCTCCAGGATAAAATTAGGTGAGGACTTTAGCTCTTTAAAAACGATCTCCCATAAATTTGACCTAACGACACTACTTTCATATACCAATAGGTCATATTGTATTCCAAGTCCTAAGAGTTGAGAAACATGCGCATTTACAAGCTTTTCTACTATACCCTTGGAAATGTCTGACGTTTCACCTACCCCTTCTTCTATTTCTTTGGAAATCATTTTTCTTTTTACCAACAATTCCGAATCTGGATTTTCGTATTCGACATTAATTTTAGAATAAATATCCCAACAATAGTCATCAAAATCCTGGCTTGTCTCTGAGTATGGTATTCCCAAATTCAAAACAGCATTTGTTGTATCTGCCACCTGCAATCCCGTATCATCAATATAATTTTGCACTTCCACTTCATAACCAACTCTCCTTAATAGTCTTGCGATTGAATCACCAAGAATTGCGTTTCTTAGATGACCAACATGCATTGCCTTATTAGGATTCACTGAGGTGTGTTCTACAATCACTTTTCCGAGTGGTTCTATTATGTTGTCTTTTACTACTTTACTTAAAATACTGCTTACAAGAAATTTTTCATTTATAAAAATATTAGTAAAACCTGGATTAACTATTTCAACTTTCTCGACAAAATCAATCTGTTCTAAGTGTGGTTTCAATTCAGTAGCAATATCGATTGGACTTCTTTTTAGTTCTTTGGAAAGAGTCATGGCAATATTAGTCGAATAATCTCCATGCTCTATTAGTTGCGGAATAGTTACATCAACCTCATATTTTAGTTTAAATACTGAAGCTATCACTGTGGAAAGTTTGGTGCTTAGGTAAACTTTAATATCCATGATGAAATTTTATCACGACAGTGAATTTAGTACTGGTTTAATAAGCTTTTCAACCTCATCGTAGTTCTGAGTTTCCATTAACGCGACCTTTAGCTTTGTAGCACCCCGAAATGATTTAACATATATTTTAAAAAATCGTCTCATTTCGGCAAAATTTTTACTGTCTTGCCAGTATTCATAAAATAATTTTGAATGAGTTAATAAGAGCTCTAAGTGCTCTTTAGTTGTATGAGATGAACCATTTACATTTTTCTCAAATAAAAACGGATCGTGAAATATTCCTCGACCAATCATTACTCCATCGACACCAGATTCTTCGTATCTTCGGATTGAATCAGCGTATGTAAAAACATCGCCATTTCCTATTACTATAGTAGAAGGTGAAACTTTGCTTTTTATTTCTACGGATTTTTTTATTTCTTCCCAGTTTGCATCAACTTTAGAAAGTTGTTTAGCAGTTCGGCCATGTATTGTTAGTGCTTCTATTTTGTGTTCTAAAAGAAATGTAATCCATTCCTCAGTTATGACTTTGTTAAACCCAAGTCTAGTTTTAATACTAAGAGGCATATTTGGTGCACCTGTTCTTATTGCAGAAATAAGTTCCGTAGTGAGTGGCGGATTTGTAATAAGATTGGCACCTGCTCCTCTTCTCAATACATTTTTATCTGGACAACCCATATTAATATCTATACCGTCAAAACCAAGTTCTTGTACTATTCGCGCAGCTTTTTCAAAGCTGCGCGGAGATACGCCCCAAATTTGCGCAACGATGGGTCTTTGCTTCTCGGAAAATTTTAAACGAGGGATTGTTTTATCATAACCAAGTGAATCTAGTGACTCGGCACTAGTGAACTCGGTAAAAAGTACATCTGGCTTAGCCAAATCACTTATTATATCTCTAAAAACAAAATCAGTTACACCCTCCATTGGAGCTAAAGCAAGAAATGGTTCACCTATTTTTTTAATATCCTGCCAAAAGTTTTTCATATATTATTTGGAAATTTTATAAATTTGTACGAATGTATCGCGGTCAAAATTTCTGTTATAGATCTCAACTTTAGAATTTGATTCACGTGATAATGTATCTTCTCCCATTTTTGAATAAGCCAATGACTTTAAATAGTGAAGTTCAGAAAAAGCCATGTTCTCATTATTCAAAACTCTATCAGAAAGTCTAATTACACTTCTATAATCACCCACCTTATAGTAAGCCAAAATTGGCTCAATCTGATACCAAAGCGTTCTCTGAGGTAACTTATTCTCGATTTTTTCAAACTCACTTATGGATTGATCGATATTACCGGCATTATAATATGCAACTGATAAATTAAATCTCATATTAATATCATTTGGATATCTATTTAAATATTCATTTGCAGTTTTGACAGTTTCTTCCCAGGCGTTTTTCTCATCAATCAGATTTCCTAATATTTTTTTAGCTTCAGTTTCTTTTTCATTTGGAACTAAAACTAAAAACTCATAGTTAAACTTATCCCACACCTCATTGAAGTCGCCATATGAATATTCTAAATTTTTCCCTTGAAGAGAATCATCCTGTATTAATGTATCGGTATTCTGGTTGTATCCCTTAACAACACGATAGTGACCTATGTCATCATTTGGTTTTAGCCAAGTGCGAGTAACTACAGGAATATCAATAGCAATGAACTGTTCTATTATCTCGACGGTTCCATTCGGTCTGTAATATGGAATTAGATTATATTCTTTAGACTTTTCGGCTAATTCATATAATGTAACTGATTTATCATCATTATCTCCTGCAGGGTTTTGATACGGCCTAATTGAATCCCCAAGCGTCTTCTGGCTTACATTTATACCATAGTAAGATAAAGCCATCGATAAGGAAGCTGGCCCGCAATTATTAAAAGTTTGAAAAACATGATAATTGTTTGATAAAACTTTTCGTGTCGGAACAGTTATCACAACCTCCTCGAGAATCGTAGTAGGTTCTACGGATGGAGTTGGCAACTTATTGACCCTTATGTCATTCCTCGATGGAACGGTTTGATTCGATTCCTCGGTTTTGCCTGACAATAGAAAAACAAGAGCTGAAACCAACCAAATCGCCATGACTATAGTAGATATTAAAATTGTTACCTTTCTGGACTTATCCATCGGGCAATTATAACAATTTTTAGCGTATTTCTCTTAGCTGCTGTCGTAAATTCTTATAATCAGGAAAAGTACGTGCTACCAAATCCCAAAAACTTTTAGAATGATTAAACTCCTGAAGATGACACAGTTCATGTACAACCACATAGTCAACAAGTCTTGATGGTAAATATAATAATTTATAATTAAAATTTAGGTTTCCTCGGCGACTGCAACTCCCCCAACGACTTTTAACATTTTTTATGCTTACTCTTCCATATGTTAAATTGTAAAAATTATTAAAATATAAAAGTCGTTCCTTAATGAGTTCGCGAGCTTTCTCTTTATCCCGCTTGTAATTAGCTTTGTAGAAAATAGATTTTGTCTTGAAGATTGTTGAAATATTCATTGACCATTATTGTAATTTAGATTTGTAGAAATCAACAGTCCTTTGCATTGCCGTAGAAAAGGAACCTCCAGAGATATTATGTCCACCAGTACTATATTCGTAAAGCTTATGCTCAACATCAGTTTTGGAAAGCAAACTCATTAAATTTCGACTGTATTCAACACTAACGACAGAATCATCAACTGCGTGATGAATATTAAGAGCGCCTTTTAGGTCACCTAGATAGTTACTTGGTGCCACTTGTTTCCAGAATTCGCTGTCGCTGTTGAAATCACCATATTGGTCCCTTAAAGCCTGTCTTTTTCGTAGCCTCTCACTATTGTTGCCAGTGGTTGGAGGACGATAACTATTATCATCAATTCCATATTCCTGCATATCAGCGTATGTATAAACTGCGCCAGCCCAAATTACTACAGCTGGAATCTCTGGCCGCGCTGCAAAAGCGCGCATTAAAACATTACCAGCCATACTGTGCCCCCATAGTCCAACTGCATCCACGTTTACAAAATCACTCTTTTGCAGCGCGGCACGAGCATTTAAAGTATCAATTACATAATCTGAAGAATAATATCCTCCTCCTGGAGTTCCTTCTGATTGATCGTGGCCTCGTAAATCAATTTTAAATACTACAAACCCATTTCGTGCAATGTAATTAACATAGTCACTATAATTTCCAGTTGTCTTATATAAAGTTGGCGGAATATATCCATGAACAAAAACAACAGCTGGCCATCCTCCTGTTGGCTCATCACCTTTTGGAATAGTAAGGAGTCCGTTTACTCGTAAACCATCAGAGTTATAGCTCGTAAGATATGATGTATATGTAGCACTTTCTGAATACTTTTTTAACTCACCTAATTGGCTACTAAATTCCCTATCTCTTAAAACAGGAACAGTCATCTCTGCAAACTCACCTGTAAATTTATTATCATCAATAACTTCCTCAACAATACCGCCTTCATTAACTTTGCGTTCAACGGATTCAACTACTGGAGTAAGTGAATTTTCTCTATTTGTAAAATAGTAATAATAGACGGCTATAATTGTTGCAAATACAACAAGAGCGATAGTGGGTAGGTAGAAACTTCGCCGGTTCATTAGAATTCTGGCTCTTCCGTCGGTTCGTAATAAAAATCACACAAATCAATTCCTGTAACTGTTTCACCAGAAGCAACATTAACTTCTATTAGGTCATGGGATCCGTCAGCCGAACATGTCTCATAACTTCCATCTTTTCCACAAACGGTGTAATAACCAGACATATATTCATCTGTCTCACCGGTATTTGCTTGATATCTTAGTACATATTTTCCAGGTGCTACATCGACAGTATAAGTCGATTCAGTTCCACCATAAGGAATCTCTGTTACGGTATTTGTATCTAAATTTTTAACGGCTATCTCGCCAGGAGGTAACATATTTGATGGATAACATAACTTGCCAGTAATTTTTCCATCAGCTGGTTCATCATCTAATTGCTCAATTACTTCTTTCTCCTCCGTTACATCATCCATTTGATTATCTTCTTCAATAACAACAATATTTTCCTCTACTTCATCAACCATTGTCTCATTTGGCTGAGTTGATGTGTAATAATAAAATCCCCCTAGTACTAATGCAATTAAAAGTCCGCCATATACAAAAGTCATTAAACTAGATTTGGATACGGAAATTGTTTCTAATGGTTCGTTATTCTCTACCATAATTTACTGACAATTATATGCACTTCTACACTGTGCCTTTGCCTCTTCATTTGGAATAGATTCACAGGACTGACATATATCACCTGACTGTTGTTGCATTTGTTTTAATGTCTCAGCGTAATCAACAAAAGTTATATCAGATGGAACTTCAAATTTCGAAGCATCTACCGACCAGGAATCACAATCATACTCATAATCCTGTTTTAACCCATCAAGAGGAGTTTGATCTGGATTCTCATTACTAACGGGTGAATCAGGATTGGTGCTATCTTCATCTGCAAACTGATCTAGTTTTATTTTCATACCTTGTGGTATAGCCGATGACCAAGAATATAACCATTCTCCATCAGAAATGGTACTACTTGTCATATTTAGCGAACCGTCTCTTATAACAAAGTCCCCTCGCATTTTATTGTTTGAAATATATGTTGTTCCATCAACTTCACCTGTTTCTGTGGTTGTATTAAATGTACAAACTAAATTATCTCCAGATTTTATTAAGTCGAAAATTGATCCGGACATATTAGAACTACCTTTATCTGAATCCATACTACTTGTATCATCCTCCATCATTATAGTGTCTTGCTCTACCGCTGGAGCCTTCTGAGTTTTAGCATATACTGCATAGCCAAGTACTAACAATAGAACCAAAGCAACTAATATAATTAGGGTGTTTTTATTTTGCATAATTGGATTATATGGCAAATGATGTCATCGTCAAATCAATTTCCAAAAGTGAAACAAGAGTTTACATCTCCTGTTTCATATCCTTTAGTAAACCATGATACCCGCTGTTCTGATGATCCATGTGTCCAGGACTCTGGATTTATTCGTCCTGTTACTTTTTCTTGAATTCGATCATCTCCTACTGCAGCCGCAGCATCCATAGCCTCACCAATTTCACCTGGTGACATAATATTTAAATCTTTAATTGAATTTGCCCAAAGTCCCGAGAAACAATCTGCTTGTAGTTCTAATTGCATAGCTAAATCATTCCCTTGGCTAGGATCCAATTCTATTTCCGATGAAACCGCATCCGTAATCCCCATTAAATTTTGAACATGATGACTTACCTCATGAGATATTACATATGCTTCAGCCATATCTCCTCCTTTTGCACCAAAACGCTGTGTCAATTCGTCAAAAAAAGTTTCATCTAAATAAATTGTATTATCTAAAGTACAATAGTGTGGACCTACTTGAGATGTTGCAACTCCACATGCTGATTGTGTAGCTGTTCTAAATAATACTAATTTTGGTTCAATATACTCACCGTATTTATCACCATTCTCGTCTACAATAATTCCTCTATTAAAAATGCCTTCCCACATATCATTATTTGAGCCAAGAACTGTTGATGCAAAGACTTCATATTCATCGCTACCTTCATATTCTTGCAAATTTTGAGTTTGTTCTTGCGGGACCGTTTGTAACGTATCAAGTGGAATACTAACTTGTCCATCTGTTAAATAACTTACAAGCAGATATAACAAAATACCAGTAACGCTTATGCCTCCCGCAATCGCTGGAGTACGTGACCTTCTGTCTTCTACATTTCCTCGACTTCCAATTTTTCCCCACTCTGCCATATCCGTATACTACTCCATTTTGTACGTTAGAAAGTATAGTTTTTGTAAGAAAATTAATAGAAAAAATGAACGCTTATATACTGTAAAATCATGTTGATGAAGAAGTCTACGCTAAAAGTTTTGATAAAACTAACTGTCTGGATATTATTTATCATTATTTATTCACAATCATCGGAAATTCCTAATAAACCAATTCCTTCAGAAAGTAGTTCACCACAAAACGAAAAACCGATAGATGAAACTACCCTATATAAAGTAACTAGAGTAATAGATGGTGATACGATTGAAATCGAAGGTGGCCAAAAAATACGATATATCGGAATCGATACTCCTGAAATTACAAACCCAAATGAATGTTATGGAATCGAGGCCTCAAATAGAAACAAAGAATTAGTAGAAGATAAGTTTGTGAAACTTATAAAAGATGTTTCTGAAACCGATCGCTATGGACGATTACTAAGATATGTATATCTAGATGATATTTTTATTAATGAACTATTAGTCAGTGAAGGTTTTGCAAACGCTTCATCCTATCCACCTGATATAAAATACCAAGAGCAACTTACCGAAGCAGAAAAGAATGCTAGGGAAAAGAATCTTGGGTTATGGAATTTGTGTAATATTCAGGACTAGTGTAAACCCGTGATAATATACGAATATAAGGAAAAAGTGTAATTTTCTTTTAAATGTATGAGCACAAGGACTTTGTTAAGATTATTTTTTCTAATACTAAACACCCTAATCCTTGTTTTTCTAATTCGATATAAGTTAATCGATAATTTTGACATACAAGAAAGAATCAGCAAAACAATTCCTCGAATTGCACCAACTGCATCTGAAAATAGTCCTATCCAAACAACGTCCGAACAATCGCCTACTTCAACTTTCGAATCAATTCCACCAGAGGAACTTACGCACGGATATCAAAATGGACCAATCATAAAATCAAAAAATGTAAGTTATTTTATTGATGGAAGAACTCGAGGTGATTTATGCGAAGAGATCTTAGAATGGCAAGAAAACGAAGGGCAGGAAGAAACACTTGCATACATTAATTACCAGATTTTTTATGAATCCTATATTATTCAAAACAGTCAAGGTTTCACAATCGGAGATTTTACTGTCACCGCAGATTCTACAATTACCTTACCTCAGTGGAGAAATAGCGAAGGTGCTTCAGACTCTACTAAAGCAGATTGGAACGCTTTTAAACATGCAGTAACTTCACATGAAAAAGAACACGAACAAATTCTAATTGAGTATGCAAAGAAGCTAGTTAATGAGTTCAATAACCTACCTTATTATCAAACCCAACCCCAAGTGAAATCTGCCCTCTCTAGTAAGTTTAATAAAATATATGACGAAATGAGCAATGAACAAGAAGCATTTGACGAGGAACATGGAAGAAGTGAATCCTTTTCTCATTTATGTAGGTAATAAATGAGAGACACATAAAATTGGTAAAGACTTCGAGGACTGATACTATTATTATATGTATTCGATAACTTCAATATCAGAATCACCACAATCAGAACCACTTATCGAAAGTGAGCAGGTATCTAATTTTGTAGAATATGGATTTGATAAATGCACCCTATTATCTATCTCAGAAGAATGGTATATAAAACGTATTTCTGAAGGGTTTTCAGGAGAAGGACTTGAAGGACGTACATTGCCTGAAACTTTTGAGGAATTTTCAGAATTAAAACCAGCTAGATCTTGCGCGGCACAAATACCTTTCTCGGCAGCATATACTGCTGTGCGATCTATCATACAAGGCAAAGACACAATAAGACGTGTGTTGGATGGAGGTCCTGGAAATTGCTTCGATTGGGCTATTGTGATGCAACTGGTAGCGAAACATCAATATCCAGATAGTGATGTATTGATTATGCCCTATAATGCTAATGAAAATTCTGAAGGACCGTTTCATGATCATTATGGTGTTGTGATTAATGAAAAAGACGCATCTGGCTATAGCACTATTAAATACGCAGTGTTTGGTGGTCTAAATTTAACGGATTTAGATTTAACTTCTGATTTAGGTGCTCTTAACAAAATTAAATCTTATCTCCTAGAAGATTTTAAAGGTGATGAAGCTACACTAAATTCAAAAGCAAATAAGCTTTTAGGATATTTTAAAATGATGCAGGCTAACTACTACACAGGTAGTGGTCCAATACCATCAGCACCCTCCGATTCACTTCAAGATCAGGAAAGTGGGCATTATTATCCAGAAGAGAATATTGAAAGACTTTTTGAATCAGCCAAAGGAAACCCAACTGCCACTACAAACCTCAAAAATCGTTTTCCCTCTTATAATCCACAAGAAGTTGTCCCTGCTCAAAATTCGATTTAAAATTCCATCCACCTGTGTCCTCTGTTTTATAAGTCCAATAAAACCAACCTCTTAATTGTTCAAAAACTTTCAGTTGTGCCTGGCCGTAAAGCCTTGTAGCTTCCATTATTTCAGAATCATTTAACGAATAAAAAGATTGCGGATCGAGTGCCAAACTCCACTCACCACAAATTGCTGATCTATTTTCTTGAACCTTTTTTAGTAGTTCATTCCATTCATTGTTCGTTTTATGTAGGTGCTGGATAATATTCATTTTTCTCTCTTTCTCCGTAAAACATTGGTAAAGATGAAGATCTAAAATGACATTTTTAAATTCTGGCTGTGTCATAAAATCATTCCATGCATTTGGCCTAAAGGAATCACTTATAACAACCGCAACATCATTTGAACAATATTCCCGAACAGCTTTGTAGCCTTCTTTATAATAATTTTTGAGTATTTTTATCGGAATACTTTGGTGAGGTTCGTTTAGTAATTCAATTCCCCATAGATCCTTATATTCTGCATATCTTTGTGCTAGACGGCTTATTACATTTATAGATTGCGAAATATTTTTTTCATCCCTGTGCCATTCTGTTTTTCCAGAAAAACCACTATGATCCCATCCATTCTGGCTACCCGGTGCGCCATGCAAATCAATTAATACCTGTATATTATATTTTTTAGCTAATTCAAACGCATAATCTAGATGGTCGATACTTTTTTGAAAAGGTGGCTCATCTCCAAAAATCCAATATCCTACAGGAATCCTAAGTGCGTTTATTCCAACTTTTGACAAGAAAATAAAATCATCCTCGGTGATAAAAGTTTTATAGTGGTTCTGAATTTTTTCGTCTGTATAAAATGTGTTTAGCTGGAAATCATCGAGCGCGGGTGTGCCTTCAAAAAGGGACGGTGTAATCCATTTTTCAAGCACGAGCCAACCACCAAAATTTACTCCTTTAAGTTTTTGAATTAGATTGGTCATTTTATAAGAAGTATAGTACTTCAAAACGGATGTTTGACGATGAGTTTATTTACTTTACCCAAACGTGAAGGCGTAGAGTTCTGCATTGTTATCTTCAAACTCTAATCGTAGGTTATGTTTTCCTGGAGACTCCAACTTGATAAGTTTATACAACGTATCTTTGTCGACTGTAACTGTGCCGTCTATATTATCCTCTCCAAAATATTGCAGTTTATCATCAATATATATTTTCACCTTAGCTGGTTCACCTTTGGTTCTCATTACCAGAAATACTTCTTTCGCTTCGAAATTAAGATATAGTTTTGCTCCTTTTTGAGGATTGGCATATTCCTCCATAACGTTCCAATTCCCTTCATATGCCATTTCGTTATTTACCATTCGATTTGGTCTTGAATAAGTTTTCAATATATTTCTATTAATTGGTTCCGGTGAGACAAAATGATCAATTCGACCATATCCTAAATATATTTCTGGAGTATTTGAACTAACTTGATAAGTCGGATTATTTATATCAGAAAAATCTTCTGTGGATCCTGCTTCTTTTAATAATTCTTGAATAACTTTTTCAGATTCGTCATAAGCTCCTTCACCAAAATGGTGGTAACGAATATAACCTTCTTTATCTATAAAATATTTTGCTGGCCAGTATCGATTGTTGTAGGCTCTCCATGTAGCAAAATCATTATCTTGAACGACCGGGTACTCCAATTGAAAATCTTTAATTGCTTGTGCTACATTCTTCTCGGATTTTTCAAACTCAAATTCTGGGGAGTGAACACCAATGATTACTAAGCCTTTATCACTGTATTTTTCGTGCCAATCTCTTAAATAAGGTAATGTTCTTTGGCAATTTATGCAGGTGTATGTCCAAAAATCTATGATTACCACTTTTCCTTTTAGTTTTTCAAGCGTTAGTGGCTCACTCTCTGTAGCGTCAGCAGGAAGGTTAAACCAAGCTCCACCAGGAATTATTTCTGGGGCCTTTATACGTTTCTGATCTAGTAGATTGGATAATGACTTACCATTTCCTTCAAATTTAATTTCATTACCATCTCTTGTCTCAAGGGCCTTTCTTATCGCTTCATTATCTTCAAATTTAGTAAGACCAGAACCGTATTTTGGAAATGTATTTAATATATACGTTTGGAATTTTCGATCAAAATTAAAAAATATTCCAATTGCGGTCAGAATCATAATTACGCCAAAAACTTTCTGAATACGACCTAAATTAGATAACAACCATGGAACGCGCTTTAAAACATTTTGTCCACCTATCAATATAAAAAACATAGGAATTGCTGTACCCAGTGAATATGCAAGAGTAATTAAAAATGCATCAAATGTTACCGTTCCCGTAATTGCCAGAGAAATAACGGAAGCAAGAATTGGACCTACACAGGGAGTCCATAGAAGTCCTACTGAAAAGCCAATTAGTAACCCGCCGCCAAAACCTTTTCTTCCTTGGTTATTTGGCATAAATCTCGCAAGCTTAGAAAACAGTTGTTCAACAAGTAACTGAAATTTTGGAACAAGCAGTGAGATACCAAAACCAGCAATAACAAATACCGAAACAAAACGAAGCGTTTCTGATGGAATCCCACTTAACCGAACGATTGTGGAAAGGAAAAGAGTAAAGAATGTAAAACTTAAAATGAATCCCACTACGACACCTATTGGACGGGACTTACCTGTATTTACTCCTCCAATACTAGAAGTGAGAATAATTGGCAAAATCGGGAGTATGCATGGTGAAAGGATCGTAATTATTCCTGCTAAAAATGCAAATGCGATCAGTAATATCATAATTTAATTGATTTTAGACAGTAGTTCTTCTATTTGCCCACCATTCCATTTGGTTACTTCGTTCCCATCACTATCAATCTGTACAAATGTGTGTTGGTAAGTAATTCCATATTTTTTAGCTAAATCTTTTTCTTCTTGATCTGTCTCTGGATCATTGTAATTAACCCTTATTACCGTTACATCATCAGGGATATCATTAACATTTTGTGTAAAGCTAGCGTCAGCTGGCTTACATGTTGGGCACCACGAAGCGTAGAAAAATAATACTCGTCGTGTATCAGAAGCGCTCTCAAAAGCCGTCTTGTTGTAATTGACATATCTAGGTGAAATAACATTTTCATCCATCATCTCTTCACTGTCTTGCATTACATCGTCTTCCGGCACCATTACAACAGTAGGCATAACAGACGTGTCTTCTTTCACCATAGAATCATTGCTTTGGATCGCGCTATCAGTTTGAGTATTTTCCCGCATTGAAAGATATAAACCTATTCCAAGTACTCCAACTACGAGAACTATTATAAAAATTAACATCGAATTTTTCATATATTGTAGTTTACCTTATCTTCCAACTCATTTACAGGCTTGGCTAAGCATTGAAGATTATGAAAAATGTTATAATTCCCCATATATGACAAAGAACATAATCTTAGCCTTTTTTATTATCCTGTCGGTTGTATTGTTCGTATTTCTTATGAACCAGAAACAAGAAGTTGTTTATAAGGATACAGAGAATACTAATTCAAACAATACAAATGCTGAACAAAATGACGAAGATGAAGTTGATACTTCAGATAATACGAAAACAGTATTAAAAGATTCCAATACTTTAGATTTGAGTAATCAAAATTTGGATAAATTGCCTTCATACGTTTTATCTAGAACCAATATTGAAGGGCTAGATATTTCCGATAACAATTTAACCGGCGCCTTACCAGCTGAAATTAGACACTTATCAAATTTGAAAGTTCTTGATGCTAGCAATAATAGAATGACTGGAGTACCAGCAGAAGTTGGTCAATTATCCAAATTAGAGGTCTTAGATTTATCTAACAACCAACTGACAGGATTACCAAATGAATTAGGCAATCTTAAACGACTTAAAGTACTTAACTTATCTGGTAACGACTATTCAAAACAGGATCTCGATGTTATACAAAAAGGATTATCTGCTGATGTAGAAATAATCTTATAAAGATCATATCTCTTATTCGATTAAAATTACCTCAGAAATAAAAATAGAAATAGAATAAATGTTTCTAATATATTAAAGAGATTGAATATTAACTTACCACCTGGTGTATTGAGCTTTATTGAACTTTTTGGATTACTAAATATCGAAAAGGCAAAAACAGCTCCTATAGCATCAGCAATAACATAAAGAAATGAAAAAATAGGCAATACAGAGTCTCCGAAATTATATAAAAAATTATTTTGAGCCACATAAAGCCCATTCAAAAGTTCTATAATTATAAAACCAATCGCGGCAGGAATTAAAACAAATCCATAACTGGGCTTTTTGTGACTAACTCCTGTCACTTTATTAAGTACAAACTCTTTGAGAGTAAAGTAAATTATAAAAACTATTCCCGAAGGAATATATTCAAGGATTAGTGTAATTATATTTGGCATATAAATTATATAAAAGTAACCGTACCACTAAATGCTAAATTCCAATTACTTATATATGAACTGGACTCGGTTTGCATACTTATTCAAATGGGCCAACCGATAAAGCAAAATCTTTTTCCGCGATACCATTTGCAGGAACAACTACAATCGACTGTCCGGTACGTCCAAACCCTAATGTATTCCCGCTTTGGGCATCTTCTAGAGTTACGCCTTGGTTATTCCAGTGAGCGGTATCAACTTCCATTATATAATTGCCACCTGGATTTATTCTTTGGGCATCCCCATCTCTAGTTAATCTATAACCATAGGTCCTCATTCTTCCATTTTCAGAAAGCAACCAACTACAATTATCCGCTTCATTTTTGCATGTATTTGTACTAAAAGGATTGCTCGCCAGGCCATTTTTGCCGTATATCAAAACGGTTACCTCATCTTCAACATCAGGGTATTCGACCAAGTTGAAATTTATTACAATTGTTCCCATAATTATTCCACCTTTATTATTCTCTGTTCTGTCTGGGATTAGTTCCGGAGATGATTCACTCACAAAAGATTTCTCTTCCAATATACTACATTGTATTTTTTGATTGCTAAGAACCTGATTGTACTTGCTCCCTATAACAAATCCTATAAAAGGGAGGCTAATGAATAAAATTAATGCTATAAATTTTGATAATTTCGTAACGGTAGAGATTGATGCTGGGAGTTTTAAGTTCATATATCAAGTCTATCGTAATATGAAAAGATAACTAGTTACAAATACAGTTTATTACATCCCCGCAAATGACTTCTGATTTATTACATTCTATTGAGATTGCAGGAGCCATACATTCAAATCCCTCACATATAGTTACGGGAACATCACATCCATATGTCTTCCCAGTCTCTGGAACATAATGATCTGCTTCACCTTGCACAACAAGGCCTTTATCCCCAATCGGTGGAACACCGTAATAGGTACAAGCAGCAGGTTTCGTAGTTTGGAAGGTTTGATATAAGCCAAACGATATTACACCAATGAAGAAAATAAGTATTATAATGGTCAATATTTTGGAAATTGAAAAACCCTTTTTTAACCTTCTCAAAGATAGCATTACTTAATTTCCCCAATTCGTAAAAATTCCAACTGCAAGTTCTGCCCAAATCCAAAGAAAAAGTAAAAAAAGAATAATCCCTACTGTAAACAAGTATTTTGTATTAATCCGCCTAGCTATTAAAACAAAGATGCTACTTATACCAAATATTAGTAATCCCATGAGCATAAAATCAGTAAAATCCCAATTAAGCACATCATTACCGCTACCGTAACTAGACATAGGAATTTTAAATACCATTAACGCAAGGGGGATTATCAGTAAAATCATTGTTCCAGAAGCAATCCAGAGAAATACTCTATTTTGTTTAATTTTGGATACTATTTCAACGTTTTTATTATTACTTATCATGATTTAATTATATCAACAATGTGAGTGTTATATGAAATATATGAATCGCTAAAATAAAAGACTCTTACCAAATTTTCACATCTCTCTAACCACTCTATTATTTTTGGACTGTATCTTATAAAGAGTATCTAGTTTAAATCTATGGGGGGTGAAAATAACAAATGAACAATAAAATGATTATGGGGATTTACAATTCAGTTTCTAGTGCTAACGATGCTATTGATGATCTTACCGCAATGGGATATTCAACTAACGATATTGCAGTTATTACCCGTGAAGATGTGGTAAGAGGAAATGTAAGCATCGAAAATGATACTACCGAAGGCGTAAAAGATGGTGCAAAAACTGGTGGAGTAATAGGTGGAGTTCTAGGGCTATTAACAGGACTTGGAGCTTTAGCAATTCCAGGAGTTGGTGCACTTTTCATCGCTGGTCCTATAGCAACGGCACTTGGTTTAACAGGTATTGCAGGAGCAACCGCTTCAGGAGCTCTAACAGGCGCACTTGCTGGTGGCCTAATTGCAGGTTTGAAAGAACTTGGATTAGATGAAGTTAAAGCAAGACAGTATGAGCAGTCTATAAAAGACGGTTCAATTCTAGTCGGAGTTGTGGTTAATGAAGACCACGAGGAAGACGTTGAAGATGCTATGGAAAGGCATGCAGCAAAAGATGTATCAGTACTAGAGGTTAGATAAATATGACTTCAAAACATAAACCAAAGGGCGGGATAGTTGGATTATATTCACTTCCCGCCTTTTAGGATTTATTATTATGCCACTTATAATTGATTAGTCCTGGCTGAAAATATCGGTCTGAAATTTAATCATCTGTAATCTTGTTGTGTTCGCTATTTTGGCTCCTAATCCTTGAGAAGTTTTTCCATTAATTCAATTTCTTCTTTTTGTGCTCTTATTATATCCTTTGCTAATTGACTCAACTCGCTGTCATCGAATACATTGTTTTCACTAACCATTATTGCCGACGAGTGATGTGGAATCATCGCTTTCATATATTGTCCATCATTAACAAAAACCTGATTTCTTAACCCAAACAAGGAAAATATAAAACCCAATACTGATACCATCAAGATACTTATATTTTTCCTTTTTTCTGTGTACATATGGGGCATGGTTAGAATCATCAAAACAGCCATTGGAAAAACCATAAGCAGGGCCATATAAGTTCTTGTTACGCTAACATAGAAGTGTCTAATATCAGCAATATTTAAGAACATCACTAAATACATAATGCAGAATGATAAGGCGAGATTGATTATTAATATTTTATACGGTTTCATGAGTTTATTTTACCAAAAGTATTACTAATGAATTTAATTTTACTGGAACAGGATTATTAAATGTGGGCTTTATAATTTATTTCCTAATCTCTTTTGAAGCCTCGTCCGAAGTCCAATTACTATGATAACGTTTCCCAAAAAGACAATAAAAAAACCATTAATTAGGTCCTCAACGAAATCCAATATAATCACAGCCACAAAAATTATTAATATCCAGATGATCACGTAAAGCCAATCGCTAGAATTCATAAGGCTAAATATTCGAAATGGCGATACAGTTGGCTTTTGGTTTGATTCATTTGTTTCCATATTTAGTATATACCAGTAGTACCTAGCAGTTTCTAGATCTTTTGGCTGCCCAGTATGGATTTGAACCATAATTACCGCATCCAGAGTGCGGCGTCCTACCGTTAGACGACCGGGCAATATTATCCTGTATATTTTAGTTTATATTCTGGTTTTTATCGAGGGGATAAGCATTATTTAAACTACCTTAGAGATACCCACCCTTATTAGCTTCTATAATTTGGGCGAGCTGTTTTAAAGTTGTAGGATTTGTACTATCCATTAAACCTCTAGCAAACGAAACAAATCCTAAAAGGTCACTGGGGTCACATATTCCATACTGCTTAGCGACAGCTGCTAATTCGTCTTTTCTTCTAGCTTCCCAAAATTCAGTTTGTGTAATACAAGTCATTGGAAATTTACCTCCACTAATATTATGTTCATCTGGATTTACAAATAGTCTACATATATTATATTTATCCATAAAGTTACCTAAAACTGCTTGTGTTCGAAATTCAAACATATTGTCATTTAGTAACAAATTAAGATTGTAATCCTGATCAATAAAAACATACGACCTCCTCAATCTTAAGCCTGTGCAAGACTCAAACGAATTTCCTTTAACTAAATGCTCAAGTGACCAAGACAAACTGTAGTGAGGGGCGTGGGGGTCACGATATAGGTTACATGGCGTTGCCCATAATTCTAAATATTCTGAATCTTTTTCCGAATCCCCATGTTTTACTTGATGAGCAAGTATGGCAGGAAAAAGAAGCTCGAGTTCTGTAATTTCTCCATGATTAATTCCAATTCTATCTGGGCTTTGCGGAGTTGCTCCCTGATTAGATAGCCATTCTAAGCGAGATTCAAAAGCTTCTAAGAAATTAGTCGACTCGAGGACAAGAGGAATCGAATCATTTATTTGAGTTTCTATACACATTGACAATATTTTATAGGGCGGCTCGCAGATTACTCAGCGTTTTATCTCTTCCTAAAATAAACATCGATTCAAACAATGGTGGCGTAACCGAACTTCTACAAACTGCTAAACGGATATTTCCAAAAAAGTCACCTACTTTAATTCCTTGATCTTTTGAATACTGAACAAAAGAACTCTCGATTTCTTTTAAATTTTCTAATGACCAATCTGAATTTTCTAATTCATCTAACACGTATTTCAAAACATTTTTATCCAACTCTTTTTCCAATGAAACATTGTCAAAGAAAAATCTATTAAGTGCAAATAAATCTTCGAACTTTTTAATACGCTCTTTAATAATTGAAATCCACACTTCGCGAGAATTATCCTCAAGAGAATTTACAAAATTTAATAATTTCTCGTGAGAACTTTTATCCCAATCCGTAACATAATCACCTGCGCCTTTGTATGGAATATTAATTGAGTATTCGAGCCACTTCACGATCTCACTAAATAATTTCTCGTTTGATCGACTCTGAATATATTGTCCATTCATCCACTCTAATTTATCTAAATCAAATTTAGGACTTAGCGCCGACAAATCTTTTAAATCAAAAACATCAGTGTATTCTTCAAATGTGAAGATCTCTTTTTGATCTGGATGGCTCCAACCAAGTAGCGCAATAAAGTTCAAAACCGCCTCAGCTAAAAAGCCTTTTCTTCTATACCAATCAACACTGGCATGACCTTGTCTTTTGGATAACTTTGACCCATTCATATTGGAAATCAGCGGAGTATGTAAAAACTGTGGCATTTCCCATCCAAAATATTCGTACAACAATTTATGTTTTGGAAAAGATGAAATCCACTCAGGTCCTCTAACTACATGTGTAATTTCCATCAGATGATCATCTACAACTACAGCAAGATGATAAGTGGGAAATCCATCCCCTTTTAACAAAACCTGATCATCAACGGTACCAGAATCAAATTCGATTTCACCACGTGTTAAATCCTCAACAACAATTTTCTCGCCAGCCGGAATCTTCATTCTAATCACATAAGGAATTTTGTTATCTAATTTTTCGGAAACTTCCTTTTCAGATAGATTTCTACAATGTTTATCATACATCGGAGCGACAGACGATTTTTCTTGTTCTTTTCGAACTTCTTCTAATCTGTCTTTTGTACAAAAACAATAATAAGCATGTCCGTTTTTTACCAACTCATGTGCGTAATCTTTATAAATTTCTAACCTCTCTGATTGTTTATAAGGAGAAAATGGACCACCAAGTTTGGGACTCTCATCTGGGGTTAAACCAAACCAATCGAAAGCTTCAGATAAAGCTTCTTCAGCACCTTCTACAAATCTAGTTTGATCAGTGTCTTCTATTCTTACAATAAATTGACCATTATTTTTCACAGCAAACGCTTTATCCACCATCGCTTGATAGATTGTGCCTATGTGTGGAAAGCCCGTAGGACTTGGTGCAACGCGCGTTCTGACAGTCATATTTTCTTTCAAAATTTCCTTTCAAATAAACTAGAATTGATTATACAATCTATCACCAATATACTAAAGATATATGACACTGGCCGAAACCCAACAAAACATGAAAAAGTGGGCTGCTTACCTAGCGGTGGCTATTATTGTTTTCTATGGGGGTAGATTCGTCCTAAGAGGTGGTTATTCGGTAATAAAAATGATCTGGCCTGATAAGCCCGATGCACCTATCGCTGGTTTTGGAATTCTACCTAAGCTAAACATGACCAGTATTAAAATTGAAGGGAATCCTGAATATATACTGGAACTTCCAAACAGCAAGATGCCCAATTTCCCAGATAGACAAAATGTGTATGAAATCTCCGAACCTTTACCTAATTTTTTAGCTGAACAAGATATGAAAAATCTGGCTGAAGAAATGCAGTTCTCATCCAGCTACGTAAAAGTAGATGATGCCACTTTTAAATGGACGGATGGTAATAGGGCTAGGACACTAAATGCGAATATAGTAAAAAGAGATTTTGCCTTAGAGACGAATTCTGAAAGACTAACTACAATTGCAAATAATAACACCACCATTAGCAATCTTGATGCTGAAACAAAAGTAATTCAATTTATTAAATCGAATAATTTAATGGCTGGAATTGACGCCGGAAACATTTTTACAACCAGTGTTGTTAGTGACATTTTCATAGGAAAAATCAGAGAATCTCGAACAACAACAGATCGAAGCAAGCTTATCAAGGTAAATGTTTATCGAAATATTGTAGAAGGTGATAATAAGTTCCCTGTTCTGGGGAGAAATCCCAGAGATTCTATGGTCTCATTTTATGTTACTAATGCTGAAGAGCCGGAGAATTTTCCAATTATAAATTATATATATTGGCCAGTTAACTATGGCGATTCTGGAAAGTCAGAATACAGTCTTTCTCCTATAACAGCTGTATGGCAAACAATACAACAAGGCAACGGTGTTATTTCGTATCTAAGAACTGAAAACTCCGATTATTATGACCCACTTCAAGCGGTAAAAGTCAGCAAGGTAGAAATTAGGGACGTTTATATGGCTTACTATGAACAAAGGGAATACTCGCCATTCCTTCAACCTATATATGTGTTTGAAGGGGTAATCACAACTGCGCCAGAAGCAGGGAAAATAAGTGAAACCGGGTCAATCGTAATTTACTACCCCGCCGTAAGCGGAGAGCATGTTCAGTAGTAATTAAGATCCTAATCTACTAACTAGGATTTCTTAACAAGATATTTGAATATCTCAACCACGATTATTGAGATTGGAACGGATATTATCACACCAATAATTCCAAGGATTTCTCCGCCAACCATCAGAACAATTATTGTAACTAATGGATTAAATCCGACAGCTTTTTGCATAATTTTAGGAACTATTATTGCATTTTCGGCTTGCTGTACTAAGATGTAAAAAATTAATGTAGCCAATCCCATTAATGGGGAAACTGCAAAAGCAATAATGACAGCTGGGATAGCGGCTATCGTAGGACCAATAAATGGAACTATTTCAAATAGACCAGCAAGAACCGCTAGTGCTACTGGATACGGAACTCCAATAATCACTAAACCGATATAAGTTACAACCCCAATCAAAACCATTAATGTTAGCTGTCCTCTCAACCAGTCTCCTAATTTAGTTTCAATTACAGTAATCACATCTTGAATCTCTCCCCTAATTTCTTCTGGGAATAATTTAAAGAACATCTTTCGTATACCTCGGAAATCTATCAACAGATATATCAAGAAAACCAATATGGTAACGATTGCTATCACTCCTGAAAATGCTGCTACTGTAGCATTAAAAACCGACCCTGTGGTTTGTGACAACTGTGAAACAAACTGGTCTGAATATTCAGCCATATAGTTCTGAAAACTTGGTATTTGAAAAGTGTGCTCTAAGTATGTTGGAAATGTTCTGATTAGTGCCTGCGTTTCATATACAAAAGGAACTATTGCTAAAGAAGCCAATGAAAGAATCGAGACAAGAAATAAACCTACAACAATTAAAACAGATACCATTCTTGGGACTCGTTTCCTAGTTAAAAGTTCTACAAAAGGTTCAAGAGCAAGAGTTAAGATAAGTGCAATAAATAGATATAAAATAACATCCCAAATTAAGAAAATTACCCAAAGTCCAAAAATCAAACCTAAAACTGTCGCACCAAAAATAAGCAAAGTCTTGGTTGTGATTTCAAACGTTTTATTTTCCATTGTTATTTACGTAAGATTTTACTAGCAATGTTATCTCTTTGTCAAAGATTTTGTCCGAAATATCAACAAAATCAGCTATCCCTTTATATTTCTTAAACCAAGTTATTTGTCTTCGAATATAGGCATGCAAGTCATATTCAATTTGCTCTTTTGCTAAGCTCTCCTCAACCTTTCCTTGTACGAAATCTACTGCAGTTCTATAAATAATCGCGCGTAGCTGTGGTGAGGTCGTGTAACCATCTTCTAATAGTTGTCTGGTTTCTTGAATAAGGGGATTCCAAATTGTTTCAACCCATAAATCGATTTTTTCATACAATATTTTTTTATCGGAATCTAGAATAATAAATAGATTATCAGTTTTCTCTATAACATTTTCTGATGGCATGTGACCGAGCTCCGTATATATCTCTACTTTTCGTATTAACCGTTGTTTATTTTTACGCTCGCTGGGATTGAGAGATTGCGCGACTGCCGAAGGCAGTCGCGCGAGTAATTCCTCCACCGATAACTTATTTAACTTTTGTCTCAATGTATGATTCACTTTAACCGTTGAGCTAACCCCATTTCTCAAAACTGTATCAATGTAAAAACCAGTTCCACCTGCAAGAATTACTTGCTTACCCCTCGATTCAATATCCCCCCGAACCTTCGAATAGTAATTGAAAAAATCTGCAGCTGAATAAATTTCATCTGAATTAATTAAATCAAATCCCCAAACTTTAACGCCATCAATAATCCAATAATTTTCATTTTTTACAATTTGCGCATTCGAACCTATAGGAATCTTCCCGGTTCCAATATCCATCTTTTTATATATTTGTCTTGAATCAACTGATATTACTTCACCATCCACTTTCTTTGCAATTTTTATCGCAAGTCCGGTCTTTCCAGAGTTAGTTGGTCCACCAATAATTATCATATTTCTATTATATAGGGTCCGACCTCTTTCAAGGTCGGACCTTCGATATACTATAATAATAACTATGCAAAAAGGGCCTAAAATCGATGAGTTCCTCGATAATATAAAAGGAATATATAAAGACAAATCTACCCCAGTAATTCAGGGCTTAAAATCAGCAAAACCTACGACCTTTAGAATTAACCCGACCTCTTTGCAGAGCGGACCCCATTTAAGCATCGTAGAGCTAGAGAAGCTAGGCTATATAATCTCAAGGGGAGACTTTCCCAATACTTTTTACATAAAAGAGAATAAGAATAAGGTATACATTTCTGATACTGAACCATTTAAAACCGGCCAAATTTACGTACAAGAATTTTCCAGTATGATACCTCCTTTGATTTTAGATCCAAAACCTGGAGAAAAGATTCTAGATATGTCAGCCGCTCCTGGTAGCAAGACTACACAAATTGCAGCCCTCGCAAATAATGAAGCTGAAATTACAGCAATAGAAAAACATCCACTTAGAATTCTAACTTTAAAACATAATTTAGAAATGCAAAATTCTAAATCCGTAAACGTAATTCACGCCGATGGAATTAGATTTGATAAAAAATTTCCACAATATGTTGAGTATTTTGACAAAGTTCTTGTTGATGCTCCTTGTTCAAGTGAAGGACGTTTTAATTTAAACGACAAAAAATCTTACAAATATTGGAATATTTTTAAAAGAAAAGAAATGTCTAAAATCCAAAAAGGGCTTTTGATTAGTGGATTTAGAATGTTAAAGAAAGGTGGAATTCTTCTTTACTCCACCTGCACGTTTGGAGTTGAGGAAAATGAAATGGTATTACAGTGGTTCCTTGAGAAACTTGGCAGCGAAGCTAAAATCGAAAAGATTGATATGCCGCTTAGAAGTACATTTTCAGGACTTACTTCTTATATGGGAGAAAAATTTGATCAATCAATTAGAAATTCTGTGCGAATTATTCCAAACGAATTCTACACTGGATTTTTTATGGCAAAGATTTCTAAGAAGAAATAGGATTTCGACTTGTCCATACATCCATTAAATAAGCATGGCGACGTTTCTTTTCTTTAATCGATACATCATCTTTCATAAACTTTTGGGCACTTGTTCCCTCACGAGAAGAGTAAATAGAAATATATGCATTTTTAAATGGAAGTTCTTCAAAAAGTTTCACAGTATCCATAAATTGTTCCTCTGTTTCACCAGGAAACCCGACAATAATATCTGTTCCAAATTCCATATCAGGAACTCGACTCTTAATTTCACTAATCAAACTTTTAAAATCCTCGATAGTGTGTCTTCGATTCATTTTTTGAAGAACATCGTTGTTTCCGCTTTGAACCGCGAAGTGAAGATACCTTGTTATCTTAGGCAACACCAAAGTCTCAATTAAATCTTTTGTAAAATCAAAGGGATTTGAAGATATAAAGTTTATTTTCTTCACTTCATCAATTTCATGTATTGATCTTAATAAATCGGCAAATGGAATTTTATGTTCAGAACCAGCTCTTAATTTAAATTTAGTTTCTCTATCAAGTCCCCAAGAATTAACATTTTGTCCAACCAACATTATATTTTTAAAACCACGCGAGGCTAAATGTTTAACTTCATATAGAATTTCATCTTTAGTTCTGCTTTTTTCCTCACCTCTTGCATACGGAACAACACAAAATGTACAAAAATTATCACATCCAGTTGAAATGTTTATATATGCCCAATCGGTCTCATTATGCATATTGGGATCGGCTGTAAGACTAGAAGAACCTGCTGTGTTACTTACAACTTCCTTTCCAATTGCTTTCGCCGCCCATTCATCAATTAATCCCTCTTTAACCAAAATTGAGGGGATTTGAATTTCTTCATTTGGAGCAAGTAAATAATCAGCCCAAGAAAGTTTTTCCTGTAACTTTTCTAGGCTCACTCTAGTACGATCTCCTTTTGCACTTCCAACCATACATCCAGTTACAAAAACAACTTGTTCCTCACGCTTTGTATACCAATTTCGCGAAGATAGTCCGACACCTAATTTAATTCCCCATCCATAGACCTTGTCTTCTGACTTTTGACGTACTGAGCATGTATTAATTATTAAAACATCTGCTATTTTATGATCTTGAGTTTGTATAAAACCAATAGCATCTAAAGTTCCAGCCATAACTTGGCTATCACGAACATTCGCCTGACATCCAAAGGTTTGTATAAAATAATATTTGGGAGTAGCCTCCAAAGGTTTATCAGCTAGCTGCCCTACATCAGTTTTACGCTGAGTGGCTTGCATCATAGTGTTCTATTTTACTTGGTTATAAAGTATTTTTAAAGCTCTCTTAGTTAACTCGTGAGTATTGCTTGGCAACGCTTCAGGATAAAACCATCCATAATCAATTATCTCCACTTGATCAATCTTTATCTCATCGGGATTATCAATTTCGGCTTTATATGTAATAACTGTATCCCTTTTGTTATGAATAAAATTTCTGTGAACATCAAAAAGCTGAAGATTTTTACCTTTTAAATTTGTTTCCTCCTTTAGTTCCCTTAATGCAGCTTCTTCCAAAGATTCTTTATTGTTGTCTACTCCTCCACCAGGAAAGTAATACCAAAGAGAATAAGAAGGTTTTACTAATAGAACCTTACCATCGTTTTCAACAACAACCCTAACCCCAACTGTTGTTGGTTTAAAAATATTCCAATAAATAATTGCTAAGTTATAAAAAATCTTTAAGAAAAATCTTTTCATTTATGCTTTAGGTAATAATTGTGCCGGAAGGAAATTCTTTATCAGGATTAAGTAAGGCCACATTGTCTTCTTTATCGACTGCGCAGAGCAACATTCCTTGACTTTCTAATCCCATAATCATTCTTGGCGCTAGATTACATAAGACTAAAACTCTTTTGCCAATCAAATCCTCTGGTGAATAAAATTTCGCGATTCCAGAAAGTATCTGTCTGGTCTCTTCACCTATTTCAATATTTAAAACCAAAAGTTTGTCAGAGCCTTCTTTTTTTTCGGCAGTTTTAATTATGCCAATTCGCATATCAAGTTTTTTAAATTCGTCGTAGTTTATTATTTCCATTATTCTTTTGGTTTATCCAACTTATCTAAACCTATTCCTTTAATTATGTAATAAACAACAGCAGCTACAATGATAAAGTCCAATAACGTGGAGAGAAAATTGCCATAGGTAACAGTTACAGCTCCCAATGAAAAACTTAAATCCTTAAATGATCCCCCAGATCCCAATATTAGGCCTAAAAACGGAGTAATAATATCATTTACGAGTGAAGTAACTACATTTTTTACTTTATCTCCAAGAATAAATCCAATTGCTAACCCAACAACACCTTGGGTTCGAATAAAGTCCACGAAATCTTTTATTTTTTGTGTCATGATTAAGCTATAAATTAATTGTTATTGAGTATTTTACTATATTTATGAAGATTGGTATTTTTCATTATAAGATTGCTAGTACAGACGGGGTTAGCCTTGAGATTGAAAAACGTATAAATATCCTTGAATCACTTGGCCATACGGTTGTAGTTGTTGGAGGAAAATTTGATAAACCAATTCCACAAAAATATTATGCTCTTAAGGACTTTGACATCGATGACCAGATAAACAGGACACTCATTAACCAGACAATTAAGGATGAAAAGATCGAGCAAATCCCATTCCAAAAAATCTTTAATGAACGAAAAGGGCTAGTTGAGAACGAACTTAATAATATATTTGAATCAGAAAAATTCGATTTAGTAATTGTTCACAACATCTTTAGTCTTCCATTATTAATATGGAGTGCTTATGCCCTTAAAAATACAATAGAGAAATTTAATGTTAGGACAATTTGTGTTAACCATGATTTTTATTTTGAACGGGACTATTTTACAAATTCCTCTAATGCAGATTTACCAAAAATTTTAGAAAATACATTCCCTACACCGAGCGAAGTCAGACACGAAGTAATTAACACAATTGCATCAAAGCGATTATATGAAATTCATAAAATATCTAGTACTGTACTTGGAGACTACCTAGATTTTAATCATCAGAAAACCGGTATAGATGATTATAATTCAGACTTTTTGGAACACTTTGGAATAGAAAAGAATGATTTAGTGGTACTGCAAGCAACCCGAATAGTCCCACGAAAAGCCATAGAAATGAGCATATTATTAACTGCTTATATTAATAAAAAACTTCCAAATTATATAGGTCAGACATTTAATGGCAAAACCATTACAGCTGACTCAAAAGCAGTCTTAATATTTTCTAATTACCCCCATCATATTGATTCTGAAACTTACTTTACCGACTTAGTTGAGTATGCAAAGAAATTGAATGTTAAAACAGTAAATGCCTTTGAGAGAATTTCTCCTGCGAGGAATATTAGTGATGATGGAAAAAAGATATATTCATTTTGGGATCCCTATTATTTTGCAGATTTAGTAACATATCCTTCTGTTCTCGAAGGTTTTGGAAACCAATTCTTAGAAGCCGTTTATTTTAATAAGTTAATCGCTCTCTTCGAATATGAGGTATTCAAGGAAGATATTAAGAAAGACGGCTATTTCTATGTTTGTATGGATGAAAAATGGAATAAGGAAAATCGTTTTTATAATTTTAGTGACGAGAAATTATTATCTGCCGCGGACCATTTACTTAGGATTTTAGGAAATCCGAATCTACTAAAAGAAATCACCGAATATAATTTTAACAGTGCAAAATCTAAACACGATTTGAGTATTTTAAGGGAATATATTAGTCGAGAATACTTTAGCAATTTACCTGATAGTGAAATACTACCAGCTTCCTCCACCGCCGCCACCACCACCGCCACCTGATGATCCGCCACTAAATCCTGAACTACCAGAAGAACTTGGAGTGTAGTTAGTCTGAATAGAATTAAGGTTGGAATTCAAACTACCAACTAGCATTCCGACATTAGTAAAATTATGGGAGTCTCCGACATACCAGTCTGGATTTATATCATGGAGATCTTTGAACTTTTCGGCCCAAATTGTAGCTACTCCAAAAGTAATCGCGTAAGGCAATAATTTCTCAAAAAAGTAATAATTTTTTTCTTGAAACTCTAATTGACGATCTTGTGAAGAAATAAATTCGTACAACCCCTTTGAATGTCGATGAGCATCAAACCCTTTTTGAGTTAACCAAGTCGTAAGCATTCCAATTATTAGCAATCCGATGAACATAGTTAAACTTCCCGCCAACAGTGACAAGACTGCGAAGCCTGTATACTTTAAAATCCGCGTACTTCTACGAGAATCAAACAATCCTTTTTCAATTAAATCTTTCTGAACGTTGTTTTTCAATAATGCAATTTTGTTATAAATAGTACTGAGTTCACTAAGCTCGACTGATTCTTGTTGGGTTAGTTTAATTATTTTCAACAAATCTCTTTCATGCTGACTGATATTTTTAAGTTCGGGGTCTGTATTAAATGCTTTACCGCGTTTGAAGAAAATTTTATTTTTAGTGAAAATATTAGATTTTTTAACCTCCTCGATAATTACGTACTTTCTAATGGCGAGTGAAATAATTTGTGCACTAATATCTTTTGGATCAACTGAGCCATCCATTAATGCCCCAACTTCCATGGGTGAAATTTCAGCGCCAACCGAATCTTTAGGAGGATCATACATCCTAACAATCACAGAATCGAAATTCTCAAATTTTGGCCTACTTTTCTTCCATATAACAGGGATAGCAATCAATCCTAAAGCATTCACTATAGCCAAATAGATCAATAATAATCTTATCCACCACCAGGTGAAATCTTCGTTCATTTGATATAGGGATAAAATTCCATTTGGAAAATTTACTGCAAAAGTTAGTCCTTCATATGGCTGAAAGGCTCGATTAGATTTGACTGAAATAGAATTGCCATCTCGTGAAAATATACAATCCTTCGCTTGTGAACCTCTTACTCCGGTATAACACGTAGTTTCCTCTAAATTAAATCCACTAGAAATTAATTCATCAGAGGGCGTAATTTTTGCGGTAACACTTTGTATTGGAACATTCCATTGGTTTCCCGTAACATTCCAATATAGTTCATCTTTGTTTTCAAACGTCTCAATCGCGCCTTTATACGAATATGTAATTACATAAGCATGCTTTCCTGTAACCGTGCTATTAGGATCTCCTATTTTAATTACTACATCACCTTCAGACTTACTTACCTCATAAATATATTTCTTGCCGTTAAGATCAGTGACATTTTGAACTTTCAAATCAGCAAGATAAGTTTTTCCATCGTTTACGTTTTTCGTTTTAAAAGGAATGTTTCTATAAATTCCATGCCTATCTTGAGTCCCAAAGTTGTATAAGATGGTTTCAGTAACTCGGATGGAGGAATCTTTTTCGATTATAATATCGGAATGAAATGCATCGACTCGTTCAGTATTAGACTGGGCGTTAGTGAACGTCGGATTTGTAAGACTTAACAATCCAGCCATCGCAACAAATACTGTTAATCCTTTAAATATTTTATGCATCACGTATTATTATAGTATGGAGAGAAATAAAGGTGAACAAACACGTTATGAACGGTCAACTATGGCATTGGAAGTACTTGGCAATGAAGATTTCAAGGGATTACTTAATGCGGCTACTGGATTGTATAGAAGGAAATTAGAAGAGTCTCATGAAGAAGAATTGGTTAGATTGTCAGCTCGAGAAACCAAATCATTCGATTCTATTGCGGAAAAACTTAGGATTCTCAATCAACTTATTACATCAGGGGTCGTGACAGATTTACGTATTCTTGATGATAGAAATACTGTTAATCCCACTAATGGAAAGAGAAAAGTAACAACTCTATTGGGAGGAAACTTGATACCTAACGTTGTAACAAACCAAGTCTTATTTTCGGTACAGTCTACCGATATTGAAATCGAAGAGGAAGCCAAAATCGCCAAATCAATAAGGGGAATTAACCCAGCGCAAATATTTCATGGGGATCGTAGATCAGAAGGGTTTGATACTGACTTCAGATTAACTGTAGGAATAAAGGAAATCACAAAAACGGAAGAAGGCATAGTAGTTAGTGATTTTACTGGTGTTTCATTTTCTTTTGTAGATGATGAAGTTGTAATGATGCAAGGCGTAACAACAAAAGCTGGAATGTATCATTATTCAGATGACTTATTAGGAGATATAGATACTCCCTGTAAATTACCTACTGACGTAGTAGCAACACTTTACAATTACGGCAACGTCAGCAGATAAGAAGCTCTAGTTGAATCGAAATTTATTAATGAATATTCCGAACTCAATCAATTCAATTAACCCTGAATATCTTGCCGAAAGTTCAACTAGAACAGTGTTTTCTATTGATGACCAGGTTATAAAAATACCACGTATCGACGAAAAACTTGCTAGTCAATCCTACGATGACCGATCTCTATGGGCATTCGACTATTGTATTGAAAGAAAATCGAACGGGCAGCAAATCATAAGTTCAACTGATGGAATACCAATACAAACACCTGAAGAACACTTTATGATAGCGGAGGGTGAAGATGGAAAGCCTGTGCCAATTATTATACAAGAGCGTATTTCCGGTAAAACACTAAAGTATGAACAAGAAAAACTTCCAGAAAATTTAACCGACCCTTTATTTCAATTAGTAAAAGCCTCAAGGGAAAACTATTCAAGAACAGGAAGGTTTTTTGATTTAATAGGATCATGCACTTCCAAAACAGAGAAGAATCTAGGAACATATGCTAGAAAATTTTGGAAAACTGTTGGAACATCATCAAATTTATTAACAGATGGGGAAAATTTAATATTAGTAGATATGGATTTTGCTCCTGAGCATAATGGGCTTATGAAAATGGCCTATTTCCTTGCCATGGAAAAAGAATATTATCGATTACTTTTATTATCCAAAAGCCAGAAAGTATTTAATCAAGAATAATTCTTGCTAACTCCTTGCAGCCCTAGATCTTTTTACAGGATCTAAGATTTTCTTTCTAACTCTAATATTCTTTGGTGTTATTTCTAAAAGCTCGTCATCTTCAATAAAGCCAAAGTATTGCTCTAAACTCATTTTTACTGGTGCGTTTAGGATAATTCCATCCTCACCCTTTGATCTCATGTTTGTTAAATGCTTTGTTCTACAAACGTTAACTTCTAAATCATTGTCGCGAACATTCATTCCAACTACCATTCCTGCATAGACTGCATCGCCAGGTACTACAATCATAGGCCCTCTTTCTTGAGCTGCATTAATTCCATATGCTGAGACTTTTCCTGCTTCGGATGCTAAAAGAACTCCTTTTCTTATTTTTCTGGATTCTCCAAATGGAACATCATATCTAAGTAATGACGAATTGGCTACGGCAGTTCCTTTAGATAAAGTTAATAGCACACTTCGAAGCCCCAATACTTCTTTTGTTGGTACTTCAAAAATTAATCTAATATGGTCGCCCATACCAGCTTCTTGTGTGACTAAGACTCCCATTCTTTTTGCAAATTCGCTTTTGACTGCTTCAACATAATCTACAGGTACATCAACTTGATATTCTTCAATAGGTTCTAAAATTTTTCCATCTACAAGCTTTGTAATAACTTTAGGTTTACCAATTTCTATTTCAAATCCTTCACGGCTTAGAGTTTCTAGGAATACACACAAATGTAATTCGCCACGACCGGATAAAATATATTGTCCTCCTTCACTGATCTTAAATTTCATTGCGACATTTGTTTGTAATTCCTTTTCTATACGTTTTAGAATTTCGCGACCAGTTAAGAGTTTTCCTTCTTGTCCCATGAATGGGGATGTATTTGGTCCAATAGATATATCTAATGTTGGTTCTCCAATTGCAATTGATCCTAATGGTTCAGGATGACTTGGATCTGTTATGGTATCACCAATATCGGCTTCCGTAATCCCTGTTATTGCGATGATATCTCCAGATGTTCCTTCTGAGACTTCTTCTCTCTTTAATCCAGCACTTACAAAGATTTTCTCAACTCTGCTTTTTATTATTTGGCCAGTTGGTTTAAGTAAAGCTACTTCATCGCCAGTTTTAACAATTCCTCTAATGATTTTCCCAATTATATATTTACCTTTATAACTATCCCAATCAAGTGAAGAAACTTGCATTTGGAATTTTCCACTATCATCTTTTTCAACCTCTGGAATATATTTCAATATTGCTTCAAAAATAGGCTCTAGTGTAGCTGGAGCAGACATGTCCTCTGGAAGTTTATCCCATGCCTTACCCTCTCTACCAATCGCGTAAAGAACTGGAAAATGTAATTGGTTATCGTCGTGTGCTAGTTCTAAGAAAAGATTTTCAACTTTGCTAATTGTTTTCTCGATATGTGCGTCTTTTTTATCGATTTTATTAATCAAAACAATAACTTTTAATTTCATATCCAAGGCTTTTTTAAGTACGAATTTAGTTTGAGGCATTGGGCCTTCTTGAGCATCAACCAGCAAAATAGCTCCATAAGCCATATTTAGAGTACGCTCTACCTCACCACTAAAGTCAGAGTGACCAGGTGTATCAATAATATTTATTTTTACATCTTTATAGTGAACGGCGATATTTTTAGCCAAAATCGTGATTCCTCTTTCTCTTTCTTGATCATTACTGTCAAGAATTAGCTCTTGGTTCATATAAGCTTCGTTTGATCTAAAAGTGTTGGATTGCTTTAAAAGGCCGTCAACCAAGGTTGTTTTACCATGATCAACATGGGCAATTATAGCAACGTTTCTAATATCCATAAGGGTGAATTATACGCTAAATAGATGCGTGTCGCTATGGTTAGTGATATGCTAAATATATGGAAAATAATAACCCACAAGCTACTCCTCTATCTGAAGACACAAAAACAATAATAACTTTAATCACCCTTTGTGTTTTTTATCCAATTGGTGTTGTTTTAATGTGGATGTGGACTAAATGGCAGAGCTGGGTTAAGTGGACGATTACTCTTCTAGGACTAATTCCTATTCTTTTATTTGGAATGTTTGTAGTTTTCGCAATACTTGCTTCATCAACAAAAGATGGATTGAACCCAGATGGTTTGAATCCAAATGTTCCATCACCTACCCAAGATCAGGGATTGGATAATTCTAATAATCAACCAGACGACGGGGTGTGGTTAGTTCCAGTTGAAGGCACAGAACCTCGCAATCAAGAAAAAGATGGAACTATGTGTACAATGGATGCCTTAGAGTGTCCAGATGGATCCTACGTGGGAAGATCAGGACCAAATTGCGAATTCGTTTGTCCAGGTGATCTCTAGATATTTGCCCCAACCGCTTCCGAAATATTCTTATAACCATCACGGTCTAGTAATTTAATCAAATCTTCATTTATCTCTGCGATTAATTGCGGCCCTTGGTATATCATTCCGGTAATCAACTGAACCAAAGAGGCACCACTTTTTATTTTGACGTACGCATCTTCGGCATTAAAAATACCACCACAACCAATTATTATTAATTTGTCTTTATAGTTTTTATAAGCCAATGCAATTAACTCATTGGACCTATCGTAAGTCGGTTTTCCGCTAAAATTGCCTTTTCCAGACTTTGCAACTTCTTCTTGATCTAGACATGGATTTTTTCTATCTTTTTGAAGATTTCCAAATATAACTCCATCGATTGAATGACTGGCTATTACTTCTAGCATCTCTAAAACTTCAGTGTTACTTTTTTCAATCGGCATTTTCACAAAAATTGGTTTTGAAACATCGATTTTATCTACTTCGACTAATAATTCTTCAAGATTTTCTGGCGGATAAAAAGTAATATCTCCAGATAGATTTGGGCAACTTATATTTAATTCGTAATAAGAATTCTCTAGGTATGACTGTTCGAAAGTTTTAAATGTTTGAATAATATCAGCCACGCTTTCTATTTGAGTTTTTAAATCTTTTGAATTAGTTCGTCCGATGCTAATACCAATTGGAATATCGAATTCTAATTCTTTTAGTTTTTCAGCAACTTTTTTTGCTCCGTCATTTTTAAACCCTTTATTTACAAGTAGTGCTCGCGATTTCGGAAGGCGCCCTAACATTGGACTTGGATTTCCGCCATATGGATTATTGGTTATTGTGCCAATCGTACCGAAACCAAAACCTATGTGCGGCAGGATTTGAGTCAATTTAGCTTCATAATCAAATCCTGCCGCCAGCCCAACTGGATTTTTAAATTCAATTCCAGTTATGGTTTGTTTTAAAATATCGCTATCTTTTACAAAGGATTTCGAAATCAATTGCTTTGATAAAGCAGATTTCCCAATCCGTTCTCCAAGCTTAGTTATTCTTTTATGTACTAACTCTGCATCAAAAAGAAATAAAATTGGCTTTATTAAATTACGATAGATAAGTCCTGTTATAAAAATTAACATCAGCTATTATTAAACTCCTATCAACTAGATATTGCAATCTACAATGCGTATGTATAATGGAAATATATGTTAACTTCATTAGTCCAAGGAAATTTATTTCCTCAACCAACCCAAGGTAAATTATTCACATGTCCTTCACAGCAGGAATATGAAGAAGAACAATCTAATATGCGTAAGGCAGGAATATTAATCCGCCGAAACTGGATTGTTGAAAACGGGGATATTTCTTTTGGAGGGATGGAGCCAATTGACCCAAATTTTGAAGCGAGATTTGCCGCGAAGGTTCCAACGTTGCAAGATTTTGGTTATGAAAGTGTAAAAGCAGCTATGGAACTTGTAGCAAAGGAAATTGAACAAGAAGGAAATATAGCGGACGAATTCGAGTTAGATTCTGAATTTGCCGTAGGTTTATAATCTTAACTTTCAGCTATTTCTTTTAATTTTTCGAGGGCTTTTAACCACATATTTTCAAACATTTCCTTGTATTCTAGTAGTGTGTCCAGTTCTACAGTTAACTCAGTCACTCCGTCTTTTTCTACAAATGTATAATTTTCAAAAGCTGGACTCCATTTTCGAGCTTCTTCGCTAGTAGTATCTTCAATTCCATTTCCAACCAAACCAATGTGTTGCAAAGAAATATATTCATGCAAACGATTTTCTTTGACCATACTGACCATTCCTCCTTCTGACCCATCATCATTAGGACCTAAAAAAAGCATTTTAGATCCTGCACTCCAATCACCTTTATAATATGAACCTTCGTGAAAAGCCGAAGTCCACTGTCTATATGTCTCATCATTCAACATAGTATTCCAAACTTTAGCAACTGGAGCATTAATTGTAGTTTTAAAAGTTAGTCTTTCCATTTATTTTGCAGAACAATTAAACATCCATCCTACACCATATTTATCTTTTAATGATCCGTAGTAGTCTCCCCAAAACATATCTTGTAATGGCATTTCTACTGTTCCGCCCACAGCAAGGGCATCAAATAATTTCTTTGTTTCTTCTCTTGAATCTGGAAGTAGTGAAATATAAATATTATTTCCCATTGTTAAGGTAAAACCCATTGATTCGCATGCATCAGTACCCATTAGTACATGTCCACCTAATATTGGTAAAGCTATATGCATAACTAAGTTTTTATCAGCTTCAGAAATTTCTGGCTGCCCTGGTTGTGGAGGTACGTCCGAAAATCTAGAAATTTCTCCCTGAAATTCAGTTCCAAAAACTGTCTTATAAAAATTGAATGCTTCTTCTGTATTACCTGGAAAATTTAGGTATGTACTTACTTGTGACATAGTTAAATAAGATTAAATATTAATATGTTGCGTCAAATGTATATAAATTTCCAGCTTCGTCAGCAGCCCAACCGTCATATATAAATACTTTAGAACCATTTTCAAATGGTTCAGTAGATACTCTTGATCCATCAAGTTCTGCGTAACCTTCATAAATGTCTGCCAGTGGAGTATCTCCATTCATTTCACCCCAACCATTAGTTACCAAACAATTTTTAAATGCAGTTGCATTCATAACGCCACCTTCACATTGGTATTCAGTGTTTAACCAAGCGGATCCACTATCGTTACCCATATTTTCATCATCCGTTAATCTAGTTTCGTCCATCATCTCGACATCATCACCATTTTGCCCACTTAACATATCAAGTTCGGCTCTATTTGGCATGTACCAGAAGTAATAAGCTCCTGCGAATCCTAAAACTAATAAAAACAAACCTACATTAAACATTTTCATATTTATTCCATTTCTGCTGCTTTACTAAGTACTGAAATATCTAGTTTCTTCATTTGAAGTAATGCAGTCATTACTTTATCGGCATTCTCGCCAGCCTTTGTGAAAATTTCTCCAAGTTCTTCAGGGACGATCTGCCAAGAAACACCAAATTTATCTTTTAACCATCCACACTGTTCAGATTCTGGAACCGCCGATAAAGCATTCCAATATTTGTCGATTTCAGCTTGATCTTTGCAATTAACAATAAATGAGATTGACTCATTAAAGTTAAATCGATGTTCTAGATTACTATCCATTGCCATATATTCTTGGTTATTTAAAAAGTATGAAGCGTGAATTACAGTTCCTTCGATATTTGGAGCTTGATCTGCTGTATACCTAGCAATTCCGCCAATTCTTGAATCTGGAAATAGTGAGGTATAAAGATTCATAGCCTCTTCACATTTTCCGTTTTGTAATCCAGTAAACATTAAAGTTGGAGTTATTTTTTGTCGATCAGCTTGTCCTAAAAATATTTGCCAGGACAATCCAAATTTATCATTTACCCATGCGTATTTATCACTGAATGGATATTTTCCTAGTTCCATTAATACGGATCCTCCCGTAGATAATTTCGAATATAATTCGTCGACCTCTGATTCTGTGGCACAACGAATAAAAAAAGAAATTGCCGGAGTAAATTTAAAGTCTGGTCCGCCATTTAGTGCTGAGAATTTTTGTCCTTCTAATTCAAAATTGACACTCATTAAATCTCCAGCATCATGTCCATGAACTTCTTTTCCTGCATCAGGATAGAATACTTTATCGCTAACCGAAGAATTTGGAAATAATGAGGCATAAAAGTTGGCAGCTTCTTCTGCTTCTTTATCAAACCATAGATGATTTACTATTTTCTGCATATTTATTTATATCAGATTTCATCTATATATGTAAAACGAAAGAAGTTTATATTGATGCTAATTTTCTTTAGGAAATCCCCATTGCCAGCGTGGTTTCTCCCCTTTGAGGAAGCAAATTAGTAGAAGGATAAGTATCGATATTCCTAATTTAATATAAAAGGATAACAAGATATCTGATGGAACATTCTCTCCATTTGCTGGAAGTTTAGAGGATTCC
>CAYJKF010000005.1:0-106507 GCA_964370865.1 uncultured Candidatus Saccharibacteria bacterium | reverse complement strand
ATTGGCCGTGAAACATGCTGGTCCGGTACAGTCTCCTACATCTGTTATGTCTCCTACTCCGGCCATTCCACCTACTGCTTTCCACTCTAATACGTTACCTGACTGCCAAGTTAAAACATGGTCTCCACTGGGGACAGAAGTGTCATAGTTTGGCAGTGTATATACGGCGCTGGTCGTGAGTGAATCAGGAGCTTTAAATCCAGTGTACTGAGTAGAGGTTGCTCCACCTTCCATAAATCGAAGCTCTCCTGTTTGTCCGGCTGTTGTTCCGAATTGATCTATCTCTAATGCGGCTGCTGTTGATGGTACTATATCTAATCTTGCGGATGGAGTGGATGTACCTATTCCTATATTTGCATCTAGGAAATTAATCTCATCTGGTATCTGGCTATCAAATTCTATTCTACCCGCATTTGAGGCTAAACCTAGAAAGCCATTATCAGCAAAGTATAATTCAGCTCCTGGAACTCCTGAGGTAAATGCTGCTCCTGAAGTTATATTACCTACTGCTTCTATATCTCCTACACCAGCAATCGCCACTACATCTTCCCAGGTTAATACGCCTGTTCCATCAGTTACTAATACATAGTCGGCATCACCATCCGTTGGAGGTAATGTGTATGTTAGATTTGCTCCTTGAGATGGACTTGGCTGGAATATAACAGAATAATCTGTAATACCTAATTCATTGTAAAGCGTTAGAATACCGCCATTCCCATTTGAGCCCAGGGTTAGGCCTCCGCCATTTACAGCTAAGTCACCTGTTAAGGTTAGGTCTGCAAACTGTACATTCGATGTTGTTAATACATTCTGATCCATGTCATAAAGCTCATTAGCTCCTTGGCCTGTATCTAACGTTAAGAATGTTACTGCATCTGTTGTCTCTACATCTTGGTTCATTGCATATAGTTCATATGCTCCTTGACCTGTGTTTAATGTCGTTGAACTTAATGCTCCTGTTACGGTTGTACTTCCTGCTGTTAAGGTGATCGCATCATTTGCAAAGGTTAAGGTTGGATCTGTTATTCCACTTTGATTAAATGTCCATACTATCGATGCATCTGTGTTGTCTCCAAATGTTAAGTCATTTAACTCTGTTGCATCAAATGTGAATGTTACATCTGCATCTGCTCCTACTAATACATCGTCTGCTCCTCCGCTTAGTCCTACTCCTGCTACTGCGTCTCCTAGTAATCTAATTGCAAAGTCCATGTTCTCATCTCCATCATCTCCACTTGTTAGATTAGTTAATATATTGCTATCTGTTGATGTGAATCTTAATATGTTTCCTGATACTACACTGTATGTATCTGTATCATCATCTCCTATTACCCAACTACTATAGTTATCAAAGGTTCCACTCATTGCGATTGTTACTGTATCTGTTGTGCTGTCTCCTGTAATTGTGATATTACTTCCAGCTGTTAAGGTTAACGTGTCCGTTAAGCTATCTGCTACTGGGGATGTTCCACTTGTTGTTGCTATTGTGTTAAATAGCTGCTGTGCTTCTGTTGCCGTTATTGTTAATGTGTCTCCTACTATCGCTGTACTTGCTATTCCAGATCCATTTACTGTTAATGTATCTGTTGTTGTACTTGCTGCTGTACTTCCACTTTGGGAGCTTATCGTACTCCATAGATTCTGTAATTCATTACTTGCACTTGTATCTACTGCACTTAATGTTCCTGTGCTAAAGGTTAGTCCACTTCCTAGTGTTACGTTTGTTAATGTATTTGTTCCACTCCAGTATGCTAATGTATCTGTTACCCCTGTTCCAAGAGCTATTGTTCCTGTTACTGCTGGGATTGTTACCGTTACATCGCTTCCTGCATCTGCTCCTGTTAAGCCTATTTCATTTCCATCTACTGTTGTTCCTTCAAAGTACAATGTGTTTCCATCATTTCCTGCTGTTGCTGTAAACGCTGCCCCACTTAATACATCTCCTACTGCAATTATGTCTCCTACTCCACTTGCAATAGCTACATCCAATGCTTCAAGCGATGCGGTTATACTTTCTCCATCTGTTAAATAATTATTTGCAGTATATAATCTGTTGCCGATTGCAGCGTCAATATCATCTATGACATTTTGAACCGTACTGCTACTACTATTATCGAATTCATCGAATATTCCGATTAAGGCCGATCCGCTATCAGTATTACTAGTACCAATATCGTTTAATCCGATTGCTCCAATATATAAGTCAGCTCCAATACCAGATAAGGTCAATCCTGTGGTACCACTTAAAATCATATTTGTGAAAGTTGGACTATCTCCCGTACCAAGTCCAAGTGAAGTTCTTGCAGTATTTCCATTTTCAGCAACCCAAGCAGCGCCATCCCCGACTATAAAGTTTCCATCAGAAGGAGTTAAACCACCCAAAGTCGTTAAATCTCCATCATAACCCTGTACCGTCGTACCTATATCATTATCATCCAATAAAGTAGTACCCCAAACTCTTGTATCTATAGCACGAGACTGAATAACATTATTTACACCAGCAACCAAAACGGTATCGGTTGCACCACCAGCTATGTTACCTAACGAAACATTCCCAGCAGAATCTATGACAAAGTATGTAGTATCACCTGCTACATCATCTACTCTAAACGAATCACTCGCACTTGTATTTATAAAATAAGCTGGAGTATAAGTCGAAGACGAGATCTCTAAAACGTCGTTAGCAGTATCAGGACTTAACACATTACCAGTTCTATCCCAATAATTTACTCCAACTGAAGCTGCTGAAACCCAACTGAATCCAGCTGAACCGTCGTATGAAAGAATGTTTCCACTTCCTGGAGCAGCACCAGTATTATTTAAATCAACTGCAAGAATAGTGTTATTTGTAATTTCTGTTGTATCAATTGTTTGTCCAAGCAACGAAACCTCTCCGCTAGCATTTGGAAAAGTAACTGTGTTGGTTGAAGTAGGATCAGTAAATACAAAGTTGGTTAAGTTACCATCAATAGTAGAACCTTCGAATCCAACTCCCATTCCAGAAAAAACCAATTGATCCGAAGTGTTATAAATTAAACTTCCAGTTTCGGTTCCACCATCTGATTTAAATATTAAAGTTGTAACCCCAGCCTTGTCATCTCCAAAATATATAATATTGTTATCTTCATCAATACCAAATGGGGCATCAGCAGGAGTTAAACCACCTACCGCTAAATCTAAAATATTATAGTCTGTTGGATATAAGACACCTGCTGTTACTGACCAAACATTAGTAGTTGCTCCTTGAATTGCAGAATCGAATTCTTCAAGAATAACCTGAAGAGTGGAATCCGTTGGAGCGACATTTAACATGTTGCCGGTATAAACGCTTATTAGTTGTCCACCGGATTGAGCATAAGATGTGTCATCGTCAAATGACACTCCGCCGATGCTAATTCCCCCGCCGGAAGGTATGTTGATCTGCGTGACTGTGTCAATTACCGACTCTATGTCAAATGATAAGATGTTGCTACCCCCAGAAGTAACGGCTATGTCATTTCCCGAGACGAAGTCAACTGACATACCTGCTTCAATTACATCCTGTTCACTACCATTAATTGAAGTTATCCAGGTATACTCGTCTGGTACAACTGAAGAAATAACTATGCCATCTCCATCTTCTTCAAATGTAATTCCACCAGCAGACCGAACCGTTAATTGAGAATTATTCGAATCAGCTGAAATTTCAATCTCATCAAATGCGAATATTTTGAATATATCCTGAGAACTACCTAAATCAGTATTTGTGACAGTTATCTCTTGGTCACCAACGATCGCAATTCCTGGTCCAGCAGTAATGCTATAGACTAAATTTGAAGCTTGAATTTGACCATCATCAATATATAAATTAGCACCATTTAAAAATACGTCATCGTTAAACTCCACAATGTTATCGAACTGTGTAGGAATAGTGATTTTCAGCTCAGGATTAATGCTAGTTGGATCATACACGAGTTGATCTTTATCATTGCCTTCATTCAGTCTAGCGAATTGATCCTCTTCATATTCATTTATCCATGCCATGACAGACTTCGCTAATGGGGAATTTTCTACTGTTTCAGCGTATTGATAGCCAACGCCAAGTAGCAGAAGCAATGCGACTCCGATAAATATCGCTCTGCTTCTATATTTAGAGCGACTTAAGCTAACCAAATTGTCATCTTTATTCAAATAAGAGTTTATTGCCAGCTTTGGTTTAGAAAAGAAGCCCAGAGGGTAAAACTTCTTTGAACGTGACCCTTCAGTTTTATCATCCTTACCTGCCAAGGTGGATGACGTGATATATGTGACATCTGATGTCAGCGGGGCTGCGGTGGTTTTAGTAGTTTTAGACTCAGACACCTTCCCCTGAGGTTGACTATCATCTCTTTGTTGAATGTAAAAATCTACAATCTGAGGAATCTTAAAATTTTTCTCATCCTGCATTTGCTGTATCTCAAGCAATCTTTCTAAAGCATACTCGGGAATGTAAGGGACAATCTTGCCATCGATATGTTTTCTGATTTGATGTGGAAGTAAACCTGTCTTAATTAAATATCTGATTCTATTCTTAGGATCACCATACCCGAACTTGACACCTGCTGACACAGCTTTTTGGATTAATTCATCAGTTGCTATTAAATTATGACTTTCTGTATTTTTTCTCTCGAGCATGGCAGGATTTTCAGATATATCTTTACGAGAAATTGTAATATTTATATTATAGGAACGCAATAATCAACTCAGTCTTTTTGCGTTTTTTGGACACATAAACACTACTCTCTTTTAGTTCTTTCCCGCGAGACAACCTTTTCTAGCATCCTATAATTGCATCATCTTTTTACCCTTTTGCTCGCGAGAAGTTTTTAAAGAGGATGTTTTGTACACTTTCCTTTTTTTATATAAATACTAAGCAGAAATATAAAATGCTATGATATTTATTAATGAGAGAGAAACCGACCTTAAAAGTAAAAGTTATAGAAGCCAAGAAAACTCTTTTCTATGGAAAAGCTTTTTCAGTTTCGTCCAATAATGATAGAGGTCCATTTGATATATTACCTGGTCATTCAAGCTTCATAACTCTTATCGATAAATTCATTTCAATTAAGCAAGAAGATGGTGAAACTTTAAATTTAGACCTAGTAGAAGGCGTTTTAAGGAATAAAAAGGACTATGTGAAGATATACCTTGGCACAAATAATATAGAAATCGTATAAGATACCAAAAAACGAACAACTTTCGATAACAACGTCAATCCTAACTTACAATATCAATACCACCAATATACAAAAACTTGTCTGGATCTGAGTTATCAAACTTACCTGACAAAATCGCATCTACATCTTTTATCGTTTGCGGTAAGGGGACACTGATTCCAGGCAACCCAGTCTGAGCTTCAACAACATTAAAACTCTGTGTCATATAATTTTTAAGTATTTCGCCTCTTCTGTATGTAGTCTGATCTTCTAGAGAAAGTTCAGCAACTCCAATTAAGTTAACTAACCTTTCGATTTGCAAAGATTTTTGGAGTAAATTTTTTGCCTGAATAGCTGTGTCATAATGATATTGACCGACTATGTCAGCACCAAGGGAGGATGAGTTTGACTCAAGTAACTCAATAGCAGGCATTCTTCCTTGTTGATAAATACCTCGCGAAAGCACTATAGTGGCATCTAAATATGGGAATATAGATCGAACCGCATAATCCGTTAAATCATCAGAAGGCACAAAAATTGCTTCTACGGATGTGATACTAGATGACGTGTTAGACATTAGTCTTTGGTGAAGGATACCCATTTCCGATGTCAATGTAGGTTGATAGCCCCCTTCCGATGGAAGACTACTAGTTAAAACAGATAACTCGTTTCCAGCCTGTGCATATCGATACATATTGTCAATGAAAAACAAGACATCCTTTCGTTTCACATCTCTGAAATATGAAGCTAAAGTAGCCCCGGCTAAGGCTGTCCTAAATCTAACAGCAGGATTTTCTCCCATTTGTCCTAGTATTAAAGCTACTCGATCCATAACTTTTGCTTCATTCAAATTTTCTATTAATTCGTGTGCCTCCCTAGATCTTTCTCCAACTGCTGCAAAGACTGATAAAAAGTTACTCGACTTCGATGATATAACGATGTTGTTAATTAATTCGGTTAACAAAACTGTCTTACCTACTCCAGCACCTCCAAACAGACCTAATTTACCACCTTTTAGCATTGGAGAAAAAAAGTCGATAGCTTTTATTCCAGTCTCAATTATTTCTTTTGCAGGAATAACTTCATCATAAGATGACTCAACATCTCCGAATATTTCTTTTTTGTCTCCGGATTTTAGTTCACCTAAACCATCTTGAACATCACCAAAAACATCAAAAACTCGACCTAATACATAATCTCCAACGGGTATTTCAAGCGATTTGCCAGTATTATAAACTTCAACATTCCTTTTAAGTGAAGAAGTTCGGGAATAACAAATGCATTGAAAAACATTCCCGGATAAACCAGCAACAACTTCCATCATCATCTGTGGTTTGTCTTGAGTGACTAGCACATCATGAATAGCTGGTTTTTCACCGTAGACTTCAACATGTACTATTTGTCCCATAACGTCAGTTATTCTGCCTGTTAGTTTCATATAAATTCTCCCCATAACGACATACCAGACATCCGTTCGATTTGTTTATTATTTGCATATGATTTATCTAACATTGTTTTTCGAATTCGTAATTTCTTCACCGTGTCTTTTGCATTACGACTAGCAGATTCCATAGCATTAATACGTGAGCCGAGTCTTGCGAGTTCTGATTCAGCCAAGGCTTGCTTTAGTAGTACACCCATTATTTGGACTTCAAAAAAATTCATTACCGCTTCGATTGACGGCTCAAAGATATAGTCATCTTTAGAAGTCAAATTAATAGAATTTTCATTAACTGTATTGCCAGTGATATCAGTAACAGTCTTTATCTGAGTTAATAGATTTACAAATTTTCCATAATGTACATCAATTTTCTGATAACTCAATAAATAATCACGTAAAGAATCATAGTTACTTTTAACTTTAAGTGACTTTAAATCGTAATATTTGTAGCCGGTTACGCCTTTGCCATCGACCAGTTGTTTCCCGATTACTCCAATAACTAATACGTCACTTTTTGGGGATTCTTTAATATGCTTTAAAAATGTCTCGAAGACCTCAAAGCCAATGTTTCCTGAGAATTTCTGATCAGGCGCTATTAATACAATAATAGATTTGCCATTTTTCTTGAGTGTCGAAAATTTCGTAAGAGCATTTTCATCGACTGCTTGCTGAGTTGAGCCATTCATACTAGAAACCCTTTTAAAATAAAGTATTTTACTTTCATTAAATACTGAATATAGTTCATCTAGGAATTTTCTATTATGAAATACTCCAGTCCTAATGCGTTGCATTTTCATAACTGCAATTTCTTCATATGCAGAGAATAATTGAGACATAAATTTAATCAAAGCGATTTCTTCTTGTAATTTAGTTGATGAATTTAACATAATTCCATTAACTCCGGTTTATACTTATCTAGACTATCAATAAATGCTTCGTATGTTTGACTCTTTTCTACTATGTTATCTATCATTATCTTAACTTTTTGTTCTTTATAATGCTGATATAAGTTTTTCTTTTTCTCTCTTATTTCGCCTAAACTTTCAGTAGTCATGAAAGCACCCGACATAATCAAACCAAGAAATACAACCTGCATATTTAAAGGCATCGCTCGTTGATAAGACTGTTCAAAAAATGCGAAAACTTGATCCCCCTTCTTTAATAATTCTTTAATTTCGTCTGTTAGCTCAGCACCTAAATGTTTAAAGTTAGAGGAACTCTCATACTTAGTCATAAGTGCCATAACCTCCCTCGTCAACTGCCTCGAAATGTGTAGCTGGGTCTGCTTTCCAACCCTTGTTACCGAAAGAAATAAATCTATAGCGGGCCTTCTACCTTTATTAAAAATTGCCTCATCAAAGTGAAGGTGACCATCAGTAATACTTATTAAGTTTGAAACTATATAGTCACTTAATAATCCATTTATGGTTTCAGCAATAGCAATAGCCGTAATCGAAGCTTCTTTAATCTTGGATTTCTCATTTTTAAAGTTTCCGGCTCGCTCTAACAACCTTGCATGTTTGTAAAAAACATCTCCAGGATACGAATCTCTCCCTGGAAATTTTTTCGCTATCAACGATATTTCACGGTAATACTTAGCATGTGTAGTTAAATCATCAAAAATAATCACAACATCGCGTCCGCTGTCTCTAAAGTATTCTGCGATTGTCATCGCAGAATACGGTGTCATATCGATTAAGCTAGGCGAATCATCCGGACTTGTTGCTACAAGGACAACACTATCCATTAATTTAATATCCTCTAAATATTCTTTAAGTTTCTTAGTATACGATTTATCCTTTGCGATTAGGGCATAAACAACGATTGAACCTTCACTTATTTGGGATTTAATTAGGGTCAGCGTTGTACTCGTTTTACCGGTTTTTCGATCTCCAACAATAAGCTCTCTCTGTCCTTTACCTAAAGGAATAACACTATCAATTACGGCAACCCCAGTTACAAACTGTCGTTTGATTCTTGACCTTGTCATCAGGGTTGGAGGTTGAATATCAATTGGTTTCTCTTCTCCTTCGTTTTTAAAAGTCTCATATGTAAATCGTGGAATTCCTAATGGGTTAATTACTTTACCAAGTAACCCATCAGTGATAGTTAATCCTAATAATTTTCCACCTTTCGTAACCCTAGTACCGTATTTAGGTGGAACTTTCGAATAAGAAACTATCTCGACATAATTTTTTCGAATAGCAGAAACATGTCCAAATTCGTCGTTTTCAAAGATTACGACCTCGTCAACTTCTACAGTGGGTAATCCAGAAACTCTTACTATAGGGTGGCTGACAAACTCAATTACACCATACTCTTTAGATTTTGATAGATTTTCTTTAAAACTCATTGCCCAAATCAAATAAATTAATAATAGATTTATCTACATGTTTTCCGGCATATTCGAGTACAGATCCACCTAAGATTTCTGGATCTACAATAATATCTAATAAAACATTCCTCAATTTATTAGATATAAGATCTGCTAGTTTCCTTTCAAAGGCAATGTTGGGAGTGAAAGCGATAGTTAATCTTACTACGGGCAGATTATTGAGATATTCAGATACAAATTGAGCTTGTGTGCTGATATTCGAATCCGCGTTAGAGTCTGGATTATTTTTAACGATATTCTCGAATAAGGTTTTTTCTTGAGCAGTCAGAATTTCTAAACTTTCGCTACTCTCTTGTATAAATTCCTGCTCACGCAGTTTATCTAATTTGATAGACAAATCTACTTTATTTCTATTTAAAATGACGATGTTTTCTTTAGATTTCATTTAGATTTATTCCGTACTGGCTTCAACTTCTTTTAAAGCCAATTCAACTGTCTCGACAACGATTTTCTTATGAATATCTAAAGGTAAATTCACGTAAAATTTTTCTTTTGAAATTCGTTTAATAGCATCGGATAATTTCTCTGTGTATTCTTGTGCTTTTTGTGACTTAAAAGTGTCGATTTCGACCTTTGCTTTGTTAAATTCTTCACCAAGTTTTGTTTCTAGAGTCTCTTGTGTCTCTATCGCTTTATTTGAAATTTTCTCTAAATCTGATTGACCTTTAGCTTTCATCTCCTCAATCATTTTGTCAGAATTAGCGAGGTAATCGGTTTGCCATTCTTTATAGAAATCTGCGTTTTGAGTCTTAATGTGAGATAAAATAGCTTCGAAGTTATTGGTGATTTCTCCCTTTAGATTTTCACTTATAAATTCGGATTTTTGTAAAATTTCTACGGCTTTTTTATTAGCCTCCTCAATTATTTGTTGAGATTTATTCGTTAAATCTGCATATTTTTGTTTGACCTTTTTCTCAATGCGGTACAAATAAAACGCATAGAAAAATATAACAATTAATAGGAAAAAATTAAGAAGTATTAAAATATATTGTAAATCGAGATCTATCATAGGCAGTTACCAAAATTATACACAATAATCAGAGGGCAAACACCAAATAAGCCAACCCAATTCCAAGAAGGGTAACAACTAGTGTGATACTAAGGTTTATTATGACACTAAAAATTATCATTTTACTTGCAAGTGGATTCCTTCCTATCGATGCTAAACCTTGCTGAGCAATCTTTTTAATATTAAGCACAAGAAAAACTAAGGCTGCGAGGGCAATCAAACCTCCTATAATATATCGAGGAAGGCTATAAGAAGAATTTCCACCAGAAGCTCTGTCAAAAATCGGTTTAATAAATGTTTTATTTTTTGAAACATCAGCATTTATATATAAAAATCGTGGCCTGACCTCAACTATTATTTTTCCAATTCCATTTTCATCAATTTCAGTAAGAGCTTGTCTTGCTATTCCCAGAGAAAAAGAATCTCTTTTCATTTTCATTCCAACTCCAGGCACACTTGATGTCGTAATATAGTCCCCTGGTAGAATCTCACCATTTACATTCGAAACATTAACCAAAATCTCACCGTCCCGAGTAATAGGGTATGTATTCTCTATTTGAGGATCAATTGATATCGCCGGCTTTAGAGTTACTACACCAAAAATATTTTCTTCATATTCTTTTTGCGATTTAACATATGTATTATTTTGGATAATTATAATATCACCTTCTGTGACGGGTTCAGAAATAGGATAGAAACTTGCAACTCCTAGTGATGATTCATTCACCGCAGGTTCAGGGCTTTGAGATTTAACTGGCAAACCTGAAAAAATAAATGAGACAAAAAATGCCGAAACAATAAGGAATACTCGATATACAGACATTATTAATACTATACCGATATACCAATCAATAGTAAAATCCTAAATATGAAAGTACTTCTTGCCGCATCCGAATGTTCTCCACTCGTTAAAGTTGGAGGAGTTGCTGATGTAGTCGGAAGCCTTCCTATCGCACTAACTCAATATGGAATTGATGTTCGAATTGTAATCCCATTCTACAAAGACCTCGCAGATAGAATGCTATCTCCACAAGCTTCTAATATTAAAATTGACAAAATTGATGATATCCAGGTAAAGTACGGCCAAAAAAACTTAAAAGTACAAATTTATACAACATTCCTCCCTGGAACCGAAATTCTTGTTTACCTAATTAAAAACGATGATTTGATCTCTAATGGAGGAATATATTTTTCACCAGAAACCATGGCCAGCCCAGAAGCTGAATTAGAACGGTTTGCCTTGTTTAGCAAGGTAATTGGACAATACTTCGGAACTCCAAATAAAATATTCTATCCCGATATAATCCACTGTAACGATTGGCACACGGGAATGGTTCCACAAGTATTACAAAGCATAGGCAGGTTTAGGGATGTTCCAGATCAACCAAGAACAGTTTTTACGATTCACAATCTCGCCTATCAGGGTTTTAGTAAACTTGAAGTCGCTTCTAAATTAGAATTAGATATTAAAAATGACCGAACTCTAAAATGGGATGCAGAAGACGATAATTTAGATTTTGTTCTACAAGGTATCGTTGGATCGGACTACATAACCACTGTTTCTAAAAAATATTCAGAAGAAATACAAACACCAGAATTCGGAGAAGGATTACACGATATCTTAAATGTACGTGAAGCAAGACTTGAGGGCATATTAAACGGAATAAGCTACGAAGTCTTTAATCCAATGACAGATAGGGAATTACAATTTCAATACAGCACAAGCGACATTAAGGCTGGTAAACAAAAGAATAAAGAAGCACTGATGAAAAGTTTAGGTTTAGAAGTCTCAAATAGACCTTTACTTGGAATAATTAGCAGACTAGCGCATCAAAAAGGTTTAGATTTAGTAGCCGAATCTCTTGATGAAATAATGGAAATGGGTTATTCAGTCGTAATCTTAGGCACTGGTGATCCACAACTTGAGATGATTTTTAAGGAATATAATTCAAAAACTCAATTTAACAAACGATATAAAGCACTAATTACCTTTTCAGAGAAAACAGCAAGACAAATTTATGCCGCTTCTGATATGTTTTTAATTCCATCAAGATATGAACCTTGTGGCCTTACACAAATGATAGCGATGAAGTATGGATCTGTACCTGTAGTAAGAGGCACCGGAGGGTTATACGACACCGTTGAAGAGAATGTAACCGGGTATGTTTACACTGGATTTAGTAAAGTTGATATGCTTAAGGCTTTAAAACGAGCCTTTTTTGACTATTCAACTAACAAAACTAAATGGGAAAAAATTATGATAAATGGAGCAAACCAAGACTACAGCTGGAAAGAAAGTGCTAAAAAATATATTACCCTTTATAAGAAAGCAACAGCTCTGAAACAGTCTTATTAGCCGAATTAAATCTTCTTCCAGAATCCTTACTGGCATTTGTATCCAACGTAGTCATAAATATTGAGCGTTCGTTTTCTATTTTTTGTAAAGTTATTTCTAATATTTTATTAAAATTCTTCGTTTTCTTATCATAAAAATAGCCCTCGAGAAATGTCGTAATAAACACATCGTCTGTAAGTTTCTTACACCTTGTATCAACAAGCCATAATGCAATAGCCTTTGCTAAGTCATGATATTTCGCGTCTTTTGATTTTGTAAAACGCCCCCATTCAAAATCGATGACACCGGTTAATTTATTCTTACTAAACAAGACATTTTCCTTACTGTAGTCACCATGAATAATGTTATTGTCATGAATCCTTCTTAACATTCGACCAGCAGCGGTTATGGCTTTTTCATCAGCCCAAACATGGCTAAGTTTATTACCCGGTAAATAAGATAAAACTGCAATTCTTCTTTTCTTTCCATAAAATTCTATTTCTGAATATAGATTTCCTTCTGAGGTTTTGTAGAGATTATATGTATTAATTCCACTATCTCTAAGTTTTTCAAAAATACCCAACTCTCTCTTTATCAAGTTGGAGGATCTAGATTGTGAATAAAACCTTAAAATAAACGAGTCTAGATCGGTAATTACCTTCGCTACGGTATTTCCTTTGCTCGCATAGAAAATTTCGTAACTTTTAACAGTTCCAATATTATATAAGTCGCACACATGCTGAATGTCACTGTTTGACACATAGAACTTAATATTGCGGGGCTTAACAATATCGCCGGTTAGTGCATGTTCTAAATCGTAAATGAATGATAAGTGTGCATTTCGCTCAGCATTACCTTTCTTTTCGCCATAGGTGTGCATTTGATATAAAAATCTGGTTGCTAAAATGATTAAACAAAACCTAAATGAAATTAAAAATTCACGTCGTAATTTAGGGTCGTCTTTGTATCTATTGTAAAAATGAGCAAATACTTTAGATTTCCAATATTCCTCTCTCCAAAATGATAAGAAAAGAAACGCAGCATCATATCCAATAGGAACTAGACTTAAATATTCCCAGTCAATAAAAGTGAATTGTTTAGAACCTGCGGCTTTTATTAATATATTTTCTGGGTAAAGATCTCTATGGGATAACACTTGTGATTTTGATACATACATATGATATCGCTCGTAAAAAGCTTGTATACGATCATATAAGTCTGATGGCAGTAACCTCTCTACTTGTTCGAAATAATATTGAAGCTCTTTTCTAGCTAAACGACTCCCCCACTTAGGAAAGTTTTCCTTTGAGTAATCTATTTTTGCTAACTCATCAAAAAATTTAATAAATAAATCAAAATTGGCATGGTGAAAACTCCCCCACACTATTCCATAATCGAAAACAAAAGAACCTAATTGATTACCTGCAATCTGGTCATATATGTAGAATGGATTCTCTTCTTTAGTTGAATAAGTGATAATTTTAGGAATCCAACTCTTATATTTGTTAGGAATATTTGATCTTATAAAGCGAATATTCTTGATTTCTTTCAAAAACCTTTCGAGGGCCCACTGGTCACTCGACTCAAACATCTTCATTGTGAATTTTTTACCGTCCTTGTCCTTTAAAAACACAACATAAGATCGTCTAGAACCACCATCAGGTGTCCTAATTATCTCTTCAATTTCATACCCGTATTTGAGAGCAATCGAACTCACTTGGTCTGTTTTTGTCATTGTGATTTGCTAACAATTTACTCGGGCTGGCCTTTGGACAAGATATTATACTTTTCTTTATATTCTTTTAGAAATTCCTCAAACTTAGATATATCTGCTTCTGCTCTAAACAAATCCATAATATGAACTGCATCATATATATCTAAATCTTTTTCTAACTTGTAAATAGAATCTCTCCATTTTATTGCTTGCTCGTATTCCCTATTACTTATAGCACGTTCTTCTTCAAGCTTTAGAGCATCTAACAATGCGTGGTAATATGGCTCCGCGTTGAATCTTTTGGATAATGGAATACGCCTCTCTGCGGATTCTTCTTTTGCAAATTGATCGACTTTACCAGTTCTTTGCCAGTCATGAGCTACAAATAAAATTTTCTTATATAAGTCTTCGGCTATTTCTAAATCCCCCGAAGAGACATCAGGCAATTCATTAACGACTTTATACAACGAAAACATCCCTTTTTCAATCATTTCCACACTCCACCATGGTTTAGCACTTGCCCACCACCACGGATCGCTATTTAAAGCTCGATCTAGTGCATCTCTACACTTTAACCATCTCCTCTTTTTTTCTTCCCTACTCTTTTCTTCATCTGTCATTTGATCCCAGTTTTTGGACTCTTCTAAAAGTTTGGGCATTTTAGAGTCCGAATATTCGGATTCATTTACTAGCTTTATGGCATGCTCAGCAAGTTGCCATTCATTTTTATGTATAGGATTTTGTTGATCTAACCAAAGATTATATGGATTACCTGCTAATGCATCTTTAACACTTGTGGCCCAAGTACAATCCATGGGAACGACCTCTTTAACATCTGTATAAAGAGTCAATAAGTCCGAAATCCTAACACAAGGAAACCTAGAATTACCTAAAATTTCAAATAATGCTAGGTCCAATCCAGGCCTATGATGACCAAATGTCTCACCATCCATAGCCGTAATGACATAATTATTGGAATTCGTCACGTCACCCATCGCTCTTTCTAAGGATTCATTTGACCTGACTAATGCCCCCATTATTATGTTGCTTGCGCGTTTTTCTCTGAAGAACACCTTTAAACCTAGGTCTTTAATTTGATACAAAACATCTCGTCTTTCTGCTTCTGATACACCAAATACAGACACTTCATCTACAAGTATCCATTCGTATCCTAATTTTTTAACTACACCTGCAACTTTAGGACTATATGCCATTTCAGGTGGAAAAAATCCTTTTGGATTAAAGGAATCCCCAAAAAAACGCTTATTTGTTTCATGATTAAGAACGATTTGTCGCTCTAACTCTGATTCAGGTAATAAAGGTAAAAAGGCGTGGAATTTGGCCGACCCGGTAAGCTCAACTTTACCCATTTCCACTAAGTCTTTTATTCCATCGACGACATCTCTAAATCCATGTTCAAAGAGTAATTCTGCTAAAACAGCATTAATATTTAATGTAATTTTTGCATTTGGAGTTTTATATAATCCTCTAATTAAGGGCCTGTATGATTCGTTTGCTATTTTGTCTAAAATGCCAGGGTGTTGGTCTGCAGGTTGATATATGTGTAGAAAGTGTGCCCAATTCATTATTCTAGATTTTTATTAAAATAACCTTCTTTCTTAAAGTGAATAGCCTTATTGTATAGAGCTATATATTTATCTGCAATATTATCCCAAGAAAAGTCAGTAGACATTGCATTTAGTTGAATTTGTTTCCATACTGTTTTATTTCTGTATGTCTCTTGTGCTCTGACCATTTGGCCATATAGTGACCATCCATCAAAATCTTTAAATTTAAATCCATTACCAGTTAAATCTGAAGGATTAAAATCCTCAACTGTATCATCCAAACCACCGGTTGCTCTAACAATTGGAATCGCTCCATATCTCATTGATTCCATCTGCACTATTCCACAAGGTTCAAATCGTGAAGGCATTAATAGCATATCAGCACCTCCAAAGACTAATTTAGGCAAAGTAAAATTAGGATATGTATGGGCTCCGACTTTTTTAGGAAATTTTTCTCCAAGGCGTTTAGCCGCTTTTTCAAGCTCCATATCTCCCGAACCTATTAATACAAACTGTGCGTTAAAATCTTTTAAAAATTTCTCGACAACTTCAATCATTAAATCTACGCCTTTTTGATGATCTAAGCGACCAACAAAGGCAAAGATTGGTACACCATCCTCTTGCTCTAGATTGAATTCCTTTTGTAATTTTCTTTTATTAATTAATCTTTTTTCGACTGTATTGATTGAAAAGTTTGCCTCTAAGAATGGATCATTCTGTGGATCGAATTTCACATAATCAATTCCATTTATAATTCCAAAAAGCTTCGATCTGAGCTCCATTAATAAGATTTCAAGTCCACATCCATATGACTGTGTCAAAATTTGACGAGCATATCCCTCCGAAACTGTATTAACGATGTCAGAATATATGATTCCTCTTCTTAAGAAATTTAAATTTTTTAATCTGTCGCTATAAAATGCTGGAACTCTTGACTTACCATCGTCGAAGTTTAATTCGCTTCCAGGGTCAATTGACTGTCCTTGAAATGATATATTGTGAATAGTTAAAACACATGAAGTTTTTTCAAAACAACCTTTGGTTCGATATTCTTTAAATACGATATTGGGAACTAAGGCTGTATGCCAGTCATGGACATGTATAATGTCTGGCTCCTTATCCATATGATTACAAATATATTGTAATGATCCATATGATAATAATGCCCATCTTAAATAATCATCCGAATAATTGTAAACATTAGACCGTTTCTCATAATATTCCATATTTTCTAAGAAATAGAATGAAACACCGTCTTCTGCAACATATCGTTTAACATTGCATATCAAGTGCGAAGGAAAGTTAGGATCTTTCGTATGTCCAGTTGGAACCTTTAGTCCTTTATGTACGAGTTCTAGTGGATATGTCTTTTCATCTATAAATCCGAACTTCGGCATGAAGATACTTACATCGTGCCCCTCTTTCGATAAGGTTCGAGACAAGTAAGTGATAACACTACTCATTCCACCAACGGTAGAAAAAGGCGCAGCTTCTGCTGCTATGTGAATTATTTTGAGTTTAGTGCTTTTCTTTTTATCCATAACCTGTGGTACTGCAAAACTATTTCTGTCGACGTTATGATTTAGTCTTCGAGCCATAACGAAAGTTTAACATAGTGCGTATAACAAAAGTGGGCAAAGATCCGCTTCCCCAAGTAAGTGTCCTGCCCAGTCACTTTCCAGGTAAGAAGCGGATCTTTGCCCACCAGTTTGTGTTCGTGTATAAAACCCATCCGCAAAACGGCTTGGGAATGAAATAAAACTAGGAAAAATAAAAAGGATAATTCCCGCTTTCATTCCAAATGTTATATAACCACCGTCTTCGCAGGTGGGTTCTATACAAGAACGTTGTAAGATCAATGTACTCGTGGTGTAGTATACAGCCTATAATACGAAAAGTCAACGCTATTCCAGTCTTTTTTTCCCTATGAATTTAACTGTTCTCTGAATCTTCTTATTAGATTTTCTTCTCTTACTTCAGATAAATCTCTTAGCAAGATTTTGTCGTCAACAACTTTAAATGTTGCGATTTCACGTGTTGGAGCAAATACAATATCTGTATTAATTATTACACCAACATTAGCATCTTCCTTTCTGCTTACAGGAGATAACTTTAAGTCTTCTTTCCATATTTGCATATCCTCTGGATTTGCATAGAAATGTAAAATAGTAAACGGATCAATCAAGAAATGTAAAGATAATCCAGCATATAAAGTGAAGGCATACTCTAAATCTCGTGCCTTCGATACATCTTTAATCTTACGAGCTAGTTCAATTAAGTCGGAGTGTTCACTTTTATAATACCTAATATTTAATTGAGACCCTAAGTCTACTAACTCCGGAGCTGCAGCAGGTTGCTGTTGAGGCATACCCAACCCAAATCCACCTGTCTGTGGTTGTGCCGCTGGTTGAAACTGTGACTGTTGTCTCACTGTTTCACTCACTTGGCTTTGCTGTGTACGAACTTCAGTTTCCTGATTTATTTCTTTGAAATCATTCCTAAAATCAGTTGGTGTTTCTTCCGCTCTCCTGGGTTGTGGCGTTTCGAATTTTGGCTCTACTACAGGATCACTAAAATCAAAGTCAGAATTGAATTTGCTAGTATTTGGGACAGCTGGTTCTGTTGCATTGGGTACACCAAATTCATTAAATGGATTACCAACGTTTACCTGACTATTCTGCCCTTGAGTGTTGTTGTTATTTATATCTAATGGTTCATCATCGAAATCTGAAAATGGATCACTTGTTGGTGCCATTGTTTGCATACCACTATTAGCTCTATTAAAAAATGAATTGTTTGAAAAATTGTCGCTATTTGGTGTATGAGTTGGCTGTTGTGGCATAAATGTTTCGGGCATTGTTGAGACATTAGGTTGACCACCAGGTGCAACATTTCCATAGCTTGAATTCAAGTCATTGTAAGGCGAGTGCTGTCCAGCTTGGTTATCCTGTTGTCCAAAACCTAGATTATGAGTTAGTGTGGATTGTGGCACTTGGTTTAAGTTGCTGTTATTTTGTACCGGTTGACTATCGCTTCTTGTCGCATATGTGGACGGCCTCTCAATGTCTAATGGAGACAAATTTCCAGCATTCAGAAAATCGATTATCTGATCTTTTGTAAAACGGTGTCGTCCAGATGCGGTGCGCATTGACTGAATACGTCCGTCTTCCATATATCTATATAGTGTTCTTAAGCTTACGCCTAAAATATCTGCTACCTGAGTTGAAGTATATAATTTGTCTTGGAGTTCTATTGTCATATCGTCAACATACTATCGACGACATATTAGGTCAATAAGGAATAGCTCACTATAAGCCTATCGAGACCTAACGCACCTAATTTCATCCCAATAAAACATACTGATTAAGAATGTTTTTTAATTGGAAGAATGGATTATAATATAGGTATATATGAGGAATTTAATATCATTAATTTTGACTCTTAGCACCCTACTGGTAATCACTACTCTTTCAGTATTATATAGTGAAGGCTGGAGAATTAAGAACTCAATCGACATTGACAATCAGGGTAGTTCAACAATAGTAGTTAAGACTGGAATGCTTGCTGTGAGATCTATTCCAGATGGCGGACAAGTCTATCTAGACGAAACCGCAATGACGGCCACCGATGATACAATCGCCTCTCTTACTCCAAAAAAATATAGATTAAGAGTAGAAAAAGAGGGTTTCGAAAGTTGGCAGAAAGACATTACTGTCTATCCTGAACTCGTCACTGACATAACAGCCGTTTTGGTTTCACGTACACCAAGGCTAGAGCCACTTACCAACACTAATGTTAAGGCGTTTGACCTTTCTTCAAGCTATAACGACATAGTCTATATAACTACTAATCAAGAAGATCCAGGTGTATGGATTCTTCCTTTAGCAGGTAGCGCATTGAATATATTAAGAAATAGTAGTCAACCTCTAATAGTAGATACAACTCAATTCACCCCATCACTTGGTACAAATTTAGTATGGTCCCTCGATGACAAACAATTATTAGTTGAACTTAATCCAAAAGGATATTTACTATATGATGTAGGAACTAACTTCACTAGCCAAACAGCAATTAACAAGGCCCCAACGCAAGTAGCCGATGCAGAAATTATTTATAAAGAATGGGAAAAGGACTGGAAAACATCCTTCTTAGAGACACAAATCGATCAAATTGAATCTACGCAGCAAGTACCAGACATAATTAAATCGAATTGGGAAAACACTAAAGACAAATGGTCACCGGACGAAAGAAAATTCGTAGTCGAAATTCCTTCACAAAATAATCCTAATTTAACGGATTTAGTTATATATAATGCTGAACCTACTTTGCCAATAGACGAACAAAGGCTAAATTATACGTTGAGGGATGTAGATTTAACTACCACTAGCTACTCATGGTACTCAGATTCATACCACTTAATCTTAATCACGCAGGTCCCTAGTAGGCCAGATAATTACTCGGTTAGCTTAATTAGGATAGATGGAACTAATCAAACAACCGTTTATACAGGATATCTTGCTTCAAATAAAGCTCATTCAACTCCAAGTGGGGATAAGATAATAGTATTAACCTCCTTAAAAGAAGGAAACCTCCCTAATCTTTACGGTATAGCTCTAAGATAGAAATAATTACGGTCTAATTGTATTTAATAATCGAGCCTTCACTACTCGCCTATTTAAAGTTGTTCCAGGTGGATCACATGTAATTAGAGTTATTACAGAATCGTCATATTCGACGTCAAATGGACTTGTATCCCAACCTGGGACTACCGTCATATCGGTAAAAGCATATTCATAATAGACACCCTGGTACGCAATTACGATTACGTCCCCTTTTTCTAGCTTATTGAGTAAGTTAAATACCGTAGCATACGGTCCTAATTGCCAAAAATTTATAGAAGAATGTGCAAACAAAAATATATTTCCTGTTTCACCTGGCATAGATGTACCCCGCGCATGAGCAACACCTTGTCTTAATGCATTCATATACTCCTTTTCATTTGCCATTGAAACATTTGAAACGATCGGAGCATTTACATCGATTTTGGGAATTATTATTGAAAATTCAGGGTTTATAGCTTCATAAGGAGATATATTTAACACTCTGCCATCAGGATTCTCTTGTTCATTCTTTACTCTTTGTGTTACATCCCCTTCTGTTACCGCTACTTCGTGAGGAAAAGCCCTATACGACACCTCACCATAAGCAATTGGTATGTACGTAAATATGAAAATTCCAACACCAAGTGTCCAAAACAAATTACCTAACATTCTCAGCCAAAAGTAAGCTTTCATGGTCAAAATTATAACAGTTAACATGTTATGCCACTACTTTAAGTATTTTATGGTTATGGCACACGTCGGTGGCGATTGATAGTTTTTGTCAACATTCCAACGTCCCCAATATGCCCAAAACATACATTTTTGGCTTGTAATTAGTCCCTATCGTCCGCCGGTCGAGTCATCCACTATTTATATAGGTCTACACAATTCTAAATGAAACTAAACAATAACAAGAAGGACAAAAAAACAGATTAACCATTAAATAGCGCTTTATTTTTGCGAGTATATTTCGTACACGGAGCTCCCCACTTCTTCTGGCTATGCCTTACATGTTTTGTGCTAAAACAGTGATGACTAAAGAAACTAAATTTACAGAAGTTATGCCAAATAGCGACAGACTCGGGGTTTAAAAACGTCCAACTTAAAGTATAATAAATTTATTGAATTACCACTTTGCTCCCGTAGCTCAACTGGATAGAGCGCAGGTTTCCTAAACCTGACACGGAGGTTCGAGTCCTTCCGGGGGCACCATTACATTACTTATCCATCATTTCAAGAACTTCGAAATTTAATCTGGCCAATAGACGTACATGTATTCGGTCTTATCGTAGTCATATATCTCTTTAGCATCAAAAAATCTAACAATCTCTGCCTCAGCATTCTCCGGGGTGTCAGATGAATGTATTATGTTTGCAGGTTTTCCCATACCAAAATCGCCTCGTATTGTACCTGGGGTTGCTTCACGTGAATTTGTAGTTCCACAAATTGTCCTTACCGTCTGAATACACTCAACGCCTTCCCATACCATTGCGACAACAGGTGAACTCTTCATAAAATCTTTAATAGACTGAAAAAATGGCTTGTCTTTCAAGTGGGAATAGTGAGATTCCAATACAACATCATCTACATTCATCAATTTTAATCCAACAAGTTTCAATCCCTTCTCTTCAAATCTTGTAAGAACTTTTCCAATCAATCCTCTTTGAACTCCATCTGGCTTGACCAAGACGACAGTCCGCTCAAACTTCATGCTTCCTTTTACTTTTTTAAGTTGCTGATCAAAATCCATAGTATTAAAAATTTACCTTGTTAACAGCATAATCCCCGTTCTTATATGTTGTCAATATTACAAACGAACGTCCACCAATATTCAATTTGCTATTCAAAGAACCTACAACATAATGTTTTAATTCCTTATCATTTGAATCTATAGATTCGGAATAAATATGTTGATCACCACCGAATACAGCCTTAGTATTGGAATCTCTGATAAGCTGTAACAATCTCTCTCTTTGCTTATCAACCTCTGGATCGTATTGTCCCATGCCTTTTCGGATAATACTGCTTAGAGGACTCCCTTCAAAATAAATCGGATTGTGCATAAACACGAAATCAACATCTGAAAGATTTTCTTCTATAAATTTAAATTGCTCATCGGATATTCCTTCGTATTCATTAGCATTATCTATGAATAGAAATTTAGAATTCCCGATTGTTTTTATATAGTATGATTGTCCTAAATATTTAGAGTAATTATCTAACCCTCCTGATTTCCATAAGTCACGATCCCCTGGAATATTATAAAAGGTTCGTCCTGATTTTTTAATTATGCCAAAATATCGTTCGAAATCATCTAATACTCCTAGGTGAGTAATGTCACCTAATTGAACAATATTCGCCTCAGCTGACAAATCGAAATCATTTAAAAAATACTCTAAAGATTCCCAATCACTCTCAATGTCAGCAACTAGATAAAATATGCCATCGATGTCCGCATCCCTATTTTGGGTTTTTGTCTCAGTCTCAACTTCTTTCGAAAATTGTTCTTCGCCTTTGTTATAACGGTATATAAAAAAGCCTATCATTACAGCAAAAACAGTCGCAAGCAGAACACATGACATAATAATTGACGTAAAAAAGACGTATATATTGCTAGGCCTCATAGTTTATCAATAATTAATACGAGCTGATAGTACACCAGAATATATTATTATAACAGTGTTTCTGGATAACTATGTCGGACTTGTTTTTCCTAATTAGTATATCCGAATCAAGTCTTGTGTTTAATAATAATGGAACACTCTTCATATAAAAATTTACAACACTTTTGTGCGGATGACCATAGCCATTAATTCCTACCGATATAATAGCAACCTGCGGATTAATAAAATGAATAAGCTGTTTATGCAAGCTGTCCTCACTGCCCTGGTGCGGAACTTTGAGTACATTAAATGACTGGCCTGGATTCATCTTGCTAACGCTATTATAGATCTTTTCCTGAATGCTATATTCATTGTCTGACATATGCCAGTAATTAAAATTCCCGGCCGAATACAGAACGAATAGACTTTCTAAATTTTGGTTATTCTTAACTTGATTTGCGGTATATGCATTTCCGTAATAAAAGAGATCGAGTTCATTAAGTGCGTCAAGAACAGCCATACATTCAGAACCAGCGGCTGAAGTATCATTAGCAAATGGAAAGTGCACTTCGATAGATTGTTCAATAAGCCTATTCCTAAGAGTTTCTTCCATCAATGAATTATTCTTATCCTCTGTCCTATAAACAATGCACCTAACATCATATTCGCCCAGAACATACGTAGCTCCACCGATATGATCAGCATGTGAATGCGTAAGAACTAGCAAATCAATCGTGCTAATATTGCGACCAAGTATGCCAGCCATCCGACTTGTGATACTAGCATCAGGGCCAGTATCAATCAGCACCACAAGGCCTTCTTGAGTTTTTATCAAAGTACTATCACCATTGCCTATATTTAATATGCTCACAAACCATCCTTTGTCGTAGTTTATTTTTGAATAAAAACTTGCGAAATACACAAGAATTAGGACACTGGTAACGAGTAGATAGAGAATACTAATTTGTTTCATTCCGCCTATAAATATGAATAACACTGAATAATAGAAAATAATATGCCAGAATTTCGACCAGTGACATTTGGACGGGTATATTAAAAATCCCTAATACCCCAAAAAGTAATCTGATTATGAAATGGAGCAAATCGGATACGAAATACAGCACGTTGTTAAATAGAACATATTGTCCTACTATCGTAAACATACCCAATATCATTATCAAAGATATAAAAGGACTAATAACTGGATTGATAAAAATAGAAAAGGGGTTCAGCACTCCAAAGTTAATAGACAAAATTGGGAAAATAAAAATTACAACAAAAGCCGAAGTTTTTAATTCGTCGACAAACAAAAATGACTTCTTCTTTTTCGCAATTTCATTTCCATTTCTTAATCCATTAGATATTAATACAGCATATGTTGCCACAAAGCTGAGTTGAAAACTTAAGCTCGTTATGATAAATGGATTAAAGATACAAAAACCAAAACCAATCATTATTAACCAATGGATAGAATTAGTGGAGTTTTTAAATAAAAAAATCGTTAAAGACAGTAAAGTAGACCTTAATATTGGAATTTCAAATCCGACAATAACGTTATAAATCAATAACAATCCACTCATGATAGATATATAAAGCCACCTAGGAAGTAACTGTTTTAGAAATCCGAATATATTAACAATATAAGAGACGTTAAATCCTGATGCCACGAATAAGTGAGATAGTCCAAGCTGTGTAATCTGACCGTATAACTCTGTATTTCTTTTAATATCTCTACTACCTAGGAATATTCCTAAGAAAATTAACGCCCTATCCCCTTTTAATAATCTATAAATATCTTGTTTATATTGTTCTCTCAAAATGGAAAGTTTAACCAGTAAATGAATCGATTTAGATTGATCAACTTGTACCGAAAGATGACTAAATTTACCCTCTGAAGTAAACTGATTTGACTTCCGAGCTGTCAGATATTGTCCTAAATAAATAGCTTGATTTGATTTTAGGCCTATCTTGCAATCTTTTAGAAGGACCTCTTGTCCGTATTTCGTGACCGTAGAATGGGTAAATAATATACCCCCGATTTCCTCGCTTTTGCCCAAGTCACATTTGTCATGGTTTTTTAGAGACTCAAATCGGTATCTATATCCAAAAATTGCTGCTAAAAAGAGGTATAAAAATAGCGTTTTTAATATCGTCTGGTGAGCCTGATCAGAATGCAAACACGAACGGATTATTTAGGGGTAATTATATTAATAATTTTATTAGGCACGTATATAGTTTTAAGAATTTTAGTGCCATCGATATTATATTTTTTAATTACTAAGTTTAGAACATCGGCTTCGGAAAGATCATTCCCTATATTTTCTAATAATCCTTTAAATTTTCCGTTAATCTGTACCGCAACATTAACTACGTCGTCGATTACATACTTCTCACTGTACTCTGGCCAGGATTCTAAATGAATTGATCTAGTAGTTTGATTAACTTTAGATGAATTTTCATTAAATGAGTTTTTTCTTTCTAATAATCTATTATTTAACTCCTCGGAAATATAAGGACCAAAAGGTGCAAGTAACTTTAGAAAAGTTATCGCATCATCAATAGATAAAGAATTCTCTTTTTTATCCCAACTATTACAAAATTTCATGAATTCAGACACGACAGTATTAAATTTACTCAATTCGATATCTTCACCTGATTTCTTGATAAGTTTGTTGAGTTCTTTTACCATAATTGGGGTTGATTCCCCTACTATAGTTTTTGATTCGTCTAATAATAAATTCCAAACTTTTGAGTAGAATCTTCTGACACCTTTTATTCCGTTAGTATCCCAAGGCTTATCATCTTCCAAAGGGCCCATAAACATTAAATAAGTTCGGGCAGTATCGGCGCCGTATTCCTGAACAACATCTGTTGGACTAATTGCATTTCCCCATCGTTTACTCATTTTCCTTCCATCAGCACCAGTAATAGTACCTTGATGCTTATGTACAGTAAAAGGTTCATCGTATTTAACGATTCCTGCATCAAATAGTGCCTTTGTAATAAATCTGGAATATAGTAAATGGCCAGTTACGTGCTCTCTACCACCTAGGTAAAAATCTACAGGCATCCATCTATCTAAGTTATCTTGAGAAGCAAATTCCTCGGTATTTTTAGGATCAATATACCTAAAAAAATACCAGCAAGAACACATAAAAGTATCAAGAGTATCGACTTCTCGTTTCCAACCTTTACCATATTTTTCTTCTACGCCATTTTGAAACGATTCTGAATATGTTAAAGGTGATCTTCCAGTTGGAATAAAATCTACATCCTCCGGCAATAAGACAGGCAAATCATCCTTAGTAACAGGATGTGGCTCACCTTCTGTATCAAACACCATTGGAACTGGAGCTCCCCAAAATCTTTGTCTGGAGATAGACCAATCTCTTAATTTAAAGAATTTGGCGCGTTTTCCTAAGCCTTCTTTCTCCACATAATCTATAATTATTTCTTTAGCTTCAACTGAATTTTTGCCGTTTATAATACCTGAATTTATTATTTCTCCTTGTCCTTCATAAACTTCATTTTCGACAAGTATCTCTTTATCACCATTCACCGAATCCTTTATTACTCGAATAACTTCCAAGTCGAAAGTGCGAGCGAACTCGAAATCCCGAACATCATGTGCTGGAACTCCAACGACCGCACCACTTCCAACATTTGATAGTACGTAATCAGAAATCCAAATTGGCATTTGCTTTTTACTAAAAGGGTTTAAGGCATACAAGCCACTAAACACACCTGTTTTTTTTGAACCCTCGGTTATACGCTCTCTCTCTGTTTTCTTGCTTGTAACCTCAATGTAGTGCCGAATTGACTCTAATACTGGTGGTGTTAAGCTTTCAGAAACAATTTCACTGGCAACTATTTTATTCACCAAAATATGATCTGGTGAAAGGGCAATAAAGGTGGCACCATAATTAGTCTCAGGTCTTGTAGTAAAACATTCTATTTTGTTTTCACTACCAATAACCTCGTAATTAATCACAGCACCATATTTTCGACCTATCCAATCTCGTTGACGTTTTACGGATTCTTCTGGCCAATCAACTTTATCTAAATCATCGTAGAGCCTATCTGCATAGTCAGTGATTCTAAAAAACCACTGATTCATGTTCTTTTGAATAACTTCAGATCCGCATCTTTCGCATTTGCCTGCTATTACTTGTTCATTCGCCAAAACGGTTTTACAACTGTCACACCAGTTAACTTTTTGTTCTTTACGATAAGCCAATCCTTGTTCATAGAGGAATAAGAATAACCACTGAGTCCACTTATAGTAATCAGGTTTATGACTTGCTACTTCTCTGGACCAATCTACCGAAACTCCCAGTAACTTAATTTGTTCCCTAAAATTATCAATTGCAGTTTCCGTGTTTATTCGAGGATGAATATTTGTTTTAATAGCGTAGTTTTCGGCCGGTAATCCGAAAGAATCCCATCCCAATGCCTGCAATACTTTATAACCCTTCATCCTTAAGTATCGGGAGTAAATATCACAAGCGACATAAGTTTCCGAGTGCCCCATATGTAATCCTGATCCTGACGGATATGGCCATTGAGGTAAAACATATTTCTTATTTTCTGGAGTTACTGTTTTTGCTTCGTTCTCATCAAAAAATTCATTTTGAAACAATCCCGACTTTTCCCATTCCGCTCTAACCTTGTTTTCGATATCAACATGATTATATTGTTCTTTCATTGGGACATTTTAACAAAATCCCCAAGCAAATTGTAATGTTATAATAGTCGGATGATTGACACAGCCGAAATCAAAATTAAAGCAGGAAACGGCGGAGACGGTTTAGTCTCTTTTAGGCGTGAAAAATACGTAGATAAAGGTGGACCATGGGGCGGAGATGGTGGAAAAGGTGGTAGCATAGTTCTCGAAGTCGACTCTCACGCAAATACTCTCTCGTACTTTCACCGAAAAATCGAATATAAAGCCGAAAATGGCGAAGGCGGAATGAAAAATCTTAAGAAAGGTCACGACGGAGCAGATGAAATAATAAAAGTTCCTCTTGGCACTACCGTATTTGATGAAAATGGTGAAGTAATCGTCGATATGATTGACTTAAATCAAAGCGTTATTCTAGATAGAGGTGGAAAAGGTGGTATGGGTAACTGGCATTTTAAATCGTCAATTAACCAAACTCCTTATCAATATACTTCAGGTGAAAAGCGCGAAACTCAACTTTTAAAACTTGAACTTAAATTAATCGCTGATGTCGGATTAATAGGAATTCCTAGCGCGGGTAAATCTACCTTACTTAACTCATTAACCAGAGCCAGTGCAAAGATTGGAAATTATCCATTTACTACACTGTCCCCTAACTTAGGTGTTCTACATGTAGGTAACTATATAAACGGAATCGATCAAGATATCGTTTTAGCTGATATACCTGGATTAATAGAAGGTGCTTCTGAAGGAAAAGGATTAGGCTATGATTTTCTGCGCCACATAGAAAGAACCAATATAATAATTCATTTGGTCGATGGTACAAAAATATTAAGTGGAGGAATTCCCTCTTTAATCAAAGACTATCAGGATATTAGAAACGAGCTTAAAAAATGGAATGCTACCTTAATGGATAAAGCAGAAATTGTCGTTCTAAATAAAATAGATATCACCGAAGTAAAAGAACAATTCGATGAAATTAAAGCAGCATTTAAGAAAAAGAAAATAGACATTATGGGTATATCTGCATATTCTTCAATCAATCTTGATGAATTAGTTAAGCAAATCTATAAAACATACCTTATAAAACAAGAGGAAATATTAAATTTCGTTGACAATACTCCAGAGAAAATACAAGTAAAGAAGTACGATATAACCAATTTACCTAATAAACGAATTATATTTAAGGCTAAAATACAAGAGAAGCCTACTAAAAAGTAGGCCTCTTCTCTGTTTAAGTTCAGTTAAATCAATTATTCTGCTGGTTTAGCTAAAGGAGCTTCAGTCTCACCTTCTTCTTCATTTACATTTGATCCATCAGCATTTGGCGTGATTCCAGTTGTAACTTCTTCTTTTGGAATCTCTACTCCTTCGGTTGGTTTAACATCGGTATCGGTTGGTTCTTGAGTATTCTTTAGTTCCTCATCCAATCTTGTTTTTCTTTCTACATCCGTTGGCGCAGCACCTGCTGGAACCTCAAGTTTCTTAGCCTGCTCTGCAGCAACTTGATCGTCTCTTAGTTTCTTAAACTCTTCTAATTCTTTTGAGACTTTTTCATAAACCGGGCTATCGTTTGGTACTAATCTAGCAACTACCTCTAGTTGTGTATAAGCTTGTGCAAATGCTCCTGCATCTTTTAATGCGTGAGCTAGATTATAATGACCATTTGCATAATCTGGTTTGTAACCTACCGCTGTTGCGAAGTTGTTTACTGCAACTTGGTAGTTCTTGGCTCTGTATGCTATTCCACCAATTTCAACATACAATCTTGGGTTAGTCTTTTCTAACCTACTTGCATTTGAATATGACTGTAATGCAGCTGTGTCAGCTCCTTCTACTAATCCGATAATAGATTTGAATGCGTTTCCTCGGACTTCCCAATTTGCAACGCTCATTGGACTTCTTTGAACTAATGCATTGGCATTTAACAATGCTAGTTTTACCCTTGTAACTATTTGCTCTTTTTGCTCATCGGTCAGATTTTCACTTCGGCTTAAAGCACTAGCTACTAGTAAGTTAATTCCAACAAAGTCTCTTCTATATACATCTTCATATGGCTCGGTATTAACAGCTTTTAGGATGCCATTATATCTTTCACTTAATGTTCCACTTAACAATGCTTTTGTGTAATGATATTGGGCTGCATACACCATGGATGCTTTATATCCAACATATCCAAACAAGGCTAAAGTTACGATTGCTAAGCCTAATGGTAAAAATTTAGATCCCAAATTATTTACGTTACTACTTCTAACTTGTAGCAATAATCCGTAACAAACAAACAATACAACGTATAGAACTATGTTTGATCCAAATAGAAGCATAAGGAAAAATGATAAGAATGCTACCATTGCTACATTTCGGCTTCCTTGATTTTCTTTAAAAACTCTAAAAGATGACTTTAATAAATCAAATCCAAAATATATATATGCAAGAACACCTAGTAAACCAGCTGTGGCTAACCACATGAATACATCATTATATGGGGCATTCATTCTGGCATTCCAAAAAGTTTCTTTATTAAATGATTCTGGTCTTGCTTGTGAGAAATCATTCATAAATGTTCCTAGACCTGATCCAGTGTATGGATAACTTCTAATAGCAGAAACCGAAACATACCATGATTGACTAAAACTCAATGCAGGACTCTCGGCGTATGTTGCAAGTCCCATCATTGATCTAGTTGAAGGAATTAAATTCATTAAAGAAACTATTACAACAATTGTTAATGGAATCGCTGCTTTAACAACATTTCGCGAAATTGAATCATAGTTCGTAACACCTAGATATAATAATCCAGCTACTAAAACTACTATGGCTAGCACATTCATTGTGCTAAATACATAGATTGAAGTTAGAACAAATGCGATTAAAGAAATTACCTTAGAAAATTTATGATTGTCCGTTTTTAAGTACTCATTAAAGGCAAGTAGCGATACTAGGATAAATAAAGCTATTGCGTTTGTGCTTGTACCAACTAGATTGCTCGAAGAAACTGTTCTGCTTAAGAATGGGAGTTTTCCACCATATAGTGTGAATAAAGCCACTAGTGTTGTAACTATCGTACCAGCCATTAATGCTGTTAATAATTTTGATGTACGGATTCTAACGTTTGAAGCGACAAATCCGATTACGATTAAAGCAATCCAAAATAATATCGAGTTGTTGTAGTTATAAAAACTACCGAATACCGAAGTGTATCTGTCTGTTGAGAAGTAAGTAGATGCTAATGCCGCAACTAACAATAAAACAAAGGGTAAATACACTTTAAAACCTCTAATCGTTAGACTTCCTTTTCTAAATGCTTGAAAGAAAAATAAAGCTAATGAAAGACCCGCAATAAAGACGGTTAAAAATGTCTTATTTAAAACTAGAAAATCATTTGTAATTGGTAAAAAGAAAAATGGTAATAAAAATAAAAGTGAAACATATAAAAATTCTATGACTTGTGTCGGAGTTAATCTTTTCTTATCTTCTTCAACATAAACATTCGAGGCTGAGTTATTTTCAGAAAGTATAGTTTGCATATTTATTGATTATGCAAAATGCATACACTTTTTGCAACCCAATAAAATAAGTATTTATTTTAGCGTGGCAATAAATCCATTGGTGAAATGTATTTTCCATCAAACTGGATGGTAAAGTGTAAATGAGGACCAGTTGATCTACCAGTAGAACCAACAACTCCTAATTTTTGTCCTTGTGAAACTTCGTCGCCTACAGAAACGCTAATACTACTCATATGTGCGTATGTAGTTACATAACCGTTACCATGGTCTATTTGAACAGCATTACCATAGCCTCCTTGCCACCAACCAGATCTAACAACTGTTCCTTTATCCCCAGCTAAGATATCTCCTGTTCTATTAGCTATATCAATTGCTGGATGATAGCTACTAAAACCTTGTGTAAGAATTCCAGATAGTGGCCAATTAAATTTACCGCCTCCAGTTCCACCAGTTTTAGTTGTTGGAATTATTCCGTACGCAGATGTATCGTAAACTGGCGTTCCAGCATAATATCTTTGATTGCTTGGGATTTCGGCTTTAGGAATAGTTATGAATTGGCCAACAGTTAGTGTATATGGAACATCTAAATAGTTAAAATCAACTATGGTTTGTGTAGGTACACGGTACCTTCTGGCTAAACTCTCAATTGTCTCTGGATTTCCAGAAGTATCCGCTTTAACCTGATGTAAAGTTCCCTCAACTGGAGGAATCTTTAATACTGTACCAGCTGCAACTTCACTTTTTACTAAATTATTGGCAAATTTTATTGATTCAATGGTAATCCCATATTTCATACCAATATCACTTAATGACTCGTTTTCCCCCACGGTATGCTCTAAGGGACTATCAAGCAATCTAGTATCACTTTCTTGTGTTGAGGCACTCGCTTTGGCAATTAAAATTGAATCAGTATTAAGAAAAGACAATTCATCGGTTCCACTAATTTCAACAAATCTATCCTGAAAAATACCTCCTAAAATAAACACAAAACATATAAAGAATAGGATAAATAGGTTTCTAATACGTAAGCCGACTTTGCCCTGTGACCAAATTAATGTTCCCACGACTTTGAATTTAAGTATTCTGTAGAGGTTTAAATTTGTAACTGTAAGTTGTTTAAGTGCGTTAAGCGTTGTATCAATTCGGTATATGAAATATTCAAATGCGGCTATAACAAAACCACCTATCTCTTCAATAGAATTTAATACATTGCCCGGGAGTTCTTTAATCTTTCTCAAAAAATTAGTTATTATGTTCATGATTGAAATTTTCCGTTAACCACTGCGATTCTAACAAATCAACAACGTTAAGGTAAATTGGAATTAAATTTTTCCGCTTGAGAGGGTGTCTAAAAACTCATCGTTAGATTTTGTTTTTTTGATTCTTTCTACGACAATTTGAGTAGCTTCTTTTTCGTCTAATAAATCTATCATTCTTCTTAAGGTCATTACTTTCTCCGCTTCTTTTTTGGTATATAAAAGCTCATCATGTCGAGTCATTGATCTCTTTACGTCGATTGAAGGATAAATTCTTCTTTCAGATAAAGCACGATCTAGAATTAACTCCATATTACCCGTACCTTTAAACTCTTCGAAAATAACGTCATCCATTCTACTTCCGGTGTCAATCAAAGCTGTAGCGATTATTGTTAATGATCCACCTTCTTCGAAATTTCTAGCGGCACCAAAAAATCTTTTTGGTGGATATAATGCTGCTGGGTCAAATCCTCCCGTTAGTGTTCTACCACTAGGTGGTTCGACCATATTGTAAGCTCTAGCTAATCTCGTAATTGAGTCCATAAGGATAACTACATCTCCACCTTTTTCAGCTAATCTTTTTGCTTTTTCTAAGGCGTTCTCGGCTACAACAACTTGTTCTTGAGCAGATTCATCAAAGTTACTTGCCCAAACTTCACCTTTAACTTCTCTTTGAATATGTGTAACTTCTTCTGGTCTCTCACCAATAAGTACAACCATGATAGAAATTTCAGGATGATTATGAGCAATTCCACCGGCGACTTCGGTTAACAACCAAGTTTTACCAGCTTTTGGAGGAGCGACTAACATTCCTCTTTGTCCCTTTCCGATTGGACTTAAGATGTCGATTAATCTTGTTGAAACAACATCCCCCGTTGTTTCTAATTTAATTCTTTCATTTGGAAATATTGGCGTTAACTTCTCAAACCTAGGTCTATTTCTAGCTTCTTTTGCATCGATTCCTTCGACTTTGTCTACTCTCAATAAAGACAAATATCTCTCATTATCTTTAGGAGCTCTTGCGATACCTTCAATTTTGTCGGCTTTTCTTAAACCGAATTTGTTTATTTGAGTTAGTGCGATGTATACGTCTTTTGGTAAATCTACGGAATTAGGATCTTGTTTTTGTCTTAAAATGCCGTATTCACCCTTTATTTCCAAAATCCCTTCTACTTTGTACGTATCGTCCTGTTGGTGTCTACTATCATGTGCACGGTATTCAATACGATCTTCAGGATTATTAACAACTGGTGTAGTTGCGGCTGGTATACCACTACCATTTACAACACCTGTTGAAGGAGTGGTGTCTGATGAAGCGGCCGAAGTCATCTCCGTGAAATCAACTTGGTCATCATTATTCTTTAATTCTTTTCTTGAAACTGGCATAAGATTGATGTTTACTTCTAACTGGTTAAGCTATTATGTAACTTAACTGGAGTTTATATTACAGGAATGATTGTAACATAACCATATCAACAATCAATATTGTAAATATGGACCTACTTCACACTTAAAAAACTCCCTCTGACTAAATGTTTTAAGGAATTCGTTTCATATCTTTGGAAATATGACGAAAATACAAAATGCCTTAGTATCAGCCTAAACAGCCGATGGACACCTTATTTACTCGCCCAAAATTTACTCTTTTATCCCATAGCGGTAACTGAGTATGGTTTTCATGTCTCTGTCTATTGACTTGTTAGGGTAGATGAAATAAAAGTAAGTGTATAGAAATCCTGCCCCCTACCCTGTCCTGGGGGTAGAACTTATCTATTTGGCCGGGCCCGTCTATTCGCATATACGTATAGACAAGCCCGGTTTTTCTTTTCTACTACACTAAGGACTTTCTACCCTGATATACGTTATATTTTTAAAAAAGAATTTAGGCTTACGATATCTGCCTGATTAATTGAGTTACATACCTCATTAATTGGGAACGGAAGCAAAAATCATTCTTCCTGCATTGGTTTGTAATACTTTATCGATTGCGACTTCAAGCTCTTCTCCTACGTGTGTTGCGCCTTCTCGAACAACTATCATTGTTCCATCTTCAAGATAACCAACTGCTTGGCCATTCTCTTTTCCTTCTTGAACAAGTTTTACATGCATTAATTCACCCGGTAAGACATTAAGTTTAATTTCGTTAGCTAATTCGTTTATGTTTATGACGACTACACCTGCAATTTGAGCTGCTTTATTTAAATTGAAATCAACCGTAGCAATTTTAGTACCATGCTTTTTAGAAAATTCCACCAGAGATTGATCAACTTCGTCAGCTTTTGTTTCAATCTCAAGTATTTTGAATTTTTTCTTTCCCATAATTTTGCGGATTTCTTTTAGTACATCTAAACCTCTTCTACCTTTATCTCTTTTTAACTTATTACTTTTATCCGCCATAAATTGCAATTCATTGATTACGTTTTGTGGAACTAGGATCATATTATCCAAGAAGCCGGATTTAATAACTCCTAAAATTCTACCGTCTATAATGGCAGAAGTATCAAGAATAATAGCCATAGAGAGACTAGAATAGGTGTCCTCGGCATTCTCGTTATGATTCTTTTTTGCTTTAGAGTTAACCTTATCTTTATTTATTTCTTCAACCATTCGGCTGGTTTGATATGCCCAAACCTCGTTTATAACTTTTCTAAATGAATCGACTATAACTTTCTCAAACCAATGACTTATTGACAACGCAACCGTACGCCCCAAATAGTATGTAAAGAAGAATATTAATATTGCAAAAATGATTTCACCTGCAAATGCATATTGAAAAAACGGATAACGAATGAAGTAGATATATCTAGATATTAGTAAACTGGCAATTGCCAATAGCGTAGCCCAAATTAGCCTGGCATTGTTTTTAAAGAATATGATGATTTTCTGATCGTTAGACAAGTTATTTGTTAAATTTTTACTGTGTAAATTATATCAGTAATATGCTTATTTAATGAGGACTTTTTTTATTTAAAGGCTTATTTTATCGTTTTTAATCTTGTTGAAAAGATCTGAGACATTTTTTAAATTTTCCGATGTATAAATTTTCTTAAAACCTAATTTTTTTGCTTCTTTAATTCGCTTTTCATGGGCGTATACCTTTCGTATATCCCCAGCGAGTCCAACTTCACCAAAGAAACAAATATTTGCACTGACCTTCTTGTCTAAATAGCTAGAAATAATAGCCGTCGTAACAGCCAAATCAATGCCTGGCTCTTTAATTTGCATACCAGATGCAATATTCACAAACACATCCTGATCTAAAATATTTATACCAGTCCTCTTTTGAATCACCGCACATAATAGTTGTAATTTGTTGAGACTAAAGCCATTTACAGCCCTTTTTGCATAGCCAAACTGTGATTTTGTAACAAGGGCTTGTACTTCAATTGCGATTGGACGGTTTCCTTCCATAGCCACCGATGTACTCGATCCCGAATAGTCATGTTCGCCACCTTTAAGTAATTTTGACGGATCTTCTACTCCAATTAATCCATCATTAGTCATTTCAAATATTCCTACTTCGGAATCATCACCAAATCGATTCTTTCTAACACGCAAAAGTCTAAAAACGTGTTGCTTGTCTCCTTCCAAATACAAAACAGTATCCACCATATGTTCTAGAAGTTTTGGTCCTGCAATATTACCTTCTTTTGTAATATGACCAACTAGAACAACTGGTATATCATTTGCTTTGGCATATTCGATAAGTTTGAAAGCCGACTCTCTAATTTGAGTAACTGACCCCGCTGATGATTCAACATCATCAACGTATACGGTTTGGATAGAGTCAACTATTAACATTTTTTTATCAACAGCGTCGAGTATCGTATTGATTGAACCTGTAGATAAAATATCTAATCTCGGATTTTTTATATTGAGCCGTTCTGCCCTAAGGGCTACCTGAGACTCCGATTCTTCACCTGAAGCATATAAAACGTCCCCTTCGATTTTATCGGCTATTTGTAAAAGGAGTGTTGATTTACCTATTCCGGGATTACCAGCCAATAGGATTACCTGGCCTGGAACGATTCCGCCATTTAGTACGTTATCTAATTCGGAGATTCCTGTTTTAATTCTAGATGCAAGGGAAGTATCAATTTGACTGAGTTTAAGAGGTTTTTTGTTAGCTCTTGGTTCATTTTTGATTGAAACGCTTGATGTTTTTGCTTGATAGAGTGAATTCCATGCGCCACACGCTCGGCATTGTCCTTGCCAGGTTGAATACTCGTTTCCACATTCAGAACATACAAAAATAGTTTTATTTGCTTTTGCCATTACTTGTTTTAATTTTCCACGGATTTACAGAGGTTACCTGTATCTCCTTTATATCAGAATTTTCTAAAAGAAGCTTAGATATATTATCTGTAATTTCTTTTCGAATAACTCTTCTTATCTCTCTTGCCCCATATTCTTCGCTATTAGCTTCGGAAATTAGCTTATCAAAACTTTTTTTATTAATTGTTAAATCGACATTAATTTCTTTTAACTTTTTGATTAAAATATCTAGATTTTGATTTGCAATTATTTCAACTGAAGCTTTATCAAGTTTGTTAAATACGATAATCTCATCAAAACGATTGAGGAATTCTGGCTTAAGTTTATGCTTTAGATTTTCGGTTAGTTTAGCTTTCCAATCATCATTTTTCTTGCTTAGATAACCAAAATTCTGCTGGTTAATAAGTTCGGCGCCTAAATTACTTGTCATTATGATGATGCAGTCTTCAAGTGAAGCGATTTCTGCTTTATTATTTCGGATTTCCCCTTCGTCCATTACATGAAGTAATGAATTTATAACATTTGGGTCAGCTTTTTCTATTTCGTCAAACAACACAATTGAGCTGGGATTTAATATCAAAAAATCTGCAAGAGAAGTGCTGTCGTCGTACCCAATATATCCTGGAGGAGCTCCAAAAAGCCTTGATACTGAATGTTTTTCACTAAATTCTGTCATGTCTATTCGCAAAAAATTGGTAGGCATTTTTCTTGTTTTTTCACCGTTATTAAATAGCGTTCGTGCAAGTATTTTGGCCGTTTCAGACTTACCCACTCCAGTTGGGCCAAGGAACAAAAATGTACCAATAGGGCGATAATCGCTTGATAATTTTAGAGATGAAATCCTTAGAGCCCGAACCAAAGCTTCTATTGCTTCGTTTTGTCCGATTATCAACTTCTTAATATTTGATTCAATATCTGAAATCTTCTTCTTATCTATCGTTAAATTAACAATGTTTCTGTCGCCTTCGCCAGTATCCACATATTCCATTAGGTCCTTGGGCTCGATTACGATTTTGAAATTTTCCATTTCTACGATTTTTTCTTCAAGCATTGCGCCTTCTTGAGCAATCCTGGTTTTTGGAGAATTTTTTAAATCTTGGATTTTTCCAGATAATCCTGAATAATCGTATGCTTTGTGCCTTTTATAGATAGCCAATTGCTCAAGTAATTTGATACCTTCACCAGGCATTCCTTCTAAAATTAGATCGCTTTTATAAAGTTGTATGATTTTATGTATAACTTCATTAGAAAACTTTGAATTACCAGCGTCCTCTATTTGATCGGCGTATTGTCTAAGGATTGTGTAGTATTCCTCGTCTGATTGTTCCTCCATCGTTATAATATTCCATGATTTGGATAGCGGACTTTCCCAGAATTTTTCGTTAATATCGTTTTGAGCTGCACCAACTACCGAAATACCAGCTCTTTTATTTATTGGACCAAAAGTAATAAAGAAATTAGTCCCAATTCTTAAATCATCTAGGAATAAAATTACATTTCCTCTGTATTTGGAATTTGAAAAAATCTCGGTGAAAAGTCTAGAAAAGAAATCACCCTGTAAATTAGGCTTTTCGGGTGAGAACGAATTCACCATAGCACCAAAACGTACTCGTAATACTCTAGTTCCAAGTAAAACAGATGGAACTTGCCCGATATTAATTCTTTTTGCTAGCTCAAGCATCATTCCGGTTTTACCGGTTCCGCTTTCACCGAGTAATAAGGTTGGCCTATCTTCGTTTTGAGAAGATAGATTAACTATTAATTTAGTCATCTCCTTCTCTCTTCCTACATATGGATGTGCCAATTTTTTTGCTACTTCTGTTAAATCTTGAATAAAGGACTGCTCGGAGATATCGACATCAAAACCAGCCTTGGAGAGGACTAATTTCTTTGCTTGATAATATTTTTCTATATCAACAAGCAAAAGATAAGAAAAAACTAGGTGGAATTTTTCAATTGATTCAAATCCATTTAAATAGGACTCGTGGTAAGCAAAATTTAGCCAATCACTTATTTGGATTTTTTTAGCCTTATATTCGCCTACTTCTGCACTATTGAGTAATTCTTTAACAACGTTGTCATTTCGCATTAACGCTTTTAAAACCTCATTTGCAGGCAATACTCGTAAATTCTTTTTTGATGGATTTAATTTTCTAATTATCTGTTTACTCTCATCCGAAAGTAAATCAAATATGTGTTGATCTTTCATTATCTATAGATTTTGGAATCTTCGATTTGTCTTACGCTAAGGGCTAATTTCCTCTGTTTGGAATCTACATTAACAACCACGGCAGTAACATCATCACCAACATTCAATGGAGCAACTGTTTCCGAAACGTGAATCAAACCGTCCAAACCTTTTTCTAACTCTACAAATACACCAAACGGTACGACTTTTGTAACTTTAGAAGTTATAACTTTTCCTAATGGATATTTTTCTTCGACGTTATCCCATGGGTTATCTTTTAATTCTTTAACTGATAATGCAATCTTGTCGTCATCAATTCCGATAATTTTTACTGTAATTGGATCTCCAACTTTAAAATAATCAGATGCTGATTCGACTTTTTCCCATGCAATTTCTGAAATGTGAACTAATCCATCAATTCCACCTAAATCAACTAAAACTCCATATGGTAAGACCGTTGAAACTTTGGCTTCAACGACTTCTCCCAGTTTAATCTTTGATAATTTTTCTTCTCGAATTAGTAATTCTTCTTGTGGTCTAGCTTCTTTTTCGGAAAGAACTAACCTATTTTTGGTGGAATCAATTTCTATAATTTTTACTTGAATTGGAGTACCTTTTAACCCACCAAGCGATTTAGCGGAATCAGAAGTTTGACCTTCTGCCATAGCATTATTAAATTGCTCAAAATGGCTCCTGTTTAAATGACTAATTGGAACAAAACCTCTTTGTCCAAAAGCATCAACGATTAATCCACCTTTGAAATAATCAATAACATTTACGGTAATGATTTCTTGATCTCTAAAGGCTATTTCTAATGCTTCCCAACCTTTTGCTGATCTGGCTTTTTTGAGTGATAAAATCAAATTACCTCTAGAATCTTCGGGATAAATAACTATCGCTGATAGTTCTTGTCCGATTTCTACTTTTTTATTTGGAAGTAATTTTATCTCATCACTTGAAATTAAACCTTCTGATTTAGCTCCAATATCTAAGAGAATATATCTTTTATCTACGTGAACAATTTTTCCAGTAACTGGTTCACCAAAGCTATAGTTTTTAACCTGTTTTGAATGCTTTAGCATTAACTCTTTTAATTCTGTTGTTTTTGTCTGTGTTGCCATTTTTAAATAATCTCCTACTAATTTTTATTTAATGAGCACGACGCTGGCGATGAGCTATCTTCACAATACGTTACCATATCACTATTTTTGCCGCTGGTGCGTTTAACTTCTCTGTTCGGAATGGGAAGAGGTGGTTCCACACCGCCTCTATCGCCAGCGTCGTGCCAATTAAAGCTAATTACTTAGTATTAATTTATTACTCCCTAAAAACTGAATAGACTTCATGTTTATCAAAATCACGTCAAAAAGTTAACATCCATTAGTACGACTTGGCTGAACACGTTATCGTGCTTACACCTGTCGCCTATCAACCTGGTAGTCTCCCAGGAGGATAATGATTAATCTTGGGCAGAGCTTCGTGCTTATATGCTTTCAGCACTTATCTCCACTAAACGTAGCTACCCAGCGCTGCCCTTGGTAGGACAACTGGTACACCAGAGGTTTACCCATTCCGGTCCTCTCGTACTAGGAATAGTATCCCTCAATCATTTGCGAACACTGTAGATAAGGACCGAGCTGTCTTACAACGCTCTGAACCCAGCTAGTGCGCCTCTTTAACGGGCGAACAGCCCGACCCTTGGCACCTGCTTCAGCACCAGGATGAGACAAGCCGACATCGAGGTAGCAAACTGCACCGGCAATGTGAACTATTGGGTGCAATTACTCTGTTATCCCCAGGGTAACTTTTATCCGATTAGCTCTGGCGAACCCATATTCTACCAGAGGATCACTAAGACCTGCTTTCGCATCTGCTCGAGTTGTAGCTCTCGCAGTTAAGCTGACTTATACCTTTGCGCTTACACTCCGATTTCCATCCGGAGAAAGTCAACCTTTGTACTCCTGCGTTACATTTTTGCAGGAGACCGCCCCAGTCAAACTACCCAGCAGGCATTTTCCTCACATTTGTGAGTTAGACTTGCATTTCTAAAAGGGAGGTGTCTCATTGTTGCCCGAAGGCTCCCTCCTACACTGAACAATTAAAAATACTCATCAATACCAACCTATAGTAAAGCTCCATGGGGTCTTTCCGTCCCACAGTGTTTAAGCTGCATCTTCACAGCTAATTCAAATTCGCCGAGCCTAATCTTAAGACAGCGTCTAAGTCGTTACGGTTTTCATGCGGGTCACTAATTAGATGACAAGGAATTTCGCTACCTTAGAACAGTTATAGTTACTGCTGCCGTTTACCAGGGCTTAGCTCAGAAGCCTCCCGCTAAAAGCGGGTCACCCCCAAGTTTGACCTTCTGGCACCGGGCAACCGTCACACCCTATACATCCCCTTGCGGGTTAAGCAGAGTGCTGTGTTTTTGATAAACAGTCGCTCAGACCGATTTCTGCGGCCCACCGAAGTGGGCGCCCCTTCTCCCGAAGTTACGGGGTCAATTTGCCGAATTCCTTAAGATTAGTTTTCTCGATCGCCTTAGTATTCTCTACTCGCCCACCTGTTTCGGTTTGCGGTACGATTTTTTTCGTATATAAGCTTAGAAGCTTTTCCAGGCAGATTAATTCAATCAGATTGAACTTACGTCCTTTCCTACAACTCACGTTAACGAGGAAACGGATTTCCCAATCCCCTCTGGCTTGTTGCTTAGATGCCAAACCATGCTGACACCTGATCTATCATTCTGCGTCCCTCCATCACAATACGAAAAAAGTAACGGAATATTAACCGTTTGTCCATCGGTTTCGCCGTTCGGCTACACCTTAGGATCGACTAACCCTACGCTGAACAACATGGCGTAGGATCCCTTGGGCAATTGGCGGTTAGGATTCTCGCCTAACTTTTGCTACTTATGCCTGCATTCGCACTTCTAGTTCCTCCAGTAAGTCTCGCGGCTTACCTTCACAGGTTTCTAGAACGCTCCCCTACCATTAATCCTCCACCGAAGTGGAAGAACAATCCGTAATTTCGGTTTTCAGCTTGAGCCCCGTTGTATCTTCGGCGCATTACTCCCAAGTCGAGTAGAACGCGACTTGCGTCGCTACCTACTCGTAGATCGAGTAGTGAGCTGTTACGCACTCTTTAAAGGGTGGCTGCTTCTAAGCCAACCTCCTAATTGTCTAAGGAGTAATACTTCCTTTCCCACTGAGCTGAAATTTGGGACCTTAATTGACGGTCTGGGTTGTTTCCCTTTTGACCCTGGAACTTAGCTCCCAGGGACTGACTCCTCGGAAACGCACGTTTGGCATTCGGAGTTTGGTAGGAAATTGTAATCTTTCGACCCTCATTCCTTCCAGTATCTCTACCTCCAAACGGCTATTACCGAAGGCTATACCTAAATATATTTCGGGGAGAACCAGCTATCTCCGAGTTCGATTGGCATTTCACCCCTAACCACAAGTCATCCCAAACTGTTGCAGCAGTTACGGGTTCGGACCTCCAGTCGCCTTTCGGCGACCTTCATCCTGCTCATGGTTAGCTCACACGGCTTCGGGTCTACCAACATTTACTATACGCGCTATTAACACGATTCGGTTTCCCTGCGCCTCCGTCGCTTAGCGACTTAAGCTCGCAAATATTGGTAACTCGCAGGCTCATTCTTCAATAGGCACGATATTGCTAGCCTCAGCTAGCTTTATCTGCTTGTAGACACGTGGTTTCAGTATCTATTTCACTCCCCTTTCGGGGTACTTTTCACCTTTCCCTCACGGTACTAGTTCACTATCGGTATTTTTGAGTATTTAGCCTTGCCAGATGGTCCTGGCGGATTCCTGCTGAATTTTCATGTTCCGCAGTACTTAGGATACTTCACTTAATCTCTTCACATTTTAAATACGGGACTATTACCCACTATGGTTTGTCTTTCCATACAATTCTTCTATGTTAGTGAGATTAATTATTGAAGTCCTGCAACCCCTTTGCCCGAAGGCAAAGGTTTAGGCTCCTCCCGTTTCGCTCGCCACTACTTCGGGAATACTTATTTTAGTCTCTTTTCTTCCGGGTACTTAGATGTTTCAATTCTCCGGCTTTCCTCCTGTCTTAACGATCAGGCAATAGAGTTTTGCTCTATTAGGTTTCCCCATTCAGAAATCCCCGGCTGTTAACGCTTATTAGCAGCTGACCGAGGCTTAACGCAGCTTGTCACGTCTTTCTTCGGCTCAAAAATCCAAGGCATTCACCACGCGCCCTTAATACTTTATGACGATAAATTTGATTTCGATAAACTTTTGATCTATTCAGTTTTTAAAGAGCAATAAACTTTTTTAAAGTTCATGTCTCGAATCTGAATATTACAATCCAAATCCGAGTAAGAACTTCAAACAGAAAAGGCAGTTAAGTAAATGGTGGACCGAATGGGATTCGAACCCATGACCTCTTCATTGCAAATGAAGTGCTCTAGCCAATTGAGCTATCGGCCCGAACTTAATACAACGAAAAGGTTGTACCAACAATAAAACCAGAACTTCGTTTCGGTCTTACTTACTTATAATTTTGAAATTGGAGTTAAGAGGTTGTAGAACAACGTTAACTAAATAAACTAGTGAGTATATTACGATGAATTTGTATGTTAAGTCAACAGTAAAATAACACAATTTTTTTGGGGATATATAGTTTTCTTAAGATTCAATTACAAACAGTCGCCCTTTCCGATCTTTACCTTGCAATCCCCTTAATATTGTCTCTACATCGTACTTAACATTCTTATTAGTAAATTCAATACAGTCAAGAAATCTATGCAATTCTCTAATAGAATATTTACGGCTCTCCGACGGCGCCGATCCTCTATTGTTGGACGTATGATAGAAATATATATCTTGATCGCTTCCCTCCCGATGCATTTTAACGAATACACGGGCTTCAAAAGTTACATCTGTATCGATTGGTGTAAATTGGTATCCATCAAACTCTTTGGTATTTTGTATCAATTCGACCAAATCGACGGACTTCTTAATATCAGGTAATACTCCTAGCGAACTATCTTTAGGCAGCTTTGATAAACCTTTGTTATATGCTGACTTGATATCATCTTCTAATTTTGTAAAAAGCTCATTCTTTTCACCTTGTTTAAGTTTTCCCCCCTTTTCTTGCTCATTAACACTTTGGATAAACATAAACACCAAACTTCTAATCTTTTGACTATATCTTTGTACGTTTAATGAATGTATTTTTCCTCCATTAGACGAGACCGACTCAGACAATTTTCTTGTAGCAGTGTGGATGCCGTAACACATCTCCTCAATCGACCACACGTGTTCAATTAACCCATCGTTGGCATGACCATCTACACAGGTTCCGCTAATTCCAATCGGTGAATGAATCTCAACAGGTTGTATACGAGCCATTTCCAACACATGATTTATCTCACCTAGCGCACCTGATCTAGATTGTATCTGCACAGCGCCAAACTCCATATCCTCCTTAACATCTACCTCTCCCCAAAACTCATAATCACCATTTCTCCTCTTTAATTGGGCATTATATTTCGAATCCAAAGATTTTTTAGGTCTCCCTCTTGGCTTCTTAGGATTACCTGTAGTGGTATTACTTACCTCAAATACTTTTTGAGGAATTACAGACTCGGCTCTTAGATTCTTAGGCATAACTTTTTTTTTAGCAGTTTTAACTTCACCCTTCATTTTCACTAGAACATCACGAAAAGTAGGCGTCCTTTGCCCTCTCACTGTATTTACAAAGACAAATCCATTTTCTGGTGGAATATCCGCTAGCCGATAACCAAAATGAAGTATTAAATCCCTATAAATATCAGGAATCACTTTAGTAAATACTATCGAACGCCTTTTTGCTCCATTTTCTATGGTTATATTTCCAACTACTGGAAACATGTCCTCATCCCCCAATAATTGTATTAATTGTACAGCTTCATCTAGAGAACGGTTTTGGATAAATTCCATAATATCTACCACAATTGAACCCCTTCTTATCACTTTATAACCACTAATTTCTACAAGCCTTCTTTTCTCTGCAATATCTAACGGAACATCTTCTGCGGAAACGGTTGCGGCAATTCCAGTCTTCTCTTTTCCATTTACATTTATATTATTAGGTTTTGTCGTTTCTATCTTTGGGTCAATGGGCTCCGCCTGATTATTATTAATCGAGCTATATTTCTCTTTGAGATATTCCTCTACCAATTGCTTGATAACTAAATCTTTCGAATCACTATCTAGGTTAGGATTTGTAAGTACTTCATTTATCAATAACACTAAACAACCTCGCTGTACGACATACCATTCTAAGCTTTGTTTATTTACCCAAGGAACCAAACTATGATCTTCACTTGTAACAATTTCTCCATTAAGCTGGCTAACGCGCTTTTCATTTACCAAATGCTCATATATCTCTTGTATACTCGATTTTTCTAGGTTTAATAGTTGTTCGGCGATTAAATGAGATTTATATACATCAAATTGTCTCTCTCTGTATAATTCTTCGATTTTTCTAACTTTTGTAAGAACTTCATCGCAGAATGACCATTTACACCAACTATCTCCCTGACTAACAACAATTTCGTATAAGTTAATAAATTCTGGATCGAGTATTTCTTGTGGGTAAATTCCTGTCTGTAAGTGGGTGTAATTTAAAATTTCAGCCGTAAGTGAATCAACAACCTCTTCCGGGGATTCAGGAACGAAAGGGCAAGGAGTCTCTGGTACATCTGATTCCAAAACTTGCTCCATAATTTTAATAGACGCAATTGTAACTCCGAGAATCACAAATCACAACGATAGAATACAATTGTGCACTTCGTATCTTATTTCATAGATACCTGGAATTTGGCTATTACATGAAACATTCATAAAAATCGTTTTTAAATTGTCGATTGTTTATACCCCTGATTTTCTTAATTTCAACTATCACAGAATTCTATTACATGGTAGAAATATAAACGATTAAGCGTAAAATTATGTGCGGATCTTGCACTTTAACACTGGAGATAATCATGAGCGACAAGCTGATTTTGATAGGTTTTGGAGTAATCGTTCTACTGGGACTCTGTGCCCTAGGTGGACTAGGCCTAGAGTCCGAAAACATCCTCGGAAATCCACCTCCGCAATACGATGCTGCCCCGCGATACAACAATGTTTATGTTCCAACACTACCGCCCCCTGGGCCTTGCCAGGAAGGGCTTAACTGGTTCCAATGGGGCAAATTGGAAAAAGTTTGCCGAGGCGGTCAGTGGGTCAACCCATAAAGCTACTTCCAAATCGCAAGATCCCGGTGGACACAAGACGCGCTCTCTAACTGCGTCTAAACTCACAGTCCATGCAACATACTGCATGAATGTGATACCGTGTGTCCGACTAATTTTTTTAGGAGCATAGAGAAAGAAATTACTGAAATACTTATAATTTATGATCTTCCCAATATGCGGAGGGATTGATAGACCCCGTTACCAACTTCGTTTGATTCCTTAACGTGTCTCGCACGTCATCTGGCATCAAGGAATCGACAAATTTGTATCCCAAAGCTTCGAACGAACCAAATACCGAGAGAGGATTTGAATTCCACCAATATAATTCTTGTTTAAGCTTTGCGGCGTTTACATGACACTCCGAAAAAGCATTTTGACGGGTTGTAAAAGTTTTACCTTCCCAATAAAAGATCGTGTTATTTGTTCCTGGTGGTGCCCACAAAACCCATTGTCCCCTTCTATTAACTACATCTTGAACCATAATCCTGTATGCACCTTCACTACTTGCTTGGTGATCATTAACAGCCGTATATGTCGCTATTATTTTCTCCTTGCCATCCCAATCTACAGCTGGGGCCAAAGAATACACTGCCGTCGAAATATTATTAAGCAAAACTTCCGCAATCGAAGGACAAGGTAAAACTTCCGAGACGTCTCGGCTTAATAGATAGTCAAATAAGCCAACATCAAATTTGCCCAATCCAGATAGAGTATATTCTTGTAGACCTTCCATTTGTGCTGGTATTATCAGACCAACTTCCTCCGGCCAATTTTCCCTTATTAAAAAGCCGTCACCGTTCAACATGCCCCGATTTTAGCACCATCCATGATTAAATCTACATCGACAAAATTAATCCACTTATCTATACTCTACTCATGTCAAAACAGAAAGTTCGAAAAGCAGTTTTAACTGATGCAGGTTACGCAACAAGGTTTTTGCCTATAACTAAAACCTTACCTAAATCAATGCTTCCAGTATGGGATAAACCAATTACCCAATTTATAGTAGAAGAATGCATGGAGGCAGGAATAACCGAAATCATAATGGTCGCTACAGAAGAAGGTAAACCAATCTACGAAGACTATTTTCATAACACAGTTCAACACATTCACGCACAACTCAAAAAACAAAACAAAGAGAGCCGGTTTGAAAAAGTACGAGAGGTATTTAGCCTTCCAAATATTATTGTCATTACACAAGATAAATCACTTCCATATGGAAACGGAACACCAGCCTTAAGCGCAAAACCATATATTGGAGACGAACCCTTTATCTATATATATACCGATGATTTAGTACTAGGAAAATCCAGAGCAAAGGAAATGATAGAAGCATATGAAAACGCGCCGGACGATGTTTTAGCCGTAATTCCAGCAAAAGATTTGCCAGAAGCCGATGTAACAAAATATGGAATGATAAAACTTAAAAAAGGCGATGAACATTTATTAGATTACATTATCGAGAAGCCTAAACCTAAAGATTCCCCATCTTCACTAGTTAGCTTTAGTGGCTACGTCTTAGATCCAAAAATCTTTGATTATCTAGCACCAAAACAAGAAAACCTAGGTAAAGACGATGAATTGTGGATGGTAGACGCTATTCATAGAATGGCTAAACAACATAAAGTATTAGTACGTGAAATAGAGGGTGAATGGTTAACAACTGGTGATCCAATGAGTTATTTAGAAACAGTTATCAAATTTACATTGGCTAAGAATGATGAAGACGCAGAAGATCTAAGAGATAAACTTATGGATCTACTCGATGCGGAGGAAATTGGATGCGGAGAGGATTGCGAGTGTGACGACGACTCCGATGGAAAAGGCGACCATGAATGTTCATGTGGAGGAAACTGCGGCTGCGGTGGACATCAGTAAAAAACTATCCCAAATACGATAAAAGTATTCGTTTAGACTGCGAATCAGAGGGTAAGTAGTATTCGTAAGGATCTCCTCTTTTTAGATTTAGCGACCCAAGTAATAGTTCTCCCTCTTTAATTTCCTCTTCGATATAGGATTTATAAACAATAATCTGGCCACCTTTTTTTACAAAAGGTCGTAGGGTTGTTAGCAATTTAGGTAAATATCCAACCGCACGGCTTACCACTATATCGTATTGTTCATTTTTAAGCTCTTCTGCCCTTCCCCATTTAGCTTTTACGTTTTTGAGCCCAAGCGAGTTGGCAAATTCCTTAACGATATTTATTTTCTTCAATGTTGAATCTAGTAGAACAAAACTAGCTTCAGGCATGGCGATTGCTAATGGAAGCCCCGGAAAACCGGCACCGGTTCCAATATCTATAACAGTTTTTTCACTTAAATCCAGGAAATTAATAGGTTGAAGTGAATCGACAATGTGTTTCTCCCATATCTGATCTTTTTCTTTAATAGCGGTAATATTTACGACCTTGCTTTTTTCATGGACTAAATTAACTAACTCAGCAAACAAATCGTATTTATCCTCTAATTGTGGAAACAACTGTGCAAATTGACCCTTGTTCATTAGGCTAATGATTTAATAACTTCGATCGTCATCGATAAGGCTTCTTCTAAAGTTTTTGCTTCAACTAAATCACAAGAAGCGGCAGCAAGATGTCCGCCTCCACCTAAAGCTTTCGCAAATTTCGAGACATCATAACCTGCTTCGTGAGCACGAAAGCTAGTTCCAAAAACTCCACGACTATCTTGGCTTGTTACAAAAACAAATTTTGTACCGGCTATTCTTTTTATCAAATCCACAGCTTTTGTGGGAACCTCTCCTCTTACAATTCCTCTATCCACTAAATCTTGTTGCAAGTAAGTCGAATAGGCATAGTCACCTTCCACTACAACTTTGCTGAATACTAATTCCTTAAATTTAATCGAATGAATTGATTCGTTATTAAATAATTTCTGGGAAAGCTTGTAAACGGAGGCGCCAAGATCTGTTAATTCAGCTGTAATTCTAAATTCATCAGAAGTTACCTTCTCGAATTGGAAAAATCCGCTATCAGTATATTGACCAGAAAGTAACATTTGAGCACACTCCTGATCTATTGGGATGTTATTTTCTTTTAGGATTCTAAACAAAATTGAACAGGTCGATACCGCAGTCGCATCTACGAAATTTAAGTCACCATAAGATTCATTTGTATCATGGTGATCAATATTTATTTTCTTGATGTCGGCTGGCAATTTATATTCCAAATCCATCGAAGTGTGATACTCACTTCCGGAGTCCATGACTATTAATAAATCATGTTTAGAGTAGTCAATTTTTTTTGGATCTAGTGCCTGCTCGACTTTCTTAAAATCGAACAATGCCTCCTTTAAAGCATACGCTGGAATTGTGTCGACATACGTTAATCTGAGGTCAATTGAATACTGCTCTTTTAGAATTTTTCGGAGAGTTAAGGTAGACCCAAACGCATCACAATCGAACCTCGAGTCGATTGTACAAATTGGATTTTTTGATTTTATAATTTCCTGCCAAATTTCTACAGGAGTATTATTCGTCTTCATATAATCATTCTAACACCATTTAGATTACAACCCTAATATAAAATTATTAGGACTATCTATACTTAAAAGTTTGGAGGAAGGAACTCAACCAAGCAGAAAGTAATGTCACAATATTAATAACGCTAAATCAACCTTGGATACGTTTTTCTCGCGGGAAAAACAAAAAATATTACCATTTGCGGTTAATATAGTAATCCGCTAGAAGCTTTTCATTTACCCGCGATATTAACTATGACAAATTGAAGTCACACTGCAATTGGATTGTAGTACAATTCAAACATATGGACACAAATGTTGAAATACAAAACGTAGAAGAAAGAGAAAATCTGAAAAATCACTACGTGATTTTAAGGGAGCAAGAGGATTTCGAATCTGCTGTTGGAGGTCTAAAAAATGTCATCAAATGGGACCAAGAAAATAATAATCCTAGTGGCGAATTAGACGTTCTTGGACACCTACGAATTGCCTATGTAAATTGGGCCGGAGCCACAGAAAATCTGGATGAAAAATCAGGAAGAATACAACAGGCGGAAGACATTCAGCTAAGAGCCCTTGAACTACTTGAAACGCACTTTCCAGATGACAAAGCTAGAAAAGCAATTGTATATGCTCACCTATCAGACACAATTATCGAACAGCTGAAAATGGGCAGCATTAGTGGTAACGATGATAAAGTTGCTTCGGCTTTTTCTTACGTACAATATTCAATAGAAAATCTCGGAGGTTCAGAGGCTCACAAAGCCTGGGTGTTTACTAAACTAGCTCAACTTCATTACTTAGCAAACAAAGATGTTCATAAAGCCCTCGCCACATTGCACGAAGGTGAAATAGCCCTCTACAACGGATACGAAGAAGAACTTAAAAATTCAGATGGATTAATGAAAATAAGAGTGTGGAAGTCAGGTTTATGGATTACTTATGCAACGATTTGCCAGAATGAGAACAGACCGGAATTAGCTAGAATGTATGCCGAAGATATTCTCAGCTTAGAGGATAAAACCGGCTTATTAAATACACGAAAAGAACAGGCAAAGAAGATACTATCTACCCTGAATACTAATTAGATAGCTTAACTCGAGGCTTATAAACTACTATTTTTTAAACGGGATTTTTCGACTTTTCCCTGGTGGGCGGGGGAGGACTCGAACCTCCGACCTCCAAATTATCAGTTTGGCGCTCTAACCAGCTGAGCTACCTGCCCAAAACATTAAGATTTTATCAGAAAATCAGAGATATTAGTATTATAAAGCGAATCTATATCGTCAAACACTTGTCCAATATTCTCTAGTTTAGAATCCCCCTCTATAAAATACTGCGGAATTTCTCTCAACTTTACCCACTTAAACTCGGAAATCTCCGCCCTATCAACTTTTAATTGATCAAAACTTCCATAATACTTTGCAACAAAAGGAATCTTTTCTTGGCCACGGTACAATACATTTCGATCCTTATAAAATATCTGTATAAAACTTTCCGTCCAATCATAACGACGGGAATGATCCGATTTAAATAACACATCAATATCAATTTGAAATTCCTCTTTTACCTCTCTAATTGCCGTTTCAAGAGGACTCTCGTCTCCTTCAATCCCACCGCCTGGAATAGACCAATCATTATTATTCCCCTTATGACGAACAATCAGAAGGTGTTCAAAAGTATCATCAAAAATATAAACATGAACAGCCTTTCTGTATGGAAGATTTCCAACGTTGAATTTCATTTACAAATTTTTAAATAAAATATCGCTTAATTATATCCCAATTTTTGTCAATCTAATATTTACGTATTCTTAACGCCACCTAATGAGTGATTTAAGACCATATTCTACGTTACAGGTTACTTTATATCTCTAGCGAAGAAAAACAAAAAATCCGACGTTTAAGTCGGATTAGAGTGTCTAACATTTTTGTTTATTTTTAATCAAGTTCTAAGCGGTGAAAAGAATTCCGTTGTAGAAATTTATGCCTCTCTTCTACGAAAGCTGTCTGAGATCTTTGTGAGAAGATCTCTTATACGATACACAAGGTTGACTATACCTTTTGTGTAAAGGATCGATTTCCATCGGAAACCAACCGTTTTTTCTCCTTGAAAGGAGGTGATCCAGCCCCAGATTCCCCTAGGGCTACCTTGTTTCGACTTAATCCTCATCATTAGGCCTACCTTAGTCCGCAAAATAATGCGACTGTCGGGTATTCCCAACTCTGCTGACCTGACGGGCAGTGTGTACAAGACCCGAGAACGTATTCACCGCTGTATAGCTGACCAGCGATTACTAGCGATTCCGACTTCATGAGGGCGAATTTCAGCCCTCAATCTGAACTGGGGACGGCTTTATGAGATTTGCTTCATGTTGCCATGTTGCGTCCCACTGTACCGCCCATTGTAGCGCCTGTCTAGCCCGAGGCATAAGGACCATGCTGACTTGTTGTCATCCTCTCCTTCCTCTCGGTTGCCCGAGCAGTATCGTTAGAGTGATACAACTAACGAAAAGGGTTGCGCTCGTTACCCGACTTAACGGTACATCTCACGACACGAGCTGACAACAGCCATGCAATACCTGTGCTACACCCTCGAAGGCTCCCTATGTTTCTACAGGGATGCAGTAGCATGTCAAACCTCGGTAAGGTTCTTCGGTTATCATCGAATTAAAGCAGGCGCTCCACCGCTTGTGCGGGTCCCCGTCAATTCCTTTGAGTTTTAGCCTTGCGGCCGTAATTCCCAGGCGGTTCACTTAATGCGTTAGCTACGACTCGCGGCCCACAAAAGTGAGCTACGGATCTAGTGAACATCGTTTACGGCGTGGACTACACGGGTATCTAATCCGTTTTGCTCCCCACGCTTTCGTCTCTCAGTGTCAGAAAAGGTCCAGAGGGTTGCCTACGCCTTCGGTATTCCGCATGATATCAACGTATTTAACCACTACACCATGCGTTCTACCCTCCCCTACCTTTCTCTAGTGAAACAGTATTACGAGCAGATCTCCGGTTGAGCCGGAGGATTTAACCCATAACTTACTTCACCACCTACAGAACTCTTTACGCCCAATAAGACCGGATAATGCTTGGAGCCCCCGTATTACCGCTGCTGCTGGCACGAAGTTAGCCGCTCCTTTTTAACGTCAGTTTACAATCCGAAAATCTTCTTCCTGCACACGGCGTCGCTGCGTCACTCGCCTATGGCGAGCATTGCGCAAGATTCCTACTTGCTGCCACCCGTAGGTGTATGGCCCGTATCTCAGTGCCATCGTGGGGGTACACGCTCTAACGCCCCCTACCCGTCATCGCCTTGGTAAGCAATTACCTTACCAACTAGCTGATAGGACGCAGGCCCGTCTTTAAGCGCCGAAGCTTTACTCTTGCGAGACTATTGGGTATTATCCCCGATTTCTCGAGGTTATGCCCAACTTAAAGGTTGGTTCCTACGTGTTACTCACTCGTCTGCCTTGTCTTGTATTGCTACAAAACAAAGACTTGCATAGATTAGGCACGCCGTCAGCATTAATCCTGAGCCAGGATCAAACTCTTAAAATTGAATTCTTTTCACCAATCAAAACTTGATTAAATTTTTAAAGTACAAAATGGTTGCGATTGCAATTTTAGCAGTAAGATAAGCAAACCGTCAATGCTCTATAAGGAAAATCTGGGATTATGATAAAAAGGTAACTTCAAGATTGAATTCATCTGAAGGAAAGGTTGACTGACCGGTATTTATTTCAGCTACTGTAGATGTTACTACCGTTCCTGCATTGGCAGTGGTCATTCCATCTAAGCTATAAGTTAAAGGAATTGCTATGAAAGCTCCAGCGAAAAGCAAGACAGAGGAGACGATATACGAGTAGAATTTGATTGAAAATGACATATTAAAGTGATGCGAAAACTAGTTCACAATTACCCACTTTAAGATTGTTCTCATCATACATCTCAACATTTAGTTTGGATGAATCGACTTCGGCTTTCGTCCCTAATTTTACACAACCTGAACCATTTAGGCTTAGATTATCTTCACCACTTAGACCACCGAGTAGTCTTGCGCTTATATTACTTATTGAGTTTGGCTTTTTAATACAAATCTCATTGCTTACCTGATTTTGATTAACCGTAGCACCACTTGCATACATGGTATCGCCATAGCTGAAAGAGCAAAGATTTGATCTAGTCATTGTTCTGAATGAAGACTCCGCTTCATTAGTTTCCTCTACAATCGCATCCTCTACATAAACCTCTTCAAATACCATTGGTTCGGCTTCTACATATTCGTCTTCAACATAAAAGACGGATGTGTCTTCATTCCATACTGAATCTCTATAGTCATAAGTATCATTGGATGTGGAAACTCCTAATACTGCTTCGGAGACTTCCATTTGATTTGATGGAACTGACGCATATGAATAGGTTTGAGCATGTTCGAAAGCTAAATTGCGACTATAGATATATTGGTCGAGTGCAACTCTTAATGAAAAACTACCTAATAGTAAAAACACAGATGAAAAAGCTCCGACATATTGAACGAAGGTAACTAGTGGTTTTGTATCTATTAAGTTTAAATGTTTCTTCTCGAGTAAGTCTAGCTGGCCCCAATCTACTAGGTTTGAGACTTCATTCCAGTTTATATATGAAGAGAGGTTTAATTCTTGTTTGTTCCAAATAGCGCTCTTAGAATCTGAGTGAAACAGTTCCCAGAATGATTGACTCAACATTTGATCAAAACCTATGTATTTATGTTGGGTATTTTTTGTATTCTTTCTGGGCATGCTTATTATTGTCTATTACTTAATGAATTTAACCGCAATGAACACAAATGTGTCAAGTATTTTAACGAGTTGTTGAAACTACAGGTCGGAAGAAGCAAGGCTAGGAAATCACGCCACGTCCGATAATGCACTGATTCCAGTACAATACTCCGTACTGGCCAGGAGCCGGCGCAAATATAGGCTGTTTTAATACAATTTTTACCTTATTATTAGAGATATAAGTGAGACTTTTCATACCAACCAACTCGCCACTCGATCTTACTCTTATATAGAGCCCCTCCGTTAGCAGGCTACTCAAGACATCGCTATTATTTAAAACATGCTTAAAATCAAGCATTTCTAATAATTGAGACATACAATCTTCCCTACAACCAACAATTAATGTATTGTCAGACACTCGTTTCTCTATCACGTACAGCGGAACACCTACATTTTTTACTGACTCCAAGCCTTTTCTTTGTCCTATCGTGTAATTAAACAGCCCACTATGACTACCTACCACCTCCGAGTTACTATCAATTATGTTTCCGGGATTTGGACTAATATAAGTAGAGAGAAATTTTCTCATAGAAATATCTCCTACAAAACAGATACCCTGGCTATCCTGTTTCTTATATACATTTATAGAATTGTCTTCTGCAATTTTTCTTACCTCAGATTTCATAAGATTACCTAATGGAAATTTAATACGGTCTAGTAATGGTGAGTCGAAAATTTCGGCTAGAAAATATGTCTGATCCTTATTGATATCCTTAGGAATTTTAATCAAGTTTTGGACATCTACTTTAAACCTGCTTCTAATACTATCGGGTACCTCGAATATAGACGCGTAATGACCAGTTACAATATAACCATCATCAAATACCGAGGATGTTATGCTACCAAATTTTATTTTACTATTACAAAGTACATCGGGATTCGGGGTTAATCCATTTTTATAATCTTCAATAAATTTTGTAAAAATCTCTGATTTGTAAATATTCCTTAAGTCCAATTTCTTTAAAGGAATCCCAAGTGTTGCGGAAATATTAACAGCGTCTTGATAGTCCTTATCACTGTGGCAATAGTCCCCAGTATCCCAACATAGAATGTAATAACACGTAGATTCATTACTATTCCTACTAACTAGTAGAGCTGCAACGGCGCTGTCAACTCCGCCACTAAGCAGTATGTTGTTTCTTTTTGAAGTGTTTGTCATGTTGATATTCTACCAAAACCGGGTGACTTGTCAGTCTATGTCTTATGCGTTTACAAGATATGACATACCTGCTGCGTATCTATATGCGCTCTGCGCGGCAATAGCACCTTCTGCAGCTGATGTGACTTGTTGATGTAATTGATTAGATCCAGTATTTATATCACCAGCAGAAAATACTCCTGGAAGACTTGTTCCCATTCCAGCATCCACTACCACATATCCATAATCAGATAATTTTATTCCCATTTTTTTAGCCAATTCATTTTGAGGCTGATATCCAATTTGAACAAAAACTCCATCACAAATTAATTCCGCATTGTTATTATAAGGCCTATCCAAAGTGACACTTATAACTTTACTTTCACCATTAATTTTTGCGATATTTGTGTCTGAAATTTCAACAATATTTTTTCTACTTCTTAATTGATCTATATAAATTGGAGCCGCTTTCAACGTAGATCTTGATACTAAATATACGGTTTTGGCATGCATTGAAATATCCTGAGCGCCTTCGATCGCGCTGTTTCCTCCACCAATAACTACTACTGTTTTATCTTTAAAAAAAGGAGCATCACATGTTGCACAATAGCTTACACCACGTCCAGCAAGTTCTATTTCACCCGGTACGCCTAACTTACGGTGATGAGTACCCATTGCTAAAATAACGCTTTTTGATTGATATTTACTATTGTATGTAGTTACGTTAAAGATATCGCCTTGCTTATCAATATCGGTTACTATTTCAATCTTTGACTCCGCGCCCAGTTGAACGGCTTGATCAAGAAATCTTTGCGCTAATTCAGCTCCCGTAATTGATAGAAATCCCGGATAATTTTCAACATCAGATGCCTCCGTAATTAAACCTCCAGGCATTGGACCACCTAACATTAATGTTTTTAAATTGTATCTTGTAGCGTAAATCGCGGCGGAACAACCCGCAGCGCCTGCACCAACTATAATTGTGTCGTAAACCATTTAGTAATTATAAACTATGTGGCAAGCAAACTAACAACTTGCTTATTTAACAAGATTTTTAGGCTCACCATTTATATAAGAGACGATGTTCTCAATCGTTGTTTTTATGATTCTCATTAAAGCTTCATGAGAGTTAAATGCGTTATGTGGAGTAATTATTACATTCGGAAAATAAGCCATCATATGGTTCTCTAAAGCCACTTTAAAATCGATATCTCCATGTTCATCAGTGTGTAGGAGCTCTAATTCTTCCTTAATAAACTGCTCTTGTTCAACAACATCCAAACCGGCTCCTCCTATTTTTCCGGATCTTAATCCATCGTAAAGGGCATCAGTTTCAATAATTCCTCCTCTAGATGTATTTATAAGAATTACTTTATCTTTAAGATCTTTAACGTTGTCCCTATTTATTAAGTGATGTGTTTTTTCGCTATATGGAACATGAATCGAAATAACATCACTTTTCTTTAGTAAGTAATTAAAATCCACATAACTGAAATTTAGCTCAGATTCGAGCGCTGGTTTAGGGAATGCATCATAAGCGATTACCTTCATCTTAAAACCATTTGCCATTTGGATCATATTGACTCCAATATGACCAGTACCAATTACGCCAAGAACTCGATCCTTCAAATCAATACCAGTTAATCCATCTGGTAGAAAATTGCCTTGTTTTACACGGTCAATCGACTCAGGAATCCTCTTCGCAAGTGCTAATAATAGCGCCATTGCATGCTCAGCAACTGTATTTTCACCATAACTTGGCACATTACAGACCGTAATACCTTTGCTTTGACAATATTTAATATCTACATGGTCATATCCTGTAGATCTGGTCGCAATAACTTTTAAATTTGGAAATTTGGATAATAATTCCTCGTTTAATACTGAACTTATAAAAACAGAAATAACCGTCGCTTCTTTAAATTCCGTATAGTTATCTAAGGTTAATGTTTCCGAGCACAACATCACATCTTTTTTGAAGTTGTCGTTTATTAGTGTTTTTTCCCAGTCTTTGACCTCGAAAAAACAAACCTTATTGGGCAGTAGGGTACTCATATATTAAGAATAGCATAGCTAAACAACGCGTTGAAATGATAATCTTTACGCATATGAATTCGATAGAAATAACTTCAAGACTTCACTCCTATTACAAAGATCCCAAAACTGAACTTGAAAACTGGGAAACACCCATTCAATTTATGGTGTCTGTCATCCTAAGTGCACAAGCTACTGATAAAGGTGTCAATAAGGCAACCATAGGATTCTTCAAACATTATAAAACTGCACAAGATTTTGCTAATGAAGACCCTGAAATCTTATCTAAATATGTTTCTACTATTAATTTTTATAACAGCAAAGTTGCCCGACTTATTAAAGCATGCCAGTATCTTATCCGACATCATAATGGGGAAATGCCAAGATCGATGGAGGAATTAGTGAAGGTCCCTGGTTTAGGTCGAAAGAGTGCGAACGTAATACTGCATGTTATATATGGAATTACTGAAGGAATTGTAGTGGACACACATGTATCTAGAGTTGCATGGAGGCTAGGACTAACTAAATATTCAGATAAAAAAGATGCCGAAAAAATCGAGGTCGAACTGATGAATATAATAGATAAAGACGAATGGATTTTTTTCTCTGCGTCGACTGTTTTACTCGGTAGGTATATATGCAAAGCCAAAAAACCAGACTGCGCAAACTGCCCTTTAAATGATATTTGCCCAAGCGCGTTTAGAGTTTAGGGTTGACGAAGTTTACTCCGTTACTGGTTCAGGTTCTGTCACTGGTTCAGATACTGGTTGGACCTGGGATTCTAACACTGCTTCTGGCACTGTTTCTGATTGAGGCTGGGATTCTGGTTGACCAAGTCTTCTACGAACCTCATCTTCAACCGAATTTATGCTAGTTATATCAAGCTTTTCGAATTCTCCGTCTTGTACAACGTAGAATGAAGGGGTACCGTTTAGATTTAACGTCCTAGACCTGTTTAAGTCTTCTGTTACTTTATCTATCGTTTCTTGACTCGAAAGATCATTGGCAAATTGTTCCTCATTAAGGCCTAAATCCTTAGCTAGTATTTTAATATTCTCTTCGGTTAAATCGGGTGAAATTTTAAATAATTCTGCGGACATTTCCCAGAATTTACCTTGGTTTGCAGCGGCTTCGCTTGCTCTCGCGGCCATTTGTGAGTATCTATGACCTGGAATTGGAAAATGCCTATACACTAAGGCCACTTCTGATGTTGAGGCAACTAAATTCTCTAATACCGGTGCTACTTGTGCGCAATATGGACACTCAAAATCACTAAATTCTACTAATACAAGTTTTGCTTCGTTGACGTTAGAACCTAGGGTATGAGGCTCTACTCCGATAATCTGTTCTGGTGTCAATTCTGATAGAACTGGTGTTTTAAAAGATGTATATGCAATGAAACCAAAAATACCTAAAGTAATCAAAACGATGGCCGATATTATTAGTTTCTCCGAATTCATATCGAAAGTATAACAGATGAAAAATCTATTTCTAGAAACTTTTTTATCCTATACAAAGTGTAAAGGGTTTATAATTAGTAACACACGGGGTGTAGCGCAGTTGGCTAGCGCGCAGCTTTCGGATAGCTGAGGTCAGAGGTTCGAGTCCTCTCACCCCGACCAGATGCATATGGAATAAGATTATTGTGGAATAATGATCATACTATCGCCCTTACAAACACGAATTAATAACCAATGCTCTTGTCTACTCTAAAACTGTGAACTTGTTTGCCTTAAAATGTATACAATAGCTTTCACTAGCAGCATATCCAATTATTCGTGCCTCTGCTTTTTCGTTTGTATAATCTACATCATGCTCGGGGATTTGGTTAAATCCCTTGCTTACAAGCCAATCCTTATAAAAGGCGCTAGCTTTTTTATGAAATTTCTCGGAGGGACAATCTCGAAAATTATCTTCTGCTAACATTTTCTTATAATCGTCGATTCTTACACCTTTGGCAGTTTCAAATGTATAAGGTATTGCAAGCGGATGCTGGACAAGGCTATTGAGAAATTCTATCTCCTTGCGCAAACCCTCATTAACTTCCTCCCTACAAATTTCGACTAAACGTTTCCTCTCATTTTCATCAGATAGCTTGTAACAATAAGATAAAACTGGATGAGGACCGGGATTACTAAATGACCCAACCCCGAAATATTCGGTTTTATATAAGGATGAACCTGGGTAAGTTGGGATATCCCTTGTCATTAGCCAAAGATATGGAATATGGGAGGTAACCCGAATCAAAATTATTATCGGTATTAGTATAGGTGGAATCAATAAAAATAGCTGACGCAAAGTAATTTTCATACCGTTAACCAAATTAATTAAACTAATTCAGCGATTATTCCAGTTCCTTCTTCCAAAAGCTTAAGGAGAGAACTAACAAACAAATAGTTATCCATGCTGAGACTAAGCACCACTGGCACCACGCTTGAATAACAAACGCTTCAATATAAGTAAGATAAGAAGAAAATATAACTCCAGTTACGGTTAAAGCAAAAACAAGCTTTTTCATTACTAAATAATATTGTTCCTCCGGAATATCTAAATGTAACAAATGCTTTAATCGAAATAATATTGAATTTCTTTTTGTTTGGATTAAGCCAATTTCGATACCGCCTGCAATCACTGCTAGATAAAACAACACTCCCCAGGCCGAAATAGGGATGTTAAGCAAATATGAATACTCACTACTATTTACAATGCCACAGGAGGTAATCCCACAAACCGGGTCTAAATTGAATATTTTTGAGGATAGTAAATATAGAGAAACCAATAAACCTACGAAACCTAATATCACGAACAACTTAACAGTCGAGGATAGCCCATAGTATGCCTGGGCGGGTTTGTCGCTTGTTAACATACCTAAAATGTATATCTAACAAGGTGTTTTGTACAGTTCAGAATTATTTCATAATTTTTTAATTTTTCCTGGGGGAGGACTTTTTAGAAAAAATACTTACTACTTTTCCCTATTTAATTTATAAAAAAGTTTTCGGACTGGTTTTTATTTTTTAATTCAGTCAATTTTGTCCTTTTACGAGCTATGGATTAGGTTCTTTGCGCAATGTCGTAATACACGGCTGTAATAATTCTGACCCGATTCCTGTAAATTTATTCTTAATGTATAGTTATCTTGTGAAAACCATTTGGAAAATCTTTAGAAAATTCTCTTTTTATATTGAATTTATCTCCTTCACTTTTATCTTACTTTTTATATGGGAACAAACCGAGATACTGCTTCCCCTACTCTTTTTTGCAATTGTATATTCTTTATCAGCAATTCTAGGAGCTTTTGTATCTGTTTATATAACTAATGGAATATCACCAAAAATTGCCCTTCTAACAGGTTTTCTTATACAGACAATCCAATTAGTATTATTTATAACGCTAAATAGTAACCTCACAAATGGATTTATTCTCTTAATCGGAATATCTGGCGGACTTGCAGCTGGCTTAAAAGTTATAGCCGAATACACCTACGAGAGATCATACGAGGATCGCGAAAACATTCTTCAAATACAAAGCGCAAGAATTTTTTGGATAGAACTAATCAAACTCGTAACAATTGGTGGTTCTGCATTTCTAGTATATTTTAACCGTGGATATGAAACCTTGTTTGACATTATCTTAATTTCATCACTACTAGGCTCATTTACCGTCCTTTTCCTACATAATAACTACCTTCGTCGAAAAACGGAGATTAAGAAATTATTAACCTTCCCAGGTACAAATCCAGAAAAAAGTTTAATAGCTAAAAGTGAGCTTTTCGAAGGAATGTATGATGGCATAAACACAGTGATCCTCCCCGTGGCTTTACTATATTTTGTTGGTAACTTTATGGACTGGGGAATCGTAAATATCTTACTGCTAGGATTTTCACTTTGTGTCAGCATAATCGCCTACGAGTTGACAGGCCAAAATTCCTATAAATCGATATATGCAATTAGCACCGTATTGTTTGCTGGAATAAGCATCTTTACCATATTCGAATATAATATATATGTCCTTCTCGCCTATATGGTCACAATGGTCACTTTAGAGGTCTCTGGATCAATTGGATACAACACCACAATAGAAAATATTATTGATTTGGATCAAGAAAAAGATAACTTAATTCCTGAATATAAATTTTTGATTGAATTGTCGTCAAATATAGGAAAATTCATTCCACTCACTTTGCTTATGCTCCTTGATATTGATCTATCGGAGGAGTTTACCTTAAAGATGGCCTTAATTATTGGTTCTACACTTCCAATAATAATCATTTCAATGTTTGGTAAAAGCTTAATTTTTAGATCTGAAGAGAATTAATTGAATTTAAGAAGATAATCTTTTCTGCATTTCTTTTAGAGATAACAAGCCTGATTGAGATCCGACTTTTTGTACCACACTCGCTCCATTTGTAACTCCCCATTTAATTGAGTCCTCAATACTTAATCCATTTAATATTGCTGAAATATATCCGGATGCAAAAGCATCTCCCGCACCAGTTTTCTCTACAACCTCGACCTTTTGGGCTTTTACATGTTTAACTCTATAACCATCGCTGTAATAGACACCGTTTACTCCGTCAGTTAGAGCAATATGTTTGATTCCCTTTTGATTTAACATCGATATAAGGTCCTCTATTTCGATTTGAGACCGAGTGAGGCCAGGATTTAATAAAGCACATCCTTCTTCAACGTTTGCAATTAAATAATCCACAGAGTCTAATATCTTAACAATTGAGGAATGTGAATATCTTATTTCTTTGGAGCCCGGATTAAAAAATAGCTTAAACCCATACTTATCCTTTGCTCTCTCGATTTCATCATACATATTTTCAACATCCTTCCCGACTGAAGATAAGAAAACATTATTAAATTTTGAGAATAAATTACTCTGAACTTTGAATTTTCTATCAGAATTGTACGTAAAGATTGTTCTCTCTGGTCCAAAGGTCAATATCGTGGCTAAATCCGTTGGAAGATCATCCCTTTCAATTAAATCAGTCTTAATTTTATGTTTTGTGAATAAATCTAAAATGCTATCCGCATTACGATCCTTACCTATTATGGACCATATAGAGCTGTTTATACCTAATAATTTAGTCCCTACAACCACATTTGAAGCACCGCCACCTATTCCATAATGGATCTCATGTACAGGTATTTTGGCGCCATATTCAAAAGCAATTTTACATTCCTTATCATTCAAGTCACAAAGAACATTTGCTGAATCGATGGTCAAAAACGTATCTAGGGTTATATGCCCTATATTCAATAAATTTTGCATGGATATTTATATAAAAAAGAATATACCTAAAAAAGCCAAGCCAAGCCCTACGAGGTATGTAATCGAGCCTTGTTTACTAACATCCCCGTTATAAACCCAAAACCAGCGATCCAAATCTCCAAGTTTCATAATTTCTATGATTTGCATATAAAAAATGTTGGCGATTAACGATAATATTAAGGCTAAACCAAATGGCATTCCGCTAGTCATTACGATGTAATACCCGAAAATAATCAACAGTACTTGAAAAAGGACACTTCTTAGTGGCAATTCTTTGAAAGAATATTCATTTGTATTCAAATAACGGACATATGATAGGAAACTTTTTGACTTGAGGGTGGATTTAATCTCAACTGACTCCGGAGCATTAGGCTCAATCAAATGGGCATATAACAGGAACTCCAAATCCATCATAAAAATACCAGTGATTCCACCTAAAATAGCTAATATTCCTCCAAAGGCGGTGGAAACATCGGCAAGAAGCATTACAGCTAACGACATTACTATGGAAATAATAAAAGGTGTTTTATATCTATCAATAAAGCTACTCATTTAAAACATTATACGCATCTTTTCTAATGTACGTCCACAAAACGAAGCTTAAGACTTGATCTCTTTTTTCACTTCTTCTTTTTCTTTATCTTTTTCTGCTTTTTCAGCCTTTAATCTGGTCAGTTTCCATAAAAAAAGCCGGGATTTTGATCTAGGGTTTGACTCCTTAACAAAATCCCAGGCGTTTTGTAATAATTCGCGCTTTTCATTCTTAGCCAGTCGCATATACAAAGAAACCCTATCTAAATCGTCGAGATTTCTTGCTAGTCTGTATGCATAAAGCTGCCATTCGTGTTTAACATATTTACCAACATCCTTCTCTTGTATTTTCGATAGGATATCCTTTAATGATTCCATTAGAAATTAATTTTATCAGCTAAGTCTGCAATTAAAGGTAATCTAAATTTTTCACCCATATATGCTTTAACAGCCCCGACTACCACGGCTATGAAAACTACTAAATTTAATGCCCAGCCAATGATTGGAACTATCATCAATACTAATCCGATAACCATTAATACCATTCCCTGCTTAGCATGAAACGATATATATTCGTTATCTTTCTTAAGTAAATAGATAACAACTGATAATATCCATAAATAACTGACAGCTGCTAATAGTCTATCGTCACTCACTGAACTTGTTTTTGTTGGTTGATTTTGTTCTTCCATATTGATATTTCACCTCCAATTAATAAATTAATAATTAAAAGACTCTTCAGTTTGTGTAACAAGATTTTTAACTTTGTATTTTCCAGATTTAAACTCATCCTGCCCTATCAAAATAACATGAGAGTAATCATTTTTGGAAGCATATGATAAAGCTTTATTTATAGACTCTTCATTTGTGCCAACAACAACAATACTGCCATCCAATCTTAGTTTTCTAGCTAATTTATAGGCCACAGGCAAGCTTTCTTCGTAAAGAAACGGTATGTAATATTTCAAAACTTCTTCATCCAATTTATTTGGAAATAAGTCCCAAGACTCTAAAAATAAAAGCGTAGTGATGTCTCCAGGGGCAAATCCAACAGCAGGAATCTGCTCACCTCCAAACATTTCTGTAAGATTATCGTACCTACCTCCTCCAAACATTGACCTGTTATTTTCTGGATTCATATCATAAACCTCAAATACCAGCCCAGTATAATAATCAAAACCTCGAGCTAATCCAGAATCGTATTCAAAGTATTGAGATATGCCTAGATCTTCAAGCATTTCTTGTAACTTGACCAAATATTCAATGCCATTATCTCCCAATGACTTCATACCATCAAAATCTAAAGCTAAATAATCATTAACTTTATCGATTGAGTCGGAGTCAAGACCAATATCAATCAATGACTGCTTCAACCAGGCCTCTGGTTTTTTCTTATATCCATCGATTATTCTAAGAACTGGTGTGATTTTATCTTCTGGAATAAAACTTAATAACGATTTATTCATAAAAACCCTATCGTTATATTTTATTTTGAACATTTTTTCGGTGGCACCAAGCGACAGCATCAAATCAACTACCAACGCTAACACTTCAATATCGGAATTAATTGATTTATCGCCAAAGATATCTGCATTTAATTGATAAAATTCACGTCCGCGTCCTCTTTGTGGATTCTCTGCCCTAAAAAACTGAGCAATGCTATACCATCTGATTGGCTTAGCGGCAGTTTTAGCATATGAAGAAATCATTCTTCCAACCGTTGGTGTCATTTCTGGACGAATTGCTAACTTTCGGTCACCTCTATCAGTAAACGTGTACAGCTCCTTTCCAGCTAGACCGATATCATCCCCTGATTTGTTATAAATTTCAACTGATTCAATTAAAGGACCGTTGTATTCTTCATATCCATAAGATTTACAAACAGAAGACCATTTATTAAAAATATACTTCTCTTTTAACCAATCATTTGGAGTAAAATCACGAAATCCTTTTATAGGTTGATTACTAATTTTTAATTTCATTATCTGAGGCAGATTTACGAATTAAATCCATAAGAAAGATCGACTTGTCTTTGTATCATAACTTGCTCTAATCGATCTTTAATATTGTAACCGATTATAACTGCTAATATTAAAACTCCCAACATGAGAATCGTTGCTACCGAGTACATAACCATTCCCGTTAATGGGCTATTCAACATAATTGAATCTTAACATATATAACTGACTAGTTGATGTAAGAATGATAAAATTAACCCAATGAAAATCGCCGTAATAATAACCTCTTTTAATGAAAAAGCCACAGTCGGTAATGCTGTTAAAGCAGTCATTAAAGCGGTAAACAACGAACAAAAATATAATAATTTTTACCAAGTTATATTGGTTGCTCCAGATCTTGATACCCTATCAGAGGGAGAACGTGCTGCCCAATCCGAGGTTTATGCACATTTCAAGACGATTAAGGATAATGGGGTCGGTAAACCCGCCGCCTTAAATCTAGCCGTAGACAACGTTGAGGCCGACTACTTTATCTTCACTGATGGCGATGTACAGATTTCTGAGCAATCTATATCAGAATTGGTGAATGAATTAAGTTTAGGAAATAAAAGCGCCGTAGGAGGCCACCCTGTTTCAGCAGACAGCCGTCTAACATTTTGGGGATACTCCTCTCATTTATATTGTGAAGCCGCTCACCAACGTCGAATGAAAGAAACAATTTATACTCCCCTAAGCGGATACTTGTACATTATTAAAAACATTCCAGGAATATTTCCTATGCCAGAGGAAATAAGATCCGATGATGCTTATGTTTCAATGAGATTAGTAGAAATGGGCAAAAAGATAGGCTACGCAGGAAATGCCTTGGTTTATACTAAATTCCCTAAAACCCTTACAGACTGGATGAGTCAAAAGAAAAGATCCTTGGGGGGAAATATCCAACTACTAAAATATAAACAGAAAACAAGCTCGACCGAAAACCACACAAGAAATATAAGAGAGGACTTATCAATGGCGTTATTTCCTATAAGGTTTGCAAAAAATATCAGAGAATTAATGTTTTCAATTCTGGTGTACCCACTTAGGGCCTATTTATGGCTTACAATTTATCTTAACCATTTATTAAATCGGTATTCCGTAGGCGCCTGGAAACGGATAGAAAGCTCGAAACAATGAAAACACCTACTACTGGGACACCTACTACTGGGACCCCTACTAATCCAACTGAAATCGAAAAATTAGAGAAGTTAGTAAAGTATCACAATATTAAGTATTTCGTAGATAATAATCCAGAAATATCAGATGAGGAATTTGATATTTTGACCGAACAACTTCGAAAACTTAAGCCAGATTCAGCTGTATTATATGAACTCGTCGGAGAGATTGGAGACATTAAACACACAACACCAATGTTGTCTTTGGAGAAAAAATACACATACGAAGATATTAAAAAATGGGTTACAGATATTAATGATGAAAATTATATAGTTGAACCAAAATACGACGGCATGGCAGCTCGTTATCAAAATAACACTTTATCAACCCGCGGCGATGGATTTTATGGGGAAAATATTAGCGAACGTCTAAAATATCTAACTGTAATTGGCAATCTTCCTTCTGATCCAAATGTCTCTGCACATGGAGAAATAGTTATTCCCCTATCCTATTTCCGAGAAAATTTAGAAGGAACATATAAAAACCCAAGAAATGCAGTAGTTGGAATTATTAAATCAAAACAAGTAAAACCAGAAGGAATAAAAGCAATTAGAGATGGAATGATTCACTTTGTACTGTATGACCAATCTACCGTAATTCAAGTAAAGCAAAAGGATTTATTAAACGAAACAACCTGGGAAGAAATCCTAGAACAAATGTTTCAAATCGATTATGCCCTTGACGGAATTGTAATAAAGGCAACGTCTGAAAATATTAAAAATAGCCTATTTGCAACACAACACCACGAAAAATGGCAAATCGCATACAAATCCCCCGCCGAGCGCAAAGAAACGGTAGTTGTTGGAATAACAGATCAAGTCGGCCGCACCGGACGTATTACAAGCGTTGCACAGGTAAAACCCATTGTATTAAGCGGGGCAACTGTAACTAATGTTACCCTTCATAATATCGAATTTATTGAGAAAACAGGCATAGATATTGGTGATAAGGTCGAAATATGCAGGTCCGGAGAGGTTATTCCGTTCATTACGCAGGTATTTCCCGCAGATTTACCGCAAAATAAACGCACGTATAAAATACCTACTAATTGCCCTGTTTGTGCCTCAAAGCTAATTCGAAACAATAAATACCTAGAGTGCCCCAATCCAGATTGTGCCGCACGTAAAGCACAATCCTACGAATACTTTTTTAAAGTCCTAAATGCCGAAGAACTTGGAATCAAAACCATCGAAACACTAATTAACGCATTTAAAATCGACTCGATTATAGATTTTTATGAGCTAAAGGATTCCGAAATTGCGAAGTTAGATAGACTTGGTGAGAAAAGCGCTAAAAAAATCGTGTCAAATATTCGCAATACATTAAATGGAACTATTACCCCTACCCAATTATTACAAGCTCTTGGTATAAGGGAAATTGGACCAGCAACAAGTATGTGGATAATAAATCATTTTGGATTTGAAAATTTGCATAAGCTAACTGCTGAGGATATAGCTACAGTCAAGGGTATTGGTCCGGTCAAAGCAAAATATTTTATTGAAGATTTGAGAAAACGTTGGCCACTCGTAGAGGAATTACTAAAACTTGGTCTACAGTTTGAAGAAGTTAGCAAATCCACTAAACTTAATGGCAAATCCTTTGCCATTACAGGAAAGAAAGAAAAGTATTCAAGAGATGAATTAATAAAAATGATTAACGATAATGGTGGAACTTACAAAACTTCAATAACAAAAGATCTCTCCTATTTAATTGCAGGCGAAGATGCAGGCTCTAAGGCAGAAAAGGCCGGAAAATTAGGCGTAGAAATTATTAGCGAAACTCAGTTTCTAAAGCTTATATAAACTCATATCTCGCTAATTTGGTTTTCCCTTTTTTAGTGATTACACCCATTTCAACCAATCCTTTCAGTTCCCTTAGTACCGTATCTTCAGATATATCATTAAATATAACCTCAAAATCATTGTTCTTAAAAAACCCATAATTATTTATCCATTCAATTATTTTTTCCTGTCGCTCTGAGATAAACTGTTGGCCTACCCTATCTTTCACCTTCGCATCCTTTGAAATTTTAACTACACGATCTTTTATTCGGTTAAATTCAATCGACATTCCAATCGCAAAGTATTCGAGCCAATCAATTGGATTCTTAAACCCTTTTTGAAGCGAATTATAATATTCCTCAGCATTTGCACTGTAATATTCATCCAGACAAAAGAAATGATTAATATCATAATCATCAATCGCTAAGCTAAGTGTAGTTAATCCCCTGGCAAGCCTTCCATTTCCTTCATGAAAAGGATGTATTCTTACAAATTCCAAATGTAATAAGCCTGCTTTTATAATTGGGTGTACGTCTTTTCCATTTGTTTGATACCAGCTAAGTAACTCCTTGAGTTTAGTTTTGACATTTTCCGCTGGTTCGTATAAATAAAGCTTCTGTCCAGTAGCATAGTTTATTGTCAAAGCATTCTGGGTACGAATATGCCCCACTTTTTCATCTTCAATATTCTTTAACAGTATCTCGTGCATACGAGTAATTATCTCTAAATCCAGGGAAAACTTTTTTGTACCCGTTTTGTGATTTTTGTCCATGGATTCAATGTAATTTACTAAATTTCGGTAATTAATCACCTCGTCCACATCTTTTCTTTTAGCAGGATACTGCATACTTTGACTATTTTGAGGGGAATTGTCCTGTCCCGTATTTCCCTGAAGCATAATATCCTTTATTTGATCTAAATTAAGATAATTACCTTCAATAGCAGTGGAAAAATGCACTCTTCTAGCTACTGCGTCCCCTCTAAATTGACGTTCATATAGTGGCAAAAGGGCTGCCCTTTGTATGATTGATCTTGAAGATTCAATTGAAACTATAGAATTGAGTAAATTATTACTAATGGTGTATTCGGGCTTATACATACAAAAATAGTAGCATAATTACCGCATATTTACCTCGAATTTAACGCAGGAGATTATGAATTGGATTTACGGAACCAGCGAGGCCTTCTGACATGAGTTATATCAGACATTTCATCATCAGAATTATCTTTGTCAGGTTGTGAAGCAGAGAGAATCGATTCAGTAGCTTTTCTAATGGCACTTCCACCCTTCATAACACCAGCTAAAGCAACCGAAGTTGTAGCTATCGCTTGTAATGGTCTTTCAATAGCCGCCATTTTTCCAATTCCATCTTTCACACTCTGATCTACATCTTCAATCATGCTTCGTGCTTTTTCGAAAGTTTTACTTATTTCCCGTAATACTTTTACAATGTAAAACCCTATAAAAATAAGGTTAACTGCAATCAATGCTATTACTACTGCTAAGACTGTCTCTAAATCAACTTCCATAGGTACGGTCTATTTTACACAAAAAACTAAAAATCACTAGTCGAGAAATCATTATCGCCTGATGCATTGCTTTGTAATCGGTTAATCGCATCGTCTGGACTACTCAATAATACCTCTCTTGGTTTGCTTCCATTTTGTCTACTTACTATTCCTGCTTCTTGCATTGCATCAACTAACGAAGCGGCTCTTGAATAACCAATCTTTAAACGACGTTGTAAATGTGACGCCGAAGCCTTTCCATCTGCAAATACAATATTAATTGCCTCAATCATTTTAGAATCCAGTTCGTCATTTCCTCCGCCGTACTTTTTGTCTGATGGAAGTGTTCCAACTTTTTGCTCTAATATCTCTGGAATATATTCAGGTGGTCCACCTTTTGACTTTAGGAACTCCACAATTGCATTGATTTCTTGATCCATAACATAGACACCTTGAACTCGTTTTGGTGAATCGGAGATTGGCGGAATATACAACATATCTCCTCTACCTATCAAAGTTTCTGCCCCTGACTGGTCCAGAATAACTCTTGAATCGGTATTTGAAGCAACTCTAAATGCCATACGTGTAGGAATATTTGCTTTAATAGTACCCGTAATTACATTAACCGATGGTCGTTGCGTCGCAAGGATTAAGTGAATACCTGCAGCTCTAGCTTTTTGTGTAATCCTAGTGATATATCTTTCAACGTCACTTGAAGCAACCATCATAAGTTCAGCAAACTCATCAACAACAATAACAATGTAAGGCTCGGATTGAAATCCGGCTTTGGCGTTATAGTCGGCCAAGTTACGAGAACCAGAATTTTTAAATGCCTCGAGACGTCTTTCCATTTCAGACACGGCCCACGCCAAAGCCGAGACAGCTTTATGCTCGTAATCAGTCACGACAGGAGCTAATAAATGAGGGATACCATCATATTGAGTTAACTCAACCATTTTAGGATCTATCATTATAAAACGACATTCTTGTGGTGAGCATCTAAATAAAAGGCTGGAAATAATAGCGTTTAACATAACGGATTTTCCTGAATTCGTAGCTCCAGCTACTAAACAGTGTGGCATCTTTGAAATATCCTCAACAATTATTGTGCCTGACACATCTATTCCAATTGGAATTGCCAATTTTGACTTGTTATTTCTCATAGTTGGAGTATCAAGGACACTCCTTAGTGAAACTGAGGCTGGGGAATAATTAGGTACTTCAATACCAATTAAGTCGCTACCAGGAATTGGTGCTTCAATACGAACGCTTCCACTTGGTGATTTTAGTCTTAGTGCTATATCCGTACTCAATGCAGAAATTCGGTTCGCCCTCGCCCCAGTAGGAACACTAATTGCATATTGTGTAACCGAAGGGCCAACAATGTATCTTGCGATTTTAGCTTTAATACCGAATGAATCAAGAGTGTGCTCTATCATTCGAGACCTCTCATTTACATCTCCTGCGTTAGCGGATAAGTTTGGTGTATTTGATAGTAAGTCCAAAGGAGGATATTCCCAAACACGGTTAGAAATTGGCAAACCTCCTGGTTTCAATACGGTGGAACCACCAGTCAATGAGCCTCCCATTTCTACTCCAACCAAGTCGCCATCTTCACCTACTGGTGAAGCCGGCGGCGCTATAACTTCTAATAACTTCTTTTTTTCACTATGAATAAGTGGCAAATCTGCAACTCCAGGTGAGACAAATTCGCTTTGCACCGAAGCGCCGCCGGCATATTGGTTATACGGAGATTGAAAATGCCCATCTCCAGGCATATTCAGTCCTAACTGTGGCGAAGTTACCTCTCTTGGCTTCTCATCCTCATCCTCATCAAACTGCTTAATATTAACGAACTTATCCGTAAATTTCTTTATAAATTCCAAAACAACTGTTAACCAATGATCCAATCCTTTATTCGAAACCACAACGACAACAAATAATAGTAAAAGGAAATAGAAAATCACCGCTCCAGGGAGTGAAATTAATCTAGCAGTTCCAGTTTGGAGTGCTTCCCCCACCGTTCCTGACATAACACCGGTTATCCCTAATAAACATACAAAAGATACAACTCCTGCAATAAAATACTTAGGTTTCACATATTTCCAGGTCACGGTGCCAACGACTATAAATGCTGAATATATAAGTAACAGTGGAATAAAAATCGTAAGGAGTCCAAATGAATCAACCAGAATTATCCTAAGTTTCGAATTTAAAACAGGCGAATCACTGGCAAATCCTGCAAAAAATGACAAAAATGAAACTACACCTACGAGCAGGAGTGAAAGGGCAAGAGCAGACCTAGATGTGCCTGAAAAGTTGCCCCAATCGATTTTATGTTTGGGTTTTCTGCCTCTTTTGGCCATATTTAATTGAAGTATAGCATTCCTATACGGTTTTCTCCTGTTGTCTAACTAAGCTTATGCGTATTTAAATTGTATGTAATTTTCGGGGATTTCACCGATAAATCTTGATACTATTGTTGAATTGGTTTGTCCGAAAAAAGTGCGCCTTCTTGTGTATGTCATATGCAAATATTTTTTTGCCCTAGTAATTCCAACGTAACATAATCTACGTTCCTCCTCTAATTCCTTTGGATCAGCCATCGCTCTTGAATGGGGAAATATGCCTTCTTCTAACCCAACTAAGAATACGTGTTCAAATTCCAGTCCTTTTGCAGAATGCAAAGTCATTAAAACAACAGCGTCTTCATTTCCTAAGTCTGGCTTACTGGATGATTCCACTAGTGCAATTGTTTCTAAAAAATTCTCGAGTGAATCGTATTGTCTTGCTACCGTTCTAAGTTCCTTTATATTTTCAATTCTAGACAAGCTATCTTCGGATCCATCATTTAGATATTCCAAATATCCAAAATCCTTAAGTATCGCATCAACAAGTTCAACGGGAGACATCGCCTGTGCATTCTCTATATATTTTTTCCACTCGATCTTTGTTAAATCCTCGATCAAATCTAGATCATAATGACTATCTGCAATCTTCTGAAGGGCGACCTTCCCTATTTTACGTGGTGGAGTATTTACACATCTTGCCCACGAAACGGTATCTTTTTTATTAGCAAAAACTCTTAAGTATGCTAATAAGTCACGTACTTCTCTTCGATCGTAAAATCTTACGCCACCAACTATTTTATAAGGCATACCAGCTGTTATAAAAGCCTCTTCAATGGCTCTGGACTGAGCATTGGTTCTATATAACACTGCAAAATTCGAGTATTTTTTTGCAGTCGTTGGCATCGTTTCGAAATCAGCTTCACTATCAAGGTTAAGCATTATCGTATCGACTATATACCGCGCTTCATCACGCTCATTCTCAGCTTCATACAATACGATGTCATCGCCCTCGCCATTGTCGGTGTATAAATCTATCTTGATATGAGTTGCATTATTTTCGATTAAGTTTCTAGCGCTTTGAACGATTTTATTTGTAGATCGATAATTTTTTGCCAAACTGAGGACATTTACACTAGGATAGTCATTTTGAAACTGAACCATATTGCGATAATCAGCGCCTCTCCAAGAGTAAATGGATTGGGAAATATCTCCGACCACCGTAATATTATTGTGTTTTGAGGATAAAAGCTTTGCTAATGTATATTGTACTCGGTTGGTATCTTGATACTCATCAATCAAAACGTATTTAAACATAGACGAGTACTTTTCTAATACTTCGGGATGAGTCTTAAATAATTCCACGGTCTGGGCAAGCAAATCGTCAAAATCAAACGCATTATTATCTTGTAATTTTTTAACATATAACGGATATATCTTTGAAACTTTTTCAAAAAAGAAATTTCCGCTAGATTGGGCAGCAAATACTTTAGGAGAAACCATCTCGCTCTTGGCTTTTGAAATCGTGCTAAGTACCGCATTCTGATTTAAATCCTTAGGAGAATAATTAAGCTCTGTATAAGCCTCTTTTATAAGTTTTAGAGAGTCCTCTGTGTCATAAATAACAAAATTGCGATCCACTTCTAGATTGCCAGCTTCCATACGTAATAACCGAACACATACTGAGTGAAAAGTCCCAATCCAATTAGGTGTTTTTCTATTCCCAGACCCCCACTCCGTCGAGGGACTCTCATCTCTACTTTCTTCTATTAATCGTAAAACTCTCTCCTTAATCTCTTTCGCCGCTTTATTAGTAAAAGTCACGGCCAAAATTTCATCAACGTTCACATTTTTCTCTAATAATAGATAGGCGATTTTGTACGTAAGAGCTCGTGTTTTACCACTACCTGGGCCTGCTAAGACTAAAATTGGCCCATCGGTCTGCGTGACAACTTTCTTTTGTTCCTCGTTTAATGTATTAAGATTTAGCATTTGCTTATTCATTGTAAAACAAAATGTTAAAAAGTTTATTAAGCAATTATGAAATTTGACATAAGGTATATAATATTTTGCAAATGATACAGGTGGCAGAAGAATCCTCAACTCATGACGAAGCAATAGATTCTCTCGAGCAATTAAAACGTTTAGAGAATATTTCAAGGGTCATTTTAGTTGACCTAGCAGATGCCTTACAAAATACTCCCCCAGAAGTAGCTGAAAGCATAAACGAAGAACTCTCTGCAAAAAATATGTTTCCAGCTATCCCAGGCGAGGAGCCAACTACGCAAATAGAAGAACTACAACTAAATCTAAGATACTTTATTGACTGGACAGAGGTAATTTCTGCAAATGACAAGTCACCTAAACAATCCAACCTAATCGTTTGTAACGAAATCGGAATAGAACATGGTGATACTTACTATTTTATAAATGGTGAAATCATTTTGGCAAGAAAGATAAATCCGAATAACCAATATGAAAACATCATTGTGAGAAGAATTGAAATTGCTGATTGTGTAACTTATATCCTCATTATCAATCGCAACCCAGAACTTGGCGAACCTTCGATAACTTTGGAGCTTACGAAAAAGACGACTTCACCCGGTTTCGAATCCGCAAGTTTTAAAACCGAATCCATATCTAGTAAAATAGTCCAATAAAAATGTCCGAACAATTAACTAACGACTTAAATTCATACCAACAAGCCGTATCTCTTTCAAACTCTATTATTTGTGGTCTATATGGCTTTAAGAGTCCAGAGGATCTGGAAGCGGTTGAAGAGTTTAGGCGAGGCTTTCGTAATACGCCCGATTACTATGTCCTACCAGGAGGAATATCATTATTAGAAACATTTACATGGAAAGAACCAAGCATCCAAGCTGAATTTGTGGAACTTCCCGATCCTTATGAAACTGCCACTAGTACAATCCGCTCATTTATAACAGAAGACCCATCTAAAGTTTTTTGGAGTTATTCGAATGCGTCCTTAATCTTGCAAGGTGAACCCTTACAAGGTGAACGCTTTTGGATATTTAAAACTGAGGGTAGCTGCGTTTTAATAAACAGACGTTCTCTATATGACGGATTTAGGCTTAACACTCTAACGTTTTTTACAATGACACAGGAATTATTACAAAAAGTAGATTTTACACGAGACCCACCCATTTATTCTAGGGAATTAAGTTGGACATCAAATGCTAACAATACTAGTTTTGGTGCTATGGGCCACCTCGATGGAGGAATAGTAGGTGCATATAAGTAAACCTACGCGACAGTGTATTTAGGCAGATATGCTTTAAAATTCTCTGGGGAAATAATAACTTTGGTTTTCTCCCCCATAACGATTTGTAGGGCTGCTTCACGTGCCATATTCTCAATTAATCTTTGCAAAGATCTAATTCCGCTATCGTACCCAAGTGGCCTTAAAATCATCGGCCATATATCAGGGGTAAACTGCAATTGATCCTCTAATAGTCCGGTAGAAGCCCTAACACGTGGCAATAGGTAATCTCTGGCAATAACTTGTTTCTCTTCATCAGTATAAGAAGGCATTTTTATAATTTCTAACCTATCCATAAGGGCAGCACTAAATGTACCAAGTTTATTCCCTGACACAATAAACATTATTTGAGATAAATCGATAGGAAAATCAATATAATGATCCCTATATGTCGTATTCTGCTCTGGATCAAGAATTTCAAGCATGGTAGCCATAACATCTGCAAGTAATCCACTTTGACCACTGGCTTTATCAAGCTCATCGAGTAATATAACCGGATTTCTAACTCCAGTTCTAACAATTGCTTTAACAATTTGCCCTGGTTCCGCTCCTTCAATTGATTTATCTCTACCTCTTACCTCTAAAACAGAACCAATAGCTCCCATTGAGATTCTATAAAATGGCCTATTTAAAGCTTTCGCAATACTCTTAGCCATAGTTGTTTTACCAATTCCTTGAAGTCCAACCATGCAAATAACCGGAGATTTCTCAACCGCCTTGAAATCTTTTTTATCGAGTAATAATTTTCGAACAGCCATGTATTGTAAAATTCTTTCTTTAACGCTATCCAAACCATAGTGGTTACTATCGAGTACCTTTTTAACATTCATAATATCCAGATTTTCGTCGGCATATTTATCCCAGGGATACTTTATTACCCAATCAACATAATTGTTCATAATATCGTATTCGCGGGAGTACACTCCTGTCCTAGCCATTCTTTCTAAACGCTGAATCATTGTTCCCATTTGAACCTTTAGTTCCTCAGGCGCAGCGGAAGAAGCCACTTTCTGTTTTAATATATCGATTTCTTTATAGTAAATTTTTTGAGTTTCTTCAGCATTTGCAGCGTTAGACATCTCATTGCCATCAAAATCCATCATAGATGGAACATCTTTTGGTTTAGTCGAGTTTTTTGTTTGATTTATTGATTGAACCTGGGCAGTCATTAAAAAAAGTATAACCTAAATCCGAGCAAAGAGTATTAAAGGCTCTAGGGATTTAGCTTTGAATGCTTCCTGGACCCGAGTTGTTGACTCTGGCATAATTGGTGCCAATTCGGTTGTAATAAAGAGAAGTCGATCAACGGCTTCACAAATAATGTCTTCACGCTCCTGTCCTTCTTTTTTCCAAGGACTTTTCTCGTTTATAAAAGCATTCAGGTCACCAATTTCAGTCTCAATAATCTGAATAACATTATGAAGTTCGAACTTATCATAGGCGGATGATTCGAAGGCCTTATATGTAAACTGCCTAGTAGTCTCCACTCCAGAATACAGCTTCAAAAGCCTGCTAACTAAATTTCCATATCCATTAGCCAAAGCAGAATTATACTTTTGGTCAAACCATTTAAAGCTAACATCGGAATCTCCTGCATACGGCATACTTGCACACAATAAATATCTTGTTCCATCAATTCCATATTTATCCATTAAATCTTGTGGGGAAATAACATTACCGAGGGATTTGCCCATTTTCTTACCTTCAACGTTGTAATATCCATGTACAAAAATATTCTTTGGTAAAGGTAAATCGAGAGCCAATAAAAGTGACGGCCAAATCACTGAATGAAACCAGTTATTTCCCTTTCCCAAAAAGTGAACGTCAGCTGGCCAGAATTCTTCACGATTTATGCCATCATTCCAGTCGATTCCTGTGGCGGAGTAATAGTTCATTAAGGCTTCTACCCAAACATAAGTTGTCTGCTCCTTATCCCAAGGAATCGGGATTCCCCATTTAACATTCTGTCTTGAAATCGAAGTATCTTTTACTGGTTCAGAAAGTTTAGCCAACATTTCGTTTTTTTTATTTTCTGGAATCAAAGGTAGAGTGCCGTCTCCTAACCGTTTCTTAATTTCTGGAATATACTTAGAAATTCTAAAGAAGTAATTTTTTTCTTCTCGGTATTGAACTTGATCGGGACGATGCTCGGGGCATTTTCCATCCACTAAATCTCTCTCAGACTTAAATTCTTCACATCCAACGCAATAAACTCCTTTATATGTATCTTCATAAATATCGCCTTTATCTTTTAATTTTTGAAGTAACTCCTCGGCGATTTTTACGTGACCGGGAAGTGTAGTACGCATAAAAACATCATTGGATATATTTAATTGTTTCCAATATTCCTGCCATTTTACAGCTAATTCATCGACAAAAGCCTGTGGCTCTTTGCCGGCTTTTTCGGCAGATAATGCAACTTTTTCCCCGTGCTCATCTGTACCGGTCAACGAGAAAACATCAAATCCTTGTAATCTCTTATATCTCGCGACTACATCGGCAAAAACCGTAGTTCCAGTATGTCCAATATGGGGAACATCATTTGCGTAGTAAATTGGTGTTGTTATATAGAATTTCTTATTCATTTAAATCAAGTCGAAAAATAATTGTAACAGAAGTAATATTACCACAAAAAGCCCCACAAATAAGCCTTTTCTAAATCCTTTTCGAAATAATGAACGTTCAGTTTCAAATCTTAAAGTCCGAAGTTTAATAAGGAAATATATGATAGAAAAAATGGCACTGACCGCAAATCCCGTTAAGACAAATAATATTGTTGCAAAATACCAAGTAGGCATTAGGAAATTGACAATGTAGTAAATCGACATTAGCGCCAAAGCCGACAAAAATGCAAATGTATAGATAAATCCGTGTCTCATTTTTAATATTATTTCAAACTTTGTTTAATATAGACAATTATAGTAAGTTATAAGGTAGTATAAACAACTATGGATATAATTTTATTAACCACAATAATAATCGCAGTAGTAACACTTTTAGCAGTAGGAGGAATCGTCCTCTACCTAAAAAAACTTAACGACCGATTAGATTCAAAAGATAATAACGAAGTCATCACCAAATGGATGGAAAGCATGCAAGGAACATTTGATTCCAGACTAAAGGATGTTACTGGAGCAGTAGATACTAATTTAAATTCAGTCAGAGAACAATTAAATAAAACAACCGAGGTATTAAATCAAAGAGCAGACGTAAATTCAAAAACAATGAATGAACGACTCGATAAAACGTCTGAAATAATGAGGAATGTTTCACAAGAACTCGGTTCAATGAGTGAAATCGGACGTGGAATGAAAAGCCTTCAAGACTTTTTAAAATCACCTAAGCTAAGAGGAAATCTTGGTGAGCAAGGTCTTTACGAACTTCTTAAACAAGCTCTTCCTTCTAATTTATATGCAACTCAACACGAATTTAAAGGAGGAGTTAAAGTTGACGCAGTAATTAAAATCCAAGATGGTTTACTCCCTGTGGATTCTAAATTCTCCTTAGAAAACTTTAGCGGAATGATGCAGGCAGAAACGGAGGAAGATCGAACCAAGTATCAAAAAGAATTCGTTAAAAATGTAAAAGAACGTGTAAAAGAAATTTCTACGAAATATATTCTTCCCGAACAAGGAACGGTCGATTTTGCTTTTATGTATGTACCAAGTGAAGCAATCTATTACGAAATAATTGTAAATTATCCAGAATTAAATGACTTTGCTCAAAAACTAAGAGTATTACCGGTTTCTCCAAATACTATCAGTGCTTATATAAGAGCTCTTTTAATTGGAGTCGAAGGACAAAAAGTTCAGGCACAGGCGAAAGAAATATTACGCGCGCTCCGAGGTATTAAAGATGACTCAAATAAATTTAGCGATCACCTAAGACTGCTTGGAAAACATTTATCAAACGCCGGAAGCGCACTCGACGACGCATCTAAACGCTTCGATAAATTAGATGCCAAGATAAACAGTGTTTCGAGTCTACAAATTGACGAACCAACAGGTCCCGAACAAATTATATTACCAGAATCAAACTCTGAACCAAGTGACACACTCTTTTAAATATAATGTATACTCGGTCTATGATGTCTAGCGTATCTGATCAAAATGGATATATAAAAATCGCAGCTTTTGATCATCGAGATTCAATAAAAAAATTTGTCCCAGAAGAACTAATTTCTGATTTTAAAAATTTATTAACTGCTGAATTAGGCCCTGTAACTACTGCGGTATTAGTAGACCCTTTTTACGGTCAAAAAGCGATTTCAACCGCAAATCAAAATGGCACACAATTGATTTTAAGCAGGGAAGAATCAGGCTACACCGATAATCCAGACGGTAGATTAACAGTACTTTCAGAGAATACATCCAATGATTTAAAGAAAATGGGGGCAGATGCAATTAAAATGCTGGTATATTTCAACCCAGATGCTAAAAATGCTAATGAGCAAGTGGAAATTGTAAAAAAAGTATCCGCTGAGTGTAAAGAAATAAATTTACCTTTCCTACTTGAGCCAATTACATATGAAATAGCTAACGTTCCTTACAATAAACCAGAAGTAATTGTAAAAACGCTAGAAATTTTTGGACCGATTGCAGATATACTTAAAATCGAATATCCAACAGATGTTGAGACAGAACCTCTAGAATTAGCAATTCCGTATATGCAACAAATTACACATTTATTAGATAAAAAACCTTGGATTCTATTAAGCCGAGGAAACATGACCTTTGACAAATACATGGAAGCCGTCACTATTTGTAAAAATAATGGAGCAAGTGGATACGCCGTTGGAAGAGCCGTCTGGCAAGAAGTTAGAGATTACAAAAACTGGAACGAAATCGAAAATTTTGTGAAAACAACCGTTAAAGAAAGGATGGTTAAACTCAGTCATCTATTTTAAATAAATATGGTATTAAAAACTCTAAACGACGTAGACGTAACAGGTAAAACTATTTTATATCGAGCGCCTTACGATATTGCAGTAGATAAAGTAGATGGAGAATTAACCGTCACAGATAATTCTAGAATTGCGGCCACGATTCCTACTTTAAAATATTTGATAGAAAAAGGTTGCAAGATTGTCGTCTTAACTTGGGTGAAAAGACCCGAAGGTGTCGAAGAAGACTTAAGAACAATCCCCCATGCAAAAGAACTTTCTAAACTTTTAAACCAACCAGTAAAACAAGTTACAGATTGTATTGGACCAAAGGTTCAGGAGGCAGTTAAGACTATGAATAACGGGGATGTCCTTATGCTCGAAAATGTTAGATTCTACACTGAAGAATATATTGACGATGATGCATTTGCTACAGAATTAACAAACGGTTACGACTTAATTGTTTTTGATGCCTTTCCACAAGCTCATCGATCTCATGCCTCAACCACTGGAATTTTAAGACACTTACCTGCTGTTGTTGGCTATTATTTCGAGCTGGAATATAAATCACTAGATGGAATATTAAAACGGATGGATCATCCTTTTACTTTAATAATTGGAGGCGCGAAACTCTCAGATAAAATCGATGCAGTTAAAAACTTAATGACGATGGCGGATATCGTCTTACTTGGCGGAAGCACTACGAATATTTTCCTCCGAGCACTTGGTCGAAAAATCGGCGGGTCACATGTTGAAGAAGTTTCAATTGAAGACCATCCAAATCTTGATTTAAATGCTGTCGCCAGAGATATCTTATCAAGGGACGATCAAGTTACTATTTTTAACAGCTCCGAGAACTTGCCAATAAGGAAAGTTTTCATCCCACATGATTTTGTTGTAGGAAAATCGAAAGACGATGATTCAAATCCCGAAGTTGTGCTTAATAACGATGCTATGGATATACCAGCGGATAAGGGAATTTATGATATTGGTCCAACCACCGCTAAAATGTATTCGGAAATAATTTCACAATCTAAAACCGTATTCTGGGCAGGTCCAATGGGAGTCTTCGAAAAACAAAATTATGCCAATGGAACACTTCAGGTTATTAAAGCATTAAATTCGAATCCGAATAAAACAATCGTGGCAGGAGGAGATGCAATTACTTCACTAAATAAATTTGGCGATGCAACTAAGGTAACACACATCAGTCTTGCCGGCGGAGCTACTCTCGATTTCTTAGGCGGTAAACCTCTCGTGGTTCTACAATATCTAACACTTTAGGGAAATTAGTATTAGATATAACTACTGAAAAACTACATTCATTTTTCCTGATAGAATAGTTTTACATGTTCGTAACTATAGATATTGGTGGCACAAATACGAGGTTAGCTTGTTCAAGTGATTTAGAGACTTTATCCAAAATCGAGAAATTTCCAACTCCAAGTAATCCGGATGAACTTCACGATAAAATACAAGATTATTTAAAAACTTTAACTGGCATTAAGGGTGTTGCAGTTGGAGTTGCTGGAATTGTCGACCGTCAAAAGCGAACAGTGGTTAATGCTCCACACATTCCATATATGCGGGATATCTCTGTCGATCGAATCGTAACTTTAGAATCCATAAATCCAAAAATTGTGTTACTAGAAAATGATGCAACTTTGGCAGCTTTAGCAGAAGCAAAGAAAGGTCAAGGCAAAGGATTTGAGAATGTCGCCTACATAACAATCAGCACTGGAGTTGGTGGCGCATTAATAACAAAAGGAAAAGTTCCGAAAGGAAGATACAATCAAGAACCTGGTCATCACATTATTAATTTGGACGATCCCTTTGAATATAAAGGGAATTCCAAGGGAACTTGGGAAAGTTATTGCTCTGGTACTGCTTTTAAAATTCGGTTCAAGAGTGAACCCGCAGAAGTTTCAGATGAAAAAGTCTGGGCAGATTATGGCTTTGTATTAGCATACGGAATAAATAATATTCATTTATTATGGCAACCAGATGTGATTATACTTGGTGGCAGTTTATCTAAAAAATGGGATTTATTCTCAAACATGATGTTTGAAACTTTGAACAACTTAAATAAATTACCTAAACCAGAAATTAGACAATCAACCTTTGGCGATGAAAACGGGTTAATCGGAGGGCTGGAATTGATGAGGGAAAAATTACTAAAGTAGAGCTTAATCAACTACTAATTATTTGGCCTTTTTACTTTTCTTAAACCACATTAATCCAAAAAACCCTGACATTAATAATACGTCCAGAGGTATAATATTTTTTCCGGGTCCGCATCGCATACCTATAGGAAATTCACAACTTATCACTGGCGCTATAAGATAATTCATAACTAACGCGCCAATAAGAGAATCTATTTTATATCCAACCGATACGCCACATGAAACACAATCAAATCTAGTAATACCTATGAAAATCACAAAAAGGAACAGTAGAAAAAATAGAAAAAAGGCATATTTATAAAAATTAGTATTCATATTAGTTTATTAGGGCTTTGGCGGTGTCCCAGTAAAACGGATTATTATTCTTTTCTTTTTCCCAAAGCCACCACTCTGCTCCCCAGAAATATAAATTCTTGAATCCAGCTCGTTGAGCATATGTAATTGTCGATAAGAAATCATTTCTAGACATTGTTTTGGATTTTTCTTTATCTGTTAATAGTGAATTTAACCCAGGACCCCAAGGCTCAGCCTGTAATTCAGTTACTAGTATCTTTTCATGTGGAACTCTTGTCACAAATGCTTTTAGTTTATATGACCAATGTGGCAATGGATATTGAAAATAAATAAATTGTTTAAAGAAAACTCCCCAGAAGTCATACCAGATTTTTCGATACATCGAAATTGCTAAGTAATCTCCTTTTTGATAACTTGGAAACCAATATCCACCTTCTCCACTATCTTGTATAACAATTGGCCTTGAATCGATTGATCTAACAATTTCAACTTCCTTGTCTAAAGTATTTGATCTAATAGGATATTGGCATGTCCCAAATGGGAAAAAGGGCTCATTCTCAACCTGCCACATTTCAATAGAATCAAAGCTTTTATATCTTTCTGTAGTTGTTTCTATAAAGCGGAATAAATGATAATCTCGAACATCTTCTTCTTTAATCTCATTCCACCATGCAGGTTCAAAACACTCTGGCCATCTCGGAACTTTTCTTCCAAAAGATAATATTATTTTAGCGTTTCGTTTCTGTGCTTCTTGAACCTGCCAATCTAGATTTGAGTAATCATAAACTCCTTTTTCAGCTTCAATCTCGTCCCAGTATGCAACGAGTCTAAAATTCCTAACTTTCATATCATCTAATATTTTGATGTAGGAATCCTTCCAATCTAATCCTAACTGCGAAGCATACTTATTACTAAAAGTGATTCCGTACGAAATATCTGGCCTAATTATTGGCCTGTAAATATAAAAAAGAATAAAGGGCAAGACGATTATAACCGCCACCATAGCCAATATAATTTTGAAGATTTTTAGAGACCAAATTTTCTCTAATAAATCACCGAGAGTTGTTACCTCTGACTTTAGAGATCTTTTTCGTGACAGAAAATTAGACATATCTATATTATTAGATTAACAGATTTGCATATATGTGGAGTAATGCTAGAATTCCCCTAATTTATTTTTTCTGCCCTATAAAATAATATGACTACACCAGCACACTTCCCGGAAGGAGAATTTGAGGAACAAGAACCTGTTACTCCTAGTCCGAACGATCCAGAACTTACCCTGGAAAACCTCGAAACACTATATCAACTAACAAATCCACTTAGAGAAAAAACCGAAGAACCTGCTACTCCTTCAATTGAGGTCGCCAAACACGAATTTTTAAACGCCTTTTATGCACCTCTTAATATTTGGAAAAAGACTAATTTTGAAGCCCTAACAACTGTCTGGCATGCGATTTATGATGAGCCTTGCTTAGGGAGAGCCTTAACAGTTACTCCATCTAACTCACATATTGAAAAGATGAAAGAATTGTCACGTATGCCTCAATATAAAGGACTAAATCTGATGAAAGATAATTATAAAACACTTTTAAATATACCACTTGGAATATCACTTAGAGATATAACTGATAATTCTGGAAAAATCTTTTATATTTTACTGATAAATGGGGTAATTATGGAAATCTCCATTAATGGATCACACTCATTCATAATAGATAGAAATAGAGGTCCTTACGATATTAATGTATTGCCTGATAGCGATGCCCTTGATTCAATGTTTCCTACGTATAGTGGGGAATTGAGCTGGCTACCAGACACAACAGTCCTGCGGTCTTCTTTTGATGATGATAATACTGCGGAAAAATTATGGGACGATTATCAAAGTCTAGAAAATTTATTAACCGAGACACAACTAAAAAGACTTGCCAGAATTGGAAGAATTGGAAACATTTTTACTAATAAAAAGAATCATCCTGATTAAACTATTCTATTATTCTTTGCGATTTCTGCGTAGTATTTGGCGGAAGCCTGCGGGATTCTTTTTAAACCATTCTCACGATCTATATTTATAATTCCAAAGCGTGGCCAATATCCCTGATGCCATTCGTAATTATCTAGAAGTGACCAATAGAAATATCCTTTTAAATCAGTCCCTTTTGAAATTGCATTATGGCACGCCGTTAACATTTCTTTTAGAAACCATTTTCGATTAATATCGGCTTTATCGGCAAGTCCGTTTTCTGTAACATAAATCGGGAGTTTATATTTTCTAAGGCGAAGCAAAATATTCTCCAAGCCTGGTGCATATAACCACCATCCTAGATCGCTAACCAAATCATTTGCATTATCAGACTTTAAATCCTTAATTCTGCTGGTGAAATAGTGATTGAGTCCTATCAAATCCAATTTGTTTTTAATTGGCCATAAATACATATCACAATTAAGCCAATATAAACCTTTTACAACTATATGATCCCAAATCTTATACCAAGGTGAAAAAGATTCATACCATACAATATGTTTAACTAATCCTACTTTTAAATTCTTGTTTACGGATTTTATTGCATCAAATGCTTTGCTATGGCAATAAAGTAAATTGAATTGAACGAATAAAGCATAAAATGGATTATTTTTTTGTGGAGGCCATTCACCCGTTAAATAAGACTGCATTGTATAAACTTGAGGTTCATTGATTGTGAGATAAGAATCAACTGAATCCCCAAATTGCTCTGCACATTTTTTTGCAAAACGAGAGAAGTAGTAGTGCGCGTTTTGGTTGTCCAAAAAGCCCCCCGTATAAAAACAAAAACCCCCGCGGGGGGGTTGCCCCGGCGGGTCTGTCTCGCGATTGGTTCCTGTCCGACGTCTAGTACATCGTCATCCGGCCGAGCTCCTTCTCCGACAGGAGCTGCACGCCGTACATCTCCGCGGCCTTGTACTCCGCCGTCTCCTCGATGGGCTGGGTCTCGGACTCCGCGGCCCCGACCACGAGGTAGTGGGTGTCGACCCCGACCACGGCGTCGACCACGACGCCGAGATCGGCGAGGCGGCGCGCGGCGTCGGACTTGCCCATCTTCTGGAAGCGGCCCACCAGCGCGACGTGGATGGTCTCCGTCGGCGAGTAGGTGCGGGAGCGGATGTAGTCCCCCTGGACGATGGGGCTGTAGACGTCGAAGAGCTCCACCACGGCGGCCGTGGAGGTCTTCCCGTCCACCCTGGTGATCTTGACGACGCCCTTGGGGACCTCGCGGCCTCCCTTGGCGATGGTGAAGACGTCGAAGTTGGTGCCCGCCATCAGGTTGTTGTTGGAGCGGCCGATGTCCACGACGCAGAAGGCCTGGCCCTCGTCGGCGGTCAGGACGCGGCCGTCCGGGGAAGTGTCCTCCTCGACGGCGCGCTTGCGGCCCTTGAGCACCTTGACCTCGGTGTCCTTCTGGTTGAGATCCTTGGTGGCCTGGGCGAGGGCGGCGTTGGCCGCGCCGACGGCCCGGGTCTTCTCCTCCTCGGAGGCGGTGGCGCGGGCCTCGGCCTCGGAGAGCTGCCTGCGCAGGTCGGTGATCTCCTGCGCCTTGCGGTTCTCGAGGGCGGCGTACTCCTCGACCTTCGCCTTGATCTCGGAGTCCTTGGCGGCGAGGTCCTTGCGGTAGCCGGCCTCCGCGGTCTCCTTGGCGGAGACGGCGGCGATGTAGGCGTCGCGGTAGGTCTTGATGTCCTTGATCATGCGGCGCATCGCGGGGATGACGATGACGTCGATGACGGAGACCAGCTCGGGCCGGGCGAGGGCCAGTTCGCGGCGGGCGTAGTTGACGATGGCCTTGCCCTCGGCCTCCTGCACCTTGACGCCGCCGTCCTTGTCCTCGATGAACCGGTCCAGGGGGAACTCCATCACGAACTCGCCCTTGCCCTCGAGGGCCGCGACGAAGTTCTCCCGCACGAGGCGGAGCTTGGCGGGGTCGATGACCAGGTCGAGGTTGACCTCCTCGCGGCCGCCGGTCTCGACGGCGACCTCCTCGAGGCGGTTCTTCAGCTGGGCGCCCAGCCCCTTGGCGAAGGAGATGTGGCTCTTCACCGTGGCGTCGCCCGGCGGGTTCACGTCGGCCGGGTTCTTCGCCGTTTCGACGATCGCGTTGAGCCGGAGCTCCACGGCCTCGCGCTCCGCGTACTGGGAGTACGCGAAGAAGCCCGCGATGAGCAGAAGTACGATGCAGATCACCAGCGGGATCTGCGAGGAGCCGCTTTCGCGATGGCGCATGAGGACGACCTCCTGGGTTCAGGACCGGGTCACCGACGTGTCACCGTCTCCGGGGGAGGGTTGCCCTTCCCGAGCCCCGGACCTGCCGAACGGGCGAATTCTAGGCGGGTGGTGGCGGTGGTCAACGGAAAAACGCGATGCGGGGGGGGCGCCCCCCCCCCGCCGTCCCGCGGAAACCGCTTCCGGGCCCCGATCCCCCTTGCCGCCGCCGGGGATGCCCCCTATCATGGAAGTACCCGCGGCGGTCCTCGCCCCGGGACACTCCTTCCCCTCCCCCGCCGGGATCACCGGAATCTCCATGGGACACCCTCCCCGCGCCCCCGCCCCCCGCGCCCCCGCCTCCCGCACCCCGCGCCGCCGCGGGCTCCGCCGGACCGTGGTCCTCGGCGTGACGGGGCTCCCCGCGGCGGGGAAATCCCTGGTGGCGCGGCTGTTCGCGGACCTCGGGGCGGACCTCGCCGACGCCGACGCCCTCGCCCACGCCGCCCTCGACCGCCCCTCCGTCGCCCGGGCCGTGGGGCGCCTCCTCGGTCCCGGAGTCCTCCTCCCGGGGGGGAGGGTGGATCGGCCCGCCGTGGCGGCCCGGGTCTTCGGGCCCGGGGACGCCCGCCGCCTCGCCGGCCTGACGGCCATCGTCCACCCCGTCGTGCACCGGGGGCTCCGTGCGGCCGTGACCACGGCCCGCAGCCGGCAGGCGCCGGCCGTCGTGCTGGACGTCCCCCTCCTCTTCGAGGCCGGCGTGGACGGGATGTGCGACGCGACGATCTTCGTGGACGCCCCGCGGGGGGCGCGGCTGCGCCGCGCCCGTACGCGGGGGTGGACCCCGTCCGACCTCCGCGCGCGGGAGGCCCGCCAGGCCCCGGCCGCGGAACGCCGACGGCGGGCCGACTACATCCTCCGCAACGGGGGGGACCGCGCCGCGGTCCGCCGTGCCGTGGGGAGACTCTGGGAAGGGATCGTGGGCGCCGCCTCCGCGGGCGCCCCGGGGAGGGCGTGATGGGCAGGAACCAGGGTCGCAGGCCGGGGGGGATGCGCCGCAGGCCGGCGCCCGTCCCCATGGGGCCGCAGCTGACGCCGGAGCAGATGGCGGCCATCGACGCCGCCGAGGCGGCGGAGGAGGCGGCGGCCTCGGGGCCCATCCCCCCGGGGACGAAGGTCACGGAGATCGGCTCCCTGCAGCGGATGGAACTCGACGACCTCATCAAGCTCGCGAAGAAGGAGGGGATCGAGGAGTTCACGGGGGTCAAGAAGCAGGACCTCGTCTTCAAGGTCCTGAAGGCCCAGGTCGCCCGCCGGGTGGTGATGTTCGGCGAGGGGGTGCTCGAGGTCCTCCCCGACGGCTTCGGCTTCCTGCGCTCGCCGGCCTACTCCTACATGCCCTCCCCCGACGACATCTACATCTCCCCCTCCCAGATCCGCCGCTTCGCCATCCGCACGGGGAACTTCGTCCGCGGGCAGATCCGCCCGCCGAAGGAGGGGGAGCGGTACTTCGCGCTGCTCCGCGTGGAGACCATCAACGACGAGCCGCCGGAGGCGCTGCCCCTCAAGAAGCCCTTCGACGAGCTCGTCCCCCTCTACCCCCACCGGCGCATCCTGCTGGAGACCGACCCCAAGGGGCTGGAGATGCGGATCATGGACCTCGTGGCCCCCATCGGCTTCGGCCAGCGGGCCCTCATCGTGTCGCCGCCCCGCGCCGGGAAGACGATGATCCTCCAGAAGCTCGCCAACTCCATCACGACCAACTACCCCAAGGCCCACCTCATCGTGCTCCTCATCGACGAGCGCCCCGAGGAGGTCACGGACATGGAGCGGACGGTGAAGGGGGAGGTGATCTCCTCCACCTTCGACGAGCCCGCGAGCCGCCACGTGCAGGTGGCGGAGATGGTCATCGAGAAGGCGCGCCGGATGGCGGAGTACGGCCGCGACGTGGTGATCCTGCTCGACTCCATCACGCGCCTCGGCCGGGCCTACAACACGGAGGTCCCCCACTCGGGGAAGATCCTCTCCGGCGGCGTGGACGCCAACGCGCTCCAGAAGCCGAAGCGGTTCTTCGGCGCGGCCCGCAACATCGAGGAGGGGGGCTCCCTCACCATCCTCGCGACGGCCCTCATCGAGACCGGCAGCCGCATGGACGAGGTCATCTTCGAGGAGTTCAAGGGGACGGGGAACAGCGAACTCATCCTCGATCGCAAGATCGCCGAGCGGCGGGTCTGGCCGGCCATCGACATCACGCGCTCCGGCACGCGGAAGGAGGAGCTGCTGCTCGACCCGGAGGAGCTGCGGCGGGTCTGGATCCTCCGGAAGGTCCTGAACGACATGCAGCCCGCGGAGGCGATGGAGCTCCTGCTGGAGAAGGTGAAGAAGACCAAGACCAACGCCGAGTTCCTGATGGGGCTGAACCTGCAGTAGGACGGTCACGGGGGGATTTCCGCCCCCCCTTGCAAGGGCCGGGGCTTCCTGCGTCAATGCCTGCATGAAGCCCGAGGCCCTCCGCTCCCTTCCCGGCCCCGACGGGAACTTCGCCCGCTGGCGGGAGACCGGCGATCCGGGGCTCCTCGGGGCGGTCTTCGACGACGCGGCGCCGGGGCTCTTCCGGCTCGCGCTCACCCTCACCCCGGACGCGGCCTCCGCCGAGGACGCGGTGCAGGAGACCTTCCTCTTCGCCATGGAGGGGGCGGACCGCTGGGATCCCTCGCGGCCCGTGGTGCCCTGGCTGACCGGCATCCTGCGGCTCAAGGTGAAGGAGGCGCGTCGGTTCGCGGCCCGCCGCCCCGACCCCGGCGCGGTCCCCCTCCCCTCCCCCCCCGGGGACCCCGCCGAACTCGCCGTCACGGCGGAGGAGCGGGAGCTCATCCACGGGGCGCTGCAGGCGCTCCCGGAGCCCTACCGCGGGGTGGCGCTGCTGCGGTGGCGCTACGGCCTTAAGCCTGCGGAGATCGCCGACGTGCGCGGCGTGCCGCCGGGGACGGTCTGGTCGCTGCTGAGCCGGGCCCTGAAGCGGCTCAAGGTGGAGATGGGAGCGCTGCCGGCGCTCCTCCTCCTGCGCTTCCGCGAGGCCCGGGGGCTCGACGGGGTGAGGGGGGCCCTCCTCCGGCGGGCGGAGGCGATGGTCGCCGCGCGGTCCGCGGGCGCCGCCGCGGCGGCGGGAGGGACCTTTCTCGCGTGGAAGGCCCTCGCGGGGGCGGCGGCCGCCGCGGCCCTCGTCCTCGGGGCGGCCGGCTGGTTCGCGATGCGGGGTGGGGAGGGGGAGCCGGCGGCGGGGGCGGGGGGCGGCGCGAGTGTATCACAAGGTGATACATCGACCGCGGCCCCCTCCATCTCCACCGCCCCCTCCTCCTCCGCCCGCGTCCCCTCCCCCGACGTCGGCTCCATCCACGCAGGCCCGCCGTCAACCCTCCACGTCCTCGTGACCGACGGGGCCGGCACCCCGGTGGCGGGAGCGCGGGTGCTGGCCATCCCCCATCGCCCGGCTTCCGGCTCCCCTCCGCGCATTCTCGTCACCTGGAACGACAACCTGGAGCCACCCCCCGCCGCCGCCACCGCCACCACCGCCGCCGACGGCACCGCCGCCGTCGAGGGCCTTCCCCCCGGCGGCTGCTCCCTCGTCGCCGAGGCCCCGGGCTTCGCCCGCTCCCGCCCCGTGGCGAATTCCGCCGGCGGGCACGGGGGGGAGAAGGTCCTCCGGATCCTCCTCGAGCCTTCGGCGGCGCTGGAGGGGGTCGTCGTCCTCCTCCGCGACGGCTCCCCCGTCCCCGGGGCGCGCATCACCGTCCTCCGCGAAGGGGCCTCTCCCTCCCCATGGAGCGCGGAGGCGGTCTGGTCCGCGGAGTCCGGCTCCGACGGCCGGTTCCGGGTGGAGGGGGTCCCCGCCGGCGGGAGCCTCCGCGTCGCCGCCTGGAGCCCCGGTGCCTGCGCACCCGGCGCCGCCGTCCAGGCCGCGGCGGGGGCCCCCGGGCGGACGACGCTCCGCCTGCCGGACCTCGGCGCCGCCGCGGGCCGCGCCTTCGACGGCGCCACGGGCAGGCCCGTGGCCGGTGCGCTCCTCGAGGCCGCAATCTCCACCCCGTCGGGGATGTCGCAGACTCGGGTGGAGTTCCGGACCGGCCCCGACGGCCGCTTCCTCCTCGGGGGGGTGCCCGGGATGGCGACCCTCCAGGTCGAGCCCGTGCCGGGGAGCCCCTGGCACGGGCTCAACCCGGCCGTCGGCCTCCCCGCTTCCGGGAACGGCCGGGGGACGGTCCCCGGGTCCGACATCGAGGTGGCGCTCCTCGCCGCCGGCGCCCTTGAGGGGATCGTCCGGGACGCGGCCGGGGCGCCGGTCCCCGGGGCGAGGGTCAAGGTGATGGGCTCCCGGGCGGAGTTCTCGAGCATCAGCCTGAACACCACCGTCGGCGACGCCGACACGGGGCCCGACGGCCGCTTCCGCGTCGAGGGCCTCGGCCCGGGACCGGTCACCCTCTGGGCGCGGGAGCGGGACGACGCCGTCGCCGACCCGGCGGCGGTGCGCCTCGGCGGCCCCGTCGGGGCGGAGGTGAAGCCGGGGGCGACGGCGGCCGTGGAGATCACCGTGGTGCCCGGGCTTTGCGTGCGCGGCCGCGTCCTCGCCCCCGACGGCAGCCCCACGCGGGCCCGGGTCTTCACCTTCAACCGCCACATCGGGGGGCGGCAGGTGGGGTTCGTCTCCACCGACGACGAGGGGAGGTTCGTGCTCTCGGGGATCCCCGCCGCGACCACCCCGGGCTTCGAGCGGGTCCAGGGCACCGACCTCGTCCTCGTCGCCGACAACGAGTCCGGCCGCGGGCAGTCCGCGCCGATCCCGGCCCGTGCCGGGGTTCCCGTGGAGGACGTGGAGATCCGGCTTGAGAGCCACGCGGACCGGCGGGCCTCCATCACGGGCCGGGTCACGGATCCCGACGGGAACGCCGTGGCGGGAGCGGAGCTCTACTACGACTGGAACAACAACCGCCTCCGCTTCATGGACGACGAGCGGATGACGATGGGCCTCGAGATCTCCGGCCTGCGCGTCCCCCTCGCCGCCGACGGCTCCTTCCGCGTGGACGGCATCGACACGACCTGGCGCGAGGAGGTGACCCTGTCGGCGCGGGCCCCGGGCTGGCTTCCCTTCGGGCTCCGGGTGGCGGTCGCCGGCGGGAGGACGACGGAGGGAGTGCGGGTCGCGCTGCGGGCCGGGGGCGCCGTGCGCGGCCGCCTCCTCGCCGCCGACGGACGGCCCGCGGCGGGGATCGAGGTCCGGGCCTTCCGGACGGGACCGGGGAGTTTCGTCGGTTCCACCACGGGGCCCGCCGACGCCGTCACCGCCGGCGACGGGACCTTCCGCGTCGCCCCGCTCCGCAAGGGCCACCACGGCCTCGTCTTCGGCGACCCGGAGTGCCCCCTCCACCAGGTGAACGGGGTCTACCCCGGCGGGGAGGACCTGGAGGTCCGGCTGCCCGTCCGCCGCTCCGTGCGCGGGCGGGCGCTCGGCAATGACGGCTCCCCCGCCGCCGGCGTCACGGTCCGGTGGATGGGCTCCGGCCCCGGCCCCGGACCCGGCGTCCCCCCGGCGATCACGGCGTCCGACGGCACCTTCCTCCTCCCCTCGGTGCCCGACGAGGGGTTCCGGCTCCTGTTCGGGGGCTGGGGGGCCGTTTCCTCGGACTGGCGGGAGAAGCGCACGGAGCCCCACGAGGCGGGAAGGAGCGACCTCGTGGTGATCCTCGAGCGGGGGCTCCCCCTCGCGGGGACCGTGACCGACGGTGCGGGGACGGGAGTGGCCGGGATCCCGGTGGCGCTCCGGCCCATCGAGGTCTCCGAAGGCGGGTCCTTTCAACACGGGACCACCGGTGCCGGCGGGTCCTTCCGCTTCGGCGGGCTCCCCTCCGGCTCCTTCGAGGTGACCGCCTCCACGGGTGCCGTCGAGGTCGCCTCGGGAGCGGTTCCCGCGGGGCTCACCGATCTCCGTCTGGTCCTGCCCGACGGCCCCTCCTCCCCGCGGGGGCCGGTCTCCACCGGGAGCGCCGACGACCCCGGGGCCATCACGGGGACCGTGACCGACGCCGGCGGCGAGCCGGTGGCGATGGTGCACGTGCAACTCACCCTTCGGACGGCCCACGGGACCTGGGGGCTCTCCACCACGACCGACCCCCTGGGCCGCTTCTCCTTCGGCGCGGCGGCCGGCGGGAACTACGTCCTCGATATCCAGCCGGGACCGAGGGGGAGCGCGCGCATGGAATCCGTTCCCGGGGGGGCGAAGGACCTCGCGGTGCGGCTGCTCCCCTTCGGCACCGGGGAACTCCGGGGCCGGGCCCTCGACGCGGAAGGGGGGCCGGCGGCGGGGATCCAGGTGTCGGCGCTGGTGCTCGAGGAGGGGCGGCGGCCGTCGGAGAGCATCATCCTCCCCTTCGACGGGTGGGAGATCTGCTGGCAGGAGGATCGGCGCAGCGTCCTCACCCTGGAGGACGGGACCTTCGACTTCGGCCTCCTCCCCCCGGGCCGCTGGGTCGCCTGGGCCGGGGCGCCGGGGACGGCCTGGTGCCCGGACAACGCCGTCGTCGTCGAGGCGGGGAAGGGGCCGGGGCCGGTGGAACTCCGGCTCCGCCGCGGGCGGACGCTCCGCTGCCGGCTCGTGGACGGGGAGGGGAGGAGTCGGCCGGGTGTGGAGGTGCTCCTCCGCGACCTCGATCCGCTGGGCGAGCCCGGGCCGACCTTCGACATCCACGCCGCCACGGGTTCCGATGGCATCCTCGAGATCCCCGGTCTCCCGCCGGGACCCGTGAAGGTGTGGGACTACCGGACCGAACCTCGCAACATCTGGACCGTGGAGGATCGCCCCGAGGACGCGGAGCCGGCGGTGCTGGCGCCGAAGTAGCGGGAATCCTCAAACCCTGCATCCCCGGCGGAACGGGAAGGGCCTCCGGCGGCCCTCCGACGGCTCGGCGACCCCGGCCCGGCTGCGGCCTCTACTCCACTACGGTCCAGACGTCGCCGTCGTTCCCCTTGGACCCCACGGCGATGGCCGAGGTGATGCCGCTCCCCCGGAAGGCGGAGTTGCCGCTGATGGGGGTGTTCGTCCCCTGGTACCGGGTCGTACTGTTGGCGGACTCGAGCACGGTGCCGTCCTGGTTCACGAAGAACCTGCGGAAGCCGGTGCCGGTGCGCTGGATGGGCTGGGCATAGGCGCACCAGGCGGACTCCGATGCGGCGATGCCGATCTCCTCGGACAGGCCGATCATCGAAGCCGGGCCGTATTCGTTGGAGAACCCTGCGGGCAGGTCCCGATTGGGAAGGAAGACCATGAAGGCGTACCCGTCCTGGACGGAGAACCCGTTGTAGTCGATGGATCCGAAGGGCCGATCCAGGAGCGGGGGGCTGATGGGCGGACCCTGGACCGTGAAGTCCGTTCCCCTCGGGTAGCCCAACAGGACCGAGGCCCGGACCCCGACCAGCCCCGCCAGCTCCGACAGGGTGCCGTACTCGCCGATGCCATCCTGGTCGACGTCGATGAGGACGCCTTCCTTCAGGCGGGTCTGCGCCTCGAAGATCTTCCGCAGGGTGGCCACGGCCCTCCTCTCGTTGGCCTCCGGTCCTCCCGCCCCCCGTTGCAGCCGGAAGTCCCATCGCCCGGGTCCGGTCTCCCGAAGCGCGCACTCCCCCCCTACCCAAGTCGGTCCGAGGCTGGCGGAGGCACCGACTCTCAGGCCCCAGGGCTCGTAGCTGTACCAGGGGTAGAAGCCGTCCACGAGGGACTCCCCCGGACCTGCCCCGGTCGGGGAGGGACGCGGGGGGAGGATGGTCAGGGACAGCCTTCCCCGTTCCCGGTCGATGACGAGGAGGGTGGTCGCGGATGAAGGACTCGGCGGCCCCGAGGACCACCGCTGGATCCGTCCCGAGCGGGCGCTTCTCCACTCGGGGGATCCGGCGGGAATCTCGATGTGCAGCGGGGAGAAGCCTCCGAAGGTGACCGAATCGAAGAGGTCCAGGGAGAAATCGTCCTGCATGGGGTCGAAGGGGCTCTCCCTGTCCGGAAGGAACCGGGCACGCAAACGGAACAACCAGCGCGGCGGGAGCCCGGTCGTGAAGGAACGTGCCGCGCGAACTCCCATGGAATCGATGCGGAGCTCGTACTTCGTGAGTTCCCCCGGGTCCGCATTGGATTCCACGCCGGGGAGGAGGAGGAGGAGCGGGAGGACCATCAGGATTCGCAGGAACATCCGCATGGTGAGGTTCTCCAGGGGGAACGCGCGCCACCGACCCGTGGAGGACACAATCCACGGGCACCCCGAACCGGACGCAACAAATCGGGACCGGCTGCAACGCCCCCCCTCCCCCGCGCTAAGGTTCCCTGCATGACGACCGCGGGGTCCCGGCCGGCGCCGCCCCCGGAAGTCCTCCTCGAGGGCTTCCGGTCCACGGGCCATCCCCGCGACCTGGCGGCGCTCTTCGACGCGACGGCGCCGGACCTCTTCCGCCTCGCCCTCCACCTCGTCCCCGACGCCGCCACCGCCGAGGACGTCCTGCAGGAGACCTTCCTCGCGGTCCTCGAGCACGCGCGGGAGTACGAGCCGGGCCGCCCCGCCCTTCCCTGGATGAACGGCATCCTCCGCAACCAGGCGGGCATCGCCCGGAGGCGCGAGGCGCGCCGCCCCGACCCCGATCGCCTGCCGGACCGCCCCTCCCCCGCGGACCCCGCCGCCCTCGCCGCCGACGGGGAGGAGCGGGAGCGCCTCCACGGGGCCCTGCTCCGCCTCCCCGAGCCCTACCGGGGGGTCGCGCTGCTGCGGTGGCGGTACGGCCTCGAGCCCGCGGCCATCGCCGAGGTCCGGGGGGAGCCGCCGGGGACGGTCCGCTCGCTCCTCCACCGGGCGATGAAGCGGCTCAAATCGGAGATGGTCGCCCTGCCCGCGCTCCTCCTCGCCTTTCGGGAGGAGCGGGGCATCGAACTCGTGCGGTCCGCGGTCCTTCGCCGCGCGGAGGCCTCGTCGGCCGCCGCGGCCGGCGCGGGTGCGGCCGCCGTCGTCGGAGGAACGCTCATGGGGTTGAAGGCGGGGACGGGGATCGTGGCCGTCGCGGCGGCGCTGGGGATCGGCTGGTGGATGCTGCGGGACGGGGGGGCGGAGGGTGCCGCGGGAACGCCTCCCGCCCCTCCACCGTCCCTCGAGGAACCGCCTCCCCCCGCACCCCCCGGGACTCCCCCGGATTTGCGCCCTCCCACGGTGAAGGGCGGGGAGGATCCACCCCCGTCCCGGGCCTTCTCCTCTTCCCTCGCGACGGCCCGGCTCCGGGTGCGCACCCTGCTGGAAGGGACGCCTCCCCGGATGCGGCCCGTGAAGTTCTCCGCCGACCCGTCGTGCGGGGAGCAGCACTCTACGGAAGTCCTCGAAGAGTCCGTGGTCGCCCATGACGGGCTTCTCTCCAACGCCGTCGTCTACGTCTCCCGCGGTGCGGAGCGGTGGACCTTCGTTCCGCCGGAGGCGCCGGTGGTGCTCGACCAGAAGGGCTGCATGTACCTGCCCCACGTGTTCACGGCCATGACGGGCCAGGGGATTCGCATCCGCAACAGCGACCCGGTGATGCACAACGTGCACGCCGTACCCAAGGTCAACCGGGAGTTCAACCGCTCCCAGCTCAAGGAGACGGCGGACATCGAGGAGCGGTTCGGGAAGCCGGAGCTCGGCATCAAGATCAAGTGCGACGTCCACGGCTGGATGGCGTCCTTCGCCTCGGTCTTCGACCATCCGTTCCACGGGGTGACCGACGGGGAGGGGGTCGCGGAACTCCCGCTCCCGCCGGGGGAGTACGAGGTCTCGGTCTGGCACGAGAAGCTGAAGTCCCCGGCGGCGCGGATGGTGCGGGTGGCCGGCGGGGAGACCGCGGACCTGGAGTTCCTGTTCGGTGCGAACTAGAACCAGGATCCCGCGGATGCGAACCGTCCCGCCATTCCTGGCCGCCCTCCTGCTCGGGTGCACGACCGGCGATCCCCCGCATGACGCTTCCCTTCCACCTCCACCGGCGCCCGGGATCCGTTTCTACGACCCTGCCATCGCGACGGCGACGGTGCGCGTGCACGCGCGCCTCGAGGGGGCTGCGCCAAGGATGCGCATGATTCGCTTCGATGCCTGCCCCACGGCGTCCAGGGACAACCCGGAACCGGTCTTCGATGAGACCGTCGTCGCCCGGGAGGGTAGTCTCGCCAACGTCGTCGTCTGGACGGCGGAGGGAGGCGACGGGTGGCAGTTCACCCCGCCCTCCGACCCGGTGTCGATGGACGCCACGGGTACCGTCCTCCGGCCCCATGTCGCCACCCTCCAGGTCGGGCAGTCCCTCCGGATCCTCAACCGCGGGGGCTGCCAGTTCCACGGACACCTGGTCGCCGGGAGGAATCCCGAGTGGAGGGCCCTCCTGCCGCCGCGATCCGGAGAGGCAATCCTCAGGTTCGCCGAGGAGGAAGTCGGGATGAAGTTGAAGTGCGACGTCCACGGGTGGACGGGGGGCCGGATCGCGGCCTTCGGCCATCCCTTCCACGGCGTGACCGATCCGGACGGGATCGTCACCCTGCGGGTTCCGCCGGGGCGCTATTCCATGGCCGCGTGGCACGAGAAGCTCGCCACCACGGAGCCGCAGGCCGTGACGGTTTCCGAGGGCGAGACCCGGGGCCTGGAGTTCGTGTTCAGGCTGAAGTGAGGCCGTCGATGGACTCTGTCGTGGACCTCGAGTTCCGAACCCGCCCCCGGCCTCCCGTCACCGCACCGGGTACCAGTAGTCCCCGTCGTTCCCTTGCTCCCCGTCGGCCACGGGGGACGTGATGCCGATGCCCGTGAACGCGGAGTAGCCGGTGATCGGGGTGTTCGTGCCCTGGTACCGGGCGGTGTCGTTCGCGGACTCGAAGACGGTCCCGTCCTGGTTGATGAAGTACCGATGGAACCCCGTCTCGCCGCTCACCGTGGGCTGGGCGTAGGCGCACCATGCGTTCTCCGAGACGTCGACGGCGACGGGCTCGGTGAGGAACACGGCCGGCGGGGGCCCCCACTCGCTCGCGAATCCCCAGAAACTCTCCGTTCCCGGGAGGAACACCATGAAGGCGTAGCCGTCCCGGATGGCGAATCCGAGTACGTCCACGCCCCCCAGCCTCGGGTCGAGGAGCGCCCGGGGCAGGGGAGCCCCCCTCACCGAGAAGTCCGCGCCCACGGGATCGCCGGGGAGGAGCCCGGCGCGGACACCGGTCAGGCCCGCAAGCTCCGCCAGGGTCCCGTACTCACCGACACCGTCCTGGTCCACGTCGATGTAGACCCCCTCGCGGAGGCGCTCCTGGGCTTTCCATATCGCCAGGAGACCGGCCACGGCCCGCTTCTCGTTGGACTCGGGGCTCCTCCTCCCCCGTACCCGTCGATGGTCCCAGCGCCCGTTGCCCGCTTCCCGGAGCGTGCAGATCCCTCCCATGGAGGCTCCCCCCAGGTCGAGGTGGGCCCTGATGTCCGGCCCTCGAATGGGGTTCCAGCCGAGGGTGTCCAGGTTCGTGAGGAGCGCCCCCCCGCCGCCCTCGCCCATCCCTGGAAGGAGAGGCGGGAAGACGGTGAGGGACAGGTCCCCCCGGGCACCGTCGATGTCGAGGACGGCGGTCGCTCCGGAGATGGTCCGCGGACCCGACGTCCACCTCCACCTCCGCCCCGATCCCGAGGTTCGCCAGCCCTCCGCACCGGGTGGGATGTCGAGAGCCAGCATCTCGTAGGGATTCTCTCCTGCCATGTCCAGGCTGAGGCCGAGGTCCACGGCCGCGGGATCGAAGGACTCCCCCGCCTGCGGCGCGAACCGCGCCTTCATCCGGAGGAGCCATCGAGGAGGGAGTCCCGTGGTGGGAGACCGGCGCGCCTCGACCGACAGGTAGTCGATCCGGAACTCCGACGGATAGAGACCGCCGGGCTCCCCCGGGGCCTCCGACGGGAGGAAGAGGAGAGCGAGGGACAGGATCGCAGGAAGGCGGAGCCGGAGCCGCATGGATCAAGTCTCCTCGGGGGGTGACGTGCAGGACAGGAGGGGGGCAAGTCTACTTCATGGCCCCTGCAGGGGATCGCTGGCGATTCGGCGGGCGGAGGCCCCTGCGGATGGCGCGGAACCCGTGATGCCGGGACCGCGGATAGTGCCTCTCCTCCTTGCAACGGGACACCCTCCCGGCGACAAATCATCCGGAATGACACCCCCACCGGAGGCCGGCGACGCCGACGCGCTCTTCGCCCGGTTCCGGGACCACGGGGACGCCGCGGCGCTGGGCGCCCTCTTCGACCTCCTCTCCCCCACCCTCTTCCGGATGGCGCTCGCCCTCGCGCCGGATCCGGCCTCGGCGGAGGACGCGCTCCAGGAGACCTTCCTCGCCGCCATGGGATCCGCCGACCGCCACGACCCGGCGCGGCCGGTCACCCCGTGGCTCGTCGGCATCCTGCAACTCAAGGTCCACGAGGCCCGCCGCCGCGTGCGGAGGGCGCCGGACCCCGCGCGCCTCCCGCCGCCGCTCTTCCCCGGCGAGCCCTCCGCCGCCGCCGAGGGGGCGGAGGAGGTGGAGCGGGTGCGGGCGGCCATGGACGCGCTGCCGGAGCCCTACCGGAGCGTGGCCGTCCTCCGATGGCGGTACGGCATGGAGCCGGCGGCCATCGCCGACGCGCGCAACGAGAACCCTGCCACGGTGCGCTCCCACCTCCACAGGGCGAAGGAGAAGCTCAGGGAGGCGCTGGGCGTCCTGCCGGCGGTCTTCCTGCTTCCGGGGGAGGGGCTGCCGCGGGGCCTCGCCCACGTCCGCGCGGCGGTGATGGAGAAGGCGACCGCCGCGGTCGCCGCCACGGCCACCGCCGCGGCGCTCGCCACGGCCGCCGCCACGGGAGGGATCCTCGTCATGTCCGCCGCCAAGACCGCCGCCGCCGCCATCGCCGTCGCCGCCATCGCCCTCGCCGCCTGGCTCGCCCTCCGCGCCCCCGCGCCGCCGGCCTTCCGCTCCCTCACCGCGGCGGACCGCGTCAGTCCCCTCCCCGCCCCGGAGCCGCCCCCTCCCCCGCCGCCGCCCCCGCCGCCGCCGGCCGACGCCCTGCCGCCCCCCGTGGACCTCGAGACCTGCGACCGCGACCTCGACCTCTTCGGCGTCGTCGTGGACGAGAAGGGCGCGCCTCTCCCGGGAGCGCTGCTCGAAGTCCTCATGGATCCGCGGCGGGGCTTCTCCTTTCTCCGGAACGCCGGTGAACTGCCTCCCCGCGTGGAGGCGGCCACCCGCTCCGCCTCCGACGGGACCTTCCGCTTCCGCCTCGCCCGGGGCGTGGCGCGGGACCTCCGCGCCACCCACGAGGGCCGCGCCGAGACCGTCCTGCCCAACTGCCTCGCCGGCGAGCGCATACGCATCGTCCTCCGCCGGGGCGGGACCCTCGTCGTCCTGGCGCTGGATCCGAAGCGGAACCCCGTGGAGGGCGCCCTCGTCTCCCTGTCCCGGGGGGTCGATGGGGCCGAGGCCGTCTTCGAGAAGAAAGGGAGGACCGACGCCGCGGGACGATGCGTCTTCCCGTCGCTGGTCCCGGGGTGGGTCACCTTCGGCGTCACGAGCACGAACTGCGCCTTCCCCGAGGGGAGCTTCACCTCCGTCCCCCGCGAGGGCTCGAGCACCGTCGAGGTCGTCCTCCGGGAGGGACCGACGGTCTACGGGACGGTCCTCGACGCGACGACGAGGGCGCCCGTGGCCGGAGCGCGGGTCTACCTCGACCCGGAGTGCGCCTACCTCACCGATGCCGGGGGCCGCTTCGCCTTCCCCGGATGGAGGACCGACGGCATTCCCCTCTCCCTTCGGGTGGACGCCGAGGGCTACGGCTCCGCCCGGGTGGAGACTTCCCCTTCCGCGGCGGCGGAGGTGCTGTTGACGGCGGAGGATCGCGTCGAGGGTCGGATCGTGGATGCCGCGGGCCATCCCGTGGCCGGGGCCCTGGTGACGGCCTTCAGCCCCTTCATCGACCTCGGCCGCGGTCGGAGGGACGGGGACCCTCCCCGGACGGTGGCCTCCGGTCCCGACGGCTCCTTCCGCATCGCCTCCCTCCGCCATGACCTTTCCCACGTCCTCGCCGCCCGAGCCGAGGGCCATGGCCCCGTGATCCGGTCCTTCGGCCCTGCGCCCTGGGGGGCGGGGGTCATCACGTTGGGTGACCTCCCGCTTCCGCGGGAGGCGTCGTTGGAGGGGGCCCTCCTGAACGGGAAGGGAAGGCCGATTCCCCTCTCCCTCGTGCGCCTGGAAGGGCCCCTGGAGGGGGACGCGCTGGAATCTGGGGCTCCGCCCGTCGAGGAGCGGCGGACCGACGACCTCGGGCGCTTCCGGTTCCGGGGACTCGCGCCGGGGGGGTATCGGCTGAGCCACCGGAGGGAGGACCGCAGGGGCCCAGCGCCGGTCCACGTGGAGGTGAGGGTCGCGGAGGGCGAGGAAATCCGGGACCTGGAACTCCGGCTCCCCGGAGGAACTCTCTCGGCCCTCGTCCTCGATCCCTCCGGTGCGCCGGTTCCGGGGGCGACCGTGATTGCCTACTTTCCGGCCGAGAAGTTCTGGAATCTCTCCCGCTGGACCGATGCCGATGGCCGTGCCCGGTTCGAGTCCCTCTTCGAAGGCAAGGTGCAGCTCCAGGCGGGTGTCTTCCAGGGAAGCGCCATGCCCTTCACGGGTTCCGACCGGACCGGGCCCCTCGACGGCGACGGTTCGGAGGTCATCCTCGTGATGAGGGTGAAGGGCTCCGTCCGCGGAAAGGTGCTCGCCGCAGACGGCTCCGCGCTGGAGGGGGTCGAGGTCCGGGCCATGGATCGGGACCAGGCCAACCTCTACATCGCCGTGACCGACGCGGAGGGTGCCTTCGTCCTCGATGCGGCCGCCGGCGTGCCGCTGAACATCGTGGTGAACGGGACGGTGTGGAAGGACCGGAACGACTCCTCGACCCGGGGCCCCTCGGCCCTGCGCGCTTCCCTCCCCCAGGTCCCCGTGCCCTCCGACGGCGTGGAGATCCGGATCGGGGCGCCGAACCTCAAGTCCCTCACGGTGCGCCTCGTCGATCCCGAGGGGAACCCCGTGGAGGGAGTCCGCATCATCGAGTGGCGGCACAGCCCCCCGCCGAGCGTCGTGACCGGGGCCGACGGGCGGGCCCGGTTCGAGGGGCTCCTGCCGGAGGAGTGCCAGTTCGGCTGCTTCCCCGGGAGACTTCCCGAGGGATGCGTGTCGCCGCTCCACGCCGTCGTGGTCCCCGACGGGCAGGAGGTCGTGATGACGTGTCGCCGCGGCGTCCCCTTCATCGGCACCGTCCTCCGGGCCGACGGGAGTCCCGCCGCCGGGGCCCGGGTGAGCGCCGACGGGACCGACGGGACCGCGACCTTCGCCACGGCCGGGCCCGACGGGGCGTTCACAGTGTTCGTTCTGCCCGGGGCCCCGCTCAAGGAGCTCGCGGCAAGCCTCCAGACCGGCGAACGCACCGGGGAGGCCGTGAAGGTCAAGGACGTCGATCCCGCCGCCGGTCCCGTCACCCTCCGGCTCGAAGCCGTCGGGGAGTAGTTCCCCCGCCCCTTGCAAGGCCCCCCGGGGTCCGCGGTAACAAGGAGCGGAGGAACAGCGCCCTTGAACCCGCCGCCGACCCCCGAGGAGTGCCTGGCCCGCTACCGCGAGGCCGGGGATCCCGCGGACCTCGCCGCGCTCTTCGACCTCGCCGCCCCGGACCTCTTCCGGGTGGCCCTCCACCTCTGCCCCGACGCCGCCTCGGCGGAGGACGCGCTCCAGGAGACCTTCCTCGCGGTCATGGAGCACCCCGACCGCTACGACCCCGGACGGCCGGCGCGCCCCTGGCTCGCGACCATCCTCCGCCACCACGCGAGCAAGGGGCGGCGGCGGGATGCCCGCCGCCCCGACCCCGACCGCGCGCCGCGGCCCGCGGATCCCGACGACCCGGCGGCGCTTGCGGAGAGCGCCGAGGAGAAGAGGCGGGTCCAGGAGGCGATGCAGGCGCTCCCGGAGCCCTACCGCGGGGTGGCGCTCCTGCGCTGGCGGTACGGCCTCGAGCCCGCGGAGATCGCCGACGTGCGGGGAGTCCCGCCGGGGACGGTCTGGTCGCTCCTCAGCCGGGCGCTGCGGCGGCTCAGGACGGGGATGGGCGCCCTGCCGGCGATCCTGTCCGTGGGCGGCGCATCGGGGCGCGGAATCGAGGGAGTGCGGGCGGCGGTGCTGCGGCGGGCGGGGGCGAAGGCCGCCGCCGCCGGGACGACGGGCGCCGCCGCGGCGGCGACCACGGGAGGATTCCTCATGGCCAACAAGGCGGCGGCGATCGGGGCGGCGGCGCTCCTCCTCGGAGCGGCAGGGTGGTTCGCGCTGCGGGGAGGAGCCGGAGGAGGGGAAACCGGCCCGGCCCCGGCGGGATCCAGTGTATCACAAAGTGATACATTGCCCGCGCCCCCCCCGCCCCCCCCGGCGGACCCGCCGGCCCCGGCGGCGGCGGAACCCGCCTACCCCCCTCCCGTCGATCTCGAGAACTGCGACCGCGACCTCGACCTCTTCGGCCTCGTCGTGGACGGGGACGGCGCCCCCGTCCCCGGGGCGAGGGTCGAATCCTCCTACCGGACCTGGAACGAGGGCACCCTCGTCCCCCGCGCGCTGTGGGGCGCCTCCACCCCGGGCCCCGCCACCGTGTCCTCCGTGGACGGCTCCTTCGCCCTCCGCCTCGGCCGCGGGGACCACGTCACCCTCCGCGCCTCGAAGGAGGGGGTCGGCGCCGCGAGCCTCCCCTGGCGGGTCGCCGGCGAGCGGGTCCGCATCGTCCTCGCGGAGGGGGCGACCCTCCTCCTGCGCGCGAAGGACGGCGACGGGAAGCCCGTGGAGGGGGCCCGCGTCCTCGCCTACCGCTTCGACCGGCGGTCCATTGAGACCCTCGGCGAGGGCGCGACCGGCCCCGACGGCGCGTGGACCCTCGGGGGCCTCCCGCCGGGGACCGTGGCGGCGGACGTCGAGCACCCCGTCCTCGCCTGGGGGCGGATCCGCCCGACGGCCCTCCCCGCCTCGGGCACCCTCGAGGTGGAGGTCGTCCTCGCCCCCGGGCGGCTCATCGAGGGGAGCGTGCTGGCCGACGTGACGGGGGAGCCCGTCGCCGGCGCCGTCGTCGGGGAGTCCTGGGTCATGCACCGCCCCGTCCGGAGCGGCCCCGACGGGCGGTACGCGAAGCCCGGGGTCTCCACGGAGTTCGGACTCTCCCTGTACGCACGGGCCGAGGGGTACGCGAGGGCCGCGGTCTTCGAGGCCGAGGAGGGGCGGGCCGACTTCCGCCTCCGCCCCGGGGACGTCCTCGTGGGCCGCGTCCTCTCCCCCGAGGGTGACCCCGCCGCCGGGGCCCGCGTCGCCGTCGCGGGGAACCACATGGTCCGGCCCGGGTACCAGGACACGGATACCGGCTTCGCCGTCGCCGACGGGGAGGGCCGCTTCCGCATCGGGGGGCTCCGCCACGACGTCCTCCACACACTCCTCGTCGAATCCCCCGGCGCCGCGCGGCTCCTTATCGAGACCGGCGCCCCCTCCGAGGAGGGAGGGACCCTCGACCTGGGAGACCTTCGCCTCGGGGAATCGCGCGCCATCGAGGGACGGGTCGTGGACGCGGCCGGCGAACCGCTGCCGGACCGGGGCGTCGTCCTCGCGGGGCCCGCCGGGAAGTGGAGCGGGGAGCGGTACGTCAACCGGCTCACCCGTCGGAGCGACGACCTCGGCCGGTTCCGGTTCCACGATCTCGGGCCCGGCTCCTACGAGGTCTCCCTCTCCGACGAGGGGGGGAACGTGCCGGCGAAGGCGTCGGTGGAGCTCGGCGCGGAGAAGGACGTCCTCGACGTCGTCCTCGGCATGCCCACGGGCGGGGAGATCCGCGTCCTCGCGACGGATCCCGAGGGGAACCCCCTCCCCGGCATCGCCCTCGGCATCTCCGGGCCCGACTACCGCCGCTCGGCGAAGTCGGGGGAGGACGGCCGGGCCGTCTTCGACGGGGTCCCGAAGGGGGAGACCCGGGTGTCGGCCTTCGACACCGGCCGGCCCCACCGGTGGGTCTCCGAGGATCCCTCGGGGACCGTCGTCCCCCCCGGCACCGCGGAGGTGCGTCTCGTCCTCCACCCGGTGGGAGTCATCCGCGGCCGGGTCGTCGGCCCCGACGGGAAGGGGCTGGAGGGGGAGCAGGTCCACTACCACCCGCCGGAGAAGCCCTTCGGGCAGATCGCCGTCTCCGCCGCCGACGGCTCCTTCGAGCTCGGGCCCCCGGCCGGAAAGCCGATGGTGATCGAGCTTTACGGCTACGTGCAGGCGAAGGGACCGCAGCGGCAGGTCCGGTCCTCCTTCCGGACCGAGCCCGTGACCGTGACGGGCCCCGCCGAGGGGGTGGAGCTGCGGGCCCTCCCCGTGGAGAACGACCGGACCCTCACGGTGCGCCTCCTCGACCTCGAGGATCGGCCGCTCCCCGGCTTCGCCATCACGTACTTCCTGGAAGGATCGAACTCCTTCCCCATCACCGACGGGAACGGGGAGGTCCGCCTGGAGGGGCTCCGTGCGGAGGAGGTGCAGTTCGGCGTATCGCCGCAGGGCGTCGCCCCGGACCAGCCGGACCCGGTCCCCGAGGGGGCGGTGCTGCCGGCCAACGTGAAGGTGATGCCCGAGGGGCAGGTGGTGACGCTGCGCCTGCGGAAGGGGGTCCCTTTCGAGGGGATCGTGCTCGACTCCGGGGGCGCCCCGGCGGAGGGCGCCACGGTGATGATACAGACCGCGGACTACGCCGTCTCCCAGGGGAGGACCGACGGCGCGGGCCGCTTCAAGGTCTGGATCGCCCCGGACGCGAAGCTGCTCATGGGCTGGGCCACGACCAGCGGCCCCGAGGGGCCGAAGGAGATGAAGCAGATCCAGGGGGAGGACCTGGAGAAGCGCCCGCTGGAGTTCCGCCTGGAGCCGTGGAAGGGGCGGTAGGTCTCGGAGTTCCTCCCCTTCCGGCGTGCAAGGCGGCCCCCTCCCTGCGCTAATGGAGGGTGATGGCCCATGACTCCCCCACCGCCGAGGAGCTGCTGACCCGCTACCGGGAGTCCCGGCAGCCGCGGGATCTCGCGGCGCTCTTCGATCTCGCGGCGCCGGACCTCTTCCGCCTGGCGCTCCACCTCGTGCCCGACGCGGCGACGGCGGAGGACGTCCTGCAGGAGACCTTCCTCGCGGTGATGGAGCACGCCGACGCCTACGAGCCGGGGCGGCCGGCGCTCCCCTGGCTCGGCGGCGTGCTCCGCAACCACGCCGGCATGGCGCGGCGGCGGGAGCGGCGCCGCCCCGACCCCGACCGCGCGCCGCGGCCGGCGCCCCCCGACGACCCGGCGGCGCTGGCGGAGGGCGCCGAGGAGCGGGAGCGGGTGCAGGCGGCCCTCCAGGCGCTGCCGGAGCCCTACCGCGGGGTGGCGCTCCTGCGGTGGCGGTACGGCCTCGAGCCCGCGGAGATCGCCGACGTGCGCGGCGTCC
>CAYJKF010000004.1:89901-120601 GCA_964370865.1 uncultured Candidatus Saccharibacteria bacterium | reverse complement strand
GTACTCAACATCAAATAATAGTTGGGTTTGCAGGTGGAGGTAGTTACGGATCAGCCGTTCGTTTTGGAGAAGAAGGTGGTGGTATTACAAATGGACTCGTTGGATATTGGAAAATGGATGAGGCGAGTGGGGATGCTACCGATGCGTCAGGAAATGGTAATACACTTACAAATAATGGTACGACTACATATGTGACCGGAAAGTTTGGTCGCGGTTCCGAGCATGTGCCGGCATCAACGCAGTATTTATCGTATTTATCGAGTCAATCAACGACGTATACCGTCAATTACAGCGATTCGGGACCAACAGATGCAAGTAATGCATGGTCATCAGATAGTCTAGCTTTTGATACTAACATCAGCGATGGTGCTTCAGTTACTGTTTGTGCAAGTTGTACCTTAGTTGCTTCAGGGACGAATTCTCCAACATCAGGATCAACTATTCTTTCTGTAACGGCAAGGGTATATAGCCGAATAAATTCTGGGGCGGAAGGTAGCTGGTCAATATATTATAGTGGTGCCCAATTGGGAAGTAGTGGTTTTCATTATCTAACTGCAGGCTGGGACTCGATTGTATTATCCGTGCCATCAGGAGGTTGGACTTGGCAAAAAATCAATGATCTCGAACTTAGATTTAGCCATTTGGGCACTTTAGAAACTCACGCTGCATATGCGTATGCCAATGAAATTATCGTCGAAAGCCAAGCGGCAGCCAGCTTACCTTCCATAAGTTCAGTTTCCTTTTGGACCAACCCGGATGCTTTGACGAATTACTATATCAATTTTTCTTCAACAGCAAACATTCAGTCAAATGCTTCTGGTGTGCTTTCAGCCAATGGATTTACTGATCCAAGTATTTATGTGAATGGTGTCGATGGAGATACACTGGTGGCCAATCAGTGGCAGCTCGTGACCGTAACTTCCACCGCTCCCATTACCGTTGATGACTTTAGCATAGGTAAAATTGGTACCAGCTATTTCGACGGCACGATGGATGAGGTGGGGCTGTACAACCGAGTGTTGTCTCAAAACGAAATCCAAAAACTCTACAATTGGGCACCGGGACCCGTCGGCTACTGGAACATGGATGAAAATACCGGAACTTCGATCGTTGATATATCTGGAAATGGTAGTTCTCTTTCCGCCACCAACAGTCCTGGATTTGCGCCTGGTAAGTTTGGTTCTGCGCTAAATTTGGTGCGTAGCTCAAGTCAATATGCCAGTCGTGCTGATAATGCCATCCTGTCACAAACCAGCGACCTGACATTGTCCGCTTGGATTAGGCCAAGCGCCGTTACTGCCTCAACGTTATTTCCTATCATGGGTAAAACTACTACAAGTTCAATCAGCTATCTTTTGACTCAATATGGTGATGAGATCCGAATGTACATTGGGTCTGATTCCAATTATGTAACGACTAACGCCAGCAATCTTTCGGTAAATACTTGGTATCATGTAGAGGCTGTGTATACTGCCTCCGCTCAGACTGTTGAGATTTATATTAATGGTTTCATTGCCGCTAGTACTACCACAGGCACAATTCCTACATCAATTGCCGATGGTTCTGATGATTTTGCTGTGGGTTACTACTCTAGCCTGAGTGGCTCAACAGCGCTATCGCCAGTACCTATTGTATCTGCCAGTACTGACGACGGATACCAAAATACAAGTGGAGTAAATGGTGATGTTACAAATATCGAGATTAGACTTGGTAATCAGAGCGATCCGTTAGTCTCCGGCTTCAGATTTACATCAATTGCTATTCCGCAAGGTTCCACAATTACCTCCGCCACCTTTAAACCCACTTCAATTGAAACATATGACTGTGGCGCGTGTACGCTTTCTGTAAATGTTGGGTTGCAGGATGCTGACGATGCCGCAACTTTTTCTGCAACGAATGATGATATCAGCGCTCGTACAGTTACCACTGCTCAGACGACTTGGAATATTACAAGCCTTGCTGCTAATGTTCAGTACTCAATTGATGTTACCGATGCAGTCCAAGAAGTTGTTGATCGTGTAGGTTGGGCATCAGGCAATGATATGGCAGTACTTGCTACAGATAATGGTTCTAGCGCGGCTGAATGGCAAAATATCTATTCGTGGGATCACACGACAGATTCGCCTGCGGAACTTGATATTTCCTATGCCTCAGGTTCGACGAACTACTACGATGGAGCCGTCGACGAGGTCAAATTGTATAACTACACTCGAACTCAAACGCAAATTATCGAAGATCTAAACGGTGGCCATCCAGTTGGTGGTAGTCCTATCGGTTCGCAAACAGCATATTGGAAATTAGACGAGGGATATTCAACTACCCTGAACGATACATCACCAAATAGCAACACCGTCACACTACAAACAGGCACATGGACCACTAGTGGCAAAATTGGTAGTGCTCTCGACTTTGAATCAGGAAGTTCAAATTATGCAACTATTACAGACAACGCTTCGTTATCTATAACCGGTTCAATGACCCTTTCTGCTTGGATTAAACCAGAATCAACTACGGCTGCAACTAATTTCCCAATAGTGTCCAAGGGTACTAGTTATGCGCTTACTCAATATGGTGATGAGTTACGCATGTATATCGGTTCAGAATCGAATTACAAAACAACTAACGCGGTCAATTTACAAACAGGTACCTGGTATCAGGTCCAAGGTGTTTACGATGCTACTGGCCAAACCGTAACTCTATATGTCAATGGAGTTGAATATGCTGGTACAGTTACAGGGACCATCCCGGCATCGATTTCCGATGGTACAAGTAATTTTGATATTGGTCGTTTAAACACGAGTACAACCTACCAATTTAATCTTTCATCAAATTTGAATGATGGACAAACGCAATCAGTTAATGCGTGGATTGACAACGTCAACTATATAGGATTTGGTTACTATACACCGGGATATAATGATGTATCCTCAGGTCTCCGTTTCCCAAGTATTAATCTCGCCCAAGGAACGACTGTAACTAGTGCGTATCTTTCAATCTATGGTAATACCGCCAATAGCGTTGGAGCGGCAACCTCCACCCATGCCAAAATATACATTGATGACGTAGATAATGCTGCCGCCTGGAGCGCTGTCAGCAACCCCCCTTCAGTCACAACTACCGCCGGTAATGTCGATTGGGATCCAGCGAGCTGGAGTAATACGTGGATCAATTCTCCTGACATAACAAGCATGGTCAATGCAGTGTTCGGCAGAGGCGGTTGGTCATCGGGAAATGCCATGCGATTTGCCATCCTAAATGATACTACGGCAGGTCAAAATATCATGGCATTTGAAGATTCAACTTTGGCTGGCGGTCACCCAGCAACCCTAAATCTAACCGTAGGCGCAGCTCCCACATATTATGACGGTGTAATTGATGAAATCAGAGTCTATGCTAGTGCTTTATCTGCATCTCAGGCAAAAATAGAATACTCTGCAGGTAAAGGTATCCTCATGGGATCGGTATCAGCCAACTCTTCAAATGTTGCTCAAAGCGGCAAGGAGTGGAGTTACTGTCCTCCTGGGTCAGCATCCACCTGCACCGGTCCTACTCATGAATACTCGATGGATGAAAATACCAGTACTACGGTCTATGACACTGGCAATGCTGTGACTAGATTAAACGGGACACTTACACTTGGACCAGTATTTAGTCCAGGCAAATTTGGTTCAGGAATGACCTTTGATGGTACTGATTCCTATATAGGATTTGGAGCAAGTGTTGAACTTTACCAAGAAACAGCTCCGTTTACATACTCATTTTGGCTCTACCCCAATAATCCTTCCCACAACGCTCCTCTTATAAGTGACAATTCCGACGACTTTACAGCCATGGCTTTAATTGTTGATGGTTGGGGTGGTATTACAGACGGTCTTAACTATTGTGGAGGTAGTGGTTGTACCAATATGGCTTCATCTAAGAACAACGTTATTACCGATAATACCTGGCAACAAATAACTTTCACTTATGATGGTACGAATGCCTGTAGATTTTATGTCAATGGAATCGATGTTACTAGCGATGGTGTCTGCGGTGAAGCAGCAGGAACCTATACAACTCGAATAGGTGGACTTACCACCGGGCCAAATTCGCTAGAAGGATCTATGGATCAGGTTAGGTTTTATGATTATGTCCGTACTCCGGCTCAAATCGCCTGGGAATACAATCGAGGAGCACCCGTTGCCTGGTACAAAATTGATGAAGGAGCGGATACCGTAATCAATGATTCGAGTGGAAATGGGTTAACTGGTACGTTGACCTTGGGTGCAAGTCCAAGCACTGCGACTGCGTGGGCCAATGGAGCCGCAGGGAAGATTAATTCAAGTATGGATTTTGATGGGACGGATGACTATATTTTGGTTGCTGACAATACTGCTCTTGACATAACTAAGGCTATTACGATCGCTGCCTGGGTACGGCCAGACACAATATCAGCCTGCTGTCATTGGATTGTTAACAAGGATGATACAACATCTCAAAGATCCTATGGAATGTTTTTTGCAGTAAACTCGAAACTCTCCAGTTACTTTTTCAAAAGTGATAGCACGGCTTATCAAGTTGATTCGGATAACAATATTGTGCCAACAGGTCAGTGGAGTCATGTTGCCGTAACATACGACACTGATACAGCTGTTGCTCAGTATTATGTGAATGGAAAATCTGTTAAAACTAACATCATTACTTCTGTAAGTGGACCCATTCAGGCTACGACAGCAGAAGTAACAATAGGAAAAAGAAATTATTTTGCCAGTAACTGGCCTTTCGACGGTCAAATCGATGATGTCCGAATCTTTAACTATAGCCTGACGGCACAACAAATACGGGATGTTTACAACAACGGCGCTGTTAGTTTTAAATAATTGGTGAAAATTGTATGTGGGATGAAATTATAATCTAGTGGGGGAGGGAGAATGGTTGATGCGACGGGCTTCGCCCGTCGCATATATCCCAATACTATCGAAGTTCTACCTTCGCTCCTGCTGCTTCTAAAGTCTTTTTTGCTTCTTCTGCAACATCTTTCTTAACACCTTTTAGAATTTCGGCGTTTCCTTTGTCTACTAAACCTTTAGCCTCTACTAATCCTAGGTTTTGATCTAATACTCTAACTGCTTTAATTACTGCAATCTTTTCTGCTCCTGCTTCTACTAATACAACATCAAAAGAATCTTTTTCTTCTACTGCTGGTGCATCTGATGCGGTTGCAGCGGCTGCGACAGCTACTGGAGCTGCTGCAGATACTCCGAATTTTTCTTCTAATGCTTTTACTAAATCAGAAAGCTCTAGTACAGTCATCTTTTCGACCATCTCCATCACTTTAACTGCGTTGTCTGATAAATTTAATTCTGCCATTTGGTATGGTCACCTCCCTTTAAAATATTGCTAGGCAATCTAGCACACGACATTTGCCGTGCAAATTAATTATGACTTTTTCTCTTTGATAGCATTCAAAGCTCTTACAAAATTGCTTTGAACTCCATTTAGAGTGTAAACAAATCCTCGAATTGGTGAATTGAAGCCAGCAAGCATTCTTCCGATAAGAATTTCTTTTGATGGCAAGTTTGATAAGTCCTTAACTTGATCAGATGTAATAATATTTCCGTTTATAATTCCGAATCTAACTAATCCTCTGTCTAGTTTCTTCGTAAAATCAAAGAATTCTTTTATTGGTGCAACCATATCGTTACCTGTTATTAACAAGGCATTCATTCCTTCTAATTTCTGGTCCATTTTTACTCCAAGTGAGTCTAAAATCCTTGTTATAAGGGTATTTTTTACAATGGTTAGTCTACTATCCGCCTTAACCATATGGCTTTTTAATTGAGACATTTCAGAAGAGGTGAGTTTGTTGTAATCAATAACAAAAGCGTTTATATCACCTTTGCCTTGAATTTCCTTAGTTATATTACTAACAAGTTGTTTTTTTACTTCTAAGTTTTTTGACATATTATAAAATGCCAGTTACGGCCTTAAACAAATATTTTAAATGATTCTATTCCTCGGCGGGGTGTAAAGCTTTTAACTTGGGGCCCCACTGTCTTCGGAAACGTACTCGGTAAATGATAGCACTAGAGCAAGCTTCTTGTAAATGGGGGAGTCAGCCTCGAACTTGTAAGCACACGATACCTATCCTATAATATTTGCCAGAAGTAATCGGAACGCCCGAGTACATTAAAAAAGGAGGTTGTTATGTCTAAGATGGTGAATTTTGCTCACCAGCTGGTCCAGCTATTAGTTTTTATCGTTACTGTGGTTGTCGGGACTTTTGCACTGGCAATCGCCCTCCTGGTGGTGATAGTATCTCGGTAGGATCCGCCCGGGGGAGGTTTGGTAAACAATATTGGTTTATAGAAAGGGCTGTCTATGACTATCGACACTATCTCAGTAGCTGTGATGATAATGTATATTGCTCTAACCATAGTATTCGCCATAGTCGTCAATTTCGTGATTTTGTGGAACTATGAGCGTGCACATGAGGAGGTGCGGCTGGAGCTCGTGAAGAGACATATAGTTCCTACCTACAAGGAGGTCGAGACCGAAGTTGCTCGGAAATACCCACTCTTGTACAACATAGAGAAGTACCGAGTTTTGTGCTTAATTGGCGCTGTGGTAGTCATGTCTATCGGATGGTATGGTTTCTTAAAACTAACTTTCTAACCTTCATGGGAGAAGTCCTGTCTTTCTGCTTTGGATAGCATAGCCCGTGTCTACACACGACAAGGCTATGCTATCCGACTTTTTTCCATTTGCTTAGTAGAAATAACACACTTATACTAAGTTTACATGGCATATAACAATCCTCCTGAAACGGCGTCTACTACTTCGATCGGTAGTATTAATCCAGAGTTAAATCAAGAAGAAGCCAAACTAAGAGAAAGCGCAGTTTCGGTAATAGAAGGAGCAAATAATTTGCTTTTTGGAAATGCTATGGACACTATGCCAGCACGACTTGACTCATCAAACGAAACTTTAGTAGGGATTGTTGCAGATATGTATAAGAACACTAAGGTAATTGCACGTAATATAGTTGCTAATGTACCTACTGGTTTATATAAGCAAGGGATTAGCGAAACCGGTGGAGAAAATCCGAGTAGAACTAAAGAAGAAGAATGGGTTCTACGATACCAAGCTGATACAGTTAGGCCACTATTAGGAGAGCATCCGACAGATGAACTTAACGAAGTCGTTAGAAATATGGGAATTGCTGTGATCGATAATTTTAAAACTCCAGAAACTTCCATCTACGATGGAAATCCAGATTCAAACAGGCATGCGATTTCAAATAGAAGTGCAGCTTCAAATAGAGAGGTGGTTTCACCTGCCGTTCGAATGGATGCGTACCTTAACAGTCTAAGAGGTACAATTGGGCATACAGCTGATCGGTTCGATAAACCACGTCCGGATGAAATGCCACAAGAGGTATATGAATTGAAAATAGGAGCTTCAATGCTCTATGCTTTGTTGCAGGAAGAAGAAATTTCAAAACCCCTCGGTTTGCCCCCCTCAAATGCGGTCCGCTCTGATTAAAGGGCTATTCTAAGGCTAGGACTCATTGTTGTAGTCAAAAAAGCCTTTTGCAAAAACTTTTTCTTTAATTTAGCTGGTATGTTCTTATTTAGCTCTGTGAGTATAAAGTTTGCATTTTCGGCTATTTGTTCTTCCTTAAAAGTAGAATTCCCAATTACCAAGTGAATCACACCGTGACCATTCTGGTTCTTTATTTCGATCTGACCTTTGCTTAAGTCTGATATCGTTTTGTCTATCTCATTTGTAACGGTACCATTCTTCGGATTTGGCATTAAACCTTTTGGACCTAGTATTTTTGCTGCTTTACCAAGGTCTTTCATATGAGTTGGAGTTGTAATAACAATTCCAAAGTCTTTTCCAGCAGAGAGGGTTCCTTTAAGAATATCCTCAATAACAGTTGCATTTCTATAGGTGACATTATCCTTTACTCCAGAATTATCGTCGCTTATTACTAAGATTTTAGCTATCTTTCCTGTACCGTGGGGTAGGGAAGTGCTAAAACGAACTCTTTGATCGGCATTTTTTGGATCAATTCCAAGAGTAACATGAAGTTCGTAGCTCTCTGTGAATTTAGCAAATCTAGCTGAATTTAAAGCTTTTACGGCATCTAGAACATCATAATTTTTGCTTTTGTCTAATTTTTTGTATGCTGCTTGGTAGTTAGAACCTCTTTTGGATTTTATTTCTTTACCTTTTTTCTTTTTGGATTTTTCAACCTTCTCGGCCTTTTCTTCTTTAGCAACCTTAGCTTTCTTCTCAGTGACTACGGCTTTCGCTTCTGATTCTGCTTTAACTTCCTTAACCTTAACTTCCTCAACAGGAGCCTGAGATAGGTCCTTATCTTTCATTAATTCTGCGATTTCGCTTAGGTCGGTGGTTTTTTTCTTTGCCATAGGTTTATCCTTCAACTTCAACTCCCATACTCCTTGCTGTTCCTGCGACTATTTTCATAGCCTGCTCAACAGTGTGAGCATTAAGATCAGGAACTTTTTTCTCTGCGATTTCTCTTAATTGAGCTTGGGTTATTTTTCCAACCTTTTGTCTATTTGGAACGGCCGAACCTTTTTCTGCACCAATAGCCTTCTTAATCAAACTAGATGCAGGAGGTGTTTTTAGAATGAAGGAAAAAGAGCCATCATCCATAATTGTTATTAAAGCTGGGCAAATGCCTTCCATTCCTTTAGTTTTTTCATTGAATTCTGTACAGAATTTCATAATTTGAACTCCGTGTTGACCCAATGCTGGACCTACTGGAGGTGCTGGATTTGCTTTTCCTGCTTCAATATTTAATTTTATAATTGCTTTTACTTTTGCCATAAAAATTTGTTACTCAGATATTGTATTAAACTGAAGACACTTGTGCAAAGTCTACTTCTACAGGGGTCTCTCTGTCGAATACAGAAACTAAAACTTCTAACCTACCTTGATCGGTCATAACTTTGTTAACCTTACCCAAAAAGTCTTTAAATGCACCTTCTGTAATCTTAACTGCGTCTCCAACATTGAATTTAGTCTCGAATTTAGGTGTATCGATGCTCATAAACTTGATTATTCCGTCGATTTGTTTTTTTGAGATAGGAGTAGGTTCGTTACTAGCGCCAACAAAGCCCGTTACTCCAGGAGTTGTTCTAATTACGTGCCATACATTATCGTCAATCTCAGCTCTTACTAAAATGTATCCTGGGAATAATCTCTCATTGATTTCTTTCTTTTTTCCGCTATTTATAACGATTTTCTTCTGAGTTGGAATTAATACTTCAATGATTTTTTGTCCTAAATCCATGACATGAACCCGTTCACCTAATGTTATGGCGACTTTCTTTTCATGCCCAGAATATGTATGAACAACATACCATAATGCTTTTGGATTCATTGAGGAGCTATATTTTATTCCTGTAGGGGATGCTTTTCTTTCTTCAACAACTTTAGCTTCGGCCTCGTTTACTGCATCTGAAGTTTGCGTTGTTTGGTCATCTACTACAACGTTATCGTTAATATCTGCCATGGTTTTATTTGCTTTGTATAACTATTTTTAATAATTCGTTGAAACCTGCGTCAAGTAAGCCCAAATAAAGGCTGACTAATAGACTAACAAGTATTACTACTCCAGTCAATCTTATAGCTTGTTCTCTTGTTGGCCAAGTTACCTTGCCAAGCTCGTTTCTGGTCTCTTTTATGAACTCAAATGGGTTAAACACGTGAAAAGTATAACAAAAATGCATGTCCTAAGCTACAACCTCAAATAGGGTCCGCTCTAACTTAAGGTCGTAGCCCGATTTGAGAAGTACGCAATTCCAAGCATTTTGCGTTTTGCGTTATTATTCCACGCTTGGGATACGCACAGACTTCAGGTCGGACCTTATTTATCTGATAAGATATATGTATGCCAAATTTCAAGATGGTTGCGCCCGTAAAATACGATAGAAAAAAGCACAATATTTCTTTTAGAAATGCCTTTAACGGTGTAGTTCTAGCATATAAAACACAACCAAATTTTAGGTTTCACACACTTTTTTTCGTTCTTATAACTATTGCATCATATTTATACAGAATTAGTATGAGTGAATATTTGGCGATTATTATTTTAAGTGGATTAGTTATGAGCATGGAAATGGTAAATACTGCTTTTGAAGCGATAGGCGATGAAGTCTCAGGAGGTGAGTACAGAAAGTTGATTGGAGTTGCAAAAGATGTTTCTGCAGGCGCAGTATTAGTAGCAGCGTTTTTTGCTATAACAGTTGGAGTAATCGTATTTTTACCCAGAATACTCGTTTTGGTTGGTATCCCTTTCTTTATCACCGCGAATTAAAACTATGACAGGAATGATTTCACTTATAACGCAAAATCCGCTACTTGGATTAATATTAGTTTTCTTTCTAGCCATTTCAATTGGTTTTCACGAAGCAGCACATGCTTACAGTGCGTATTGGCTGGGGGATTCTACTCCTAAACTACAAAAAAGATTGAGTTTGAATCCATTAGTACATTTAGATCCTATTGGTTCACTAATGATTTTATTTATTGGATTTGGATGGGGTAGGCCGGTAGAGTTTAATCCTCATAATTTAAAATCCCCTCGAAAAGACGCAGCACTAATAGCTTTAGCAGGCCCAGCAACAAATATACTAATCGCAATTATATGTTCTCTTGTAGCATTGCTCATAAATTTTTCAGGATTCTTCTCGGTTGGGATTAGTCTTTTGGTCACGGTATTAATGCAGACATTAGCTTCGCTTAATGTAATGTTGGCGGTTTTCAATCTAATTCCTATTGAGCCACTTGATGGATTTAAAGTTGTAGCTGGTATCCTTCCAAGTCATCTAGCATACAAATGGTATGAAACCAGACAATACGGTCTATATATTTTATTATTATTGTTAGTAACAGGTGCAATAGGCAGATTTATCACTCCAATAATTGATTTTATGACTAGTTTCTTGTTTTAATATCAATATTATTAACGTAAAATAACCTTGCCATATTTTTTGGCCTTCTTAGCTCAGTTGGTAGAGCGCATCCATGGTAAGGATGAGGTCTCCAGTTCAACCCTGGAAGAAGGCTCCATAAATATTATTCTTGCGTTAGTTTCGAAGTATTTGCCTTCTTAGCTCAGTTGGCTAGAGCGACGGTTTTGTAAACCGTAGGTCCTGGGTTCGAATCCCAGAGAAGGCTCCATATTATCATTCAAAAAGGAAGTATTTTAGGCATATTTGGTGCGATTGACACGGTAGTTTTTAGCAGTATATTGATGTTAATGAGGAATAAAACTCAGGAATCGCCTACCGTGATCGTACATTTATATTAAGCGATTCGAACAAGCTTAAAAGTGAGCGTCTTATAATATCATAAGGGAAACTTTATGGTTGCGGACTTGCTCAATGTCGATTCTACGGGTCGGCTTCATAGATGCACGACACGGTGGGTGGACTCATTTAATATCCTATTTTTTACTTGTTTTTACTTGGCTATTTTATTAGCGGGGTTTTTTTGTTAAAATATTGCAGTTTCAGTTAGATTAATCATATGGCAAAGAAAAAAGGTCAGCGCAATTTACTACTTTTTGTATGTTCTGAGTGTGAAAGCACCCATTATATAAGCGAAAAGAACAAACTAAATACTCCAGATAAGTTAGAGCTTAATAAGTTCTGTTCAAGCTGTCGAAAAAGGACAGTTCACAAAGAAAAATCCAGATTAAAATAAATTCTCATATGTTTGACGATAGAGTAGAGGAGATGTATAAATCTCTGCTTCGTTATTGAGTGTTTCTATTTAAGGGTGCTTCGCTTAAAATAGCTATAGCACAATTCCATTCCTATCTTAGGAGAGTCGGTTAATTGGCAAACCACGGGTCTCCAAAACCCGGACTGTGGGTTCGACCCCCACCTCTCCTGCCAAGATATACGCGTTTATTATTTATAACATGAATAAAACGTTAAAATTTGCCCCCAACCTCGTTCCACTTGTAATCGCTGGCACAAAGACCTCGACCTGGAGGTTATGGGATGATAAAGGATTGTCTAAAGGAGATGTTGTTGATTTATTAGATAATAGCACTCTTCGTGTTTTTGCAACTGCGTATCTTGTCAAAGTTACTTCAAAAGCTTTTGGAGAATTCAATGAAGCAGATAAGGAAGGTCATGAAAAATTTACAAATGATAAAGAAATGTACGAAACCTATTCTGGGTATTACAACAGGGTAGTTGACGAAAAAACTCCTGTTAAGATTATTCACTTCAAATTAATAAATAAAAATTAGAATCCGATGGGAGAGTTAGGGGATTGCGGAACAAGAAAAGCCGCTCAAGTTTTGGCAGGAACGGCTTTAAATGTAAATTAATTGGAGAAAATTACTTCTTCTTTCTTTTTACAACTTTTTTCTTGGTGGTTTTCTTAGCAACTTTTTTCTTAGCTGCTACTTTCTTTTTTTTGACTGCCATTTAAAAATCACCTCCTATGATTTAATGAAGCATCTATCCATTTCGGTATAGTGCTAAATACTGTACAGCTGGCATTAAAAATATTTTCATATTTGTAATAAGTAATTATTAGGTTCTTTCGCATCAAATGTCAACTTTATTATTTGATTTTTTTTATTTTAATTTTAGAATTAGTTCATAAAATTTTTAATTCTGAAATTTAGATTAGGGATATGAAAGTTCTAGTCATCGACGATGATCAAAGAATTAGAAAATCCCTAAATAGAATTCTCAAAGATGACTATATCGTAGACGTCGCGAAAAGCGCGTCTGAAGGCGAAGAACTAGCATATAATTCTTATTACGATGCAATCGTTTTGGATATGAGCTTGCCAGATATGGCAGGCGATGACCTCGCAAGTTTGTTTAAAACAAAAATTCCGAACACTCCAATCATCGCAATTTCAGATCACTGTTCTATAAATGATAAAAATATTGCTTTCGAAAAAGGTGTCGATGATTTTTTAATAAAACCAATTAACGGACGCGAATTAAAATCGAGAGTGAAAGTTCACATTAGAAAAAATAATCCAGACAAAAACGAAACGACTCTAAAAGTTTTGAAAGTTAGAAATTTAACATTAGACCGTGAACGCAAAATGGTTTTTTATAAAGAAGAAAGATTATCACTTAGAAAAAAGGAACTACAAATTTTAGAATACTTTATGTTAAATCCTAACCGCGTAATTTCTAGGTCAGATATTTTGGAATACGTTTGGGAAGCAGATACCAATCCATTTACTAATACTGTCGATGTTCATATTAAACGTTTGAGAGACAAATTAGAAACTGCATTTGGAGAAAAATATTTCGAGACAGTTCATGGTATGGGTTATATTTTTTGCTAGCTTCGAGAGACACTTAAGTTTTCTGAAAAAAAGGGAAAAATGGAGATTTTTTGGAAAGGATTTTACTTAGTAGCCGCGTCGGCAGCTTTCTTTTCTAATATTGAAGAAGCAAAGGTTTGGAGACCTTTATACACGCCTTTTTTGACGCTTTTAAGGGCTTTTGCTGATAACATCAGTTGAACAGGCTCACCATTGAATAATAATGTCGCCTTGCGTAAATTTACCTGTCTGTGGCGAATTTGGGAGTACTTAACACCCCACGCTATGGTGTTTTTTCGTCCTTTCTGTGAAGTTTTTCCTGTTAGTTGGCAAATTCTAGACATATTGTTAATTAATTGATAAACGATTGGCTTTTTGCTACCCACCTATTAAAACATGTTATGCGGATTTTGACAACTTGTCAAAATCCGCGTCTTTTAATCATCCTTAATTCCTTTTTTAGAAAAAATACACAATTTTATGTGAAATTTTAGTCGTGAGTATCGATTATTTATCTGACATAAAATCCAAATACAAAATAAGTATTATTGGGAACATAGATGCGCGAGATAAAAAAAGGATTGCGGTTATCGGCTCTAGAAAAATGACGGATTATGGAAAACGCGTAGTCAATTACATCATTGAGGGCCTAGTTTCATTTAATGTAACAATCGTAAGTGGATTAATGTATGGAGTGGATTTAACTGCGCACCAAATTGCATTAAAAAATTCTGGTAGAACAATTGCAGTTGTTGGTTATGGCTTGGATTTTATAAATAAAGTTTCTTATGCAAAAGAAATAAAAGATATAATCCAGCAAAAAGATTCCGGTGCAATAATTTCCGAGTACGAAAATAATCAGACTCCAACTAAATGGACCTTTCCTAAAAGAAATAAAATTTTGGCTGAAATTTCTGATGCAGTTGTAGTTGTAGAAGCTAGTGAAAAGTCAGGAAGTCTAATAACCGTCTCGCATGCTCTAGAACAAGGCAAACAAGTCTTTGCCGTGCCTGGCTCCATCTTCAGTTCACAAAGTGTAGGGACGAACAACCTAATCTTTCAAGGTGCAGAGATTCTCACTAATCCGATTCAGCTAATGAACAGCATTTATAATCTAAAAATAAAAGGCAGTGGAAAGGATGCAACATATAATCCAAAAGATTTTTATCAGCTTATCAAGAGTAAAAATTTTTCAGAGAATGAGGTCAAAGTTTTATATACAATTTTTCAATCCCAACAAATAGATGAATACATTGATTTGGAATTGATAATTAATAAAACAAACATTTCATCCTCTGAGGTGAGTACCATTCTTTCTCTTTTTGAATTGAATAGTATAGCGAAACGGGCTATAAATGGTTCTTTTTTTATTTCCTTATAATTTAGGGGACTTGAATTATTACGATTTACGGTAGTATAGTATTACGCTTATGAAGAACTTAGTGATTGTCGAGTCTCCAGCCAAAACAAAAAAGATAGCTTCCTTTCTAGGAGATGACTACGTTGTATTATCATCTGTTGGGCATATTCGCGATCTTCCAAAGTCACAACTTGGAGTTGATTTAGAGAAGAATTTTGAACCACAATACGAATTATCCAAAGACAAAAAAGATGTTGTTAGAGAATTACAAAAACAAGCAAAGATATCGAAGGCAATATATCTAGCTCCTGATTTAGATAGAGAAGGGGAGGCAATTGCATGGCATTTAGGTCATCTAATTAATGATGGCTCACCACTTCAGTCTACTGGCGCAAAGGGAACTTTTGAAATTGCCGATAAGATTAAAAACGAAAAAGGTGAACATCCTAATGTTTATCGAGTGGTATTTAACTCAATTACTAAAGAAGAGGTATTACAAGCTTTTAAAACTCCTCGTAAATTAAATTACGATTTAGTCGATGCACAGCAAGCAAGAAGAGTATTAGATAGATTAGTCGGTTACAAATTATCTCCACTATTATGGGAAAAAATCAGATACGGTTTATCTGCTGGACGTGTTCAATCCGTCGCAGTTCGATTAGTAGTTGAGAGAGAAAGAGAAATTACAGGTTTTGAGAATAATCCATATTTTGAATTGAATGCTGATTTTGAATGCAGTAGCAAAAGGTTAATAAAAACAAAATTAACTCGAATTGAAGGCAACTCCATCTATATTAAAAAGAAATACGACCTGTTTGCTGGGGAATATTCCACTGAAATGACTTCAATTGAGTCAGAAAAAGACGCAACTAACTTATTAAAAGATATCCAAACTCAAAAATTCCAAATTGCAGAGGTTAAAGAGAAAGAAAATAAAAGTCATCCGTCTCCACCGTTTACAACTTCTACCCTTCAACAGTCGGCTGCCGGTTCGCTTGGATATTCTCCAAAAAGGACTATGCAATTAGCACAGAAATTATATGAGGGTGGATTCATTACATACATGAGAACTGATAGTGTACACATTACGGGTGCAGAGGTAGTTAATATAAGAAAATTCGTTGGAAAAGAGTATGGTAAGAATTATTTAGCAGAGCACGAGAGACATTTTAAGGCGAAGAAACAAGCAAAAACGCAAGAAGCTCATGAGGCAATAAGACCAACAAGTGTTATGACTTTACCAGATAAGTTACCGAAATCTTTAACAGATCAACATAGAAAAGTATACGAATTAATATGGAAGAGGACAGTTGCTACTCAGATGAGTCCCGCCGTGTACAAAAATACTACTATATATATAGACAACTCTGGTCAAAAGGATACAAAAGAGTCTATAAGGCAATATACCTTCGAAGCAAAGGGTACTATTCAGGTGTTCGACGGCTTTACTCGTGTTTATCGTTCCGGTCGTCATGATGAAATTGTGCCTGAAGTTAAAGTAGGCGAGGACGCAGATCTAAAACAGGTAACGATGCTTCCAAATCAAATTACCCCACCTCCACGTTATAACGAATCATCCCTTGTTAAAGCGCTTGAGAGTTTTGGAATAGGTAGACCTTCTACTTACGCTTCAATTATAGGAACGATTCAAACCCGGGGTTATGTTATTCGAAAGGAAAAGAATTTGTTGCCAACAGACAACGGAATAGTCGTTAATGATTTACTAGTAAACCATTTTCCACAAGTTGTTGATGTCGATTTTACTTCTAAAATGGAAGAAGGCTTGGATGAGGTCGCAGCCGGCGAAGAAGATTGGAGAAAACTAATTGGAGATTTCTATTGGCCATTTGAAAAACTCGTTTTAGCTAAGAAGAAAGAAATTAAGAAAGAAGATATTGTTGTGATGGAGAAAACCGATCAAGAGTGTCCTGAGTGTAAAGAAGGTCACTTAATTATCAAGCTTGGAAAGTTCGGTAAATTTTATAGTTGTGATAGATATCCTGATTGTAAATATGCCCAGCCAATCGAGGATCCAAATGCAGAAGAAGATAAGGATGAGCAAACCCAAAAATTAGAAGAGGAGTTAAAAACTCGTAAATGCCCAGAGTGTGGTGGAGTTCTTAAGGTCAAAACGGGACGATTTGGGAAATTCATCGCTTGCGAGAACTATCCAAAATGTAAATATACAGAGCATATTCATAATAAAATTGGTGTTAAATGTCCAAAATGTGGAGAAAGTGCCGGAGGAGAAATAGTTGCTAAGAAAACTAAGCGTGGAAGACTCTTTTATGCCTGTACAAAATATCCAACATGCGACTTTGCGAGTTGGACTAAACCAAATGCAGATGGCTCAGTTCCAGAAGCCGCACCAAGAAAACGTGCGAGTAGAAAGAAGAAAACAGCCTAATTTGCAAAAGACTTTTCGAGAGGTATACTCCTTCAATAATTATATATTTCTGCCCTAGAAAAATATGGACTCTGAAATATTACCCACCGAAATTCTTTCTGTAGGCGAAGTACTTGAACGTGTTCAGGATTTTACACGAATTCCTGAGATTCGAGCTTTACCTTCTACCTTCCAACAAGTTCAAGAAAGAGTATTTGGTCAACAAGAGTTAGAGTATGCGAAAACGGTAAATGGATGGGCTCTTAAAAGTATTAGCCCTGATGATTTTCTTTTCTGCGGTTCTGACTATACTAAAAGTCGTTTAGTGGGAATAGAATCGGTCGATACTACAAATGTTAGTTACGGTCATGATCCTAGAATTAGTTTTTTACCTCTTTCACCTGAAGCCCTTGAGGCTAGTAAAACCGTAGAACCCCAGGCGTTACCTTTTGCCTGGGCGAACATTTATACGCTAGAGCGAATGATAAGTAATGGACTTAAGCGGAGGGATAGTTTGCGTTGTGGTATGGATATAGTTGGCAGACCATCAGTAACATATTTAGGAGAGGTTTGGAACATTATGAGACGACGTGGCTATGGCAATGAAAGATCAGATGACTACGAGTCTTTCCATGATCTTACTTTATACCCGATTGATCCGTCGAAGTTTGAAGCAGATATGGGTAGCAAAATTTTTCACAGAGTAGACAATACAGGTTATTGGGAAAGAAAACACCTAAAGGACCCTAATGATTTTCATAAAATAAGTGCTGATTTACTTCAGTTTATTTCGGAATACAAATCGCAATTGGGTGTTAAATAATTATGTCACAAATGGGTGAAGGATTTTTTCCTGATGAACAAGAGACTATCTCGACCTATAACGCTATTGCTGCCGAATGGGCCATGGCTCACAGTGATACAAACTTTTGGGAAAACGAACTAGCGATTTTCGAAAAACATTTTTTCAAAAAGGGAAGTGTATTAGATGCATGTATTGGAGGGGGAAGAGATACTCAATACCTGAAAGAGTTTGCTAGTCAATATACTGGAGTCGATGTTTCTGATGGTTTACTATTGGTAGCTCAGGCTACTAATCCTGAAGCGGATTTAGTTCAAGTACAAGATTTACGCCAGCTTCCATTCGCAGATGATACTTTTGATGGATTTTGGTCATCTGCTACTTTATTACATATTCCCAAAGATCGAATACAAGAAGTGCTAGAAAGCCTTCATAATGTAACTAAAAATGATGGTATAGGTTTTATATCAATTAAAGAAGGGATCGGTGGGTATATGGAAGAAGTGGAAGATAAACCAGGATTAAGAAGATTGTTTGAATACTATTCATATGAAGAATTTGCAAAGATTCTAAATGCATGTGGATATGAAATCGTAGGGAGTACGTATCGCCCAATAAGTGATCGAACAACATTCATGTCTTATATCGTGAGGGTAGCTAAATAGGATGTAAAAGGATTAATAGTGACAAGTGGGACTTGATGCAAGGGCTGAATTCAGAATGTGGGCAGAAATTTCAAAAACAAGTGGTTCGAAGATATTAATTTGTGCTAAACTTTACCCCAGTAATTAATCACATCATGGGCGGATATGCTCCTGCGTTATCTTCTTTTTAAAGAAGATTTATTGTAGATTTGTCCGTACCCCAGAGGAACAAGGAGCTAACAAATGTCGAAAGACAAGATAAAATCAGTAACAATTGAGCAAATGCTCGAAGCTGGAGTCCACTTTGGACACCAGACTAAGCGAAAAGATCCAAAAATGGATAATTTCGTTTACGAGACAGTAGAGAAGAATCAAATTATCGATTTGTACCAAACTCATGAGCGCTTAAAAAAAGCTGCTGAGTATTTGTATGAAGTTGCCAAAACTGGTAAACAAATCATCTTTATAGGTACAAAAAGACAAGCATCCCCAATAGTTAAGAAGTATGCCAATGAGGCTGGTTGTTTGTACGTAAATCAACGATGGTTGGGTGGTACATTTACTAACTTTGACTCCGTCGCCTTTAATTTAAGAGAATTGGAAAGGATTGAGACTGGTTTAGCGACAGATGCCTTCAAACATTATACAAAGAAGGAAAGGTTGTTATTAGCCAGAAAAGTTGAGAAATTAAACGATACTGTTGGTGGTTTAAGAGGACTAAAGAAATATCCAGGAGCAGTTGTTTTAATAGATATTAAAAGAGAAAAAACGGCATTAAGAGAGTCGATTGCTCTTAAAATTCCTGTGGTTTCAATAGTTGATACTAATAGTAACCCACTCGGAAGCACAGTTTTTATTCCAGCAAATGACGATGCCATTAAGTCAATCGATTTAATGCTTTCAGTATTGGCATCAGCTATAAAAGAAGGTTATGCTGATTCTAAAGATGTAATTTTGGATAAGGCAGAAAAAGTTTCAACTAAAAAAGTTGAAGAGAAACCCGAAGCTAAAAAGGAAGTAGCTTCCAAAAAAGAAGTAAAAGAGGTTACTCCTAAAAAAGAACCAATAAAAAAAGCTGTTGCTAAACCAAAACCTGTGGAGAAAAAGAAGGCCACAAAGTAATTAATTTTTTATAAAAATATGGATATCGAAACTATTAAAAAATTACGTGAACAAACAGGTGCAGGAGTTATGGATGCCAGTAAGGCTTTGGAGGAAGCTAGTGGAAATTATGATAACGCAGTCGAGTTATTAAAAGCAAAAGGAGTCGAGAAAGCTGCAAAGAAATCTGACAGAGAAATCAAAGCAGGAAAGATTTTTTCCTACGTGCATTCAGGCAGGGTAGGGGCACTTTTGAAACTTGGATGCGAGACAGATTTTGTTGCGAAAAACGATGCATTTGTACTACTTGGAAACGACATCGTCATGCAAATCGTTTCAATGGGACCAGAGAATATTGAGGAACTTTTAGAACAAGATTTTGTAAAAGATACTTCTAGAAAAATCAAAGACTTAATATCGGATACTGTTAGTAAAACAGGCGAAAATATTACGATTGTAGAATTTAGCCATTTAAGCGTATAAAAGAGGATTTGTGTGCGGCCCCGCCTCTGGCGGGACCGCACCTCATATGCTAAAACTTATCTATGAAAAAAGAAGACTTTCAAAACCACTTAAATAAGGTACGAGAAGACTTAATTTCCGAATTGAACACATTAAGAACAGGAAGGGCAACTGCAGCTATAATCGAAGGCATATTAGTTGAGGCTTATCCTGGATCTGCTCCACTTCCATTAAATGAAATAGGAACAGTTTCTATTCCTGATGCACAATCTATACTCATTTCCCCTTGGGATAAAAGTATTTTGGGTAAAATCGAAGATGGTATAAGAAAATCAGGTAGAGGACTAAATCCGGTAAATGAAGGTGATACTATCAGAATTCCCGTTCCAACTCTTACAGAAGAAACCCGTAAAGAAAAAGCAAAAGAAGTATCTAAAATGGTTGAAGATGCAAAAATAAAAGTACGAACTGTTAGACATAATGCAATCAGTTCGGTTGAAGAGCAAGAAGACAACAAAGTTCTCACCGAAGACGAGCTTTATAGAGAAAAAGAATCAATTGATAAACTAGTAAAATCTATGAATGAAGTTCTAGACGAACTCGGTGCAAAAAAGTCCCAAGAATTGATGCAATTATAAATAACAATTTTTCAATATTGTTCATATTGACTTGAGATAAAGAATAGACGTATTCTTGATATATGAAAAAAAATGCTAACTCACCAAAAGAAATGTTGAAAAACATGATTTTAACGGGGGTTGTAGCAGGATTGAGTTTCGTATTATTACTTCTAGCGATACTACCTTTTATAGCAGGTAAAGAATTTCGTAAGGTATTTCCTACCTTCTCATCAGTAAGTGAACAAACCCACGCTGCCGCTAGTCCGTTTACAGTTAGCGTGTCGTCAGACCGAATTAATTACAGTTCAAATATTAGAGTTCCCGTAGGAGGTCAATATTGGCTAAAGACTACTCCAGCCTACAAAGGTGATCTTGAGGTGAATTTGGTAGGATCTCCAAAACCATCAAAATGGAACCCGACTGACTCATACGGCATAGCAATAGCTACAAAAACACAATTAACAAATATTACACCAGGGTCATATATAGCATCATTTAGACCATGGGTAGCGACCGGAACAAATCCCTATACTTGGTCAAATCAAGTAAATGTATTTATTACTGGTACAGAAGCGAAGGCATATTCAGTAGCAGTTTCCAAAGACGCTATAACCTATTCTAATAGCATCGAGATAACTGTAGGTCAGCCATATTATTTAAAGATGTCCCCACCTGTATTTGGATATTACGAAGCTAGAATGAAAGGTAGTACTATCTGGAATAAATGGAATTTTGCAAATTCAAGTGGAGTTGCGACGGTAACTGCAGCACAGATGGCGAAAATAGCACCAGGAACATACACCTCACAATTTAGGCCGTGGTTGAATACCTTACCAAATACGTATTATCCGTCTAATGAAGTAACTGTGGTGGTAAAGGCTAGTGGATCAGCACTAAAAAGTACTACCTTAGCATGCACCGGTCTAGCGCAACCAAACACTACTAAAATGTTAAATGTTGGTACTTGGAATATTGGAGGTCTAGGCGGTGGCACAGCAAATGATGCATTACTAGATTCAAAAGCTGTAGTTGTTGGTAAAAAGTTCAAGGAACTTGGATTAGATGTACTTATTGTCCAAGAAGTACACAAGTATAGGCAATCTACTGTCTATGGAGATCCTGCCACAAAGTCAGGTTTTTCAAAATTAGTACAGGCACAAGTACCTGAAAAACTATACTTCTATGCTCAATTTCAAGATGGTTCGGAGCATTCGATAGTTACAGTGTCTAAATTTCCAATAATAGCGAGTGATTTCAAAATAATACCTGGCAATAGAAAAATAACATATGCGTTAGTAGATTCTCCTGCTGGAAGACTAAAAGTATTTAATACCCATTTACAACGCCAAAACAATTATATGTGTCCTGGAATGGATTACTCCGTTGATTTCATAAAATCAAAAATAGTAACTGGAGATAGATATATTGTTGGTGGTGACTTCAATGCTCAGTTTGATGCTAGTAAAGGATTTTGGGAGGTTGATGGAGCAGGCAGAAGATATTGTAGATATGATCAGTCATTTACACAGATATTCGGTACGACTTGTACAACATCACCATGTGCCTATGCACCAAACTCTATCGATTTCATTTTAGGTGGAACCGGAAGTAAACCAGCCGTATATCAATACTGTATGAAGGAGTCGTATGGACTTCTTGATGCCCATGCAATTTATCTAAGCACAGTGACGTTGTAGGTTTGATTTAGGGGCAATTATAGGAATTAACGTCCAGCTTAGTGGTAAAGAAATATCATTGATTCTCGTCTCAAACTTGTAGAAATCTAATTTTCTGCATGTCGACTATTGCACAAAGGGATACGACCTGAATTCAGAGCGGACCCTATTTGTGTAGTCACACTATTTATGTTAGAAACTCTTATATGATTATTCCGTTACTCGTTTTTCTTGGCATTTTGTCATTTTTAGTATTTATTCACGAACTTGGTCACTTCTGGACCGCAAAAAAATTCGGTATTGGAGTTGAAGAATTTGGAATGGGTTTACCTCCCCGGGCATGGGGTAAAAAAATTGGCGATACGATATATTCCTTAAACTGGTTGCCACTTGGCGGTTTTGTGAAAATAAAAGGGGAAGATTTAGATGGTTATGATTCTAATGATTCCACAAATTTTATGAATAAACATCCTTGGAAGAGGAGTGTTGTGTTAGTGGCCGGAGTTACGATGAATCTTATTTTCGCTGTTACGGTATTTTATGTAATTTTAGGATTAAATGGCTGGAAGTCTTTTCCACTACTACTTTTAAATGACTACGAGTTCAAACACGGTGAAGTAAAAACAGTTCCCAATATTGTTACTTACCTTGAGGACGGTTCACCTGCAATGAAAGCAGATATTCAATTTGGTGACATGATTTATGCAATGGAATTTGAAGGCCAAGTCGCTGCAATAAATAACGTAGATGACATTCGAAACTTCTTAGTCGACAAGGCTGATAAGGAAATTATTGTTAGAACAAAAAATATAAACACCGAAAAAGACGCTGAATACAGAATCACTCCAGCATATTATGAGGAAATAAAACAACCGGGGCTTGGTGTAAGCATGTCTGATGGAATTTATCTTGATTATTCAAACTCGCCACTTTTAGCGGGCTTTCAGCACTCCAAGAATATAATGGGTTACACATTTAGTGTGATGGGTGATTTAATCTCAACGTCTGTTGAAGAAAAATCGATTGAGCCTGTTTCACAAGGAGTTTCTGGTCCAATTGGAATCTTTGGTGCAGTTCAAAGCGTAATAGAAGCCGACACTAACAAGACAATCTACACATTACTAGATTTATCAGCGTTATTATCGTTATCGCTCGCTATCATGAATTTACTGCCAATTCCTGCATTAGATGGCGGAAGATTAGTATTTGTTGTATTTGAGTGGCTAACTGGTAAAAGGGCTTCCTCAAAAATTGAAGCACGTGCACATCAAGTCGGTTTTGCTATGTTAATTTTGTTATTAGTAGCAATTACCTTTAAAGATGTATTTCAATACATCATATAAATGGGGTCCGCTCTGAATTCAGGTCGTATCCCTTTTCTGAAACAGTTAGACTTTCAAGCACTTTTGATTTGCAAGAATTTAGATAAGCTTGGGTTCCGCTCGATGTTAAGGTCGGACCCTATTTGATATAATCATGTAAATATGCGCTTTTCTACATTATTCACTAAAACTCGTAAAGACGCTCCAAAAGATGAAATTGCCAAGAACGCTCAATTATTAATAAAAGCTGGATTTATCCATAAAGAAATGGCTGGAGTTTATTCGTATTTACCACTTGGTAAGCGTGTTCAAGAAAAAATAATTTCCATTGTTCGAGAAGAAATGAATAAAATCGGTGGTCAAGAATTAGTAATGACGTCACTTCAAAAAAGAGAAGTCTGGGAAATAACAGACCGATGGGATGATGAAAAAGTAGACGTTTGGTTTAAATCTAAGCTCAAGAATGATACTGAAGTAGGTTTCGGCTGGTCACACGAAGAGCAAATTACTGCCATGATGAAGGATTACATCTCAAGTTACAGGGATTTACCAGCAAATGTATATCAATTTCAAACAAAATTACGTAATGAAGTAAGAGCTAAGAGCGGAGTTATGCGCACAAGAGAATTTGTTATGAAGGATTTATATTCCTACTCAAGAACGGATAAAGAGCACGATGAATTCTACAATAAAGTTATCGAAGCATATCACACCATATATAACCGACTTGGAATTGGTGATTCAACTTTTCTAACCTTTGCCTCAGGTGGAGCTTTCACTCAATTCAGTCATGAATTTCAAACTTTAACAGAAGCAGGCGAGGATACGATTTATCTACATCGTGATAAAAAAATAGCTATAAATGAAGAAGTTCTAACTGATGAGGTTTTATCTCAGTTGGAAATGAATAGGGAAGAGTTAGAGAAGGTAAAAGCTGCAGAGGTAGGCAATATATTCGGTTTTGGTACAAGTAAGTGCGAACAAATCGGCTTATATTACAGCGATAAAGATGGTACTCAAAAACCAGTTGTGCTTGGTTCTTATGGAATTGGTATTACCAGAGTAATTGGAGTCATTGTTGAACTTTTCTCTGATGAAAAGGGCCTTGTATGGCCAGAAAAGATATCTCCATATACTGTTCACCTAGTATCTTTAGCAGGGGAGGATGAGAATGTTAAAAATAGAGCAAATGAAGTTTATGGGCAGTTAACAGCGAAAGGTATAGAAGTACTATTTGATGACAGAGATGATGTTCCCGCGGGGCAAAAGTTTTCTGATGCAGATTTAATTGGTATTCCACATAGAATTATTGTATCAGCTAAATCCGGTGAAAAGGTTGAATACAAAGCACGAACAGGGAATGAATCACAGCTAATGAGTTTGGATGAGCTAATTTCCAAATTTATATAAGCGACTTTCAAAATTTTTAATCTTTCCATTTTCAATCTCTATTCCTTCACTTTTTAGCATTTCTATTTTCTTTTCGCTTTCTTTCATTCCGCCATATCCGCCAACCATTCCATTACTTTTAACAACCCTGTGGCAAGGTACACTTGGAGCAAATGGGTTTTTAGAGAGGGATGTTCCAACTGCTCGATATGCTCGATTTCCTAAGTGTAAGGCGATTTCTTGATATGTCGTCACCATTCCACGAGGGATCATTTTTGCGAGTTCGTATACTGCAACGTCGAATTTAGTCATATGGATAATTGTAAATAGCTCCAATTTTAGTTATTATATGTCGCTATGGAAGAATCAGGAAGTACATATGGAGCCGATGTTTCAAGAATTGAGGGTAGCGATGCCTATATCCGATATCAAGTGAGTTTATTAGTTCAAAACGATATCAGGGAATATGTTGTGAAGATGTCGGCATCGGGTTTGCAGAAATTTAATGTATTGCAAGAGCTATTAAATCGACGTGGTTGTGAATCTGCTTATTACTATTCAATGCTTAGGTTTCATTTAGGAGTCATGCTATCTGGAGATTTTAGCCAAGAAAGGCGTATAGATCTTTGTTATAGTGCCAACGCATTCAAGCACATCTGTAAGGTTTGGTTGGAATCTGCCGACATCCAACAGCGTAAACTTGGTAAGAATCAAGGTTGTATTGGAATCTTGGTGTACAATCTTGTACCACCATACTATCGTGCGAGCATGGATGATGAAGAGTATGTAAGATCAGCTTGTTTAGATGATTTTTCAAATAATGTTCAGTCAATCGCAAACTTAGTAGAACATTTAGCAGGGGAAAATATGAGACTAATGCAGCCAATTGATCCCGAAATTCTAAGTGATTCGATGGCAGTACTAAATAATCCACTAATGTTAGAGTGTTTAGGGATAGATTCAAGATACCCGGACCTTCTTGATGAAATGGTGGGTGAGTGCCCGAAGGGATAATAATCTAGGAAATCTATTATATCTTGAGGACTTTATCATTTGCCAAATCTTGAAATTTAAATTATCTTTACACTATGGATTGTATTTTTTGTAAGATAGCCGAAAAAACAGCTGAGGCGAAAATCGTTTTAGAGGACGATTTTTACATGGCTTTCTGGAGTATAAAGCCACAAGCTCCGGTTGATTTGATAGTTATTCCTCGCGTTCATATAAGCAAAAAGGAATCAATGTCAGGTTTTTCTCCCATGCTTTGGGATCAGATGATGAAATTTACGGCTGATGCAATTAGAACGATGGGACTGGATAAGACGGGATATAGGATCGTAAATAATGGTGCAGGGTACAACCAAATTGACCACGAGCACGTCCATATTCTTGGTGGAGCTAATTGGCGTCCAAAAGACGATTTATAGGCATTTTTCAGCGAATCGTTTAGCTAAAACCTCGGAAAATACTAGTCTATTACCGATAGCCGAATGTGGTAGAGTATTCTATAATAGTGCAATTCATGGTAGTTATTTTTTAACACTTAGGAGGTGTTTTTGTTAATGGCAGCTAAAAAAGGTGTAACGATAGACTTAAAAGCTACAAAAAAATCAGTAGAACAGGCTTTGAGAGAATTAAAGATGGCAATGGATGCCGATATGGAAGCTCTAAAAGAGAGACGTTTCTATACTAAGCCGGCCAAAGCTAGAAGAGAGAAAGCCAAAAAAAGAAGAGTAAATATTCAACGTTATAATAAACATAAATAAAGATGATACTCGAAAAAATAAAATCTGATTACGAAACAGCATTACGAGCGAGGGATACCTTGCAAGTTGGTGTGTCTCGGCTTTTAATTTCTGAAATAAATAATAAAGAAATCCAGTTACGTGGAGAGGGTAAGGTATTAACCGAAGCCGATGTGTTAGGTGTAATAAGTAAAGAGATGAAAAAGCGTAAAGAGGCAGCCGACATATATGCTTCAGCAGGAAGACCCGAACTAGCTAAAGAAGAAACAGACGAAATGGGAGTTATTTCAAAATACTTACCAGCTCAAATGGGTGAAGAAGAAATTAAAGAAGCCGTTCAAAATATAATCAATTCAAATGAAAAGGCTGATTTCTCAACTGTAATGAAAGCAGCAATGGTTGAACTTAAGGGCAAGGCGGATGGAAAGCTTGTCTCTCAGATAATAAAAGACAGTCTTAAATAATATATCCAACTCCGAAGCGAACCAATTCGTTTTAATGATCGTCGTTATCGTGGTGAATTCCAAGTAAGTGGAGAACGCCGTGTTCAACTAATTGAGCTAATTCCTTTCTTACATCCTCATTTCCATATTCAACCATTTGGCGCTTGGCTTGATCGATGTTTACGATGATATCACCGATATAGTACTCTCCATCTGGCATACTTTCATCCATATGAAAGGATAAAACGTCGGTTTCATAGTCTTTTCCACGGTGTTTTTTGTTTAGATTCCTAATAATCTTATCGTCGACAAAATGAACGTTAATTCTTGAGTTGTATTTTACGGTTTTATCCATATGTGAATTATATCAGCATATAGTGTTACCATATGCATCCTTATTATAGGTATAATATCTAAATGAAAGTAATTGTAGGACTTGGAAATCCCGAGCCAGAGTATAGCCAAACTCGCCATAACGCAGGAAAAGAACTTTTAAACCAGTTTAAAGAGCATTCTTATGATTTTCACGCTTGGGAGCATCATAAAAAATCGAAATGTGACTATATAAAGGTAGATGATGAATTTTATATGGTTAAGAGCACTTGTTTTATGAACGAAACAGGTAAGTCGTTAAAAACTTTTTTAGATTATTTTAATTTAAAGTCAGAAGATATGATCGTGGCTTATGATGAGCTAGATTTATTTGTTGGTGAATATAAATTCTTATTTGCTAAGGGAACAAGAATTCATAATGGAGTAAACAGCATTGCTGAAGTGCTTGGTACAGACCAGTTCTGGCATTTAAGAATTGGAGTTAGGGATTTATCGATACCAATGAGTGTTCAAAAAGCAGGGCGAGATCCATCTAGGTACGTTTTAGAAAGATTTAATTCTGACGATTCAAAAAAAGTTAATTTTTTAGTCGACACCACTATTATTCCAGCACTAAATAAGTTCTTGAGTAAAAATTAGTCACTTACCCCGGCTCGTTATAAGTGCTAATAATTAGTCAGTGTTTTATTCTGAATATCGTCCACAAAAATTTAGCGAACTAATTGGTGCTGATCATATCGTTTCGATTCTTACAGCGTCATTAGCTAAAGAAAAAGTTGCACATGCCTATTTTTTTACAGGTGGTAGGGGAATTGGTAAAACAACCACGGCAAGACTTCTTGCGATGGCACTCATGTGCGAGAAACCTCAGAAAATTGAGAAGCCATCTGAAAAATATCCTAATTTATATTTTGAGCCCTGTGGAAAATGTAAAAGCTGCATGGCTGTTAAAAAAGGTAATCATCTTGATCTAATTGAGATAGATGCTGCATCAAATAGGGGAATCGATGATATCAGAATACTAAGAGACAATGTTCATTTATCGCCAACGACATCTAAACGCAAGGTATACATAATCGATGAGGTTCATATGCTAACAACTGAAGCCTCTAACGCGCTACTTAAGACTTTAGAAGAACCACCTGAGCATGCCTATTTTATATTGTGTACAACAAATCCCGAAAAGGTTTTAGACACAATAAAATCAAGATGTATACAAATTCAGTTCAAAATTCCTGCGACTACTAATATTGTTAATAAACTTAAATTTATTGCGGTGGATAAAGGATTAGATATCGCCGATGATGTTTATGAACAAATAGCAAAAATGGCAAAAGGTGCCTTTCGTGAAGCCGAAACCTATTTTGAGCAATACGTTAATAGCGGAAATTCTCTAGAGACTTTAATCACTGACAACAGCGATTCATTTTTAAAATTTTACGAACTAATTTTAGATAAGGATTTAGAAGGTTCTATGAAGTATATTCAGGAATTATATGAGTCAGGCATAAGTATAGAAAATTGGACTTTAGGTTTTGTTGATTATTTGCGAAAGCTTTTATTGTTAAAAGTAGGAGTAATTAATATTGATTCGTTCGGATATATGGCTGTGACAAAGGAAATTATCACTTCCTCAAGCGCGGCAGAAATAAAGGATACATTAAAAGTATTTATGGAAGTTCCAAAAGGTTTTAAGGATGCGATTATTCCAACACTTCCTTTGGAAATTGCTCTAGTGGAATTGCTACCCGAGAATGAGCAAAAGAGATCAGAGAAAGAAATGACTTTAGAAATCCCTAAAAAGAAGTCAGAGGAAAAATCCCATACAGTTGCCGTAGAAAATGTTGTGGATAAGAAGCCTGCTAAAGTGGATAAGTCTAAGGCCATCGTGGAAGAAGTAAAAGAGAAACCAGCCGAAAAACAAGCAGTTGCGAAGGAAATTACAAAGCCCATGGTATCCAAAGAATTTCCTTATAAGAAATTAATCGATTCGTTAAAAGAAACAAACCATTCGATTTATTTGATATTAAGTTCCTGTAAATTAAAAATGTTTGATGGAAAGAATCTTACCTTATCTGCTTCATATTCCTTTCACAAAGAGAGGGTACTTGGTAACAAAATCAGGAATATCATCGAGGAAGTATCAACCTCACTTAATGGTTCGCAGGTCGTTTTGCATTGTGATTTAAATGAGAAAAATCCTGATGCAACAAAATTAACTGACAAAAACCTCGTTGTACCTAATAAAACCCCATTAGCAGATGTGTTTAATAATGTATTTGGTGACTCACTAGAAGCTATTTCAGAATAATCATAATTTCCCCTCCCATTGTTTTGCTATAGGACGCATTCTATACTTATGCCAAGATGTAAAAATCTTATAAGTACATTAATAATTGCAAACTTACAAAAGGCAGTTCAAAGCAATTCGCGAAGTACATTCACAGCACAAGGAGAAGAGTCATGGATATTCAAGTGTATATCAAGGTTATGCGAGGTTTCCAATCTGGCCCAGTGCCGCCAGTTGTCCAGGAGGCAGTCAAGCTATTCATCTCACAGTACGGAAAATGGCATTACCCCAAGCTGGTATCAGAATTTTCGCCGATTTTCGATGCGGGAGAACTTTTTGCCCCGTCGTATCCGAGGGCATTCTATTACAAGGGTGTAAGTATTACTCAAGATTTATGGGGTAATACAAGCATGAGCCATGCTGTGTGGTCTGGATCTGTTACCATCATGACTGAGAGAGGCAAGCGCCTGGGTTTCAAAAAATTTTTTGTGATGGAGGTCGAACCACCTGAGTAGTCTCGTAGAATAAAATAAGTTTGCAGTAAACGGAGTGAATGCCCTGAAGCTTAGGAATTTGATGATCAATTCGATCATTATCTAATCTTATCCTTTGCTTTCACTCCGTTGTTGTTCGCGCATAGCGCCTGATGAGACCTAGGAAGTTTAGGTCGAAAACAATTTTCACCATCGCCATCTCTCCAAATAATATTGATACATTTGCTACTGCATATGCTGATATAATTCCCATATGGATTTACCAAAATCAATTCAAGATTTAGTCGAGTCTTTTGAAATGTTGCC
>CAYJKF010000004.1:0-89801 GCA_964370865.1 uncultured Candidatus Saccharibacteria bacterium | reverse complement strand
ATATGGATTTACCAAAATCAATTCAAGATTTAGTCGAGTCTTTTGAAATGTTGCCTGGAATTGGTCCTAAAACTGCGCAGCGTTTAGCTTTTTACGTTCTTCGTTTGCCAGTGGATGATGTTAAACGATTTTCTGAGTCGGTAAATGCGATCAAGGAGAACACAAAAATTTGTAAGGAATGTTTTAATGTTGCTGAGGGTGAACTTTGTAGTGTGTGCGCAAACCCATCCAGAGGCCGTCAGACGATTTGTGTAGTAGAAAGTCCACTAGACGTCATTGCGCTTGAGAAATCCGGCTATAAAGGCGTGTATCACGTTTTACATGGTTTTATAAATCCAATTGCCGGTGTTGGTCCTGATGAAATTTTTATTCCTCAATTATTTAATCGATTATCTTTGTTAGGGGAAGCCGGAGTACAAGTTAGCGAAATCATTCTTGCTACAAGTACTTCTATGGAAGGTGAGTCGACCTCGATGTACATAAATCGGGAAATTGTTAAAAATTATGGTGATTCAATTAAAGTCAGTAGAATAGGAAAAGGCTTACCAATGGGCGCAGATATCGAGTTTGCGGATGAGAGGACTCTTAGCGACGCGATACAAGGACGCACTACCATATAGGCTGGTGCAAATGAGGTCCGCTCTGATTAAAGGTCGGACCCGATTTAATTCTGCTAAAATAACTGCATGTCTGATTTATTTTTATACAACTCTCTAACTAAAAAAAAGGAGCTGTTTGTTCCCGTGAATGCTGATTCTGTGAGTATGTATACATGCGGTTTCACAGTTTATGATCACACTCATATCGGACACATTAAAAAGTATGTCGGCGATGACTTAGTCAAACGCGTACTTCAATTTAACGGATATAAAGTTAATCATGTGCAAAATGTAACCGATGTTGGGCATTTGGTTTCTGATAGCGATGAGGGCGAGGATAAGATGGAAAAAGGCGCTCGCAAATATAATTTGAGCGTGGAGGAAATATCCAGAAAATATGAGGAAGAATTTTATTCAACAATGGATAAAATGAATGTTCTTCGTCCTACAAAGGTGGAAAGAGCGGCGAGCGACAAAAGCATTGGCGAACAAATTTCTAATATCGAGAAACTAGTTGCTAATGAATATGCATACGTTACAGAGCTAGGAGTTTATTTTAATGTTGCAAAACTCCCTAACTACAATCCTTTTTCGAATCAAAAACTAGAGGATAAATTGCAGGGGAGTAGGGAAGGCTTAATTACAGATCCAAACAAAAAGAATTACGCTGATTTTGCTCTCTGGGTCTTTAGAAAAGGTAATCATGCAAATCACACAATGCATTGGGATAGTCCGTGGGGAGATGGCTTTCCAGGTTGGCATATTGAATGTTCGACGATTTCGATGGCAAATTTAGGTGAGAGGATTGATATTCATACTGGTGGGATTGATCATTTAGAGATTCATCATCCCAATGAAATCGCACAAAACTACGGTATTTGTGGTCATGATGTTGTTCAATATTGGATGCATCATAATTTCTTGACCGTCGACGGAAAGAAAATGAGTAAGTCATTGAACAACTTTTATACTCTGGATGATGTTGTATCTAAAGGCTTTGACCCAATGGTATTTAGATACCATATGCTTGGAACACATTACAGACAACAACTGAACTTTACATGGGAGGCCTTAGAAGGAGCGCAAAATGCTTACAATTCTATTCTGGAAATGCTCAAAAATGTTTCGGAAGTGACAAAAACCGAAGGAAACCTAAATGATGAGTACAACAGCAAATTTCTTGAAGCGGTCAATAATGATTTCAATATTCCACAAGCTTTGGCAGTTATGTGGGAGTTATTACGGGATAAGAAAACCTTGCCATGCGATAAATATGCTACCGTTTTAAAGTTTGATGAAGTTTTGGGATTAGATTTAGTTAGAAAAATGCAGGAGGTCCGAGAATCTGGTTCCGAAGAAATTCCAGAAGAGGTTCGCAAACTCGTAGAAGATAGGGAACAGGTGAGAAAGGATCGAGACTGGGCTAAATCAGATCAACTTCGGGATTCTATAAAAGCATCTGGGTACCTTGTGGAAGATACTTCTGAAGGTCCTAAATTAACCAAGCTTTAATTGCTTCCTATCTTAAATTCGATCACATCTCCGTCTTGGACTAGGTATTCTTTTCCTTCTAGTCTTAGTTTGCCTGCGTCGCGTGCTGCGGGGCGGCTGCCGGTTTTCATATAATCATCGAATTTAATTACCTCTGCCTTTATAAAGTTCTTCTCAAAGTCACCATGAATCCGCCCCGCAGCCTGCTGTGCCGTCATTCCTCTATGAATTTCCCAAGCTCTTACTTCTTTTTCTCCTGCCGTTAAAAATGAGATCAAACCTAGCTTTTGGTAGCAGATTTTAATAACCTTATCCAATCCCGATATTGGAATGCCAAGTTCTGCTAAATAAGATTGTTGGTCTTCAGGACTTAAGCTTGAGAGTTCGGATTCCAATTTAGCGCTAATATAAGTTGCTAAGTGGCCTTTATATTCAGAAAAAGTTGATTCCTTCAACCTTTCATCAGTTTCATCCACGTTAAAGACATAAACCATCTCCTTGTCCGTTAATAAATAGAGTGGGCGAACAAATTCCTTATAATCTTTTTCATCTATAAGAGCTCTAATATCGTGTGCAAATTTTCCACTAGAAACTAATTGTCTAACTTGTTCCATTATTCCAGCTTCTTTTTGAGCAGCTGTTCCTTTGCTTACGGTTTTAATTTTCTTTTCAACTGTTTCTAAATCCTTAATTAGCAGTTCGCTATTTATAACATCGGTATCGTCATCTGGATTTTTGCTGTGCTCGCGAATTATATTTTCGTCACTAAAATCTCTTACAACTTGAATAATCATATCGACTTCGCGGATGTTAGATAGAAACTGGTTTCCAAGTCCTTCGCCTTGACTGGCACCCTTAACAAGGCCTGCTATATCAACAAATTCTATAGTTGATCTAACAATTGGAGCGAGTTTTCCGGTTTCCTTTAATACAGCTTGTTGAAGGTCTTCGAGTCTACTATCTGGAACATCCACAATTCCGATATTAGGATCGATTGTTGCAAAAGGATAATTTGCGCTTAACGCCTGTTCACGTTTTAGTATTGAATTAAATAATGTAGATTTACCTACATTCGGTAAACCAACAATTCCTACGGCTAATTGGCTCATCCGGTAAATTATATCAGAGGTCCACCAAAATGCTGCCTAATTCGGTAACGGTATCAGGTTGCGGAAGTACGAACTCGGGAGTATCAAATTGCCCGTTTGCGAACATTTCAAAAAGATTTTGACCAGTTGATTCAACGTCAATTTGAAATGGGAGTTCTGACATTGTTGTAGCTAGCGCATGATGCTGTTTCAAATCAGATACTATGCTACTTCGTGGTCCAGAATATGCTGCACTTGAAATGGGAGATAATGTTCCATCAGAATTGCTGTTATAGTCAACTCGTCGACAAGAGGTTGAATCGTCATATTCCGCTATTTTATAGGGATTAGCATCATATAAAACATTCACCGTAATTGCCGTGCAGAGTAGGTCTCCAGTGGTAGCATTCCACACCTTAGTATAATCAATTAGGCGGTGCCAAGATCTACCCACACGACACGCTAATTCAATGATTATGGTTTTCTCATTATCCTTTGATGTAAAACTAGAACAGCTCCAACGTCGTTTACCAGTAAGATCATAAATATAGAATCCACCATTCGGAGATCGTTCTATGAGTGTTCCTTCTGGAAAGCGCCAATTTTGATAACCGTTATTAGAATCTTCAACTTCCAATGTGTCAGTCATAATATGGAGAGAATATTATCACAAACTCATTTTTTGACAATTTGAACTTAAAATATAGTATTATTGCTTTTATGGATTTTAAAATTATGAAAGTAGGTGATATTTAATGGTTACATTTTATAGCGTTCAGATTAAACAATCTGTTGAAGTAGAAGAATCAGCAGTTGAAGTAGTTACAATGAAGAACGGCAGATTAGCTGCAAAAGCTGTTTTGAATAAAGATGGTAAAGAATTGAAATTATTCAAGATCTTATCAAAAGACGAAGCAGAAAGACTTCAAAAGTAAGAATTAAGCTATCGAAGGTATGGTAAAGATATTTTCTTACTATACCTTCGCTTAGTACCAATCCTCAAAAAGCGTTGCTTGCTCAATATTTCCATGCTATTATTTTCGTGTTATGAACTCATACGAATTAGTAATTATGTACAGCCCAGACCTAAAAAAGGCCGATTTAGACGCTATTTTTAAAGGATTAAGCGATAAAGTCACTGAATTAGGTGGCAAAATTAAGATTATAGATGACTGGGGACTAAAGAATTTGGCTTATAAAGTCGGAAAATTCGAACAAGCGTTCTATCACATAAACAAGCTTGATATCGACTCACTTAAGGTAAATTCAGTAGTAACATATCTAAATCACACAGAGGGTGTTGTTAGAAATTTGTTAAGTTTAGTTGAAGCTGAGGAATAATAGATTTAATAAAAATCTTAAAATTATTTCATTACTGCCTGATAATTTAAGTTTATTAAATAGTTTATATAAAAGGGAATAAGGAGAAAAAATGTCAACAAGGTCGCTAAACAAAGTATTTTTAATTGGTAACTTAACAAGAGATCCAGAGCTTAGATATACATCTAGTGGAACTCCAATCGCAACTTTCGGAGTTGCAACTAATAGAAAATACAAAGATTCTTCACAGAATGTTGTAGAGTCCGCAGAGTTTACGAATGTTGTTGCTTGGTCTAAATTAGCTGAGATTTGCGCTAAAATCCTAAAAAAAGGTAGCAAAGTTTGGATAGAAGGACGATTATCAACAACTGCTTGGGATGATCAAAAAACAGGTCAAAAGATGAGAAGGACAGAGGTTGTGGCAAGTGATATGTTTATACTCTCAAGTCCAAGAGACGCTGGTAATGGAGGAGAAATCCACGCAACCGAAGATAATGTAGAAGATATTGGAATGGATGAAATCGGCGGAGCATTTGATTTAGGTGCGGATACACCTGCCAGTAATCCTACCGACACAAAGTTTTAATTAATATATGGCAAAAGGTAAAAAACAAAAGCAAAAAAGAAAAGAAGTAAGACCAAAAGCAGATGCTACTTTAAAGAAAATAAAATTGATGGAAATTACATACAAAAATCCATCTTTATTATTAAAATTTATGAGTAGCAGATTCAAGGTTCTTCCATCATCAATGACTGGAATTTCTGCAAAAGCTCAACGAAAACTTCAAAACGAAATTAAAAAAGCTAGATTCTTAGCTATGATTCCTTTCACAGATCGACACACTTTAAACTAATAAGGTAGAATGATTGTATGCTTCTGTCCCTTTTCGTTTCTAATAATTGGATAAGCGCTGTTGTATTGGATGTTGATCCTTTTTCAGTAATAAATAGAGTTTTTATTAAACACAGTTATAGCGCTGATCCTTTTTTCAACACAATCGATTCAACTAAATTAAAAGATATACTTTGTCATAACTTAGAAATATCTCCAACAGAGTTCGATGGAGCTGACAAAATCGCTGTATTCAATGGACACATTAAAGATATAGAGCATTGGCAAACTTACAGTTTTCAACAGGTACTAACCAGTCTTGGTGACAGAATTCTTTTTATTAATTTTGATAATGCTTTTGATGCTTTTAAAAATGAGCCCGAACTATTAAATAGATATGCAAATTTTGTGGCCTACAATGAGGATTTTGATGTTAAAGTAGTTGATAAAATTACTCGTTACCGAATTAGACAGCATTTTCAAAACTCAATAAATCCAAAAGTTCATTTGCAAGAATTTATCGTTACCTTTGAAGATTTAGATGATGATATCGAACGTAAAATTAGACCACTCGTGGTTGAAGAATTTGCAAATATTTGTGATATCAACCATATATTTGAATTTACCTATGACTACGGTTGCTTTATGATTCCAACCTTAGCTGCATTAATACATTCAAAAAGCGATCCGGTTAGCTTTTTTAAGACGAACCCAATTCATATCGATCAAAAATTAGTGGTAGTTCCAAATACTGAAGAAAAATTGGATTTATATATCGATGAAAAGAAACCAGAAGAAAACCATGATCTTAAAAAAATCACTAAATTTAAAATTAGCGAGAAACAATCTTTAACAATTAAATTGGATGACCCTAAGAATAAGGTCGATTTAGAAGTCCTTGGGTGTAGTAATGGAGTTTATTTAGATGCTCGAAATAAACAGGATGATTAAAGATAAAATACAATATAAAGATGTTTTTTACCTTATAGAACATAAAAACGGTGATGTTGATATCAATGTTGGAGATTATTTAGAATTGGATGCTGAAATTGAATTAACTGGAGGAGAAAAAATAGTCGAAATTCCCTATGAAGGTAAATTGCTCGTAACCATAGGTGAGGATCTAGTAGAAGACACCATAATATCAACAGCTGGAAAATTAAAGAAAAAGCCTGTTAAATCTGGCATTTTAGGAGTAGTGACAAATATTGATGACAAGAATGTATATGTAAAAACTCAAAATGATAACAGCACTGAGTCTAAACAGATTGTTAAAGCTGAATTTCCGGGTAAAGTCATTGAAAAAACTCTTACGGGTTTGGTTGTCAAAGAAAAATCATTGGTAATTAATTTACTCGTGGGTAAAGGGCCATCTCAAGTTTCAAGGCTGGCATATTTAGAAGATCCACACAAATTTATTGAGAACCCAGACAAAGATCAATTTAAAGATAAAATCGTCGTAGTTGAGCAAATCGATAGTGAAACATACCCAATTATTTCTGCTCTTGGTGCCAGAGGAATATTTGCATTTTCAACAGATTATACTCATTTTCAATCGTTAATTACTTTTAACGCAGCACTTGGAATAATTTTCGGATACGGCGATATTAAAATAACCAAGAATCTCAAAGATTTATTTAGAAATAATATTGATAGTGTAGTTTGGTATGACAGTGAATATTCGAGGTTAGTTATTCCAACCGGAAAAGTGCCAGATTGGCTCAATAACTACTCATTTGATATTACATCCCTAATCAGTTATAAATAGATAGTTATGGACGTTAAGCGAATACAAAATATCATCACTACGTTGTTTTTACTTTTAGGTGCAGCAATTGGAGGGTACTACTTTGGCTCTAAAGGCTACGACGTAAATATAAAAAAAGAAGTTATTCCAATTGAAATTAAAAATAAAGAGGCAGAAACACCTAAAGATGTAGACTTTGCAAGATTTTGGGAAGTTTGGGATATGTTAAATCAAAAACATGTTCGAAAGCCACTTGATCCCACAAAATTACTAGATGGTGCAATCCATGGAATGGTTGATGCAATCGGAGATCCTTATACCACTTATTTAAATGTAGAAGAAAATAAAGAAAGTTTAGATTCCTTAAATGGATTATATGAAGGAATCGGTGCCCAACTTGGATATGACGAGGATAAAAGATTAATTATTCAAACGCCATTAGCTAATTCACCTGCGATAGAAGCGGGATTAATGGCTGGGGATAACATTTTGGCTATAAATGGAGAAGATACCGCAGGTTACACAATAAACACCGCAGTATCAAAAATTAGAGGTCAAGCTGGAACTTCAGTTACTTTAAATATCTATAGAGATAGTTTTGAACTTCCAAAAGATGTTGTAGTTACAAGACAGACTATCAAAGTAGACAGCGTTACCTGGGAAGACAAGGGTGATGGAATCGCACTCATTAAATTAACTCGATTTGGAGAAACAACTAATAAAGAGTGGGATAAGGCAATTTCAGAAATTATAACTCAAATGCCTAATCTAAAGGGAATTGTTCTTGATGTAAGAAATAATCCAGGAGGATATTTGCAATCGTCAGTTTATATTTCATCGGAATTCATAAATACTGGCGTAAGTGTTGTAAGAGAAGAATTATCAGATGGAACCTCAGATGACTATGAAGTTGAAAGAAAAGGAAAATTTGTAGAAAAACCAGTTCCACTTGTTGTAATTATTAATGAAGGTTCGGCCTCAGCAGCAGAAATAGTTACCGCAGCACTAAAAGAAAAGGCAAATGCTCAAATAGTCGGAATGAGATCATATGGAAAGGGAAGTGTTCAAAAAGCCGAAGAATTTAATGACGGTGCATCTTTACACGTAACAATTGCAAAATGGTTAACACCAGCAGGAAATTGGATTGATAAATATAACTCAGATTTCGAGGACAGCAAATATAACGAGAAAGACAAAGAAGGAAATGAAATAAAAGGTGGAATCAAACCAGATCATGTAGTGGAATTCACCGACGAAGACATTAAAAATCTTAAAGATGTCCAATTAGATAAAGCAGTTGAAATAGTTAAATCACTCTAACAAATGACCGAAAATAGAAAACTAATAATATTAGGAATTTGCTTAATTGTTCTTTATATCTTATTAAATTTTAATAGGGGATTTGGAGGTATCGTATCTAAGCCGTTTGAATCACTGAGAAATGCATTTAGCGGAACACAAAATCCAGGTTTAGGAAATATATTACAACCAAACGATCGGGTCACAGTTAAAGTTGTTGATGAAGAAAACGCAGTTATCGATGTTGTAAAAAATGCGACTCCAGCCGTTGTTTCAGTTGTTAGAACCGAAGAATATTTCGATTCACGAAGAGGACCAATTCAATCAGAAGATTCTATTGGAACTGGTTTTATTGTCGATGGTGAGCAAGGTTACATTTTTACTAATAAACATGTTGTAGATGATGAAGAAGTAACCTACAGTGTTGTAATTGGTGAGAATGAAGCAAGATATGAAGTTGCGGAAATAACCAGATCCCCAATATACGATTTTGCCATTTTAAAAATAGACACAGAAGGCAACAAACTGCCATTTTTAACACTAGGCGATTCGGATCATATTCAAGTAGGCCAGACTGTTATAGCTATTGGAAATGCATTAGGCGAGTTTGGTAATAGCGCTACAAAAGGTATAGTCTCAGGTTTAGGGCGTGGAATAATTGCGCAAAGCGGTTATTTTGGTGAAACGGAGCTTCTTGAGGATGTAATTCAAACCGACGCAGCCCTCAATCCAGGAAATTCAGGCGGGCCACTATTAAATATTGATGGACAAGTGATTGGTATTAACGTTGCTATTTCGCAAGGTGCCGAGAATATCGGTTTCGCAATTCCAGTCAATGGATTAAAGGCTTCGATAGACGAATTTAAAACAAGCGGAAAAATTACCAGACCTTTCTTAGGTGTTGAAGCTGAAATAATTTCTCTGGAATTGTCGGAGACAGAAAATATTCCGGCTGGCGCTTATATTTTGAGAGTTGTCGCTGATTCACCTGCGAGTAAGGCTGGTATTAGAAGAGGAGATATCATTACACATATTGGCGGCATTGCTTTAGATGATGACGATAACACTTTGTCAAAAGTAGTATTAAATCAGCCTACTGATAGAGATATTGAGATTACTATAGATAGAGACGGAGAAAAAGTAACTGTAAAAGCTAGATTACAGTCAATCGAGCAATAAGATTGTAGGAGTCCTTGGGAATGTCCGATTGGCCCGTTCGATTTCAACCGTTAAGTTATAATTTCCGGTTCTTGTATCTTTAGGAGGTCTGAAGATTGCTGGACGATTTAATCCTCGTCGCTTGTTGCATTTACTAAATCAGGGTTTTCCTTCATTGCAAGTCTAGTGTCGTTTACCATATCCAGAATTTCACCCATTAATGTTTTATTAATTCCAAACCAGCTTTTCTTAATTCTATGGTCGGTAATTCTATCCTGTGGAAAGTTATAAGTTCTAATTTTCTCGGACCTATCGCCAGTACCAACTTGGTCAGCTCTAATTTCAGCTAAGTCACTTTTTTGTTGCCTTTGCATTATCTCAAATAATTTTGAACGTAATGTGGACATAGCTCTTTCTTTATTTTTATGTTGACTGCGCTCATCTTGGCACTGTACAACAACACCGGTGGGTAGGTGAGTGATTCTAATAGCACTCTCAGTTTTATTAACATGTTGTCCGCCAGCACCACCAGCTCTAAAGGTATCCACTTGTAAGTCTTCAGGGCGAATAGTGAGCTCCTTTTCTTCAACGATTGGTAAGACGGCAACAGTTGCAGTGGATGTATGAATTCTGCCACCAGATTCGGTTACAGGCACTCTTTGCACACGATGGGTTCCACTTTCATATTCGAGCATCTCGTACGGAGAGGGCGTTGAGCGTCCTTTTATTTCAAATACAATTTCTTTTATATTTCCAATTCCGCCTTCGTTTTTAGAAAGTACATCTACCTTCCATTTACGGTTTTCTGCGAATCTTGTATACATTACAAAAAGGCTTCCAGCAAAAAGACCTGCCTCATCGCCACCAGTTCCTGCACGAATTTCTACGATACAATCGCCAGTTAGGCCTTTAGCAGAGCTTGATTTGTCTTTATTTGAAGGGGTGCCAGTTTCCATTTCATAGATAGTGCTTTCTAATTCTTGGATTTGTGTATTTATAGCAATTAGCTCAGATTCAGCCATCTCTTTAAAGTCAGGCGTATCGAGCATTTTAGTAGTTTCCTCTGCTTTGGATTTTAGTTCTTCAAGTTGTTCCTTAAGAGATCTTATAGCTATATCTAACATTTTATATCGGTCTAATGGGATCTATTGAAGTGTTTTAAGCATATCCTTCAATGATTTCGGTGCGTCTTTTCTAGCCTTTTCTTTTGCAATCTTCTCCTTAATTGCAAGAATTCGCTTATTTCGCTCCTTTTCAGCTGTATCTTGTTTTCTCTTAAATTTATCTACTCTTCCTTCCATATCGACGAATTTTTCAGCACCAGTCCAAAAAGGATGGCAATTTGAGCATATTTCAACAGTGATGTTCTTTACGGTTGTGCCAACCTCAAATGAGTTGCCACATGAACATGTAACAGTTGTTTTGTGATATTCGGGGTGTATTCCTGTTTTCATAACGTAGAAAGTTTATCAGATTGTGCTGATTTCATCAACAATTGTTGAGACACTTAAATGGGTAAATCTTATAACCGTTTTCGTTGATTACTATATAGTTTCCGCCGTTAAACATTGATGAACCTGAGTTAATATAGTTAATTTCAGGCTTATTAACAGTTACATGAGTATGGCCACACACTAGTAGCTCATCCACTTTAATAATCCCGTCGTTATAACGTTTTTCTATAACTGAGTTATTCCATCTTGTACCCATATACATTGTTACAAAGGGGAGGAATCTCTGAATCAATCCGCCGATAAAATTCATAGGTTTTAGCAACCAGTCGGGATAGTTATCCGAGTCGGGAGGGGCAAGTCTGTTTCCGTGTTCAATGTGGTATTTTTTCCCGTTAATTTCAACTTTCTTATAAACGTCTTGTTCTTTTGAGATATATTCGGCAACCCCTTTAGCGACTTCCTCAGGATCATGATTTCCATACAAATAGGTCACGTTTTTAGTACGTAATGCATCGAGTACAGGTTTTACTTTACTGTTTAGAAACCTGTTAGTTTTTATAAACTTAGCTTCGTAAAAATCCCCGTTTAATATAATGTTGTCGTATTTTGAGATTAAATCTGTATAAAATTTTACTTTTGAGGTTTGTGCGCCAACTTCAAAATGACTGTCAGACAAAATAAGGTATTCCATATTATTTCTTTATTTGATGTTTTTCGGCCCAAACTACGCCCGAGAGTATTAGTATAGCACCCACAATAAACATAAAGGTAATGTTTTCAGACAAATATAACATAGCAAATGGTACTCCGAAAACGGGTTGTAAGTAGTATAAAATTGAGACTTTTGATGCATTTAACTCCCTTAATCCAACTGCAAATAGAATGTAGGCTAGGATTCCGGATACAAAAGACATAAACAATATGCTATTAATTGTTCCTGGGCCTAAGTAATCGCTTAGATTATTTTTTACAAATTTAGTGAAGGTTGGTTTCGAAAAATTAGTCGCACAGAAGTATTCTTTGTCTGGTTGATAATAGCATCCATAAGTATCACAACCTACTTCATTACTGTATATATTTGAATCATAGTCGGCGATTTTACATGGTTTTTCAGACACTGGATCTTCAATTTTTGCACTATAAATAGAATATTGCTCAACCAGGGCAAGTGGAGTGAATATTGCGAGTGCAACGACATACCCCATAATAATTAACCTAAATGGAGTTATTACACGGTCGCCTAATATGTATTTTTTTATATAAATGTTATAAAAGGCGTCAGCAATCATCCCAAGTAAGAATATTATGTTTCCTAGAAACGCTAGTCTAGATAATTCAGAAGAGGTATTTCTAAAGAGTAGTGGTTCGATGATAATTATAAATGTTCCAATAAATGCTATTAATAATCCTTCAATTTGGTGTCCTTTTATTCGTTCTCTAAGGATTAAGAAGGCCAAAAAAGTTATAAGAAGGGGAGTAAGAGAAGAAATTAGAGATGCATCCACTGCGGTTGTTTGAGTTAATGCAATGAAGTATAGAGATAGAGCTAGTACATAACCAAGCGTAGATGCTATTACGATTTTGATTATTCTTTTTTGATCGAATTTAACTTTTGTGATTATATAGATAAATATTGGGATAGTAATTATTCCTGCTAGTAAAAAGCGTAAAAATAGAAATGTGTAAGGTGGAATCGTTTGGATAGTGTCTTTAACTATGGATGTAGCGATTCCCCATATAGCAACGGCGCCAATTATCGACAGAATCGCTAATATTTTTTTATGTGGAGATTCTTTGCGCCATTTCACAATAATAGTATCTCTGAATAATGACTCTAATACTAGCGCCTAGTGGAGGTTTATAAAGTATTTATATATTTAGCTAATCTTTTTTTCCTATAGATCCTGGACGCACCTAGTAGTCCAAGGAGGGCAACCGATATTACAGGTGCTCCAAATCTAATTAGATTTTTATCATTTTCTTCCAATTTTGTGAAATTTGATGTGAATAGATTTTTAGCTCTAATTTCTGATAACTTAATATTGTTTCCGAATGATTCGGATAAACTTAAAGCGAATACCGCGAGTGATTCATCATTTCGAATATAGTCATTTGTTAGCATTCTTGCGTTTGCGACCATCACTAATTTTCCACCATTATCAAAATCTCTATATGCGATAACTGGATAACTCTTTAAATTTTCTTGTGAAAAGTTTTGGCTTGGATCTGTATTTAGAAAACCAGTTAGTACTCCAGCTCTTGAGGTTGATTCATAGAGAATTTTCCAATTATTTTGATCTTCTATGTTTAAGGTATTAGGCCAGACTGTTTGTAAAACTTGTGGCATTGTACTGATACTTGCATCTTTTCTCATCAATCTTGGAAATAGTGGATATGGAACTGGAATTTGAGCACCCGTTTCTGTTGTGACACCAACGGTTTGATAGGATTGTAAATCATAAAGTGTGTCAGTGGTAATTTTAGCTCCTAGGTCGGCAAATAAATCACCTTGTGGTGCCTCATCTGTTGCGAAAGGTTGTGTTTGTCCAGTTGGGGCGACATTTTGTCCATCTACTGCGTAGATTACTTTTCCTCCATTATTAAGAAAATCTTTGATTTTTTTGAGTGCATCATCTGTATATTTGACTGCGGGGTTAGCTATTAAAAGAGTGTTTGTGCCTTCAAGTGTAAAAGTTCCACTTTCTTCGGGTTTTTTAGTATCCTCTGTTTCTATATCTTCTGCTGGGATATATGTTGACTGTACATCAAAATTATCGCCTAATAATTGGGCAAATAGTCCGTAATCTTCAAATTCACCGTATTCGCCATTTCCACTGGCAAAGGCTAACTTAGTTGGCTCACTTTGTTTAATTTTATTAATCATTCGTGTGATTTGGTATTCTAGGTTGTTAATATCCTCGGCATTTCGGACAAAGGGGATCACCTGTGTTTTGTCTCCAGCTTCATTCTTCATTACAAGTCCTAGGTAACCTTCTTTAGTCGAGTATTGATCATCTCCAACTATACTGAATTGAATTGGAGTAATTCCTAATTGTCTTAGGCTAGCTTCGTTATCTTTAGGATTCAAATAGCTTATTTCTAATTTGTCTTGTCCTTCTAACTTGTAATCCTCTAATATATTTTTGACTTCATCAAATGCAGTTTTAAATTCTTGTGGCATGCCCTCAGAAGCATATACGTCGATTTTTACTTTTCCATCTTTATTTAATACCTCTTTAGTCGCACTCGATAAGGTATATTTTCTACTTTCGGTTAAATCGATTCTGAATTTAAAGGTTTGACTTAGATAAATTACTCCAAAAGATAGTAAAGTTACTGCGGATATTATTAAGACCGCTTTTTTGTATAACTCTTTTTTATTAGAAATCCTTTGTTTTTGTAGGTTTACGTACGTAATTGACACTGCAATAAAGGTAAGTAGGCCAAAGTACAATATGTCTCCGAGTTTTAGAACGCCTCTTATCATTGAGTTGAAATAGTTATTTAATCCAAGTTGGTATATAAAATTTGAGATTGGCTCTGGAAGATTACTGACTGCAGATTGGCTTGAGATTATATATAGTAAGAAAACTACGGTAACTGATACTAAAAATGCGCCGATTTGATTTTTAAAGAAGGATGAGACCATTATTCCGACTGCAGATAGTGCCATTATTAATAGCAAACCTGCTAAATAGGATGCTCCTGTTTCACCTAGGTCAATTTTTCCGATGGTTCTAATTAAAAAAGGAAGTGGAAGGGTTAGGAGTAAGGCAAGTGAACCAAATGTAAATGAAGAAAGTAGTTTTCCTAACACTAATTCAATGATTGATACTGGTTTGGTAACTAGATATTCAATTGTTTGTTTGTCGTTTTCTCTGGCGAAAGTTGCCATTGTGACTGCTGGTATAAAGATAATTAGGAAAATTGGAAGTAAATCGAATAATTGTCTTGTGGATGCACTTCCTATTACAAAGAAGGATTGCAGGAATAAGAAGTAGGTGACTCCAAGAAAAATGATAAGGAGAAGGTATCCGTACAGTCCGTCGAAGAATCCTTTTAATTCCTTTGTTGCTATTTCTAATATGTTTTTAAAGCTAATTGGTTGTTTTATCTTTGGTCTTTGCATTTTTATCCTAAATTTTTAAATACTTCTTCTAAGTTGTCTTCGACTTGCATCTCCCAGATTGTCCATTTATTTTCTGCGGACAATTTAGAAAGTTGAGTTCTTAATTCATCTTTTGAGTGAATTTGGAATGTTTTTATGTTGCCCTCAGAAGATAATTCTTTAATATCATCATCTTTCTTTAGATTTTTACGTAAGATATTTTTTATATCGTTGCCTTCAATTTTAACTATTAGACCTTTCTTAGCACTAAGGTTGTCTGGACTTCCTGAAGTAACTAGTTTTCCTTGATTTATAACGATAACTTTATTGCACATAGCTTTTACTTCTTGTAATACGTGTGTGCTAAGTAGAATTGCTCTGTCTTTTGATAGTTCTTTAATTAGTTTTCTAATTTCCTCCCTTTGAACTGGATCTAATCCTTCGGTTGGTTCGTCTAATATTATTAAGTGTGGATCGTGTAGTAGGGTAGAGGCTAATCCAACTCTTTGTCTAAATCCTTTTGATAAATCACCAATTGGTGACATTAATTTTTTTGTTATGTCGAGTTTTTTTGCAGTTTCTATTATTTTTTCTTTTGCTTTACTTGTTTTTACACCATTTAATTTGGCTGTCATCATTAAAAAGTCGTATACAATCATGTCGAAATATAGTGGATTATTTTCTGGAAGATATCCAATTAGTTTTTGTGTTTCTAAAGTTTTTTCTTGAGTGTCGAGGTCTTCGATCGTGACTTTTCCGTTATTAGGAAAGTAATATGAAGTAATAATTCGCATGGTCGTTGTTTTGCCTGCACCATTTGGTCCAAGTAGTCCTGTTACGTCGCCTTTATTTAATTCGAATGAGAGATTATCAACTGCTTTGAAGTTTCCAAATGTTTTTGTTATGTTTTCTACCTTCACCATACATAGCGATTATAGGCAAACAATGGCGAATCGTCTAGTAGGGTATATTTTAGTATTTGTGGGTTGACTATTGAACAATAGGCCTATAATATGGTATTATATGAGCGATATGGCAATGACACCAACGGAATTAGGTAATATTAGAGAATCTGCAGCGGTATACGAGCCAGATGGTAGTGTTCGTGGTGAACCTGCGTTGGGAGCTGTTACACAAGCTCTTGCTTCCACATATCAGGAAGCGCCTAAGGAACCGGTAATTACTTCATCAAGAACAACATTTACAGAGTTGGCTAACAAGCAAACCACGCCTTTACAAGATCCAGCATTCGTAAGGAGACCACATACTGTAGTTCCTGAAGAAGGTTTTTCCTGGGGTGAGGTTCTAGCTAGTATTAGAAAATGAGGCCACTCAACTTTCCTAAAAAACTAATTTTTCCGTGCTAAAATTTAGGTAGGATGCAAACTGCCGATTTCCATTTAACTCAAAACAATATAATTACTCCAAGGCCAACGGCTAGACCTACGATTGTGGTTACTCCAACTAATAATATTAATCCTGATATTTCTGATACTTTTATAGGTAGCGTGCAGTTCGCTGCGATTTTTCTGGTGGTATTGTTGTTGGTTGTTGTAGTGGCGTATTTTGGTGTGAAGGCGTATTTGATTAGATTGAAGATGAAAAATCGCGATGTTTCACTAGCCAATAAAACTTTTTTCAAAATCAGAATTACAGAGGAAAACGAAATTGAACCTGCGGCAATTGAGCAAATGTATAGTAGTTTTTATGGAATAAAGAAAAGCGGTTTCAAGAACTCGCTTAAAAATCAGGATGCGATTTCTTTTGAAGTTGTAGCATCGCACGAATCAATTGATTTTTATGTAGTTGCGCCAAATCATTTAGCAGGACTCGTCGAAAAACAACTTAACGGAATTTATTCTGAAGCCGAAATGCAGGTAGTTGAGCCTTGGGACATTTGGAGCAAAGGGGGGAGAGTTGAATTTTGCTCACTCCTTCTTAGAAAAGAAAATTATCTACCACTAAATACCTATGAAGAATTAAAAACAGATCCAATTGCTGTTTTAACTTCTGCAATGAGCAAGTTGGCCCCGGGTGAAGGAGTTGCTTATCAGATGATAATTAGGCCAGCTGGGGATTCATGGCAAAAGTCTGGTAAAACTTTTATTAAGAATTTTGTCTCGGATAAAAATAAAACAGATAAGGACGGTAAACCGAAAGGAAATGGTATGACTAGGATGGACGAGGAATATTTAGAGAAAGTTGGTTCAAAAATTAGTAAAGTTGGATTTGAGACTGTAATCAGACTGGTTTCTGTTTCTGATGAGGAAGTAACCGCCAAGGTTAACTTGTCTAATTTGGAACGTGCGTTTAGTCAGTTTGATGCACCAAATCACAATAGTATCACAAAGGGGAAAGATCGATTCGAAAAATATTTCGTTTTATCTTTTTTAGGTAGGTTATTTCCAGTTGTTGAGGTTATTAATCTTCCTTTTGAGATAAAACCTTTATTCAAAAAGGAATGGTTTAGAGGATGGAGCATTTTAAATACTCAGGAATTAGCTTCAATTTGGCATCTTCCAAATAAAAATGTTCGAACACCGAGAATAGATTGGTTACGAAGTAAAGGTTCTGCGGCGCCGATCGATCTGCCAGACAGCGGTTTGTACCTTGGAACGTCCAACTTTAGAGGCCAAGACGTTAAAATCTTTATGCAAGACGAAGATCGGCGCCGCCACATGTATGTTCTAGGAACCACTGGTACAGGTAAATCCGAATTTATGAAGTTCCTCGCAATCCAAGATATTAAAGCTGGTAAAGGCGTTGCGTTTATTGATCCTCACGGCTCGGCTGTTCATGATATCGCCTCTCAAATTCCACCAGAGAGAATGGATGATGTAATTTATTTTGATCCAAGTTCAGATAGACCAATGGGATTGAACCTTCTCGACGTCAATACGGATAAAGAAAAAGACATGATAATTAACCGGTTTATAGATATGCTCTATGAACTCTATGATCCAAATAAACAAGGAATCATGGGCCCACAATTAGAACGTGCTTTGAGAAATAGTATGTTGACGGCTATGTGCAAACCGGGAGGAACTCTTGTTGAAGTTATGCGATTACTTGTTGATGAAAATTTCCACAAGGAATATTTGGATTATATCCAAGATCCAGTCGTTAAAAGTTATTGGATTCACGAAATTGCCAATACCACAAAGAATAGAAAAGGTGAGGTCATGGGCTATTTTGTTTCTAAACTTGACCGTTTCATTACAGAAAAAACCATGCGTTATATGCTTGGTCAGTCCAAATCTTCTTTTGATCTAAAGGATGTTATGGAGAATAAGAAAATTCTTCTTGCTGATCTTTCTAAAGGTAAACTAGGAGAGGAAAATTCTAGATTCCTAGGACTTCTTTTAGTACCACGACTTCTAACCGCTGCCTTTGCCCGTATTGAGAAAATGGAAAGGGGAGAAGAGATTGATGATTTTTACTTATATATTGATGAGTTCCAAAATTACACAACTCCAGATATTGAGACTATTCTTTCTGAGGCTAGAAAATACAAATTGAACTTGATAGTTGCCAACCAATTTATTGGCCAACTTCCTGAAAAGATTAAAGATGCTATTTTTGGAAATGTCGGAAGTATTGGTGTCTTTAGAATCGGTACTGACGATGCGGATTATTTAGAAAAGTATTTTCATCCAACTTTTACTCAAAGCGATTTAATGAATAATAAGGTGGGTAGGGCATACATGAAGCTTTTAATAAACAACCAGCCTTCACCTGCGTTTGCTATGACAACCGATTGGGATGCTATGCAGAATTCTCCACGTAGTTTGGATGTTGCAAGAGCAATCAAGGAGGCGAGTAGTGAAAAATACGGTCGAAATAAGTTTATTATCGAACAGGAAATAAATCAGCGAAGTAACCTCTAAATCGGGTCCGCTCTGAATTCAGGTCGTATCCCTAATCGGTATAACGCGATGCTACAGGCGTTTCGAATTGTTGATAAATAATTTGTGCTTGAGTTCCTCTCTGATTAAAGGTCGGACCCGATTTGAATAAAAAAAGTATATCAGACGTGGGACTATCACTGTAGCCTTTTTCTCGATAAAATATACCAGTTGCTTAGCAAAAATGGAGGGGTCGCATAGTGGTCTAGTGCGCCTGTCTTGAAAACAGGTGTTCCGAAAGGGACCGTGGGTTCAAATCCCACCCCCTCCGCCAAGTTTGACCTCCTTCATAATTTGTTAAGATGTGCGTATGACTTATTGTGAGTACGTTGCTGATTTACCTTCCGATGATTTGCACCGAAAATACCACGATACTCAATATGGTTTTCCCCTTCATAATGACAATGAGCTATTTGGACGGCTAATCCTGGAGATTAACCAGGCAGGGCTAAGTTGGAACACTATCCTAATGAAGCAGGAAAATTTTCGTAAAGCATATGAGCAGTTTGATGTTAGGAAGGTGTCGGTATACGGTGAATCTGATATCAAACGTTTATTGGAAGATTCTGGAATTATTCGAAATCGTTTAAAAATAAATGCAGCAATTACAAATGCAAATCGGATTGTTGAGATTCAATCGGAATTTGGTTCTTTTGAGAAATGGCTTGAGCAAAAAAGTGGACTCACTTTAGAAGAATGGGTCAAATTATTCAAACAAAACTTCAAATTTGTAGGTGGAGAGATTGTTAATGAGTTTTTGATGTCGGTTGGACTCCTACCTGGAGCTCACGATAAGAATTGTCCTATATATAAGAAGTTGGCTTAAATTGTTATAATATAGGCGCAGGATCGCTACATAGCTTCTTCACTTTTGTGAGGAAGAGGAAAGTCCAGACAACATAAAGCAGGGTAGGCATGCGAAGGCATGTCGGTTTGTCCGCCTTACCGCGGACGGATACAGTGGTAGAAAGGGAAACCTAACTACACCAAGTGGGGATCAACCCATTTGGAGAGATATAGAGACGATCGATTTCTAAACCGCAAGGCATGAAATCGGGTGGAACGATCAATCCTTCCTGTTGCAATCCACGACTTATCGCCATTAGGTAGCTTGCCGATTTGCGATAGAAGATGGAGCTTAGATAGATTATGTAGTCGTCATTAGCTTTTGCTAGTGACCAAACAGAATCTGGCTTACGAATCCTGCACCTTATTGAAATAGGGTCCGACCTTTAAGCGGTGCGGACCCCATTTAAAGGTCGGACCTAAGACAAGAGCGGACCCCATCTGGTAGAATAAATTCAATGCCTTTTCATGAAGAATATCTCAATTCCATAAAAGCCTATCCTAAGCAGTTTTCTACAGCTTGGAAGGATACTCGAAAAATAAATCTTCCAGAAGAACTAAGTCCGGTTAGGGAAATTGTAGTCGCAGGAATGGGTGGTTCTAATTTTGGCGCTCGAATTATCAAGTCGGCTTTTGAATCTGATTCCATAATTTGTCCAATTGAAATTGTTAATGGGTACGATTTACCTTCGTATTGTGATGAAGATACACTAGTTTTACTCACGAGCTATTCTGGAACCACAGAAGAAGTGATTTCGGTGTTAAAACAGGCTAAATCTAGGGGCTGTAAAATGCTCATTATTACATCAGGAGGCAAATTAAAAACAGCAATTGAGTCTCATAACGTTTCTGGCTATGTTTTTGATACAAAATTTAATCCCTCAAAAGCACCACGAACCTCGCTTGGGTACATTTTAGGATCGACGTTGGGTTTGCTTTCGTCATTAGGTTTAGTCAGATACGACGAGAAAGATTTTGACTTTACGATGGAGTACATTCAGTCGTTTATCAATGTCTTGGACAAAAACGATAAAATGTCCATTCAATTGGCTCAAAGTATGCTTGATAAGATTCCTGTATTTATAACATCTCAACATTTAAATGCCGCCTCATGGATTTGGCGTAATTTTATGAATGAAACTGCCAAACATCGCTCATTCCAAATGGAAATCCCAGAACTTAATCATCATTTCTTAGATGGATTATTATTTCCAAAAGGAGTTAGAGATGAAATGCTCTTTGTTTATGTAAAATCTAAGCTTTATAACACCCAAAACACTAAAAGAATGGAAATCACGAGGCAAGTCACCAAAGAGCAAAATTATCCTGATATTTCAATTTCTTTAGGTGCAAAAACTAAATTTAACGAGATTTGGGAGCTTATTATTATTGGCTGTTTTGTCAGTTACCATTTGGCAAAAATGCATGGGGTTAATCCATCCTCAAATGACTACGTCGATCGCCTCAAATCTGAACTAGCTAAATAACATATACGGTTCAATGATTCTAACCTGTGATGAAAACTTGCTGTAATAAAATTCAATGTGCATACGTTAATAGGGTATATGGAAAATGGAATAAATAATATACCAGACCAATCAACTGATTTTACCGAATCAGCTGACCAAGTTTCAGCTACTCTAACTCTAGGAAGTACTTCTATCGAACCACTTGATCAAAAACGATCGTCACCACAATTTGATGAAGAAGACTTGCTAGTTCCACATCCAGAGTTGAATGGTCTATTTTCCTTTGTTATGGATTCATCAATTCCCACTCATTTTTGGAAAGATGGTTTAACTTTCTATTTTGGGACTCATGCGCTATACAACAAATCTCCTACAAATCCTGTTTTCGAGTTGTATAAATCAAAAGGATATAATGGAGCATTTGAAATTAATCTTATAAAGAGCCCTGAGAATCCGAATGGGTTGCAGGTTTCTTGGCATTCTAGCTTAAGTCTTGAGCGTCGCGACTTCAAAATTTATCGATCAACCGATAGCACTTCGTCTGGTGTACTTTCTAGCGAAGTTGATTATCTAAATCGCGTGAATAAAGCAATTAGTTCTCAAGGTAGTCAGTTTATTGCTCAGTTCGAAAGCGTTGAGCAGATAATTTGGATAAAGCGAATGATAGAAGTTGTTGCTGGAGCTCACTCTCTTGGCCAGCTTACTCTAAAAGAAAAAACTATTGCGGATCTTTTTAGGTCATTAAATGTCGCATGCGTTGGTGAAGAAGAATAAAATAATCAAATAAAAAGAAACATTTTGACCTTATTACAAGATATAATATATTTTAAGGGCCTGTAGCTCATTTGGTAGAGCGTTGCATTCGCATTGCAAAGGTAAGCGGTTCGATTCCGCTCAGGTCCACCACATTATCCTCGAAGTATCTTTTCAGTTTTAATTTGAAGAAGAAGGCAATATAGAGGAAATTGAGTTAGCGTGGCAAGTGTAGATAGAGAACTGCTAAGAGATAAGGGGTACATGTAAAAAAGGTTGGGTAGGCCTGGCCCCCCGACGCAGGTTTTCCCTGGCCTTTCCTACACTTATCTCTTAGCGGGAATAGTGTACTATATTAATTTATTGTTGTGAATACTATGGGGCGGAGGAGTGCTACAGGATAAAGAATATTGGAAGCATAGAAGGTTTTTACTTTTGAAAATTAAATTTGTGCTGCGATTGTAAGAAACTGCTAGAGAGATATAGGGGGGTAAAATGAAAGAAATATGGGAAAAGACCTTTAAATGGCCCCCATCGCAGGTTTCTCCCGCGTCTTTCACCCTGACCTCTCTAGCATGACTATATTCTACTAAAATATATCGATTGAAGGAAATACTACCATCTGATACGCAGAGAAGAAAAACGGGGAAGTGTAAAAGGGTTGAGCAATCAAAAAGATTGCAAAATGCCTATAAAAAGGCCCCTAGTACGCTTCCCCGGTAAGGCGTGGTGGGATGGATTTGAACCATCGACCTACGGATTGCAGAATCCGTTGCTCTACTACTGAGCTACCACCACATATGCGCAACACTATAACATATTAAAACTCCTCGCGCAATCTACTATAGGTTAAAAATAATTAGCGGAAATATTCTTCTTTATTTAAATATCCTATGTACCTATCTCTATTGCAATTGCATCACAATTTGCTATGGGTTAAAATTATGTTGCCAATCTGGCGACTTTTTCTTGTAGTAGAAAAGGAGAGTAATATGGGAGCGCAAAGCGGTTTAAGTAGGGCAAAGTCCTTCGGAAGTATAGGTGGAGACTCTTGGGTATACGACGTATACTTTGAGAGATTTGATAGAAAGTTAGGTAAGTACATACTAGATTGGGTAGGGGCGGTCACAGTAGACTCGAATGTCACAGATCCAACGGTCAAACTCATGAAGGTTGTTGGTAACCCTCCAAAAGGGCAGACTATGAAGTTCTCTCGAAGACCACGTTGCTAGAGGAAACGGCAAAAAGGCAAGGATTCTATGTCCAGCACTTGGGTAAAACCAAGTCCTTGCTAGTGATAAGCTACGTATTTGAGTCAATTCGACTCTTATTACAACGCTTATCACTATTGGACATTTTTTATCTTCACAAAATATTACCAAATATAATTTTAAGGATTTTTAAAAAGGGTATTGGTCTGGGGGGAGTAAAGTGAAAAAGAGTTTGATTAGCTATCAATGAGCTTCTCGCAATGAGAATCTCTTTTGCTAATCGCATTCTTTTTCTTCTCCCCCCAGATGTGAAGCGGATGGGATTTGAACCCATGACCTCTAGGTTTTTAGCCTAGCGCTCTGCCGATTCTGAGCTTCCGCTTCGTGCATTTTCATGCGAGCTAAATTTTAAGATATTATTCATCGAGATACAACTGTCGAAAAATATAATTAAATAATATTATTTGCTAGTCACACTTGCGATATGTTTTCTTGCCTCACGAGTTTTAACAAAATGTAGCCAGTCTTTTGATGGTTTATGATTTTTACTTATTAATATCTCAATAACATCGCCACTTTTTAATTGACTGTCTAGTTTTGCGATTCGATCGTTTATTTTTGCTCCTGAACAATGATCTCCAATATCCGAGTGCACACTATAGGCAAAGTCGATTGGGGTAGAGCCTTTTGGTAGCGTTACAAGTTTATTCTTTGGAGTAAAAACAAAGATTGTATTTTCAAATAATCCGATTTTGGTATTTTCAGAGACAAGGTTGCTTGTTATTGATTCTTTCATCTCTATTAGACTTTTTATCCACTTCGCGTCGCTTTTCTTGCTTCCTCCATACTTATATTTGAAGTGAGATGCTGGGCCATACTCGTTTTCTTCGTGCATCTCATATGTACGAATTTGCACCTCGCATTTAACATGATCGTCTAGTTTAAAAGAGGTTTGTAGAGTCTGATAGCCGTTTGGTTTTGGATTAGTTATATAATCGTCATATTCTTCATTAATCATTTCCCACTTATTTTGAAGATGGGCGAGTATTTGATAACAATTGTCTACTGTAGGTACCAACACCCGAATGCCGACAAAATCACCAAGATGACTAATAGATTGTTCACTAAAATCATCTCCAAATTTTCTTTTTACTTTTGCATAGATTGAATAGACACTTTTATTTCTATACGTAGTTTGGGCCTCGATTTCTTCTTTATTTACAAATTCCTGTATATCAACTTGCATCTTGCGAAGTGGAGTTTCAAGATCTTTCCTCTTTTTTATGACGAATTTCTCGATTTTTTTGCAGGCTTCTGGTTCTAAGATACGAAGTGCAAGTTTTTGAAATTCCCTTACAAACAAATATATTCCAACAGCGTTCGAGATAGGGGCGTAAATTCCAATCGCTTTATTAGCGATGTCTTCTTGTTTTTCAGCACTAAAAAACGAACAGTTTCTAATATTATCCAAACGGTCTGCTAATCTAATTAGTAATACGCGTATATCAGAGGCTAGTTGTATAAATAATTTGTGGATAACTTCTGGATTATTTATTTCTGCTGGAATATTCAACTTTGCGATTTCATCGAATTTCTCAACTAAAAAGGCGATGTCTTCGTTAAATTCTTTTGCTATTTCCTCCCTGGTAGTAGTTTGGTATTTTAATACTCCATGTAATATGGAGGCACATAAAACATTCTCATCGTCAATTCCAGCGCCCTCAAGAATTTCCTTAACCCGAACACAGTGTTTGTAATATTCTTCTCCGCTCTCTAATTTAACTCCCGCGGTAGCGGCTTTGATGAACTCTGTTGATTTTTCAATTAGTGTATTTTTGTCTGCCATATTGTGTATTTAGCAGGTCTATTAAGAATTTAGAGGAATAATGGTTAGACCTGATGGTAAATCAGACTTATCCTTGATGACTAGCTCGTCCTGAGATTCGCCTTTATAGCCTGATTTTTCATAAAATTGTTCAAGAGTAAGCAGGTCCTTAAAATCTGCGGAGTGTTTATCTGTTTTGTAGTGCATTGGGATAACGATTAAGGGTTCTAAGTCATCAATTACTGACATAATCGCTTTAGTATTCATCGTGTATCCTTCACCTACAGGGACAAACAATATTTCGATATTTTCTAATTCTTCGATTAAATTACTGTTTAATTCATGACCAAGATCGCCAAGATGTGCAATTCTTGCTTCTTTGAAGTCATATGTGAAGATTGTATTAGAGCCGCGTTCTTTTCCTTCTTTATCATCATGAAAACTTCTGTGGCCATATATTCGCAAGTCATTTATCTCAAATTCTCCTGGAGTATCAGCTACAAATAGATTTTCATTTTTAGCTTTAATTTTGTCTAGACAATTATGATCAGGATGTTGATGACTAATGCTTACGATATCTGCTTCAGAAGTAGGGAAGTTAAAGCCCAACATTTTTGCATCAAAAGGATCTGTAATGACAGTTATATTTTCACCATTGTCTGATTTGCCAGTGATTTTGAAAGATGAATGTCCGAGTGCTGTAATTTTCATGCTAGTAGATTATATCAGATAAGGTCCGCTCTGAAATGGGGTCCGCTCCGTTTAAAGGTCGTATCCCTTTCTACGGTCCAGGGCGGAAGATTTGGTTAGGCGGTTTGCCTTCTATTGCTTTTTAATCTGGTTGGGGTAAGTTGGAGTTATGAAAGGTTTCCATACAAGCATAGAAAAAGATACTTTAGCCAACAGCAAGTTTCGAAAAGTTCTATATACCGCTAAAGATATGCAGTTGGTTCTAATGAGTCTACAACCGGGTGAAGATATTGGGGTTGAAACTCATAAAGAAAACGACCAATTCTTCAGATTTGAGGAAGGTACTGGCAAATGTTTTATTGATAGTACTGAATATACGGTTAAAGATGGGGATGCTTTAATCGTTCCAGCGGGAGCAAAGCATAACATTATAAATACTTCTAAGACCAATGAATTACGTTTTTATACGATTTATTCGCCACCTCATCACTTAGATCAGCTTGAAAAAGATACAAAAGAAAGCGCGGAGTTAGAAAAGAGGGAATTTGATGGTGAAACTACTGAATAGTCAGATTTTGTAACCGAGGATTAATAAGCCTATTGGAAGTCCGAGAGGACTAGTTCAACCTCTACCGCATCATCGTAATCCAAATTATTTTCTTGTCGAATCTGTCTTTTTAAAGGCAACATATAAACCCCGTTTTTGGAGTGGGGGAATATAGATGTCTGCCATTTTGATTTTCCAAGTTCTACATCAACTCTGACAGCGCCGAAACCTCTTCGATTCATTGAGGTGACGTCTTTTATCTCATCAGAAATATCTTTTGGAAGATCAATAAAATACCAATCAGACGGCCCAGGAAATAGGGAGATGGTGGAGGAGAAAGTGTATTTAAACATCATTAATACTTGGTGCCGAAGGTGGGGGTCGAACCCACACTTCTTTCGAAACACGATTTTGAGTCGTGCGCGTCTGCCAGTTCCGCCACTTCGGCTGATTCGTTTGTATTCATGTGGCGCGCTATCGCGAGACCACTTCGGCAAGTACAAATTAGGCCCGCGCTACTTAAAGTTCGGACCCTATTTATACGCTAAAGTATATCATTCTAGAACATGTAGTATTATATTCTTACCATGGCAGACGTAGTAAAAATGCAACCTCAAAGTTTAGATGCAGAAAAAGCGGTTCTTGGCGCAATTCTATTAGATAAAGATTCTATTATTAAGATCGCGGATTTTTTGGCGCCAGAATATTTCTACGACGATAAAAACAGATACGTATATGAGTCTATGATGGTTCTTTATGAAGATAGGGATCCGATCGATATTGTTACTGTCACAGCCAAACTTAAGAAGCAGCAATTACTCGATAAAGTAGGTGGAGTTTCTGTTATTACAGATTTAGCCAATCATACGCCATCCGCATTTAATATCGAGGCACATGCGAAGTTGGTTAGGGATGCTTATATTAGACGAAGACTTATACAAATTTCTTCGGAGTTTGCAGATTTAGCATATGATGAAAAACAAGAAATCGAGAATATATTGGATGATGCCGAGCGCAGACTTTTTAATATCTCATCCCAGAGTTTAAAAGGGGAGTTTGTTTCAATTAGAAAGACTCTTGAAGAAAGTTTCGATTTACTTGACGAGCTTTATAGGAATAAAGATCAATTGAGAGGAATTCCAACAGGATTTAAGTCGCTTGATTCTAAGTTAAATGGATTTAGACCAGGCAACTTGATAATAGTTGCTGCTCGTCCATCTGTAGGTAAATCGGCTTTATTATTGAACATCGCACAGTTTGCGGCGACAGAACACAAAATTCCAATTGGAATTTTTTCACTTGAAATGAGCACAGTAGATTTAGGAATGAGAATGGTATCAGCTCAGGCAAATATTGATGGTTTTAAGATAGCAAGTGGAAAGTTGACGGATGAGGAATTAGCATCATACGGCGAAGCAGCTGGAGTTTTAGCAGATGCTCCAATTTATGTTGACGATACGCCTAGTATTTCAATTATGGAGCTTAGAACAAAGGCTAGAAGAATTCATTCTGACAAAGGCATTCAAATGATAATAGTTGACTACTTACAGCTCATGCGCGGCCGCAGTATGGAAAACCGCGTACAAGAGGTTTCAGAAATCTCTTGGGGACTAAAGGCCCTGGCAAAAGAGTTAAATATTCCTGTCGTTGCGGCCGCGCAGCTTAACCGTCTAGTAGAGCAGAGAGGCACAAAACAACCACAACTTAGCGACCTTCGAGAAAGTGGAAGTATCGAGCAAGACGCCGATGTAGTCATGTTCTTACACCGTCCAGACGATGAAAACAGAAATGAGGTAACCTTATCCATTTCCAAACACAGAAATGGCCCAACAGGCTCAATTTCTATGTATTTTAGGGGAGAAAGAACGAAATTCTACGAACAAGCTTCAAAAGAGCAGGCCGAAAAATAAGGTCTAGACCGAAAGCCAAGCCACAACGTAACCCGGGCCAAATCTAATCCGAACGGGAAAACCCAATCGAATGATTCCTCTTGGTTGAACTTAAAGTTATAACGATTATAATTTACAAGTTATGATTAATGTCACCGATCTACGCAACGGAATAGTTTTTGTCCACTATAATGAGCCTTATAAGGTACTTGGCTACGAACATATTAAAATGGCACGGGGTAGTGCAGTTATTAAAGTAAAAGTAAAACATCTTTTAACTGGCTCAATTAAAGAAATTTCCTTAACAAACGGAGATAAAGTAGAAGAAGCCGAGGTGGAGAATAAAACAATGCAATTCCTATATAAAGATGATGATAATCACTACTTTATGGATAACATTGATTACAGTCAGTACGAAATTCCCACAGAGAGCATCGCTTACGAATCCAAATTCCTCATAGAAGGTAAAGATTTCCAAATAATGCTATATAAAGGCAAGCCTATTTCCATAATCCTATCGCCAAGCATGTTTTTTAAGATCGTGTCAGCTCCACCTGCAGTAAAAGGCAATACTGCAACCTCGGCCACTAAAAAGGCAATAATAGAAAATGGTACCGAAATTGAAGTGCCGCTCTTTATTAAAGAAGGTGATACCATAAAGATAAATACCGAAACCGGTCTTTATGTAAACAGAGCCTAATAAAATGACTCCAGAAATTATAATATACACAATTTCACTAATAATTGCGGCTTTATTCTTCGCTTACTTTTATTGGAAAGATTCTACTGAAGAAGGATACAGCCCGAACAAAATCTTTGATGCATGTTTTTTAATGTTAATTGGTGGATTGATTGGAGGGAAACTTTTATTTAGACCGTTGAGTATGGATTATTTTAAATATCAGTTTTGGTCAGCTCCACTGATATTAGAAGGCGTTTTAATGGGAGGAGGAATTGCAATTGCCATCTATGTTCGCAAAAATGGTTGGGATATATGGAAAGTAGGGGATATGCTAGCACCCGCGTTAAGCATTTTTACTGCTATAATTTTCACGGGTTTTGCGGTTGCATTGCCTCTCGCTGACTATATTATTCTTTCAGCAATTTTTTACAGTTTATTTGGATTTACTAGGTATTTGAGGCTCAAAAAACAGTATGGCTCAAGTAAATTGTACTTTGAGCTTAAGAGATACCATAAAATATTATTTACGGGGATGTTGTTTTTCCTTTACTTGACCGTATCAAGCCTGGTTGCTATTCTGTTTTTAGCCAAAAACTTCAATTTCTCATCGCATTTTTGGAAGCTACAAGTATTATTTTATTTACTGATTTTAGTTGTTTCATTCTATTTTTTTATAAAGAAACGACGAAAATCCAAAACATTAGAAAATGGCAGATAACTTTTTTGAAAAAATTAAACACGTACTTTTACAACGAAAAAAAGAAGTAAAAGAGCAGATCAGTGACGTTAAACAAAAGGACCCTTATATGCAGGAATATCTGCAGGATGGAACTAGAAATATGGATGAGATGGAAGAAGAGGTAGCAGACTTACAAGAACGTGTTACTTTAGACGCAATTCAAGAGGATTTAGCTAAAGAAAGTAAAGATATCGATGCCGCTCTAAAAAACATCAACGAAGGCGATTATGGAATTTGCGAAGTTTGTGGAGAAAAAATTAGCATAGAAAGACTACAAGCAAATCCTACTGCCAAGACTTGCATCAAACATGCCGAATAAAAAAGATTTTAAAATACTTTTCGAAAACGATGGCTGTTTTGTGTTCGATAAACCAGCTGGTCTTGTGGTGAACGATGCAAATACAACTAAAGACGTGGCCACACTGCAAAAACACTTATCCGAAACTTACCCAGAATTATATACACCTAAAGATGAAAACGAAAAAACTCGTTTAACTGAAGATGGTTATATTTCTGAATTTTACAGTCGCTCAGGAATTGTACACAGATTAGACAAAGACACATCCGGTGTAATAATTGTTGCGAAGACTTGGGATGCATTCGAAGAGCTTCAACGTCAGTTTAAGGATAGGGAAGTCGTCAAAAAATATTTGGTCTTAGTTTACGGTGTATTAAAAGATGGTAAACCAGAAACCGAATTTGAAATAAATGCTCCAATTACTCGCAATAGAAAAAATCGAGAAAAATTTGCAGTCGATGTAAATGGAAAAGAAGCTGTTACCCATGGAAAAATCATAAAAATCGTTAAGGATGAAGAAGGGCAGGAATATTCCCTAATCGAATGCTATCCAAAAACTGGAAGAACCCATCAGATTAGAGTTCATTTGGCCGCTTTAAATACTCCAGTACTTGGTGACTTTTTATATTCCGGCAAAAATAGATATAAAAGAAATTTAGACCGTATTGATAGACAATTTTTGCATGCATTTTATATCAAATTCTCAGATCCAATTACTCATGAGCCCATTGAAATAAGTGCCCCTTTGCCAGAAGATTTGCAAAGCGTTTTAAACAAACTTAAATAAATCCCAATAAAATAGTGTCGTGACAATGATAATTTGTTATCATTGATAGTAACAATCATGCCCAAGACAAGAAGTAACAAGCCATTATATGCTAAACGAACGGTATCCAATTCTAGGTCATCTACACGCGGGGTAGCACAGAAGCGTACCTATGGCAGAAAAAAGGTTGTAAAGAACGTTAAGAAGCATCTATGGCGTTCTGTAATGGGAATGTTACTTGTTGTCGCTTCCGTAGCTATTATGGTATCCGTTGGTCTTTACAAATTTATTAACGCTCCTTTTACAAAAGCATCAGAAGACGAGTATTTTGCAAATTCTGTATGGGATACAGAAAATTTCACAACAAACATTGCTATCGTTTATGTAAGCGATTATAGCGAGCACGGGGAAGTCAAAAAACTATTCCTGTTTAAAGCGGATGAGAAGGCCGGGAAATATTATACCTACGATTTCCCAATCGAAGAAGAAATTACAATTCCAATCAAGGGCAGTGAAAAAAATACACTTAAGCTTAAAGATATATATAGCAAATCATTTGCTGATCAAACCTATTTTACCTCAGATTTAAAAGCTTTTTTCGTTAATTATCTGGCGGTAAAAATTGATGGCTATATCATAATCGATGAGGCCACTTACACAGAAATAAATGACATCTATGGTGGAGTGGATTTTAATGATTTGGCAGTCAATCTACGACTAAAGAATACAGTTAAGGTTCCTAGGTCATTATTATCATTTCGGGATGGCGTTAAAACCAATTTAAGTGTAGACGACACTTTTTCGGTTCTCAAGTTTATTAAGAATACCTCGAGTAACTCGTCCATTTATCACCGATTGAGTACATATGAGCTACAAGATACTGAGCAGTGGGATAGGCTTTGGCAGGAGTCGACCCAGTATGCAGAAGTTAAAAAAGAAGGAATAAAAGTTTTTGTGCTTAACGCTTCAAACGACCCAAAAATACCTGGTTTAGCAGGTTGGGGCAATAGACTCGCTAAAAATATCGGCACAGGAGTTTTGGGTGCGGAGAATTCTTTTACAGATTTTGAAGGAAATACTATAATAGTCGATGACGAGAATTTAAATACAGTTAAATTGTTAGCAGATACGCTTCAAATAACTAATGTAATTAAGCTTTCTGATTTAATTGTTAATGGTGGATATAATTCAGAAATATTCCGTACTAAAGCCACTTTAGTGTTAGTTGATTACTAAATATGTCCGGTCATTCAAAATGGTCAAATATTAAAAGGAAAAAAGGTCTAATGGATGCAAAGAAGGGTAAAGTATTTACCCGACTAGTCCAAGACATTATAACTGCAGCGAAAACTAGCGGTGACGTGGATGCAAATCCAACCTTAAGATCAGCGGTTGATAAGGCAAAGGCAATGAATATGCCAAAAGAACGAATTGACCGAGCAATCGCAAAAGGTTCTGGAAAATTAGAGGGGACTCAATTTGTAGAAGCGACATATGAAGGTTATGCCGCAGGAGGCGTTGCCGTAATTGTTAAGTGTTTAACAGACAATAAAAATCGAACGGTTTCAGAAGTAAGGCACGCTTTTAACGACCATGGAGGTTCCTTAGGTGAAGCTGGTTCTGTTGCATATATATTTCCAAATGGAGATTTTGATAACCCTACTTTTAAAATTCCACTTGATGAGGCGGGTAGAAATAAACTAATATCACTTACTGATGAACTTGGTGGGTTAAGTGATGTAGTCGACATTTTCACAAATTTCGAAGATACAAATGCTGATTCCGATGAGGATAACGAGGAGTCAGAATAATGATTATATTAGGGATTGATCCTGGCACAGCAACTACTGGATTTGGCGTTGTTGAGCTTTTTAATAAGGATAAAATTAGGTCCATCGAATATGGTCAGGTTAAAACTGACAAGGACCACTTTATGCAGGATCGTCTATTAAAAATTCACGGTAGTATTTCTTCAATTATCGAAAGAACAAAACCTGATGTTATGGTTATTGAAAGATTATTCTTTAACACTAACGCTAAGACTGCAATCCAAGTTGGTCAAGCTAGAGGAATTTATCTTTTAGTCGCGGGAGAATATAAGTTGCCAGTTTTTGAATACACTGCATTACAGGCAAAGTTAACCCTTACTGGTTATGGAAGAGCTGAAAAAGACATGGTTCGAGAAAAAATCGAAACAATCCTTTGTTTAAAGGAAAAAATTAAGCCAATCGATGCTTCAGATGCTTTAGCTTTAGCAATCTGCCACTGTATAAAATCAGTCTAGCAACTATAATTCAATCATGGCGTTTAATAAGAAAATCACATACCTTGGATTTGGTTTGTTATTTTCGTTCACCGGTGCTATTTGCGATATATTGCTGAATATTACCAATGTCTATGTGTATGTATCTATCGTAACGTTATCTACATTAATATCGCTTGGAGCCTTTTATAAGGTTCATAAGGGTACTTATATTCTCGATAAAGCAATTTATCTTGCGCTTTTTGTATTTTGTGCTCATATCTTTCCTTTCGCATTTCCAAATTTAGATAATTACATCAAAGCTGTTTATTTTCTTGGAATGGGAGGCGTGATATATGGGCTCCTTTTGTCCTTCAATATTTACATTGTTGCAGAGAAAGTTAATGAAAATATACCGTTAATTCAACCTGCCAGACTTATCGTATTCATTACAACCATTATGGGGTCGTTTTTATTTGCGACGGTAAATTACAAGTTGCTTATATTTACTAATTTACCGTTGGTTAACTTACTAGTTAAAGCGATTTTATTCTTTATTTACTATTATTTAATTTTCTACACTATCCGTTGGTTCTTTTTAGATGAAAAAATAGGGGAGGTAAAGGCGAAAAACCTTGTAAAGATTGAATCTATCTCGTTTTTCGCCGTCCTAGTCATTACACAACTATCTATTGTTTTGATGTATTTTCCATACGAAGCATATGCAAGTTCGATTATCCTGAGCGTCACGACCTACATCCTAATTAACTTAATTCAGAATTTATTAGTGCATAATGTAAACACAAAATACATAATAGAATCTGTATTTTTGCTTGTTCTTTCGCTATTTATTGCGTTTTTTATCTCATAAAAGTAAGCAGAGTAGGGGAATAGTACCCGAAAACTATAGGACTATCATTGTCGTATAAAAGGTGCCTGGCAGTTTGTCCTACTTTGACACTATAGGTCTATATTAAGGAATTTGTGGATAATTCATACATTTCTTAGGTTCTAAACTTACTCAGTTATAAATCCTTAATTAATTGGGATATATCTCTAGGCGAAGTTGTAATTAATTTAATTAAATTGAATTAAAAGAAGGAATTAGAAGATTTCTTTGGAATTTCCCCCTTTTTGTTATTATCTCTATGAAATATGCCATGTCCTGAATCCCGTTACATCACGTCGTTAAACATACAAATTACGACGAGTTTGGTGTACGCAAATTATGACCCTACTCTACATAAATCTATTCCAAAATTATCACAAGAAATAATTTTTATATTTTATTTAATTACCTATTTATTAATTTATTTCTTATTTCCCTAGCCCACCAGGTTTGTTTAATTAAATTTTAATAAGAATATTTGTCATATCTGGCTTCCTAACCTTATTTTAGATATAAGCTAAATTAGCTAGTTTTCGTGCTTAAAACATCGCGTTTATCGCCGTTTTAAGGCCTTTATATTCGATAATGGCTACTTAGATACCTAAGAGATAAGGTGGAAAATCCTCACTAATACGATCTAGTAGGATTCTAGGTTTTCTAGACATCCCTAAGTCCTACAAGTCTCGATTCTAGTATTTCTGCGTCCAAATATTTTCCAATAATTCAATTTATCTTTTTACTTATTTGACCTAGTTAGGTAAACGTCGTAATCTTAATTAACTCTATGCCAAATCAGAATCACTCAGTAAACAAAAATGATATTGGTTACTTAATAGATCAATTTCTGCAGTACTGTGAGGTCGATCGTAATTTGTCCCAAGGAACCGTAAAAATGTATCATTTGTACCTTAAGTCATTTGAAGCTTGGGCAAAAGAATATTTTTCAGCTGAGAGTGTTTCTTATAAAAAGATAGATCAAGATGTTGTTCGTGAATTTCGTATGTATTTAAACCGTCGTCTTAGCGATAAGCGACATAATGAAACGATTCAAAGAAATACCCAAAATCGTTATTTAACAGCGCTAAGGTCGTTCTTTCGTTACTTAATAGTTGAAGTGAACTTAAATGACACGCTTCCCCCTGACAAAATTATTCTGGGTAAACAAGATCCTCGAGTACCTAAGTTTTTAGCGCCAGATCAAGTATCTGACTTGTTTAAAGTCCAAGATTTAAATAAAAAAAGTGGAATTCGTGATCGTGCAATACTTGAGACATTATTTAGCACAGGTTTACGTATTAGCGAATTAATTCATTTAAACCGAGAGGATATTTCTCCTCAAATTCTAGAACGCAAAGAATTTGCTGTTATTGGTAAAGGTCGAAAAGTTAGAACGGTTTATTTATCGGATGTCGCAGCTGGGTGGATTCGTAAGTATCAATCTACTAGAAATGATACTTTCAAACCTCTATTTGTTAGATACAGTGGCAAATCAATGGAATTAAATGATCCAGAGGGTGAATCACTGCGCTTAACTCCAAGATCAGTTCAAAGGCTCATAAAGAAATATGCTCTTAAAGCAGGAATATCCCAGAATGTTACCCCACACGTTTTGAGGCATAGCTTTGCAACTGATTTATTAATTGCAGGAGCAGACCTTCGTTCTGTACAGGAATTGCTTGGTCATGCGGACGTTTCTACAACGCAGATTTATACGCACGTTACAAATAAGCATCTAAAAGAAGTTCACGAGAAGTTTCATGGGAAATAGGAGAAAACGGAATCATAGTGTTAACATTATATCAGTGGATATTTAATTGATTTTATATGGCCAATTCCAAGCTCGTATATTTTTCTTCGGCGATTTTATTTTTTCAGGCAGCAGCACTTTTTCTCCCCGCAATTTTATTAGCATTGTTTCTTGTTACAAATGATGGACTTCTAACACCGATCACCCTACGTATGCTAGAAAGCCCTTACTATGGAAAAAACTGGGGACATGTAATTGGCTATTCTATATATGGATTGCTATGGCTTGTATTGGGATATTTTAACCTAAAAAAACCAAAAAGCAGACTCGTACAATGGCCTGCGATAGTAACGACATTGTTATGGTTTAGAGGTGGAATGTTCGGCTTAGGTTTATTTACAGGTATTGTTCTTACAATTTTATTTGTACTTCAGACTGGAAATCCAAAAAATACAGCGTCTGTTGTGTCCAATAATATATAAATTGTAACGGAATATTGTTTCTACGCCTGAACAATACTGACCGTATTATTTGATTCTAATTCCCCAACGTTTTGGCCAAAGATAACGATCATTCGATTTCCGGCGTCAATTAAATTTCGTTTTTTCAAAGTGGATAAAGCTTCTTTAATATTATTAACTGGATTTTTATGCAATTTCATATGAAAAGGAGTGATTCCATAAGACATATTTAAACGTCTTGCAATTGAATGATGTGATGTAAATGCGTATACAGGAAGATTCGATCGAAATCTCGAAAGTACCCTTGCTGATTTTCCTGATTCTGTGAAAACGATATAACCTTTTATTTCAGATTTCTCATTATTAGGTTTTTCACTGCTGAGTCTAATAGAGGCTGCGATTACCATTTCCTCATAAGTATCAGAGTCGAAATCTATACGAGCAGTATTGTTTAATCCTACGTCGTGCGAATCGTTAAATCGTGCAATCTTTGCCATGACCGTTACAGCTTTTACTGGATAATCTCCAATCGTAGTTTCATCTGAAAGCATTAGACAATCCGTCTTTTGAATTACCGCATGAGCAATATCAGCGACTTCAGCACGTGATGGTAATGGGTTTTTGATCATACTCATTAGCATTTGGGTAGCTACAATTACTGGTTTGTAGTGCTTACGGCACTCTGTAATTATCATCTCTTGGATTTTTGGAACTTTTTCATAAGGAATCTCAACTCCTAAATCTCCTCTTGCAATCATTATTACATCGCTTGCACGAATAATTTCATCAATGTTGTTTACAGATTTTAATGTTTCTATTTTTGCGATTATTTTTTGATTGCCACCCTGAGCTTTTATTGCCGTACGTAATGTCGTAATATCCTTTTCGTCTCTGACAAATGATAAAGCGATAAAATCTACACTATTCTTAGTTACAAATTCGATATCCTTGTAATCTTTTTCGAGTAAAGTTGGGACGTTTATTGTGCCATCAGGAATACTTACTGATTTTCTAGGACCAAGTGCCCCTCCCTCTACTACCACTGTTTTTATATAATTTGCAGTTTTAGATTGAAAAGACAATTCTACATTTCCATCATCTATAAGGATTTTATTTCCTGATTTCATTCCATTGATTAAATTTATATCCTTAAATGGAATGCATATTTCACCTTCAATGTTTCTTGGAGTTAAATATACAGTTTGGCCTTCCTCTAAATTCATTTTTTCAATGCCACTTGGAAAGTTTCCGATTCTAAGTTCTGGTCCCTGTAAGTCTGCAAAAATAGCCACCTCTGTATTTAATTTTTGCGCGATTTCTCTAACAAGCGCGATTTTCTCTCCATGCCACTGGTAATCATTGTGTTTTAAATTAAATCTAAAAACATTTACACCTGCATGAATTAATTTTTCTATTATTTCAGGTGTTTCAGTAGCTGGGCCGAGAGTTATTATTATTTTTGTGCGTTTCATTTTTGAATTATTTTTATTTAATATTGTAACTTTATCAGCTTAGCAGATTTTTGACTTCCCTACCCTACCCCCTACCCTTTTTGCAATCTCTGTTACTTGGTTAATTTAACACCAAATTGGCGGCGAGATGCTTCAATTATTTTGTCTTGATGGCCAGAAATATTTTTTGGTAATGGAAGCGTATAGAATGTGAATGGTTGTGACATTGTTTGTGACATCATCATTCTCATAATCATTTGGAATTTATCGAGGCCGTTAGATAAATCTTCTGCTTCCACTGCCCCACCAAATTCTTTATATAAGATCTCAGAATCTTTTGCACCGACGTTATAACAAGCGATTGATCCGATATTTCCTAGAATTGCGTTCATAACATCCTCATCAATCTGTGTTATGTATTGATTTGCGAGGATTAGCCCAAGTTTATATTTTCTAGCTTCGGACAGTATTTTTGAAAAAGAAGTCGTGGCAAAATTTTGAAACTCATCAACATATAAGTAGAATGGCACTCTTTGTTCCTCTGGAATAAATGCTCTATTCATTGTGGCAACTTGGATTTGAGTAATTATCATTGAGCCAAGTAATGCAGCGTTATCTTCCCCTAGCTTACCTTGAGATAAATCGCATAGGAATATTTTTTTATTATCCATCAGTTCGCTAATGTGAACTTTAGATTTTGGCCATTGAATAACTCTCCTAATAATTGGGGAAGTTACAAATTGTCCAACTTTATTTAGGATTGGAGCGATTGCTTCATCTCGGAATTTTTCGGTCATAGAGTCGAATTCTTTTGTCCAGAATTGATGTATTTGAGGATCCGAAATACGTTCTAATACTTTAGCTCTGTAGCTTTTATCATGAAGGATTTTCATGACGTCAGGAAGTGTTGCGTCTTGAGCATATATCAAAGTGAACAAAACATTTCTAAGTATATGCTCAAGACGCGGACCCCAAGAGTACGAATAAATCTTATAGAAAATGGCGATTATTCCAGAGACCATCAACTCTCTCTGGCTTTCATTTCTAACTTCTAAAATATTAAGAGGATAAGCATACTCTGGATCGGATGGATTAAAATAACAAACATCATTTATTCTATTTTTAGGAATATATTTCAAAATAATATCAATTGCATCTCCATGTGGATCTAAGAAGGCTATTCCATGACCCTTACGTATATCCTCAATGGCCATATTAACAAGAAGTACTGATTTACCTGTACCAGTTTTTCCAACGATGTAGAGGTGTCTCAAACGATCCTTGGCTGTTATACCAAAAATCTGTGGTCGGTTTTTATACGTAGCTTTTCCTATAAAAGTTAAATCTTTCTTTTCTTCATCAGGCATATCTGGTCTTGCTACTGGTAAATCTTCTGGTCCATCAAGTACTAATTTCTTCCCCCACATTATATTTGGAATATCCTGGTTTCCTTTAGGCATATGCCAAATGGAGGCAATTTCGGCAATATTCAAAATATTTGAAGTTCCATATGGGCTATGAGTAAGTATTGCCTCAAAAAGTTTTTTCTCTTTCATAAATCCTGGCTTTGAAAGTTTAAAGTAATTTCCAACTGGATTTGCATAGATATTGAAGGATGATGATAAAGCATTTAAATTGCTGGCACTGTCGGCAATCAACCGTGTATTACAGTAGAATCCGCTAAATTTTATTTTTTCTTGGATTTGGGCAATTTTTGATTGAGCAGATTGAGATACGACTTCTGCACTAGAGAGTTTAGAAATCGTTTGCAAAGCTTTTGATTGCCATGAATTATCGGCCGCTTTTACTATAATTTGAACCCAAAAGAATGCCCTTGGATCCGCCGATCTGGACATTGAGGATAATACCGATGTAATAGGATCTACTTCCATTGTTCCTTCTAGATTTTTTATTGGTAAAAAGTTATTTCCTGATAAATTCAGTTCGGCGAACGTAGCCCCAGCTAATCTTTCTTCATTAATTAATGATTCTAGTGGTAACTCACTCACATCGGCTTTTTGATATTGAGCTAATATTTGGTTGTACAAATGCTCTGACACATTGTCTGTACTTCCAACAATAAAATAAATGTTTTGGTTTAAAGATATTATGTTAAATGAAAAGTATGCTGGCGCGATTTTGGTAAAAAGGCTAGTTATTCCCTTGGATTTAGGTTGTATGAAAAGGCTGCTAAACAATCCATAAGCCTGTTGGGTTGTGTATTCATTATTTCTAGGGACTTTTATAAGCAGAAATTTCATATCTTATTATCATTGTACCTTATAGGGTCCGCTCTTTGCTAAGGTCAGGACACTTTGTTTTGTTATGCCATTTGCCAAGTGAGATGTGAATGATTTACGGTGCAAATCAACTAATCCATACCTTTTAATTGACTCTATATGTTTTTTAGTCCCATAGCCTACATTTGTATCAAATCCATATTTAGGATACTTTAAGTGCATTTCATTTCTCATTAAATTGTCTCGATAAACTTTTGCAATGATTGAAGAACTTGCTATAGATAGTGAATTATCTTCACCATGTAATATAGGAATCGATTTTAAAACTCCCCTACCCTGCTCTATTAATTCCTTATCTATGTTCAGGTAGTCAGTAAGAACATAAATGGGGTCCGCTGTGGATGAAGGTCGGACCCTATTTGGGAGGGATGACGCCATCGCCAATTTGTTTGCCTTTTGAATTCCGATTCTATCTATCTCCTCTGCTCCAATAGAAATAATATTTGAGTATTCTGCATTATCAATTATCCATTTAGATAATATTTCTCGTTTTTTTTGCGATAGTTTTTTAGAATCTTTTATATCGATTATAAAATTACGATGTTGCGATTCAAGATTATTTAGCTCAGATTGAATAAATTTCCAATTCCATTTAACACATCCTGCCACGATTGGACCAGCAAGACATCCCCTACCTACCTCGTCAATTCCAAATATTTCCGGCTGTTTTGTACCTTCTTTTATGTATTGTAACTCGATGAAATTCAGCATCCTAGAATTCAGTTTTATCTATTCAACATCCAAAATTGGTAATTCAAAATTGAGGCAAAACTGACCCATGCTAAGTAAGGTATTAGCAAGTACGCTGCCCAGCGACTTATTTTATAGAAATAAAATATGTTTCCTACTATAAGTACAATAAGCATTATGATTACTAGAAAAGCAGCCTGTAAATTTTGATTTCCAAAAAATACAATTGACCAGGCTGCGTTTAGGATTAGCTGGAGGAGGAAAATTGCAGACGCTATTTTAACCGTCGTATTGCTTATCCCTTTTCGAATGACAAGGAAAAATGAAATTCCCATCATTGTGTATAAAGAAGTCCATACTGGTGCAAAAACCCAATTAGGTGGAGCAATGCCAGGTCGGTTTAAAGTCATATACCACCCTTGAATCGCGTCTATTGTAAAGAAACTTCCGATAATTCCTGCAGATTGTGAAAGTAAAATACAACCTATTAAAAGTATGGTTGGTCTTAATGTTTTTAGGGTGATATTCATATTTATTTAATTCTACTACCAAATTGGTATAATCTCTCCATGATTATCCAAGAACCTTTAGAGCAACCCGACACGTCAACTTTATTAAGTGGCCAAGATTCAATTCAGGAACACGGGTGTGAAGTAATAGTAGAATTTAAGACAGGTGATCCTGTGATGGTGACCAACCATGCTGAGCATGAAGGTGCTAAAGGAATTTATGTTTACTACTACTCCTACCTTGAGCATCCACATTACGTTATGTTAGAAGATATTTGTCCAGGTAAGTTTTTATGGTTGGATTATGAGCAACTTATAAAACTGGACCAAGGAAAATAGTATCGGCTAATCAATAGGACAAAATTTCCCGAAGCCATTTTTTCCTCTCGTGCGATTTTATTCCAGACGGTTAGGACTCAGTAGGTGGTAATTCTTCTTCCTCATCTCCTTCAGCGATTGTGGAAACTGCCGAGACAAAGTCTCCCGCTTTTAATCTCATTAAAATGACTCCTTGTGTGTCTCTGCTTGATACAGGAATTGAGGACACAGGAATTCTAATAACTTGTCCGCCTTGTGAAGTCATTATTACATCTGTTAAGTTTTCGTCTAATCTTTTGACCGAAATTATATCTCCTGTTTTGGTAGTAACCTTAGCTGCTTTAACTCCGCTTCCTCCCCTACCCTGCAATGAATATCCTTTAAGTAAGGTACATTTTCCATAGCCTCGGCTCATAATACAAAGAATTTTATTTGTGTCTTTAGTACCTGCCGGTAATACTTCGAGTGATACTACGTGGTCATCAGATTTTATCTTTATTCCTCTAACACCTCCTGCAGATCTGCCCATTTCTCTTACGTCTGATTCTTTAAATCTAATTGACTTACCTTTAGTGGTAACCATTAAAATTTGGGATTTGCCGTCACTTAATTTTGCGCCAACTAGACTTGAACCTTCATCCATTCCGATTGCAATAATTCCGGTTCTTCTTATATTAGTGAAATCCGATAATTTTGTTTTCTTAATCGAGCCATCAGAAGTTGCTAGGACTACATATTTCGATGTAGCTTCTTTATCGAGTTCCTTACTGATTGTTATGATTTCTTGGATTTTTTCATCTGAAGCAATTTCAATAATATTTACAAGAGCCGTACCTTTACTTGTTCTATTGCTTTCATCAATATCCCAAACTTTTTTCTCATAGATTTTTCCTTTATTTGTAAAAAATAGTATTCGATCATGAGTTGTTGCAGATCTTAGCATTATGACTTCATCTGCGTCTTTTGTTTTCATTCCAACGACACCTTTACCACCTCTTGATTGAATTCTGTAGTTAGATGGTTTCATTCGTTTTATATAGCCAGTTTCGGTAATAGCAATAAGAGTTTCTTCATCAGCTATTAAATCTTCTTCGCTGAATTCGCCGATTTTTCCTGCGACTACCTTTGTTCGCCTTTTGTCTCCGAATGCCTCTTTAACATCCATTAACTCGTTCTTAATTATTTCGATCATTTTTGCCGGCTTGCCGAGTATCGCTAAATATTCCCTTATATTTTTCTCGATTTGTTTCAATTCATCTTCGATTTTTTCTCTCTCAAGCGCGGCAAGCCGCTTTAACTGCATATCCAATATTGCCAAGGTCTGCACTTCAGTTAACTTAAACCTTGCCATTAATTTTTCTTTTGCAGTATTTGTGTCTTTTGATTTTTTAATGATTTCAATAACTTCGTCAATAAAATCCAAAGCAATTTTTAATCCTTGAAGAATGTGCTCTCTCTCTCTTGCTTTCTTCAACATGTAAATCGTTCTATTTGTAATGACTTCTTTTCTGAATTTTATAAACTCATCAAGATAAGTAATTAAGCCGAATGTTTGTGGCTGATTATCAATAAGTGCAATCATATTTGCACTGAAAGATTGCTGTAGCTGCGTATATTTGTACAAGGAATTCAATACTTTTTGTGGTCTGGCTTCTTTCTTTAATTCGATAATAATTTCAATGCTTTCTCCACTACTTGTATCTTTAATTGCGCTAATATCTTTGATTTTTTTCTCGTTAACTAAGTTACCTATTTTTTCGACTAACGTGGCTTTGGTAACTTGATACGGAATTTCAGTTATTACAATATGAAATTTGCCTGACTTTGATTCCTTAATTTCTGCTTTAGCCTGTTGTACAATACGTCCTCTTCCGGTTGATAAGTAATTTAATATTTCTGATTTATCGTAAATCGTACATCCCGTTGGAAAATCCGGGCCTTTGATTACTTTGTATAATTCTTCAACTGTAATTTTATGTTCTAATTCCCAATCTTGAATTTCGCAAGTTGTTTCAACTACTTGGTAAATTGTATCTGTGTGAGTTTTTAATTCTTTCTTTACTATTTTAGAGCTATCAAAAAATAGCATTATCGCATCTATTAGTTCATTTAAGTTATGAGGAGGAATGTTTGTGGCCATTCCAACTGCAATTCCTAAAGCTCCGTTCATTAATAAATTTGGAATTCCAGATGGAAGCACTTGAGGCTCTTTTTGTTCACCAGAGAAGTTATCAGCAAATTCTACTGTATTTTTATCAATGTCATGAAGTAGATAATCAGAAAGCTTTTCCATCTTACACTCCGTATACCTCATAGCAGCTGCACCGTCACCATCGATGTTTCCCCAGTTACCTTGTCCGTCGATTAATGTATATCGTAGGGAGAAATCCTGAGCCATTCGAACGAGAGCATCATAGATAGATTGATCTCCGTGAGGATGATACTTACCCATTACCTCTCCAACTAGAGTGGCAGCTTTTCGATATCTGGATGTATAAGTAAGCCCCATTTCGTTTGCTGCATATATGATTCTTCTCTGTACAGGTTTTAGACCATCCCTAATATCTGGAAGTGCTCTAGCGACAATAACGCTCATAGCATAGTCTAGGTAAGACTTCTTCATTTCATTTACGATGGATGTTGAGACAATCTCTCCTCCGTGAATATCTTTAATTTGTCCTAATTCCTTTAGGTCCGTTTGGTCTGTCATTTATTTTTATTGTTTTACTCTGTTACGTTTCCGTATTTATCTTGATAATCTTTCATAGCTTCTAGAATAATTTTGTATGCTTCTTCTTTTGATTTAAAACCAGGAATTTGAACTGTTCCAGGTCCACTTTGAGCATATTTATAAGTTTCCATAAATGTTTGTAAATCTTTTAAGTAATATGAAGGAAGATCTTCTAGGTTTTCAATATTTTTATATCGAGGATCTTTGTCGTTTACTGTAATAATTTTATTGTCAACTTCCCCATTATCAATCATTTCCATGACTCCGATAACTCTTGTAATGACAAGTGCTCCAGGAACAATGTTTCCAGTTGTGTAAACTACTGCATCTAGTGGATCTCCATCGCCCTTGTTCCAAGTGTTTGGTACATCAGCATATACAGTTGGATAGTGTACTGGACCATACAAAACTCTATCCACTTCTAATACTCCATAAGTGTGGTTGTATTCGTATTTTACAAAATCGCCTCTTGGTATTTCGACTAAAACGTTTAAGAACTCAGGAGCCCTGTCCTGCTTAATAGCATGAAATAAGTTCATTTTTTTCCTTTCTAAAATGTTGTTAAAACTAAAAACGTTAAGGTACCAGCAAATTGGGCTAAAGACGATGTTAATCGTAATTGCTCACGATGTAATCGTTTTTCAAATAAGTTGTAGATGTATAGAAAAGCTACAAAACTTGTTATTAGTGCAATTGCCCCTTCTGCACGTCCTAATCTTATTATAATAACAAATATAACTAAAGTAAAAAGTGGCACTAAGGTTTGTGTAAATTTCGATAGGTCATTTTTTCCAAGCCATTTTAAAAACGGTTGATAGTATAGCGCAACGAATTTGACTAATATCAAACATATTAAAATCCATCCGAGTTGGTAGCCATTGGTGATGTCCAGTCTATTAATGAGACCTTTATTTTCTCTAATTTCTTGGGAAGCGAGCAAGTAGAGTAAAGGACTGAGTTTAACTATTGATAACATGCTAACCGTATCAAAATTGTTAATTAGTACTCCAATTAATGAGTAGCAAAGATAGAATGTTAGGATAGATAATCCAACTCCCATAAAACCAGCTATTTGAAAAGGAAGCATCACGCAAAGAACTACTTCTAATATTTCGTTGAACACGCTTCTTGGCTTTATAAAGCTTCTCATCAAGCCGGCTATAATACCTGCCAATACAGGTACGAAAATCACATCACTACCGACCTCTTTATAAACAGGAAATGTCACGATAAATATTAGTACCACGTAGACAATGTAGCTAACCATGGTTATTTTAGCCTTTATATGTTTGGTGAATTTTTTAGATAAAGCTGAATAAGCTAGTAAATTTAGGACATACATCATCAGCGAGATTAGAATTATCAAAGGAATTGTAAGTTGTATGTCTCCTTCATCTAGTTTGTTCGCTCCTCTAAATTTTTCTATTCCACTAAATAGCAAAATGTTTGCTAGACCTACAACATTTGCAATAGATATATCAAAGGTATGTTCTTTTAGTCTATATGTTTGAACATAAATAGCGGCTAGATTACATCCTAGTAAAAACACAATTATATTAATTGGATTCTTGAAGAATAAAAATGATATTACGAGTGATATCGTCGCAAAGAGAATGTTTACGTGGTTTTGGTTTTGAGAGAGTTTTTTATTGAATTGAATTAGGAAGGTAATTAAAAATCCAACAACGAGAATTCCGATGTTAAATAAATCGATTCCAAATACACTTTCAAGAAGCCATAAAGTTCCGATAGTTATGAGCAGTGATAGAAAATTTGATTTTATGATTTCTATTATTTTCATCTTATGCTTGTAAGTCTAAATCAGCCATAGCTGCATTAGCTTGTATAAAATGTTTTCTAGGTGCTACATTTTCACCCATTAACATTTCAAAAACTTCGCTTGATTCCTCTGCATCCTCAATAGTAATTCTTTTTAAAATACGGGTTTTAGGATCCATGGTTTCTCGTAATTCTTCATAATTCATTTCTCCAAGACCTTTAAACCTAGTAACGACATAGTTTTTAGTTTCTTTTACTATTTCTTTTTCGAATTGGTCTCTTTCTTCCTCATCGTATAAATACCTTTTATTTTTACCCCAAGATGCTTTGTAGAGAGGTGGTACCGCTGCGTATAAAAAGCCACTCGCAATAAGTTCAGGTAAATGTCTGAAAATGAAAGTTAGATATAGAGTTCTAATGTGTGCTCCATCAACATCAGCATCAGACATTATGATCAATTTTTTATAACGAATATTTTTAATATCAAAAGTTTCCCCTACTCCTGTGCCGAGAGCTCTAATTAGTAATTTTAATTTGTCGTTTTTAACAACTTGATCTAGTCTTGCTCTTTCGGTGTTTAATATTTTTCCAAATAGTGGCAAGATAGCTTGGAATTCACTATTCCTTGCCTGTTTAGCCGTACCTCCTGCTGAATCTCCTTCTACGATAAATAATTCTGCTTCATCCGCATTTTTGGTTCTACAGTCAGCTAGTTTTCCAGGTAAGCTTGTTCCTTCAAGTGCGCCTTTTCTAATTATGGCATCTCTAGCGGCTCGTGCTGCGTTCCTTGCTCTCGCCGCCAACAACGCCTTCCCTATTATCAATTCGCCATCTTTGGGATTTTCTTCTAAAAATTGGTCAAGAGCTTCTTTTGTAATTGACTCAACAATATTTCTCGCTTCTGCCGTTCCTAGTTTGGATTTTGTTTGACCTTCAAATTGTAATAATGCCGAAGGAATTTTTATAGACACTGCTGCGCTAATTCCTTCTAAAGTATCTGGTCCTAAAAGTTTCTCATCGTCCTTCTTAAAGAGATCATTTTTCTTTGAATAGTCGTTAATTGATCTTGTTAAGGCTCCTCTAAAACCTGTTAAATGTGTTCCACCATCTGGTGTACGAATATTATTGGCAAAGCTGTATTCTGTTGGATTAAAACTGTCTGTGTATTGAAATGCTACCTCGACTTCCATTTCTCCAGCCGTTTTTCTGACATAAAAAATATTTGGATGAATTGAATCCTTATTTCTATTTAAAGATTTTATAAAAGCCTTTAATCCGCCTTCAAAATAAAATGATTCGACAACCCCTTCTCTCTTATCGATTAGTTTGAATCGTAATCCTGATACTAGATATGCAAAAATTCTAATTTGTGATCTGATCGTTTTATAGTCAAAGTTAATTTCCTCGAAAATTTTAGGATCGGCTTTAAAGTAAGTAGTTGTTCCTCTCTCTAAGGATGCGAGGGATTCCTTTTCGAATTTTGATGCCGAAAATTTATCGGCTTTTACAGCATATTTCTTTTTTCCTTCTACGTATTCTTGGTGATAGAGTTTTCCGTCTTTTCTGACCTCAACTCTGGTGGATTCTGATAATGCGTTAACTACTGATGCACCAACTCCGTGTAATCCGCCTGAAACTTTGTATCCTCCCCCACTAAATTTTCCTCCAGCGTGAAGTTTCGTCATAGCAAGCTCTAATGCAGATACGCCATAACCTTTTTTAATATCAACTGGAATTCCTCTTCCTGCGTCGCTAACGATTACCGAATTATCTTTATTGATTGTAATTACGATAATGTTATTTTCGCCGGCTAAAGCTTCGTCAACTGAGTTATCTATGATTTCTTTAACCATGTGGTGAAGACCACGTGTATCGGTCGATCCAATGTACATTCCTGGACGTACTCTTACTGGTTCTAACCCTTCTAAGACTTCAATATTATCTGCTCCATAATTTACTTTTTCCGTAGTTTTTTTATCTTTAGTTGCCATAGACCTTATTATTATAACCTACCTTAGTACTTTAATAAATTGAATTAGTGGAAGATTAAATCAACTGCTACCGTATTTTTTAGAAACTTGTAGTAAGTTGATAGATTGGCAAAATAACCGAAACAATAAGTAAACCTACCATAGCTCCAAGTACAATCATTATGAGAGGCTCAATTGCTGTTGAAAGACCTTTGATAATTTTATCGACTTCACCTTCATAATATTTTGCGACGGATTCAAGTTGTTTATCAATAGATCCAGTCTCTTCTCCGATAACTGCCATTGAGCCGACCATTGGAGGAAAGTTTTTATCCTGTGTAATGGATTGTGAAAGAGGAAATCCGTGCCGAACATCCTCAATAAAGGAGTCCACCGACTCTTTATAAATGATGCTATAAACACTATCCCTAACAATTTTTAGCGTCTCTATAATTGGAACTCCTGATTGAATTAGTAATGCTAATGTTCTTGAGAATTGAACTAGATTTGAATACCTAATAAGTCCACCAATTAATGGTAGTCCCATTCCCATTTTAGAAAAAACATATTTTCCATCATCAGTTGCGGTGAAAACTTTCAGTCCGCCAATTATTGCGACTAATATTAAAACAACCATCCACCAAAAGTTTATAAAGAAATCAGAGATTGCAATTAGCGCTCTTGTCGAAAATGGCAATGTCACATCAAATGATTCATAAACCGCAGTCATTTGAGGAATAACAAAAACAACAATAATAATAAATACACCAACCATAGCCACTGTAATAATAATTGGATAGATTAATGCGCCGATAACTTTAGCTTTGAATTCTCTCTGTTTCTCAAGTGTTACGGCGAGTCTTTGAAGTACTTCTGCTAATTGTCCTGATGCCTCGCCAGCTTTTACTAAACTAATATAAGCGTCTCCAAAAGTATCAATATGTTTTTCTAATCCTGCCGATAACTGACCTCCACTTTCAACAGTTGTTAAAAGTGATTCTGTAATCACCGTCATAGACTTTTTATTTGTCTGAAAAGATATTAACTCAAGGGCTTTTGTTAACGGGAGTCCGGCTAGTAACATACTTGATAAGTATTCCGTAAATTTAACTTTATCGTTTAGTGAAACGCCCATTAACTCGGTTAACCTTCCCATTATGGATGTTTCAGTTTGACCAGGTAACATGGAATACACAATTAGTCCTCTATCTCTTAATAATCCAATTGCTGTTCTTAAATCTGGGGCTTCTATCTGACCTTTTCTTGTCGTTAGCCCATCGTGAGTCTTTGCGGAATAATTAAATTTCATTTTTTGCGTTTTATAAACCGTACTACCTCATCAGGTTTACGGCTACTTGCCATTGCAACCTCGAGTGAAACTTTTTTATCATTAACTAACTCTGCTAGAGATCTTTCAATCGACTGCATTCCTGATTCAATATTTGTATTTATTATGTTGTCTATAAAGTGTGAATTACCTTCTCTAATTGTATTCTTAACTGCATCTGTAGCAATCAAGATTTCAACCGCTGGATACCTTTTTGATTTGTCTATTCCTGGAACTAATGTTTGAGTGAATATACCTTCGAGAACAACACTAAGTTGCATACGAGCCTGAGACTGCTTGTTTTCAGGATACATTCCGATAATTCTTTCTATTGCTTGTGATGCTGAGAATGCATGAATAGTTGTCAAAACTAAGTGTCCAGTTTCTGCTGCTTTTAATGTAAGATGAAGTGTTTCAAAGTCCCTAACCTCCCCGACAAATATAACATCTGCATCTTCGCGAAGTGCTGATTTAAGAGATTTTTCCCAAGACATTGTATCTAGATGTAACTCTCTTTGTTGAATAAGCGATTTATCTGATTTAAATAGATACTCAATAGGATCTTCAATTGTAACGATATGAGTATTTCTATTTTGATTAATCCAATTAATCATTGCAGCTAAGGTGGTAGATTTTCCAACACCTGAAGGACCGGCAACAACAACTAGTCCAGCTGGCAATTTACAAAATTCATAATAAATATGAGGAATGTTTAATTCATCAAGTGTGGGAATATGTGGTGGAATAAGTCTTAGAGCAAAAGCTAATTTATCTTTTTCGAAAAATATATTTACCCTAAATCTTTCTTTAGTCGTAAGCTCGTAAGCACTGTCGATTTCTCTATTTTTATATAGTAATTCAATTTTGGATTCGGGTAAAAGTTGTATGACTATTGCTTTCAAATCATCTTCTGACAATGCGCCAAATCCCGATATTGGAGATAATACTCCCGCTGTTCTAGAAATTGGTGGAGTATTAAATGAAAGGTGTACATCAGAGGCATTTAATTGGACTGCTTTTCGCAAAACATCATCAACTTGGACAGGATTATTATCAGGCATAATTTTAGTATAAAGAATTAAACTTCATCTGCAACAGAAAGTACTTCTTCAAGGGTTGTTAATCCCCACAAAGCTTTAATATAACCATCTTGCACTAATGTAATTAAACCATTTTCTTCTGCTTTTCGTTGAATTGTATCGGCCGAAGCACTTGCTTCTACTAAATCTTGAATATTTGTCGCAATCTTCATTATTTCAAATAATCCTACCCTACCCTTGTATCCAGTGTTGTTGCACTCTTTACATCCTTTCCCTTTGTATAATATTAATTTGGTTTGTTCTAATGTTGAAGGTGCGGGTGTTCCACTAGCCGCTTGAGTTGGTATTGATTGTGGAGTTTTTTTGTTAGCATTGATTATCTCTGCCATTGAAGGAGGTTTTATTTCAATTGTTCCGTTTTGAGATGAATTTTTTTTGATTTCTTCGGATTTTTTTGTATTTATTATTGGTAAAATTTCGGCAGTTTTATCTAATGGAAGTTGTGGTTTAGCAAGTGCAATTTTTAGTAACCGGTCTCCTAAGATTCTTTTTATATCTTGTGCGATTACAGGATCTGCTTCATATGAAGTTTTGCAGAATTCGCATACTCGTCTGGTAAGTCTTTGTGCTAATGCAACATTTATGGTTGATGAAAGTAAGAATGGTTCTACACCCATATCTATAAGTCTTGGAATTGCACCCGCTGCCGAGTTTGTATGCAATGTAGCTAGAACTAAATGTCCAGTAAGTGCGGCTTGTATTGCCAATTTCGCAGTTTCGACATCTCTAATTTCCCCGACCATTATAATGTTAGGATCTTGTCTTAGAATTGCCCTTAGTCCATTTGCGAAAGTAAGTCCAGCTGCAGTATTAATTTGAACCTGATTAACTCCCGGAATACTAATTTCAACAGGGTCTTCTAATGTAATTATATTAACTTTGGGAGAATTTAATCTTGCAAGTGAAGTGGCTAGTGTAAGCGTTTTACCTGAACCTGTAGGTCCTGTAACTAATAGAATTCCGGTATTTTGACTTAGTCCTTCGATAAAAATTTTGCTTCCATCTCCCCATAAGCCGAGTTGGTCTAGAGATAATACTTGGTTGTCGGATTTTAAAAGCCTAATAACGCATTTTTCTCCATTAACTGTTGGAAGTGTAGAAATTCTAAGATCGGTTTTATTATTTCCTACCTCAACTTTGAATTTTCCATCTAAAGGTTTTCTTCGTTCATCAATTGGCATGTTGGCAAGAATTTTAATTCTCGCAATTATTGAGTTATGGATACTTTTTGGTAACGGAAATTTTTCTTGTAAAACTCCATCTATTCTGTATCTAATTCTAGTCTTGCCTTCTTCTGCTTCTATGTGAATATCTGATGCTCCAGATTTAACCGCGTATTCTAAGATAACGCTGACTATTTTTGCAACTGGCGAAACTTTTATAATGTCATCTGCTTGTTCTATTGATGATAGTGATTCCTGGATTTTCTCTGTTGTTGTTTCTGCTGCTTTTTCTATAACCTGTGTGACTTCATCCCCAAATCCTCTACCGTACTGTTTATCAATTGCATCAATTAGCATACTGTCTACTGCGATTAACGGTTGGATTGTTTTTTTAGTTGTTCTTTCTAGAAATTGAATTACATCTAAATCAAACGGGTCTGCCATAGCAACCTTCAATGTGTAGTTATCCGTCTCAACTGGTAATAATTTATATTTACGTGCGTATTTTTCTGGAATTAGTTGCAATATATTTGGTTTGATTTCAACTCCAGTTGGTGCGTAGTATTGTAGTCCTGAGATTTCTCCCCTAGCTCTAACTAGCGCCTCGGGATCTATGTAATGGTTTTCTTCTAGTATTTCTAAAGAGGATTTTCCTGATGACAGTTGGATTCTTTTTATGGCGTCTACTTGTGTCTTCGTTAATAGACCTTTTTCGAGTAGCACGGTTTCAATTTTATTGGCAGGATTTGTGGGCATACTATATTTTTTAGTATATCATAGACTTATTCATGCAAACCATAATATTTGCTTCAAATGACAGCGTTTTCAGGGATAAGGCTGTTTTAGAATATTTAAACACATTTGGTTTATCGTTTGATAATAATCCCGATGTGAAAGTATTAGAAAAAGCTGAGGATAAAAAAAATATTCCTATTTCAGAAGTTAAGCAGATTATTAAAGAGTCTTCTTTTAAACCTGTTATTGCAAAAGTTAAGGCTGTTGTTATTAAAGATGCTCAGTATTTGTCGACAGAAGCTCAAAATGCACTCCTCAAAACTTTAGAGGAAGTGCCTGAATATATTATTTATATTTTGTCTGTTAATCATCCTGATAATTTGTTAAGTACAATTAGATCTCGTTCGATACTTAATAATGTTGGTCAGTCGAATACAAATGATTTTGATATAAAGTTTTCTCTATTATCTCTTATGAAAATGGACTTAGGTGCGCGTATTGATTGGACAGTGAGTAATAAAACTAAGTTAGCAGATAGAGATTTTGTTTCTGAATTGTTTAATTTTTGGATTTTTGAATTAAGGTCTTTGCTTATTGAGAAGTCTTGTAAGGATAGAAAGTATATATCAGGGGCTATTTCACGTATTATTGAATTAAAGCGGAATTTGCTTTCTAATAATATAAATCCGTTTTTATCGGTAGAGGTTTTTTTGTATAGCTATATTAAGTGATGTTTTTAGAGATTATTTTTACTGTTTTCTTTTTTGTTTTAGGATCAATTTTAGGTTCGTTTGGTATGGCGATGATTGATCGTTTGTATCGTGGCGAGGATTTCTTAAAAGGACGTTCGTATTGCGAAGGATGCAAAAGTGTACTTGGGTTTTTTGATTTGGTTCCAATTTTTTCGTTTTTAAAATCTGGTGGAAAGTGTAATAAATGTCATGCCAAAATTCCTGTTAGTTTATTTGCAGCTGAACTTGGGTTTGGTTTAGTTTTCGCTCTAACTTTTTATTTTCTAGATTTTATAGCAATTGGTTTTAATTTTGGTCTGCTATCTAATATTGATATTTTATTTCAGTTTCCACTTGTGACGTTTTTTATCTATTTAATTTTGTTTGGCATTTCTCTTGTTTTTTTAAGTGACCTTAAATATTTAATTATTCCTTCCCTATTCTTCTGGTATTTAGGCGTGGTTTATATTTTGGGTTATCTCTTATTTTTGCTTAATCCTAATTATGTAATGTTTAGACTCTTTTCTTTGGCTTACTCAGATATTTTGTGGTCATTGTTAGCTGGTCTTATTATGGTGGCGTTTTTTTGGTCGCTTTATTTTTTCTCAAAAGAAAGACTCATGGGCGAAGGTGACGTTTATTTAGCGGGTTTATTAGCTTTATTCGTTGGATTTCGGTTAAGTTTTGTTCTATGGTTTGGCGCCTTTCTAGGTGGCTCGTTGGTTGGTATTTTTTTAATAATGATAAGTAAAACAAAATTCAAAAGTGCCGTTCCATTTGGTCCATTTTTAATTTTTGGCTTTGTTCTTGCCTATTTGATTGGTGAGGAAGTCTTAGAATGGTATTTTTTGATGTTGACATAGGGTATGTTCTTTGTGCTATCTTTATAGTAAGTAATCAATTAATTTACTGCCCATCCAAAAACTCGAATATTGCTTTTGGATAGAGCAGAAAAATCTATAAAAAGATGATGAAGGCCAGACATTCAAAAGCGTTTACGCTTATCGAGTTACTTATAGTTGTAGTTATAATCGGTATCCTTGCAGGTATCGTTTTATCCGTTTTAAATCCAGCTCAGCAACAACGAAGAGCCAGAGAAGGAGTTTTGCAAGCAAGTACAGGAAAACTTTGTACAGGTTTATTTGCTTGTGCCGCAACAACTACTACCATTGCTAACTGCGATAGTGATGTAGAAATCGGAGTTACAATCCCTACTGGAAACCCTGCAGGATCTAGTTACAGTGTCGGTGCCATTTCTGCGAACGAAGTGGAGGCATCAGGAACACTTGATGGTTGTAGCGGTTTCTGTAGGTATAATTTTACAACATCAACACCAACAGCACTTGATTTTACCGGTTGTATTGTCGGTGGCCTCTAACACTATTTGTTAGTCTCTTAGTAATACGCTGGTGGTTCAATACATCAGCGTATTTTAGTAACTTTAGGATTGTATGAATAAGCGAGCATTTACATTGGTTGAATTACTAATCGTGGTTGTAATCATTGGTATTCTTGCTGGCTTAGTTCTATCCGTAATACAACCAGCAGTTCAACAACAACGCGCGCGCGAAGGAGTTATGAGAACTCAAATGTCTAAGGTTTGTGGAATGGCCGTTGCCTGTATGAGTGGCCAACCTAGTTACAATAATATGAATTGTACGACTTTAGGCCAACTGGGATTAGTTGGTGCACAAAATGCTACTAGTATTGTTTTACCTCCAAATAACTTAACTTATACAATCACGACTGGAGGTTCTTCTACTACAGGAACTGGTACCGTGATAATTGGTGCAACCCTTCCAAGTACTACTTGTAATATGACATGTACTGTTAGTGAGGATTTATCGAGTAACGGAACCATAGTTGCTACTGGTTGCCGTACATAATTATGAAAAACATTAAATCATTTACATTAGTAGAGCTTCTTATAGTTGTAGGAATTATCGCTATTTTGGCTGGTTTAATTGTTGCTGCTATTAACCCTGAATTACTTAGACAAAAAGCTAGAGATACAAATAGAAAAAAAGATATGTCGATTATTTCAGAAGCCTTAGGCCATTATTACGCAGACAATAATCAGTATCCAATGCCCACTGCCCATAATCCGATTTCCGCATTAAATGGACCTTTAAGTAATTATCTTAAAACTGTTCCAGTTCCAGATATTTCTGGTTATTATTGTTATTCATCTGGTGCATCTTACCAGGACTATACGGTGTGTACTATGTTAGAAAATCCTTCTGACAATGGGACTTCAATACCGCATTGTTTCTCACCTGCCATAACTCGCCCCACATACTGTGTAACCAATCCATTTTAAGTTGTACAATAATTGTTAATGCCAGACAATTTTCCTTTTAATAAGAATTCATTCACTCTAGTAGAAATTTTGGTAGTAGTTTCCATTCTTGCCATTCTAGCTGCGTCAACGATGCCCGCACTAGTTGGGTATGCGAGTGAACGTAGTGTGAGCCGGGTTGCGCAATTAGTATCTTCGGATCTAGCTTTAGCTAGAAATAAATCACTTGCAGGTGCTCTTGATGTTTATAATCGTGGTGATTGGGCGATTCAATTTCAATGTGGAAGCCCAACTTATGAGCTTGGTGTTAGAGAAGTGAATTCATTTATTTCTCTGGAATCAAAGAGCGTGCCTGTTAATTTTACCTTTAGGTGGGGCTCTTGTGGCTCGGGGCAATATAACGTGTTGTTTTTTGAAAGACTTACTGGCCAACTTATAGATTCAGCAGGTACTCCAGTTCCTAGAAATGACTTCACTCTTTACTATAGATATGATGACGTCGCGGCTCGAAAAAAATCAGATTTTACTGTTTATCAAAATGGTAAGATTAATGTACAATAAAAGTAACTGTTATATGTATATGCACTGCCCTACTGTTTTAAATAAACCAAAATTAAAATTAAAATCAGGTCAAACTATTATCGAAATTGTATTATCAATTGGACTTGCGGCTATGGTTTTATCTGCACTATTAGTATTAGGAGCTGCTTCTTCAAAAACTGTTGCCTCTTCACTAAGGAGATCTCAAGCCACAAAGTTAGCTGTTCAAGGAATCGAAGCCATGAGGTATTACCGAGACGAGAATGGATATTTTCAATTAAAAAGTGGCAAGTGTTACACGATTAATACGTTCGGGGAGATAGATGAAGCAGGTGATGTTACTACCTGTCCTTACCAGGATGTGGTTGCACCATCTGGAGATAGTGGTGCGAATAACACATTTCAGAGAATGATAGAGGTCGTAGATGATCTTAATAATACAAAAAGAGTAACAGTAACTGTTCAATGGGCTGATTCAACTAACAAAACTGAAGATGTAAGTAATGTTAAAATTGTTTCTCTTTTATCTAATTGGTAAGAGGTAATTTAATATGACCTCAATTCGCAACTTTTCTAAAAAAATTAAATCAGGATTTACTTTAATTGAGCTAACTATCACTATCGCGATTTTAGGACTTACTTTAACTTTAACTGGTGGAATATTAATTTCTGTAGTTAAATCGTTTCAAAAACAAAGTGAGTTACAGAAAATTGAGAGAAATGGTGATATAGCATTAAGGACAATTGAGGAAAAAATTCGAAAGGCTAAGAATGTTGAATTGCTTACTGATGCGCCATTTACGGGCACATCTCCAGGTATAAGAATATTCGGGACAGACTCAACGTTTAATGAAGTCATTGGAGTAGGCGGAAGTGATAACTGCAGGACTGGCGCTGGGGGTCCAAATAATAATTTATTTGTATATAGAGAATCACCCCCATCACAGCCACTTATAGATTCAGTTTCATTGGATAGTATTTCTGACGAGTACAAAATCACAAATGATGCTACAAATGGTGTAGATATTACAGAGATAGCATTCATTGTAAGCCCTGGAAATCCAATCCAAGTTAATGCTACAATAAAAGTATCGAGTTCAGCATGCCAGCCACCGGGCGGAGGAATAATAAAATCTTTCTCTACGTTTGTGACTGCACGTGGATCTTATTAATATGAACAAAAATAAATCAGGACAAACTGCTCTAATCTTGGTAATAGTCACGATGGTCACTGCCTTGGGTATCGGAGTGGCAAGTTCTACCCAATCCAATATAAATTTAAGAAACACAGTTTATTCAACTCAATCTGAGCAGGCTTTAGCTTGTGCAGAGGCTGGTGCTGAGGAGGCTTTTGGTGCGTTATCTGCGACAGACCCAGATGGCAACGGTGGTGTTGAACTACCGCCAGGGAGTGACGTTGGCGCTCTCGACACAGTATGTAAGTATTCATATGAAATTCGAAATTATCCAGAATCAGAACCTGGAGAAGTTAAAATTCCCGCACTAAACGAAAATGCTGTACAGGAATTAACCTATGGCGATTCTGGTGGATCTCTACAATTTTCGGTTACGCCATTGACGTCTAACAGTTCACCAAGTTTGGCGGTTTATATGTATTCCGACACGGGTCTAGTTTCAAGAAATTTTTATGCTTTTGATAATTCTAATGTTCCTACAAATTTTGAATTTAAAGACCGGACTGGTTTTACCGTAGATGTGCCAGGTGGGACTAAATTTATACGATTGAGACCTCTTTACTCTAGTCTTTCTATAACAATTGCTGATTATCCCACAATCACAGGATACAAAATCAACGCAATTGGTACTGCGGGGATAGTTAATAGAAAAGTTGAGGCCTATCGTTTCTTCAGTCAACTTCCATCTGCTTTTGACGAAGCTGTTGTAATGTTAGGTGAATAATTTATAAGTAATGCTAGCAAAATCTGTCCGAACCGCCTTTTTCATCATAGGTACACTTGTAATAATTGGTGCTGTTGTTGTACTAGTATTAACCGTTATGGGCAAAAGCCCAATCCAAAAATTCCGAAATTCAACTGATGATGTCGATAAAAAGGACGCTCTTTATACGACCAATGAATTTGGTGATGAAGTTGTAAATACTGATTCTTTACGAGATAACGTTGTTGATGTTTCTGAAAATGGAGAAGTCTCCCCTACTGATGAATTTTATGAAAGTTTAAAGACTTTGGGTTTTGATGATTTAAATGAGGCTGCACCAGAATTAGTTTCAGAGACTTCACTTCAAAAGACAGAGGATCGCGAGAAGTTTGTACAATCGGTAAATAGCAGTCGCGAGTCATCGAATATTTGGGTTATATATACAACTTCCCTATCCAGCGAATCAGCATTCGTTTACCAAACTGATGCGGTTACTATTGTAAATCAATCTAATAAAACTATTGAGGTTAAGAATCTAACCACGGGTAATAATTACTCTTTAGGTACAGAAGAAGGCGCTTCAAATATTTCTTTCGTTTTTGATATCCTCGGAGAATTTAAATTTGAAGTAGATGGTAAACCGTTCTCGGTTTTTGTCACCAAACCAGAGAGTTAGCATTATTCGCAAACTTATAGTATTATAGTGGGCAAGTGGATTATATTGCCGAAGCTAACTACATTGCGCAAAGTGATGCCGCTATAATACGGGCTTATAGTGAAGTTTGCGACCTAATCGACTCAGAACATCTCCGTTTAATTTGTGGCAATCTTGGTGAAGAGCCAGAAGTCTCACCACAAAATACAATTCCAGATTCTCCTGAACAAGATAGTAATCTAACTGCAATTGAACCAAACAATATTCCTAGTGATATATATACATTTCCCGAATCAGTAGACTTTTCAGAAAAAGATGAAGATGCTACAACAGGAGAGAATATTAAGGTACCTGCTTGGTTGCGCATTCCTGAAGAGTTTCGACTACAACAAAACGAAGCATTTGGTAACGTTTGGGGGCTTTCTGTATCAGAAGACAACATTACTATATTATGGAAGGGACCTGATGGTATAACTGATTTGTCATTTGTCTACGATAGTCAGCAAAATGAAGAAGGTTACTTAGGAATTCTAAGACCTGCCGATTATCTAACTGGAGATGGTGAGAAAATACAGGTTATATCTTCAGAAACGTTGCGTCGCTTATATTCTATTGATGCAAGTGATAAACAGTTTGGAATCGGAACATTCGCAGAAGATGGCAAGTTCAGCGACCTTGAAAATATGCCAGAGAAAATACAAGAAATGATTAGAGAGAGGTACCCCGATGGTTATATCGATTCTCTCGATAATAATGGTGTGTTAAGACGATACAGAGTTGACTCAGGGCTAATCTTTCGAGTTAACCTAATTTTCGTAGTTGGCTTTGATGCATTTGATATCGCAACTGGTCGACCTGTTCCTTGGATTGTAGAAGCATATCCTAGCATCGATGTGGGGTTTCTATATGGATTGGAAATTCAAACTGGATAGTTGTTGTACTGAATTGCTTGATTAACTCTATACAATTTCAACTCATATGAGGTATTATTAATTGGTAAGGGGTAACCCCTTTTTTGATTATGAATATATCTAAACCTGTCCGAGTTGCTTTTACAATTATTGGCTTAATAACAATTATTTTTGCCGTAATTATATTTTTCACGAATATAAATGTCCCTTTAATTTCTAATTTAAATAATAAGAATGATGTTCCTTATGACGAAGAATATGAATATCAACAAAGAGCCCAATACTCTTTTGATGATTTTTTGGCAGAATCTGACGAAGTTACTTTCGACGAATTGAAAAAAGAAAATCCTGAGTTAACAAATTCAGCAAGTATTGTAGATACAGAACAAAGGGAAAAATTTGTTGAGACAACGCTTAACAATCGAGAACCGGTTCTTCATGATGTCTTGATATTACCTGAAGGTATAACGTCCAGAGCAATGGTCATAACAATTGGAGATTATGTTAAATTTTCAAATGAATTAGATCGAAGTATTACAATTGAGAATTTATCTATCACCGACACAAATTCAAAAGACACAATAATCGATTCAAAGGATAACCGAAGTTTCGGATTCGACTTTATAGGTGAATTTACATTTAAAGTAGATGGCGTTGAGTTTAAAGTATTTGTAGAGAAATATGTGGAATAAGAATAAATTTTTAACTCAATTATTATATAGCAGTTCCATTTTCTTTACTCTTTTATTCGTTTTTTCTAGTAGAAATGCTCTTGCAGAAGAGGTTGAATGTTATGAGATTATGCTTGGTACTGAAAAGTATTTTTCATGTCCAGGTTCATTGCGTACTTGTTCCGGAGGTATAGTTGGTTGTTCGTCGACTTTGTGTGACGAAAGCTCACAAGGGGTTGGGAATACAGTTTGTTTGCCTTCCACCCAATGGGGGTACAACTGTTTTACACAATGTGGTTCAGGTGGTGGCGGTTCAGTAGGTCCCCCAGATGATGATATTGCATGGGCAAGAGTTTTCTCCAGGAGTTTTAATTCAACAGAAGTTTATTTTGGACCTGCTGAAGCTTCAGGTCTTTCTGTTAATGCCACTAATAGAAAGGATTGGAATGTAAGATTTACTAGCAGTTCAAACAATGATGGTGGCGAAATTTGGTCTGGTCATATGTGTGGACGTGGTAATGCAGCTAGTGTTGCCGCAGATGGAAAACTAAATATCGTAAGCAACTCTGCGTGTCAAAGAAATGGTCAGACTTGTGTTTATGATAATGGAGACGGTTGTACTCAGACAGAGTGGTTTAGTGGCGGACCTGATCTAGCGGATTTGAATGCTGATAAAGATAAAATTTCTCCTGTTAACAAATTACACCATATTCTTAAAGATGGCTTTAACTGGAGGTTGTATGATAAAGAAGAAGATAGGTGGGGTTGGGAAACCATACCAGAGGGTATGCCTATGCAACGATATGACCAAATTTATACTTTTAATTTCAAAGATCAAGAAAACCAGGATTATAGAGTTAGGTTAGCCACGCCAGGTTCTTACTTTTGTTACAACGCTTATGGACTTCTAAGACATGACAGTGGTTCAGTTAGATTAGGTGATAAGGATAGTGGAGGAGGGTTAGTTGTTGAGGACAGTACCGGTGAACGGTTACATATTAGACCTGAACAAGAAGATCCTGCTTTGGGTGTATTGGATGATGGTACTAGATGTGACGTAGAGTTAGCTTTTAGAGGTGGTGGAAATTATGTTTTGTTTGAAGTAAGAAAAGCAGTAATAGGTAAGGTTGTTAGTTTGGATGGAAGTGCTACTCCAGCAGGTATCTCGGGAATTCAAGTAAGCTTACGTTATAACAATAACAATGTAACCCCTACTACAGTAACTACAACCACTGATTCAAATGGCTATTATCGATTTAATGAGCCCAATTTATATTCAAGTCAATATTATACGGTCTACGTTTCTGGTTCTACTCCTGGTGGGCATACAGGGTCTGCGTTTGCTGTGAATACTTCGAATTATCGAGCCGCGACGGGTTCAAATATTAATTATACTTGGAGAAGTGATGGGAGAGATACTAGAGTTGGTGATACGCAATATGTTGGACAATCAACTATTACTAATAATGATTGTTCAAGTTCAAATGTGGAGGCGTTGTTAGATTCCGCTAGATGCGTCTTTGCCTTTAATAGAGTAGGAAATCAACACCCTACTGGAACTCTAAGTGTTGTAAATAACTCAAATAAAGTTTCGGCAGGTTTACCATATGACCATGTTGCATGCCTGAACGGTTCAGTCTCGTATGCTACATCGGTTACAGCCAGTCCAAACAATTCATCACTGCTACTTCCTACGAATCCATATACCCTCAGCACAAGTGTTACAGGTGCTACTTCAGGTTATGGTACCTGGGTAAATCAATTTCAAACTGTTAGAACTGTACCAGGCAAATCGATGTCCTCAGTTGACAGCAATACGTATTCTACTGCTCGCGGTTACAAAGCTGGTTCCAATTATTATGTAGCCTTAACGGTAAATGACAATGCTGCCAGAATGTGTTCAGGTAATCCTTATGTGAATTATGCAACTTATAGTCCTGCTGTTAAATATTGTGGAGCTTACAGCCCAAACATTACTAATCCAATGATTGACACCAATGCTACTAAACCATATAAGACAATACATATTTCTTATGCACCACTTGCTCCGACAGTTGTTGCAAGTACAAATGAAAAAGGTCAAATTACAGTTACGTGGTCATATCCTTCAAATCCAGGGGTCGCTTATCTAAGTGACGTTCGAAGATATCGGATTTATAGAGGGTCAACGCATATTGCTGATGTACCAGGAAGTACCAATCCGGCTACTTTTAGATATGTAGATACATTAGCGCCGTGCACTGGTGCAAATGTTACATATACAGTTAATGCAGAAACCGGCTATACGGATATTAGTGGTACTTTAAGAAGTTGTGGTGTTGTAGGTGCGAAAGGGGTTGGACGCTGCCCCGCAAACCTGCCACCTGTCTGTACTATTCAATATAGGAAGAATGATGATACATGGATACCATATAATAACGCACTCGTGTGGCCTAAAAATACTACTATTCCAGTAAAACTAGATTGTAAAGATCCAAACGGTGATCCAATATACAGTTATCAATGGACAACCTCATGTGGTACTATTTCGCCAAGAAATACCCAAACACCAATCTATACAACTGCAAATTTTAATGGACTTAATTGTAATTTAACAGGAACAGGTTTTGATAAACTTATTCCACCAACTTCATCTGGATCCGCAACTGTTGTTATTAGAACACAACCTGCTACTCCAGGAACGCAAGTACTAAGTACGGCTGGATTAGGTTCTGCGTGCTTATCCAAAACGTCGCCTACTACTACAGGTGTCTCATTTATAGTATCTAATTATGATGATGATGAAGATGGTATAGCCACACTTAATAACACACTTGCGAGTTCTATATGCGGTCTTAACGGCACTTCCAGAATTGGTAATTGTTCATTTACTGCTAACAACGCATTATCGATTGCATACGAACCTTTGAGAAATGGTACTACATCTCAACCTATTCGAGTAACTCTACGAACAGGTACAACCCCAGGTTCATATGGAATTAATAAAGGATCGCTTGCTATGCCTATTAGAGTTTCTTGGGATCCTTATACTGGTGCTACAAGAAATATAAACAATACTATCTGTGTGACGGATTTGGCGCCAGTAGTAACGGCTGGAACCATAACAAGAGGTGCAAACAACAGTACATATACGATTACAGCTAATGCAAGGGACGATTGGAGTTTAAAAGGTTTAACAGTTCATCTAATAAATTCATTAGGGAATCCGATCTATCCAGCAATATATAATAAACCTAATCAGTTTCCCGAGAGGACAGTTGCTCAAATGACAAATGCAAATCATATCGGAAATTTCAATGAAACTATAACTCTCCCTGCTATTACTCTTGTTCCCAATGGAACATATAGAGCACGTATTACAATAACAGATAATTCTGGTCGGGCTGGTAATTTTGGTGTATTTACAACTGCGCCTTTTGTCATAGATAGAACGGCACCGGCTTGTACTCCAATTTCATTTATCCCTCCAAGTCATAATGGCGAGACTACTGTAAGAATTTCTAATAGTGCAACTGATTCGACCTCAAATATTACGAAATATAGAGTTTACGTTAAGAATTCTTCTGGGGTACAAGTTGCGGATAGTGGGACCTTAAATATTGTTGGTAACAACGTGGGTATAGCAGTTAGCCGATCATATGATTGGATAGCATCGCTAAGTCTTCCACGAGGTACTTACAGAGCATATGTAGATTGGACTGATGCCTTAGGAAATGTAACAAATACAGATCCTACTAATCAATGTAACGCACTTTATGAACTTAAGTATCCTCCTGTACAGGTAGGTCCGTCTAAAATAACTGTGGTTGCTGATTCCGCAGAATGTAACGACCCAAGTGTAGTGCCTACAGAATTCGAAGGTGTAAACGTCCAATTAAGCATTATGCCTCCTCAGACTAAAAAGACAGATGATCAAGGTATGTATTCTTTCCCTAACGCTAATTTAGCTTACAATACAGATTACAACATTCAGTTAACTGGTATAAATGACGGTCCGTTTGTTGGATATGGAAATTGTTCTGGAACTACAACAATACCGTTCCATACACCAACTACGTATACTATTCCCGGTTCAAACATTGTGACGGTTTCTCCCATCAAACTTTATAAACAAGAAGCAACTAAATGGTGGCAGGCATATAACGGTGGTGTTCACTCAAATGCGTTTATTACTTTCCCACTAAACGGGTTTGGACCTAGCGAAGGTATGCCAGCAGGTGGAGTAATAATTGGAAATCCAACCGGTCTTATCACTCCTCCAAAAGGATTTGATATGTATACTGCTCTAGGTATAGACGAGACAATCATTCCTAGATTTGAAGGTGGCGGTTTGTACAGCTCGTTTGGAACCGATCCTTCTCCAATTCCTCCTGCTATGGATTTTTATGGAAATGGACTTAAGAATTGGGGTGTGCCAGATTTAGTTAGTGGAGATAATTCCCCTATGAAGTTCGAAACTCCAATAGAGACGATGTTTGCAAATGTTAAGGCGTTAATTGATTTAGGGTCCCCTATTTGGGAGACAAAGAATGCCTTCCCAGCTGCCGTAAATCATGGAAGGTCGTACTTAGAGGTTGATAATAATGATGACATTGGTGGCCCATTATCAGATAGTACGGATGCGCGTGTTGTATTTATTGAGGTTAAAAATGGTGGAACTGTAAACATTGATTCGAATATCACCTCCGCTAGTACTAAACCGCTCATATTATATGTTAAAGGCAATGTGTTGATTGAACCTGATGTTACAGAAATAGACTCAGTGTTTTTAATCGCCACTGGTACAATCGAATTCAAGTCCAGCGGAGATGATAGTGATATACCGATTGACATTAGTGGGGGAATTTATGCACACAATATAATATTCGATAGAGATTTAGCGGACAGTTTAGTGACAGTCGACGTGCCGGCAGAACGAATATTTTATAATTCATCCTTAATAGGAGTTTCTGATAGCTTACCTGCAGAAATTACTGAATCTAAAGTTTATTACATTTTGACTGAATAAAGGCACTTTTAGGGACCTATAGTTGCAAGTTGATAGCTAATCTGATAAACTATTGGCATAAATGTTAACAGGCGATGTTTTTCAAGTAGAAACTGATCCAGTCAACCTTCCCAATCCTAATTCATATAATAATGAAACTGTTAGTCGTGTCGGTGACGAAGCGTTTGAAAATGAGGTTACACAACCTGAAAATCACCCATCGGAAATTGGCAGAAGATCTTTTGTAAAAGGTGCCCTGGCTTTAGTCGCAGCAGCACCATTCACCAGAATGTTTCCGGGGCCTAGAAATCCTGTCGATGAAATTCCTGGCGCAATCGGTCAAGCCCCTAATCCAGTTCCTACTATTCCTACTACACCTACCCCACCCGTTTCTGCTTTAGAGGTAGACCCTAGTGAGATAGTGATTGGAACAAAACTTAATCCTATAACAGATCCCATATTTTTACCTGCAATAGATCCGTATGGTGGACTAGCTACTTGGAAAGAAGGATCTTATGGTGGAGTTGAACTACGCATTAATGATTCCAATACAATAAAAATGATATCAGCAGGAGCTGAATTCGATGCTGGGATAATATCTTGGAATGTTTTACCTACAACTGAAGATGAGGTAAGATTGATTTCGATGGTAATGGGAATGCAGACTGAAGATGTTTGTATTTCTCCATGTGAGACAATCGAGATTCTCCAGGTTAATGAAAACCAAGAGTATATCGTGGTAGTAATTCGACTTGTAATGGAAACCTCAGTGTTGCAATATGGAGAATGGGTTACCGAAGGAAACATTAGCGCACAGACGCCAGCGCTTGCATTCGTGTATAGGAATCCTTTTTATAAAGGGACAGCAACTCCAACCGCAACGCCAACTGCCACACCAACCGTAACGCCGACAGCAACACAAACTCCAGAAGGGGTACAATCACCGATTCCAACACCTGATGAAACTCAAAGAGCATCTTATTCTCCTTATAAAAATCATTTTCCAATCGTTGCCAATAACGGGAAATTTTAATAACATCATCCCTGCGTAATTTTTTCTAGAATTCTTTGCATGTGTCTAGGTATTTATTGTAATATTAATAGTATCGGATATGCGCAAATCACTTCTTAAAATATTTTTTAATCTATTATTACCTTTTTGTGTATACACGGTACTCGTTTTAACTCAACATTCCACCGTTTTTGCTATTGAAACTGATTGCGTTCCCTCAGGTGGGCAATACCTATGTACAGGAAGCGCTTATTGTGGTGGTGCATGGAGATACCCATGTTCTGCGGTATGTCCTGCAAATGAGTTAAATGGAGCGCCTTTTTGCACATCAGCTACCACATGTAGTTATTCTTGTGTGCCGTTTGGTTCAGTGAGTGGTAACCCGAAAGAATCCCCTACTTGGGTTAGAGTAATAACTAAAAATTATGATGGTAATAATTATTGGGCTCCTGAGGCACAATACTCAAAATTAGCTACACAAGGTCAAAATAGAATAGATGACAAAGTTAGCGTTGTTGGGGATTTACATTCTGACATTCAAGAGGGTCCCCGTCTGACCACTTTAGCAGTTTGGGCTGACCGTTTTTGTGCACAAGCGAGACCATCCCGAGAAAATGCCGCTGGTGACTTAGATAAAACTAATAGTACATGTAATGCCTCAAGTTACTGCTGGGGTACTAGTCGAGATAGTTGTGACCGGGCTTGGTGTATTAAATACTCCAATACTCCAGCCCACGTGCCGGCGCCTGGATGTGATGAGAGTTATTGGTTTGGCAAAGATTATTCATCCGCAAATGGTGTTGACCTAGGTGATTCATATCATTTTTTAGATGAAGTAGATGGCCTTATTGAATACATGAGAGGAAATAGTACTATCCCTGCTCATTTACGCGTACAGAATTTTTCCAATGCATTCACTTACAATATAGTCTCTAGATCGGAATATCTTTTGTTAGCAATTGTCACAGCTCCCAACTCTTATTTTTGTGATAGTGCATATTATGTAGAAAACAATCAAACTGGTAGATCTCAGGGAGTTAAGTCTATAACCAAAGTAAATGGTGGGGATTCTTGCTATGCAACTCATGCTATTGAAAGTTCAGGAAATTTATTAATGTTTGAAATGAAAAAGGCCGTAAAAGGTCGTGTTATTGGTATTAACTATGCGAATGGTACAAATGTAGGCTTAAGTGGACGAACGGTTGAGTTAAGAGCTGGCAATACTCAATCAGGGGGAGTTTTAACTTCTCTACTTACCATTACAACTACAACTGATTCTAATGGCTATTATGCCTTTCGAGATAACCGTGTTGGAAATTATGCTTACTATACAGTTGATGTACTTGGAGCAGCACCCGCTGGGTATACTGGTGATGCTTATGCTGTTAGATGGGACAACCCTTATTTAGCAAATGGTCAAAATATTGCTTTTTCTTATAAGAGGGCGGGTACTGTTGGCGATGTAAGTGTAGGCGATGCAACATATGCTATTCAAACCACTTCAGCAATAAATGATAGTCTTCGAGATTGTTCAAGTGGGATTCCTTATATGAATTATCCAGAGGGAAGATGTTGGTTTGGTTATCGAACTGGTATAGCTATCACTAATCCAGTTTTTCAACCATCTACGGCTTGCTTACTTCCAAGTAGTAATGAAACAATAAGGTGGACACCTTCGGTGGATTCAGATCCAGGGCAGACGATAACCTACGCGCTAAGAATTTATGAGGATCCATGTGCAACAGGTGTTGGGACTCAAACTTTATCAAATTGTTCATGGCTTTTACATAGTAATAACGCGGTTCCAAATAATATTGTTTCTGGATATGTTAATTATTCAGGTTACAGTTTTGATACTGCTCGTCCATATTCAATATATTTAAAAGCAACTTCTAGTGATGGAAGCACAACTCCTTGGGTTTATGGTCTTTATAATCCGACTGACATACCAGCTATTTTACTTAGTAATCCAACTAATTTAAATAATGGTTCGGTAAGTTTGAGCTGGGCACATGCAAGGGCTACGAGTTTTAATGTATTTCGAGACAATATATCAAAAGCCACTGGTATTACTGCACTAACTTATACAGTACCTCAAGCATGTGATGGACTAAGCCACGTCTACCGAGTAGATGCGATAAATGCATGCGGTACAAAAAGTAGTAGCCGTACATACACATGTGCTACTCCAAAACCAACTTGTAATCCAATTCAGTACTACAATGGAACTGCCTGGGTGAATTACACCACCCAAACATTTAATCCGCCTGGATTAGCAAAGCAATTTAGGTCATCTGCTAGTGGAGGAGTTGCCCCCTTAACATATAATTGGTCAACAACTTGCGGAACGATAAATACTCCAGCGTCAACTTCTATAACATATACCTCGCCAGCTATCCCGAGTATGAGTTGTCAGTTAAGTTTCTCTGCACGAAGTGCAACTGGTATTGCCACCGACCAATGTACCGTTACAGTTACTGTAAATACACAACCAAAAAGCGACGGAACTAGGTCTTTTACAGGTTTAACATTAACTAAAGCGACAGCTCGCACCGGGAGTTTAAACTACAATGTTATTAATTACGTTAATGCTACAAGTGGAACAGCGACTATTCTAACAACAGCAGGCTCAATTTGTGATCCACTTATTGGGACTTGTGCTTTTTCTACAGGAGGATTAACTAAACAGATACCATCATCAAGTGGCACAACAACTCACCCAATAACTGTAACTTTGAAAAATAATAATTACGGTATAAGATCTGGAGGAACCTTCCCTATTAACACTACCTTTAAACCAGGAGGTGCAACCACCGCGCTCCCAGTGGAAAGAGGTACGGTAACAGTCAGTGATGCACTTCCACTTTGTACTTCCATTACATATTCACAAAATCCGACCAGGGCATTTCCAGGTACAATAAATATGACTTTTGGCGTTCGGGATGATTGGAGTCTAAAAGGTTTTGGTGTCGGAATTTTTAGACCAGATGGAACTTTTTATAAAACAAGTCCTGCGTACAGTAATTCATATTTCACACTGAAAAATCCAATAACCGATGCGGTAGATGCAAGAACAGTAATTGCTCCTTGGACAGAAACAGCTGCTATCCCTTCCGGATTATATTACACCAGAGCTTATTTGGCTGACTGGTATGGTTATCATAATCCTCCTTATACAACCACGCGCTATCGATGGTGTACTCCTGTTGCTGGATATAATCCATATATCCTTGTCGATAATGATGCACCAAGATGTCTATCAGTGGCGTTTACTCCTGCCTCTCCAACCACTGTGTCACCTGTAACGATATCCTCAACAGCAAATGATCAACATCTAGGTATAACTAGATATAGATTTCTTGTTTATAACAGAGGAACACCAAAGGGTACAGGGACACCAATTTATGATTCTGGAATTATTGCGGCAAGTTCAGCAGCCAACACCTCAATAACCAGAACTGCATCATGGAATACCTCGACTTTGCCAAGAGGATCTTATGATGTATATGCTGATTGGTATGATTCACTTGGTAATATGACTAATACAAATGCATCTAACGCATGTGTGGGACTTTTCGATATTCCATCAGGTTTTATAGCTAGAGTTTCATATCCAAAAGATAATGAGACATATGGCTATACTCACAGAGAAGCTTCAGCGGCCGACGGCAATACTACATTCGATTTTCAAGTTAAAAAGACTGGTGTATGGTCTTCACCGGGGGGCGCTTGGCAAGACACCGTTGGTGGTTGTGTCCCGACTTTTCCTGACAATAATAATCCAAGTAACGATCACGATACTACAACTCCGTGCAATTCATATTTTAGAACAAGCACTACTTACAATGGTTCTGCAACTGATTTGGCAAATATTAGAATTAAACTGCCCAAATTGAACGAAAGATCAAAATATATAAATTGTAGAATTACTACATATAACGACAAAACTGGAACAAATACAGGTCAAGTTAATGGTGTTATTGAAGCAGGACCTGTCGGATATGAATATTGTCGACCACCAGCAGATTTTGTAGTAGTACCAGGAACTTCTTCAGGTACAAGTGCTTCAATGTATCCCACCAGGGTAGAGTTTCAGCTAGACTATGGTACTGATAGGTTTGTTGGTAGAGTTTTGGGACCAAGTAGTGACTTCTCGGCACTTCAATGGAGTCCATCTTATATCACATCGATTTCTTCTACAATTCCACCCGCATCATCAACATCATTTACTAATGCTTACTTTGTTTTGCCTAATAATTCATTGTCAGAAAATTATTGGAGAAAAAGTTTTACTGGTAATTCATCTGTAGCAAGTCTTTCGTTCTCAATATCATCAGGTAGTCTTAATCAACAATGTTTTTATAGGTATGATAATTCGAATACAACTGGAGTATTGACTGAAGGATCCCCCACTGTAGTCCATAATTGGTTTAAAACGGGGCTAATGACACAAGGTGTGGTTTCTTCTAATACATGTGTTATTTCTGACTTGCAAATGCCTAATGATTCGCAAAAACTTGTAACACCGAGCACACAGGCAAAACTTTTTGTTATGATGGGGCCGGTAATCCGAGTGGCAGATTCTTTTGTTCGGTTTGTTGAGGATAGTGCGAGTTGTTCGAGTCCTACTCAATTACCACCAGCCGCTATCCCTGGTATAGGAGATGTAACAGTAACTTTATCAGGAGGTATACCGGCAACCTCAATTACTGTTAATGGCGGTGGTGGGTTTACTTTCAATGAAGCATTGCCTTATGAGGAGGACTATACCCTTTCTATTACCTCCGTCACACACTCTTCTGGCGCAAGCTTGGATTTGTCTAATTTCGGTTTCTGCACTGGAAATGTGGCGAATGCCCTTAATTTCCATGTGGGTTCTACACCAGGTTCTGAGTTAGAGAATTATCCTCTAGGTTCAACTGCCGGAAATATTTCCAAAACAATTGTAATGTTTAGAAAGGACTCTAACTCTTGGTATCAGACTTACAATGGTGGAGTACACTCGAACAGGACCTTAAATTTAAAGTCGAATGTAGGTGCTGGTTCATCCCAAGGAATGCCAGCTGCTGGAGTAATTGTTGGTAACCCAACCGATACTGGAATTGTTCCTTTAGGCGTAAATATGTATTCTGCTTTAGGTATCGGAGGTACACAGCAGAATGTTGGTGGCTTAGTCAGTTCTTTCAGTATACAACCGACAAGTTTTGTAAATTTTGGAAATCCACCAATTTCTTGGGGTAATACTGATTTAGTCGCTTCTCATAACCAATATCTTACTTTTGCTCAGTCATTGGATAGGCAATTCGATGAAGTCGAAGCATTATCACTTGGTGCTGACGCAACTTGGGGAGTTGCAACCTCGGTCTCGGATGCGATAAATGGTACTATTTCAAATCAAATGTATTTTGAGAGTTCGAATTCATCTCAAAATTCATGTAGCTCAAATTGTAATACCACATATTTAATAAATGCCTATAGAGTCGCTTTTATAGATTTTGCGGAGAGTGTAGCTAATCCAACCTTAACAATTAATCAAAACATAGATGCAAGCTCTCTTACTAATGGATTAACGCTATATGTTAATGGAGATGTCATTATTTCACCTGATGTAACTGAACTTGATGGTGTTACCATAATTGCAACTGGTAATATATCAGTGATTGAAGGAAATCCAGAAGATAGTGATGACCCACTTAATATACGTGGTTCGCTGTATGGTAACGATGTTGTTTTTGATAGAAATTTAAACGAAACAGATGCTGCTTATGTAGACTCCCCTGCTGTTAGGGTTCTATTTAATCCATATCTTATTAGTCAATCAAATTTACTGCCTTCTGAGGTTACAATCTCAAACGTTTACTACGAAATTAAGGAATAACGCATAACCGAATGTTCATTTTATTTATCTTTATCTTTATGTGGAATATATTTTAAGCGAGTGGTTTTACTAATGTCCGCCGTCTCTTTTAGCAATAGCGGCTATTATTTCGTCTCTTATCTGATCTGGCTCAATTGAATCTTTCACCAAATATCCATCAGCACCTAAGTCAAAAGCATGTTTAATCATTGCATCCGTGCCAAGTACGGTCATTACATAGATTATTAAATGTTTGGTTTTTGGGTCTGATTTCAATTGTTCTAAGACCCTTATTCCGTCAACTTTTGGCATCATAAGATCCAGAAGTAACATATCAACATCTGGGTTTGCTTGCACAATATCTAAAGCCTCTTGTCCGTCTTTTCCAACTAGAACATGAAAGCCTTGCATGGTTAGATATTCGTTATATATATTTCTTTGGGAATCTTCGTCGTCTACGACTAAAATTTTATATTTTTTTGATTCGCTCATAGTTAAAACTTAACAAATATCGTACATTTAAGCAACCTAACTAAGGGAAGTGACAACCGTATTATCTTTGTTTTTATGAATTGGTATTTTAAACCAGAAGGTACTTCCTTCTCCAACGGTACTGGTAAATCCGACATTGCCTTTCATAGCTTCTATGAAATTTTTGCTAATGTAGAGTCCTAATCCAGTACTGGTTCCTGGTGATATTAGTTTAAGTCCTTCAGTGGCTCTTCCGAATTTAGTAAATATTTTTGGATAATCAGCTTTTCCAATGCCTGGCCCATTATCTGTAATTTGAAATACAAAAAAAGTATCATCTATTTTAGTTTCTACAATAATCTTTGGTTTTTCAGGATTACTGTACTTAATTGCATTACTAATGAAGTTATCTACTACTTGTTGAAATTTCATAAGATCTACCATTATTTTGCAATTAGTTTTTTGTGGAGATATTAATTCAATATTCTTAAGTTTTACAGTTTCAATAAAGTTATCTAATGATTCAGCTACGAGCGTATCTGCATCAGCTTCTTTTAAATCTATTACCATTCGATTTTGATCTATTCTAGAGGCACTTAGAAGCTCCTCTACAAGTTTTCTTAGTCTCTCCAGTCCTTGTTCCATTTCACCGATATAACGCTTAGATCGGTCGTCAAAGACGAGTCCTGAGGTGTTTTTCATCATCCAAAGGTTATTTTTAACGATAGATACAGGTGTTTTCAGTTCATGTGATGCTATTGAAATAAAGTCATCTTTCATCCTCTCTATTTCTACTTCCCTAGTAATATCTGCAAGTGAAATTATGGCTTCGAGTTTTTCCCCTTCTATTTCGATATAGTTGCTTTTTAGGGTGTAATATCTTTCTTCGACTTTGCCATCTTCCCTATTTATATATATTTTTACTTTTGGAATTGTGAATAGTTTGTTTTTAAAAGCGTATTCCTCAATTGTCAACAGTTCAGAGCTTTCGTAGTGATAAATTTTTACCACATCATTTGTAAATAGAGCTTTAGCTTCCTCCTCGGTATAGCCAAAAATTGCCTCAGCAATATTGTTAAAGATTGTGATTTTATAATTGCTATCAACGGCAAATATAACCTCTGCCACTCGGTTTAATAATTCGACTAGTCTTCCCTGCTCTTTTAAAATTTCTACATTTTTTCCATACAATTTTTCAGCGACTTGCTTTAGTAATTTGGCCGTATTTTCAATATTTTCTGGATGGGCCTGTATAGTTCTTTGGCTTGTATTCATTTTTGGCAGGATCAATGACTTTACCTAAGATTATCAGGTAATTCGTTAGTAGAAAAGGATGGCGAGACTTGTTTAATAGCTTGTTTAGATATCATTATCGATGCCTGGCCGAATAACGTTGCGTATTGTGTAACAAGATTATCGAGAATCACCTTTGGGTCACCTACTATTTCAGTAGAGCCGTTATTAAATTCAAGGCCTGTCACGTTAGTTAATATCATTTTTGAGATTTCTTCACCAATAATTTTTGATTGTTCTGTTTGTATTAATTCTATTGCTTGTACGTACTTATTGTTGTCCATTATTTGTTTTATCCGAAACGGATTGATAAACCCCTTCAAAGAATAATATGGCTAACATCATAATTATATATGACACTAAATATAATCCGTCACTTAATAAAGTTGGAATCCAGAGAAATAAACTATCTGCAAGATATAGGAAAAATAACGAGATTAAGATTGCCGTCACACTATAAATAACCTTTCCCCCGTATAAATTACGTATTGAATATAATGTAAAAATTGTGAGTCCAATGAAAGTCCCTTGCCCTAGAGGATAAAGTAACTCGATAATAATTAAAAGAAGCGAATTGTCCGACCAGTCATGACTTGAATAAAATATTCCATATGCAATAACAAATAATACGATGGCTACTATCGTAGCAAATATCTTAAACCCCAATGTCTTCATTGACTCCTTTACTTGAGATAGTTTTGCTAGCAAATATATCCCATACAAGTACATAAAAACGCTACTAAGGTAAAAAACCTCAGCGAACGAAGGATAGGGTGGTTCGGTTTGTAAAACATGTAAGTAATAGGTATAAGTCAGTTGCCCTGCAAATTGCAATCCTAAGGCTATCCCAAAAAGTATAATAGATTTGCCGATGATACTTTTCCAACCTCCCCAGACTTGAGAAATAACAACCGCATAAACAAAACCAAGAAGAGGGATTGCACCATATGTGGTTGTAAACAATAGGTAAACAGAAGATTCCGAATCATTCTGTATCACTAAAAATAGGAAAAAAATTACGAATAATGCAGATAAGATATAAGAAAAATAGCGGAGTGTTGAATAGATGGCTTTATTCATGTTTCTCATATAATCTTATTTTATGGAGGTCATATATGTCAAGGATTGTGAGCTTCCTAATCAGCCTATAGTATGCTATAATAGGATCTTATGAATTTGTCTAAACTGCCTAAATACCCTTTATTTAGGAAATTGAACTTAAAGGATAAATATTTATTGGATAATATTTCCACTGCTAGGAAAATTGTTGTAGCTGATATAACTTTCACGAATTTATATAACTGGGGTACAAGAAGTAAGTGTACGCAACTCTCTAAGTTAAATGATAATTTAGTGATAAAGACCTATGACTTGGTTACTAACGATTTTACCGTTTGGCTGGTAGGTAGCAGAAAACTTAATTCCACTATCAAGTTGTTATTACAGGATAATGAAAAGGTTTGTATTCTCGAAAACACATTAAAAAAGATTAATGTCAATAAATTTCTTATTGAAGAAGATTTTGGGAATAATGAATATGTTCTTACTGCTTCATCTCTGTTACAACGTTCAGGTAGTAAATACCGACAATTTAGAGAGGATTTAATTAGGTTTGAGAAGAATTTTCCAGGAACAAGTATAAAAATATTAAATGGTAACTATCGCAAAAGCGAAATGCTTAAAATAATATCAAAAGTATTTGAGGATTGGGAAAACTATAAGTCTATAAGTAAGGAGGTTTCTAAATTAGAAAAGATTGCGCTATTTAGAATGCTCAAAAATGAAAGTTTATATAAAATTGTATTATTAACTCTTTCCGATGACGATAAAACTCTAGGTTTTTCGGTTCTAGAAGTGATTAATAAGAATATAATAATCGGATTTGCAAAGGCATCGCTTTTAGCTGATGGAATTACCTCCACTATGATAAAAGGTACAGCAGAGTATGCAAATCAACATGGATATAAATATATTAATCTTGAGCAGGATCTTAATATCGCATCTTTAAGAAAATTCAAAGAAAAATTTAATCCTCAACTATTTGTTAGAAAGTTCCTTGTAAGTTTAGTTAAAGATCTTGATTAATATGACTTGGTTATTATTGACGGTTATTCCAGCATTACTTTGGGCGATTGTTAACCATACTGATAAGTATTTAATCGAAAAATACTGTAAGAATTCAAGTGTTGGCGCGCTAATTTTATTTTCTTGCTTTGTGGGATTTCCTGTCGTTCTGATTTCAAATTTGTTTATTGAGGAACTATTCAATCTTCCGTTTCAAGACATCATTATTCTTATTCTATCCGGAGCTTTATATCTCGGAGGAATAATATTTTATCTATATGCTTTACAGATAGATGATACCTCAACGGTTGCTCCACAAATGCTTCTGGGACCTATGTTTACATACATTTTATCATTCCTTATTTTAAAAGAGAGCCTGACTGTTATGCAGATGATTGCATGTGTTTTGATTATAATAGCGGCGTTTGGTTTAAATTATAGTCCTGTGAATTTTAGCTTTAATATCAAAAGCTTCACTTACATGTGTATTTACGGGATATTTATCGCTCTAAGTGTTATAAGTTACAAATTCGTAGCAATTGATATTGATTTTTGGACTTCTATCCTCTGGGCACATGTTGGATTCATTATTGTTGGTTTTGCGCTATTTACGTTTGTTAAAAAGTATAGAGATGATTTTATTGAGATGCTTTTTTCTAACGCTAGCGGGATAATTTCTATTAACATTATAAGTGAGATTATTAATATTGTTGGTAATATAATTTTTTATCGTGCGACCTTGCTTGCCCCGATTGTTTTTGTACAAACAATTACCGAAGGTATCCAACCAGTTTTTGTACTATTGCTAGGTATATTACTTACAGTAGCTTTTCCAAAATTTGCCAACGAGGACCTTTCAAGGCCAGTGTTAATTAAAAATACGTTTTTCATTTTTATTTTAGCGACCGGGGTATTTTTAACTCTCTATTAACTTTTTAAAGTAGCTTTTTATGCTATCCTAATTGTAATAAGTATTTATATAAATATTGCATTCTGCCCATGAATAAGCTTGCTATTGATATTGGCTCCAGCCACACTAAAATCATCGAGGTTGGAGAAACCAACGGTAAAAAATCGATTGTAAAATTTGCCCTATTCCCTTCAAATACCCTTTATGAGGCAATAATGGATCCGAATTACAACAAATCCAAGAGCGCTATTTCCTACCTAAAGAAAATACTCACTGAGGCAAAGTTTTCAACTAATGTAGTACGCATCACTATGCCTGATTTCAAAATTGTTACTAAAATATTAACTTTGCCAATTGTTACGGGTGACAAGCATATACAACAGGCAATTGAGTTTGTTGCAGAGGAACATCTTCCCCAGCCTATTTCTGAAACAATAGTGAAATATACTGTTATTAAAGAGAATTTGTATGATCCAAAGCATCCTGTAGACGTTGGATTTTTATCTAAAACGGTAGGTTTTGCATCTGGAGAAAAAAAGGGAACTATGGATATGCTTCTTGTCGCAGCCCCTAAGCAATTTGTGGAAGGATATATATATCTTATGAATAAAGTTGGTCTCGAAATAGAGGGACTAGAACCGAATTCAATAACTGCCTCACGTGTTTTATCTGCAGAACAACATAATATTCCTACCATGATTGTGGAAATTGGTTCCTCTTATACTGATTTTGTTTTGACGGTGGATGGTTCAGTACGCTTTGTAAGAACCATGAATGTAGGTATTTCATCACTAATAAGAAGTATCTCTGAAGAACTTGGTCTAAGTAAGTCTCAGGCAGAAAACTACCTTTACACTTATGGGCTAAGCAATGCTGAGTTAGGCGAGAAGATTAAAGCAGCTGTTGAGCCAGTATTAGGTGTAATTATCCAAGAGATGCAGAAATTTCAAGTGTATGTAGAAGAAAGAATTAGGTTTGCTAAGCTTGGTGAGCAAAATAAAATTAAAAGCATTGTCATTTCGGGTGGTGGTGCGATTATCCCAAATTTCGTTGTGTACTTAATTAATAAAGTGGGGCAAGAGGTCTCTTATGCGGACCCCTGGAAACAGATAGATATTTCTAATGTTGAGCAAAAGTCTTTGCTTAAATTTTTAGGCCCAATATTTACTCCTGTGGCTGGGTCTATGCTAAAATAATTTTACAAATCGAATATGTCTGCCAAAACCGATCTAAACTTCATACCGGATTCAATCGTTAATGAGAAGAAAGTCCAATATACAAAAAAAGTAGGTACTCGTGCTTCATTAGTCATTATGATTTGCGTTGCCCTAGTCGCAGCGGGTTTTCTTTTCTATAACTTAACATTAGAACGTAAAATTCACGCAAATGTAACGGAAACAGATTTGAAGAATAATGAAATTGCGGATCTAAAGAAGTTTGGAGAAGATGGATATATCTTAGGGTTACGTTTAGAGAATGTAGACAATATCATAAATAATAGAGGTAACCTTTCTATTCTTGCAACCGAATTACACAAACGACTTCCTTCGAGTGTAACCATTACAGAGTGGTCTTATAGCAAAGAACAAGGACTATTGCTTAGAGGCACAGTTCCCGGAACTTACGATCCAATAGAGTTATATAAAGTAGAACTTTTAAAAAATCCAAATGAAGGTAGTAATAATTTATTCAGCGATGTTAAGTTAAAAAATGCATCTTATGATAAAAGTAAAGGAATCGTCGATTTTGAGTTAGCTATAACAGTAGATAATAAAGTATTAAATGGAAAATAATAGCATACCAAACCCACAAGAGAACCCAAGTATGTCAGCAAATATGACCGGTCAAGCCTTGCCTCAAAATCCTCCACTAAGTCAAAACAGCACAAATCCTGCATCACCGCCTGTTACTGCTGGTTATTCAGGAATCTACAAGTCAATGAATACCGCTCCTAAGTCTTCATCAAGAAGATCTCGTGGTTTTAGTTTTAGTGTAGGACTTGTTTTAAATTATATATTCCTAATTATTTCTTTTGTCGCGACTGTATTAATAATAGTGTTGCTAATAATTCCTCAATATAATAAATATGTCGAAAACACTGCAAAAGTTGCAGAAACGAAGGCAGAACTGGAGAAGGTCCAAGCACATTATAATTACTTGAAAGGTTTATCAGATTTACAAAGTGAGTTAGAGAGTAATTTGGAATTATCTCAAAGAGCAATCCCACTAGAAGAACATATTCCTCAATTATTAAACCAGATAGCTGTGATGGCACAATCTAGCAATTTAGATTTAATAAGAAATGATTTTAGTGGAGTAACTACGAATAATTTAAGGAATACAGAAGAGGAGACCGATGCTACTAGAGCCAAGAGCGTTAATATACAGGGGCAGCTTCGTGGAACTTACGATAATGTAATATTATTCCTTCAAACTGTAGAGAGAGCTCAAAGATTACAGTCTGTGGGTGAACTAAGATTAGTCGAATATACAGAACCGACGACAAACCAAGAAGTCGCTCCTGTAGTTGAAGAAGTAGAAATTGATGCTACCACTGGAATTGTTACTTTTCCAGAATTTTCAAATCAGGTTTATGAAATTAATATAACCTTAGTAGGGTATCATATGAAAGATCCCCAAATAGCTGAATTGCCAATTGAGGCGTTGGTAGCAAAAGGTGCTACTGATTATAGCTCACTTTTATCAAATATTGGTCAAATGACTTACTATGATTTAGATTCATCATTATTGGAAACAGAATTTGGTAGAGAAAACCCATTTATCGATCCCTTATTAATACAAGAAAGTATTGAATTTGGAACTGTCGACCCTGTGATAATAGAAGAAGTTCCTGAAGATGATGGTTTTCTTGACGAATAATCCCGGAATAAGAAGATAATATGAAGATTTAGTCAGCGACTCTTACGTCAACAAACTCTTTTTGTTTAATTGCTTTAATCCTTATTAAATTTCGTATGCTTTGGATTGTGTTTCCACCTTTACCTACAATACTACCAATATCCTCTTTAGAGGCTTTTATAGTAAACACTTTATAAGTTTTACCAAATTTTTCCTCTAAAGACTCTTCAACTGTGACTTCATTTGGATTGTTTACGATGTTTTGTACTATGTATAGGATTAAATCCTTCATTTTATTATTCTGCGGTTGGAGCTTCTGCAGTTGTAGTTTCAGCTTCTGCAACTGGTGTTGCTTCAGATTTTTCAACAACATTATCTACAGCAGCTTTGCCCTTGTTGTAAGGAGTATATTTATATATTCCTCTAACTAATTGGGATACTGCGTCGCTGGGAATAGCACCTGTTTTTACCCAGTACTCATATCTTTCCTTATTATATTCAAATTTAACAGGATTTTCGGATGGATTGTAATGTCCTAGGATTTCTAGAAAACCGCCATCTCTTTTTGAGCGTTTATGCGTTGCTATTATTCTGTATGCTGGGGCGTTTTTTTTGCCACCTCTTGTGAGTCTTAAACTAACCATAGATTACTATTATAATATGGACCTAAGTCTATATCAAGCCACATTCTTCTGTAAGCTTTGTAAAGCTGCCTTAGCGGCTTCTTGTTGTGCATTTCGTTTGCTAGTGCCTGATCCGGTAGCAATTAGTCTTTCTCGTAAATACGCCCCTACTACGAAGCTTTTTTGGTGATCTGGGCCATCCTCAGTCATTACCTTATATGTTGGAGTAATTTCGAACTCCTCTTGAGCGTATTCCTGAAATAGGCTCTTAAAATCCTTTAGTTGTCCGCTTTCTAAAATTTTTTCTACTTTATGAAAAAGTTGTTTGTTTAAGTATTTTTGACAAGTTAGTATTCCTTTTTCCAAATAAATTGCTCCCAGTACTGACTCAAATGTGTTGGCTAGAAGATGACGACTTTCAGACACGTTCGATTTTTCTCCTTTAGAAATTAATAGAAAATCTCCAAATCCCAGTCTTGCTGATTCCTCTGCAAGCGACTCAGTATTTACGATACGGGATCTTAGGTTTGTAAGCTCTCCTTCTGCCATTTGCGTATAGTGCTCATATAGGTAAGCGGAGCTAAGAAATTGAAGAATTGAATCTCCTAGAAATTCGAGTCTTTCATTAGACTCAACCGTGTATTCAGATTCATTTAAATAAGATCTATGTACGAATGCTTTTCTTAATAAATCGGGATTTGTGAATTTTATTCCAATAATTTTTTCAATTTTTTGTAGGTCCTGTATCTCCATAAATCTCTTTGGTAACTCCCGCTAAAACTCCGTTTATAAATTTAGATGACTCTGTATGGCCAAATTCTTTAGCCAGTTCTACAGCCTCATCTATTATAACTTTAACAGGTGCACTTTTATTTGAAAGCTCCAAAGTAGCTATTAACAATATAGTTAAGTCAATTTTGTACATACTATCTGTTTCCCATTCTTCACTGTGTTTTTTTATTAATTCTATAAGTTGTAAATACTGTGTAGTAACGCCATTTAATATGAAATTCAATGTTTTTTCGTCGTAATTCTCGATTTCTAATGAATCTGTTGAAGTTGTGATTACCTCTTGATCTACGTTGGAGAAGTCATTTCCGCCCATATTTAAGACAGAATATACTACTGACAAAGCAATCTTGCGTGCTTGATGCCTTGGGTCAGAAGATGTTTTCATCGATTATTTTGTGTAATTATTACAATTTTTGCAAATTGTATGTGGCTTAACGGCTGCACCGCATTTAGGACATTTTTTTAAGGGAACAGCCTTTAGAGCATGATGTGCTCTTCGGTTGTTTCTTCTTGATTTTGATGTTTTACGTTTTGGTACTGCCATAACCTGTAAATCATATTATATCAGCTTAATAAAATCAATCATAGTAAGGCCGTAAGTTCTCGAATCTTCTACTTTTAAAGCGGGATTTATGGTTGATACGTTAAGTGGTATATTTTTATCCCTAAAAAAGACTAAGGTGCTGTCTTTATGCATTAATTGATTAATATTTTTGATTAAATGAGTGTTATGACTTTCGTAAGGAGGATCCAAGAATATAACGTCGTAATGTTCCATGTCATTTGATACGAAGTCCAAAGAGTCTTTTCGAATTATTTCATACTTATCTTCTGGGTTATCTATATGAAATTTTTGAAATGCATTTAGTATGTTGCTTTCAATAATCTTACAGGCAACACCACTAATTTCTACGAATTTCACATTTGAGGCTCCCCTACTTATAGCTTCTATACCTAGATTTCCACTTCCTGCAAATAAATCCAGGCATTTGGTACCTTCAATCTGACCCGCAAGTTTGGAAAAAACCGCTAGTTTAACAACCTCTTTTACAGGTTTAGTCATTGGTCCAACATCCAATTTAAAATTCTTAAAATGTCCGCTTGTTATGCGTAAAGCTAGTTTATTGGTCATCTATATAAATCATTTCACTAAGTGCGTTAAACAGTATAGGGTATTTATGTCGATTTTCAAAGATATTTGTGGCGGCATCTTTTGTCTTTTTAACCATCTCTACATCTGTAATATCCGCCAAACTAAGATGCATGTATCCATGTTGCTCGGTGCCATACATGTTTCCAGGTCCTCTTACTTTTAGGTCTATCTCGGCCAGTTTGTTTCCATCCGATATTTTTTCTAGATTTTTCAGCCGATTTAAACCTTCAGGAATATTCTCACTCGCCATTAGATAGCAAAAGCCTTGTTTTTGTCGTCTCCCTACCCTACCCCGTAGTTGATGTAAGGATGCTAATCCAAATCGTTCAGGCGTTTCAATTAGAATCATATTGGCATTTGGTATGTCTACTCCAACTTCAATGACAGGGGTTGTAATAAGAATATCTGAGTTTCCTTTCACAAAATTACTGAGTATTTCATCCTTATTTTTAATTCGGCCATGTAGAAGTTCAACCTTTCTATTTGAAAAGATCTTTTTGAATTTTTCGAATTCTGCTTCGGCGGCTTTTACGGTTTTGAGTGTGTCGACTTGGGATTCTTGTATAAATGGACATACAACAAATAACTGATTTTTCTCTGCGATTAAGGTGTCAATTTCTTTATATACCTCACGCCGGTCTTTCTCTTGAATGACTTTTGTTATTGTTGGTTTTCTGCCTTTTGGAAGTTCACCGATGACAGATAAATCTAGGTCTCCATAGAATGTAAGAGCTAGGCTTCTAGGAATCGGCGTCGCCGTCATTGTTAATAAGTTTGGTACTACATTTTGGTCGGTATAATGGTCGATAATTTTGGATCTCTGGGCGACGCCGAACTTATGCTGCTCGTCAATTATGATTAGCCCAATATTTTTGTATTCATCGAGGTGATGAAGTATTGAGTGTGTAGCAATTATTAATTGTTGTTTATCTAATTCTCTCTTTTGTATTTTTACGTTTGAGGTTAATAAGTCAGTATCAAAACCTAATACTGCTAAAGTTTTATGCATCTTTTCATAGTGTTGTTTCGCGAGTACCTGAGTTGGCGCAATTAATAGAGCACTAAAACCTGATAGCAATGTTGCTAAGATTGCGGCTTCCGCAACTGCAGTTTTACCACTTCCAACATCGCCTTGAAGTAACCTGTTCATCGGTATTGTATCGCTTAAATCTTTCAATATTTCTTGGATGGAATTGTCTTGTCCTTTTGTTAATTCAAACCCTAAATTATCTTTGAAGGTTTTGTATGCGTCTTCAGGGAGAGTAATTTTGTGTCCAGTGTTTTTATTATTCCAATCTGTTCGAATTTTGATTCCTCGTAAGTGAAGCCAAAGTAGTTCATCGAAGGACAGACGGTATTTTGATTTATTAAATTCATCGAAATCTTTTGGTGTATGAATTCTTCTTAGTGCATCATCAAGGTGGATTAAAAAATATTGTTCGCGAATTGAAGCCGGTAATAAATCATCAATTTCAACGATAGACAGGATTTCTTGTATTTTTTTCGAAATCCACTTAGAAGTAACACCATCTGTTGTATTGTACCTAGGTATTAATCCCATATGTTGTTGTTCACTATCATCGGTTCCTATTAATTCCCACTCTGGACTGTTGAAAGTAGGACGCTTATTATCTTGATCAATTTTTCCCGAAACAAGCAATTTGTTCCCTACTTTTATTGTTTTTGATATAAAATGCTGGTTAAACCAAACCAAGTCAGCTTCACCAGAAATATCTTTTATCGTTGCTTTAGTTATTCTGAAACCGTTTCTTGTGAAAAGATTATTTAGCTTCGTGATTACCCCAATGATTGTATGTTCATCATTTGGTGTTAGTTCGCTTATTTTATAAATCCTAGTTCGATCTTCATATCTAAATGGAAAATGATAAATTAAATCTTGAACTTTATTTATATTGAGTTTAGATAGCAATTCCTGATACTTAGGTCCGATGCCTTTTACTGTCCCGATTTTGTCACTAAGACTTATCATAGGAATTTAAATTAGAAACGGTGCTGCCATTGTTGCGAGTAATGCTGCCATAGCGATTAAGATAAGCGATGTTCTCAGAATTTTTTTAATTGGTATATGCTTAAGTCTTTTAGAAATTTTCATTATTTTGTAATGTTAAACGATTCTACTTGTTCTTTGAGTTTTTCTGCTCTTTCATCATTCTCAAAATGATGTCTGACTGGTTCTAAGTATTTATTGATATAAGAGGTTAAAGCTACCTTTAAATCCATTGGATGCAGATTTTTAGATGCAAAATCATCCTCTAATTCTTGGTATGCTGAATATTGTTTATTACCGCCAAATTTTTCGGGTCGTTCGATAATCATTTGAGTCTCTTTTTCGAACACAAGGTATTTGCAGTATTCGAGAACAGGATTATCAATAATTTCACCCTCTGGACACCAGGCGTTGTTTATTTTTCTTTTAACTTCTTCTACCGAATCAGTCATAAAAATTGCACTGTCAGGTTTTGATTTGCTCATTTTTAACCGAACTGACCTGTCGGTCGCATCTTCGTCGTCATTCTTTTCTCCAGGTGGTAAGAGGCCTAGCATCATGTGATGGCTGACTACAATTGGTTTTTCATATCCTAATTCTTCGGCCACTTCCCTTGCCAACATATTTACTTTTCTTTGATCCATTCCAAGCTGTGTAATATTGGCATTTAGCATAAAAATATCAGTAGCTTGCATTAGTGGGTATAGAATTTGGGATGCAGAAAGGCTTTCGCTTTCCTGTCGCCCCATTATTTCTACAGTACGTATGATTCTTGGAAGATTTTTTCTAACTGCAATTTTCATAACCGTATCCCAATATTCTGGCGTTTTAACAAGATCGCTGGCCCATACAAATTCTACTTTATCTAAATTCATTCCACAGGCTTTCCATACTTCGATGAAATATTCTCCTGCAACTCGTATTTTTTCCATATCACCATCAAGTTTATGGTTTGCCCAAGCATGCCAATCTGCAATAAGCATTTTAAAAGTGCATCCAGCATCTGTCATCTTATTTACATTTATAGATCTAAGGATTCCCTGAGCTAAATGTATTCGCCCGCTCGGTTCAAAACCATCGTATGCGATTAAAGGCTTTGTGGATTCAAGTAATTTTTTAAGTTCATCAATGGTGACAATTTCCTCACCAACGCTATTTATTAGTTTTAATTTTTCCTCAACAGATAATAGTTTATTTTCCATATTGTGTAATTCTACAATATTTTAAGGTGTGACAGTCTTATATTCACAGTCTAATATTTTTCCTCTTGCATATGTAAGGCTAGGTGGTTTTCCTCGTATTTTTTTCATATTCTTAATTGCATCGAATTGTGGGTAAGGATTACCGTTCTTTGTAACCCATGAAAAATGGTCGAATGGTTTATCATAGCGTATTGTAAAAGGCGTAACAGCAACTACTTTTGGATCTTTCAGCCATACGTCATTAAATGCCTTAACAAAGTTATCAGCAACTTGATATTGATTAAATTTGTAGCCATTTTCGTTGCCACTTGCTTCGGATTCTATGTGTGCCCAGCCAGTTTCGGTAATAAAAACAGGCAACTTTGAAGTGTCGATTCCAAATTCACTTCGAAGAAAGTTTAATTCCCAATCATACGCGCGAATACTGTCTCGGCCGGTACCATTAACTGGTCCAGAAAAATTTGGCTGCGGATAAGGATGAGAAGCCCAACCGTCTAGCCTCTCAAATATACCTGGAACTGCCTTATTCATAGTACGCAAATAATCCCTAACATCTATATGGTCCGTTCCCGTTCTAGCGGAAGAATTGAATGCACCATTCAACATAAAAAAGTCATTATCCAAGGTTTTGAATGCTGTAATTGTTTTATCTAGAACATCAGCATATTGTTCGGGATTATTATTTCCTTTCCAAAAGTTCGCATCGTTTGGTTCATTGTATACGCTTATATATCTAAGTTTAATTGGCCACTGTAGGGTATTTAAAAATTCTGCTGAGCCTTGAATTTGTTTATTTCTCTTATCATCCTCTAAATCTAGATCCCATAATTGAATAATTGGTATCAATTTTTTCTCTGATAGTCTTACAAATAGGTCTCCCCATCTGTTTTCATTACGGTCTTTAACGTTGTATGGGATCAAAACATACCCCCATTCACCACCGTTAGAATTCACTAGCTCATCTGCCATATCCATAAAATCATTTACCTCTGCATAAATATAAATGCCGAATTTATTGTTTTGATAGCCTATGATATCTTGAATATCGTCACTTGCAGTAGGTGTATATGCTATACCTTTGATATTGTCTACGTATTCGCACACCATCATCGGTTCATCGACAGTTTCTGACTCTTGTAATTCTTGTGTGGCTACAGGGGTTGGAGTAGATATTGTAGCTTGAATAGGGTCGTCGGTTTTGCCCAATGAAGGCATTAGCCATCTGTAACCTTGGCTTATAATTGCCCCTATGAATATGCCGATTATCAGCAAACCGGTAATATTTTTTAACTTATGCAATTTATTTTCCATGTCATTATTATTTTAGCATTCATTTGTGATATTTCTGTAAGGTTTGCGTTACAATAGATGAAAAGGAGGACAGGCAATGACAAGATCATATGCTGTATTCGGGTCGCTCTTATATAGAGCGGCCCTTTTCATTCCTTTAGGAAAATATTCATTTCCTTAGAAACATTTTTTCTAATTCTAGCTTGGTTAGCATTACTTTAAGAGGTCTACCATGTGGGCATGTGTATTCAATATCTGAGGTTTTAATGTCCTCTAATAATTGTTGAATTTCTTCATCATTTATTCTATCTCCAGCTTTATATGCTCCTCTGCAGGCGGCATATGCCAACACACGCTCTTGAAAATTATCTTTATGTTCTGTAGTTGGTGATTCTTCTAAATCAGTGAGAATGTTTATTATTATTTCTTTTATGTCCTTATCTGCAAATATGAGAGGAACTTCAGTGACTTTATACGTATTAGGACCAAACTCTTCAAATGTAAATCCTAATTTTTCGAAATAATTTTTGTTGTCTGCAAATATCGATGCTGATTTTGCAGGAAAATTTATAACAATTGGTATAGCGAGTGGCTGTAAATTCTGTTCTTCTTCCTTTTTTTCATACAATTCTTTTAACCGAGAATAAAGTATTCGTTCGTGTAGTGCATGTTGATCATATATCGAAATTCCGTCAGCTTCCTCGGATACAATATATAAATTGTGAAATACCTTGAATTTAGTTGGCTTTGCATTTGATACGGTTGAGTTACTACTGCCAAAAAAGTCTAGAGGGTCATTTTCAAATGGATTGGGTAGATCTCGTGCCCCAAAAGGTGATCGCCTAGGTATTCCACCAGATTGATCGAACTGATTTCCACCAGGCGGAAAAGGGTTTCTATTAGGTAAGCTAGGCGTAATGGTAGTGTTTGTACCACCACCTGGACCAAGTGGTCGACTAAAAGGGCTCCTTGGCATTGGTGAATTACTTGTAAGTCCACTTCCTGGGGTAGGCCTTGCTCCGTGTGGTATATTTCCAAATGGATTAGATACCATTCCAAAAGGGTCTTCATTGCTTTCATTCTGATTAACTGCCGCTCCTGGAGTCAAATTGTATCTATCGAGTGCTCCTTTTGTTGCTGATCTTACTGATTCAAATATTAATTTATCGTTTGTGAATTTAACTTCCTCTTTTCTAGGGTGAACATTTACATCAACAATATTAGATGGAACATCAATAAATAGAACAAATGCGGGATATGTATTTTTAGGAATTAATGAGCTATACGCGTCTTTTACTGCAAATGCGATACTTTTATTTTCGATTGTTCTCTTATTAATAAAAATATATTGGAATTTTTTCCTATCTGAGGCCATTTCTGGTTTACTTACATATCCGTATATTTCAATGTGAGGATGTTCATAAAATAAAGGGAGGAGTTTTCCGAAATTTTCAGGTCCAACTATTTTTTTAACGCGATCTTCTAGCTGATGATCTTTAGGAAAATTGTATACTACGCTACCGTTATTTATAAATATAAATCCCACTTTAGAATTTGCGATTGAGTACCTTTCTATTATTTCTAATATGTTTCTATATTCAGTTTGCGCGGATTTTAAAAATTCTTTACGAGCAGGTACATTATAGAATAGTGAATCAACGATTATGGTGGTTCCAGCTTGTGCGCCGATTTGTTCTTTAGATATTACCTGACCACCCTCCATTTTAATTTCGATACCTAGATTAACGTTTGATTGTCTCGTTCTAATCGTTAATTTGGATACGGAGGCGATACTTGACAAAGCCTCACCTCTAAAACCGTATGTCTTAATATTTAAAATATCGTTTTCTGTTGAGATTTTACTTGTGGCGTGTCTTTCAAATGCAATCAGCGCATCTTCTTCATCCATTCCTGATCCGTTATCGATAACTTTTATTTTTTGAATTCCACCTTCTTCTATTTCCACCGTAATTTGATCCGCATGAGCATCGATAGCATTGTCGATTAATTCTTTTACAACAGATGCCGGATTTTCGACGACTTCTCCTGCCGCAATTTTATTTGAAATTTCTGATGGTAATATGTGGATTTTTGGCATCTTATACCGAGTATATCACGACAAATAGGGTCCGCTCTGTAATCAGAGCGGACCTCATTTGTCTTCCATTACTGCTTTTCCAAACGAGATTCTATCGGGTGCTGCATCTGGGATATCCAACATATGCGAAGGTATTATTGTATGTCTTCCCCATTTTGAGTTTATAGCATCAATGGTTCCCCAAAATTTCTCATCTTTTTGAACGTCTTTAAAGAAATCTAATTGTATATGTTCTAATTCTTTGAGGTGATAACATCCGACTTCTAATAAAGTAATGCGAGTTGAACTGTTATAAGGATTTAATAATTTACACGCTTCTTTATATAGCTGGTCAGTGCCAAATATTTCTTTGCTTTTGAAATTTATATGATTATAGAATTTGGTTTTGTCTCGGCCTTTTACGCCTACATATATTCCATGGCAGGTGCAGCCAGCTTGTCTTAGACGTTCTCCTAATTTAACACATAGTTTATGTAATATTGGTTTTGCCGATTCTATACTAAATATTTGTTCTTTAAGAACGTATGAATGGCTAAAACTTCCACGGTTTGTTTCGAAATTTTCTACTTCCCATCCTCGGAGTTTCATATACCATTGAAATGCTCCGACTTCTCCCATTACACTTTTTAATGATTCAAAGGGTGCAGTATAAAAGGCTTTAGTTGTATAGATTCCTATACTATTTAGGCGAAGTGAGTTTCCTCGGCTAATTCCACAGAAGTCGGTTAATTTTAATGATGATAGAAGATCTTCATAATTATCTTTTGACAAAATAACGAGTCCATTTGGTTTAATAAGGCCGGCGGCAGTTTTGGCTAAAAATCTGTTTGTTCCAAATCCTATTGAAACTTGAATCCACTCCCCTAGCCTACTTTTTATTTTTGATTTAATCTCATTTGCAAGAGTCGTATGATCTTTGATGCCACCTGCGATGACGTTAAAATTCACAACGAACTCATCAATTGATTTAGGAAGTACCTCTGGTGAATATTCATCTAAAATATTTCGTAATTTTTTATGAGCATCAGTATATTTTTTTATATCTGGCTGTAATAAAACAATATTTGGATATATTTTCTTAGCGTCAATTATTTTCATTACAGTTTTAATTCCTAGTTTTTTAGCTTCAATGGATGGAGAAATAATTGTTCCATAGTCTGTTATGTATGGAGCAATTGCGATTGGCTTATTACGTAATGCAGGATTATATTGCTGCTCAACTGAAGCAAAGCAGGAGTTCATATCTATATGCATAATTTGAGGTCTTGCAGGGTTGATATCAGATTTAAGATGGTACTCCATATCTATTTATAGACCCGAATATAACCCGAAGTCAAGGAAGGAAAGA
>CAYJKF010000003.1:83181-150934 GCA_964370865.1 uncultured Candidatus Saccharibacteria bacterium | reverse complement strand
GTTGTACTTGTAGCCGCTGCATTCTTACTCCCCTGGAAAATGATTAATTGGGGACATGTAACAATGGATTCCCCTAATCAGGTCGTCGTTCAAGGTTCAGCTCAATCGGATGAGCCAAATAAGGTCGCAAGCTTTTACTTAAGTATCACTTCTCTCAACGCTGATAAAGCAGCCGCAGTAGAAGATCTTACAAAAAGAACAAATGAAATAATAGCTAAAGTAAGAGAATATGGAATTGCTGATACAGATATGAAAACCCAGAATATGAGCATCTGGCAAGATGAAAGATATAATTCACAGACTGGTGAAAGTAGCAAAGGAGACTGGAGAGCATCGAATTCTATTGAGGTAAAGATTAAAGATATTGCAAAGGTACAAGGTTTTACTGATTTAATGTCCAGCTCTGGAATTGATAATTTAAGTGGTCCAAATTACACAGTTGATTCAACTAATATGGCTGGAGATTCCTTACTTGACGAAGCGATAGAAAATGCCAAAACAAAAGCTGAGCAAGTGGCCAAAGCTTCAGGTAAACAGCTTGGTGAATTAGTTTCTGTACAAGAAAATCCGACAGGTTATGCAAATAGTCCACTAATGATGGACAGAGGAATGGGTGGCGGAGGTGGTGAGATGTTACCAGGAACCACCAATGTTGTTAAGACTGTTACAGTTGCCTTTGAACTTAACTAAATTTAAATACTAAACTTCATTTGGTTGGAAGTGTTTTTGTTTAGTAGTGATTTTGCTCGCTCTACGACCTCCGTTGGTATTCCTGCGAGTTTGGCGACTTCAATTCCATAACTTTTATCTGTTCCACCAGGCATAATTTTATGTATAAATTTAATGCTTTCTTTATTATCGCTAATTCCAAAATGATAATTCTTTAAGGGTTTGATTCTTTGTTCAAGATCCACCAGCTCGTGGAAATGAGTTGCAAATAATGTTTTTGATTTTATTTTATCTGTAATATGTTCAATAATTGCCTGTGCAATGGATAATCCGTCAACTGTACTAGTTCCCCTTCCGACTTCATCTAATATAATCAGTGATTCACTAGTAGCATTATTAAGTATTTTCGCCGTCTCAATCATTTCCACCATAAATGTACTTAAGCCTTGCGCTAGTGCATCACCTGCGCCGATTCTTGTGTATATTCCATCTACAATACTTATATCTGCTTTTTTTGCAGGAACGTAAGACCCAATTTGAGTCAAAATTTGTATTAGCGCGATTTGCCTTATATAAGTGGATTTTCCCGCCATATTAGGGCCGGTAATTAAGTGGAAGAAATCTTTTGTATCTAAATTGGTATCATTTGGAATGAATTCTCCATTTGGCAAAGAAAGCTCAACTACGGGATGTCTTCCGTCATCGATTTTATTTGTGAAGTGTTTTTTCTCAAATAACGTTGGCCTTGAATAGTTATTTTTAATTGCTAAATCTGCAAAAGAAATTATGCAGTCAGTTTCTGAAATTATTTCTGATAATTTATGAATACTTTCTGCTTCAAGTTTTAACTCTTGGCAAAGTTTTGTAAAGGCTTCAAATTCTATTTCATTTATTTTTTCTTGAGCAGTAAGAACTATCGACTCTTTTACTTTTAGTTCATCGGTAATATATCTTTCAGCATTTACTAAAGTTTGTTTTCGATGGTAGTGTGCAGGAGCTAAATGAATATATGATTTTGTTATTTCAATGTAATATCCAAAAACGCTATTAAAACCGACCTTTAGATTTGGGATTTTGGTCGTACTTCTTTCAGTTACTTCGAGTTGTTCAATCCAAATTTTACTTTCTGATATGGAATTCATAATTTCATCTAGTTCATCAATAATATTCGGTTTAATCATTCCACCTTCACGTGTTGAAAATGGTGGATTCTCAACTATTTTGCTATTGATATTTGTAACGATTTCTCGTGTTGTGTTTATTAATTTACTTAAATCTAGAGTGTCGTTTAATTTATTTTTTAGGAGTTCTTTAATCTCATCTGTACTCGAGCTCAATTTTTCTAATAAGTTAGCGGTATTTTCTAAGGATGACTCAAGTGATTTTAAATCTCTAGCGTTTCCAAGACCCGATGTGATTCTTGAAAATATTCTTTCTATATCTTGTATGGAATTAAGTAATTGTTGAGAATCTTCTCTTAACAGGTGATTATTTATGAATTCGGATACGCCATTTTGTCTTATCTTTATTTGTGAAATATCTATAAGTGGGTTCATCACCCAATATCTTAGTTTTCGCGCTCCCATCGCGGTCTTTGTTTTGTCTAAAACAGTCATTAGGTTCAATTCTTTATTATTTGGTTGTAACTTATTTGAGCGAAATATTTCTAGATTAGTCAGTGTCTCTATGTCTAGTCGCATGTAGGAGGTTGTATTTATTTTTCGAATATTTCCATATGATATTTTTGTGGTTTTTTGTGTGAATTTGATGTATTCGATTAATCTGTGCAAAGATTCGATGGTTAACGAATCCGATTCGTTTATCCCAAATGAGTCTAATGTTTTTACATTAAGTGATTGGATTAGTGATGCTAGTTGATATTGGGTCTTTGATATTGTGTCTGAGAATCGTGATATGTTGATTCCATCAATATCAGATAAATACCCTAGTTCATTCGAATTATATTGTGAATCCGACAGGACAATTTCTTTTGGGCTAATTTTTCGAAGATCATTTATCAAGTTTTGTTTGCCATTATTTTGGATTATTGAAAAATTTAAAGTGCTTAAGTCTCCATACGATAAAGTGTATTCATCTTTTTCATTCATTTGGAAAGTGGCGAGATAGTTGTTTAGTTGTTTATCTAATAAACTTTCATCAATAACTGTTCCAGGTGTTACCAATCGAATTACTTTACGCTCAACAAGCGTAACTCCTTTTGAGGGCTTGGTTATTTGTTCGCAAATTGCCGCTTTGAGACCTGCATTTACTACTCGTGCAAGATAATTATCTAGTGCGTGAAATGGTACGCCACACATGGGTATATCATCAGATCCACCCTTGTTTCTAGAAGTTAAGGTAATATCTAGTACTTTTGACCCTGTAATTGCATCTTCCAAAAAAAGTTCATAAAAATCACCCATACGATAAAACAAGAGATAATCTGGATATTCTTTCTTTACCTCAGTATATTGTTGCATCATTGGAGTCATATATTTTTATAAATTCTTTACGATATCAGAAGGATAGTACATTATTTTTGGTATTGGAAATTCTTTTTTCTTTTGTTTATAGATATACGTACCAGGGTGATACAAGTAAATTGCTGGAGTTTTACTTATAAATACATCTTGAAATATATCGTAATGCTCTTTTCTTTCCTCAAAGTTGTAGAATTTACGACCTTCTTCGAGTGATCGATCTGCTCTTAAGTCAACAAAATTGCTTAAATTGAGGATGTTTGCTTGAGTGGAATGCCAGTAGATATATCGATCAGGATCTGGTGAGGTTTCATATCCTATAAAAATTACATCGAAATTTCCTCCATCGGTTTTATCAAAGATTTCTTCCATAGACATGTACTCAAACGCTACTTCAATACCTAGATTTTCCTGCCAATATTTATTTAGAAATGATTCAATTCGCCTACCATCTTGATTATTAGGTAGTAGAACTTTTATTTGTTGAATTCCTGCTTGTTGTGCTGGAGTAAGCTTTGCATCAGGTAAGTGAAATGATTTTTTATATTCTTCCCTAGTGTATTTAGAATAACTAATTGGACCCTGTGCTGGTTTTGCATTTATATAGTAATTACCTTTTAATAAATCCTCGATATCAAGAGCATTTAATAATGTTTTTCTAACTTCGGCATTTTCTAGTTTTGTATTATTTGTGTTAATTAAAATTGCATATTGTCGACCTGCGAAAGTGGTTCCAACCCTTTCTAATCCATCCCATATAACATCTTGGCTTGATAGAAAGATATCTAATTCCCCGAGTTTATATGCTGTAGTTAATGTATTTTCATCATCATAGAATCTTACAATTACTTTGTTATATTGTTTATCAGATTTTAGCGAAATTAAGACAACTGACTCAATCTTACTTTGTTCTTTGGTCACTCTTGCCACGCGAAAACTTGTTGAGCCTATTGCGTAGACTTTTGACTGGTTCTTAAGATGTGAAGGTTCTATGCCAAAAGTTAATATAGTAGGAAGAATTGCGTTTGGTGTTCCTACTTTTATAAGGACTTCCCTTTCACTTAACCTTTCAATGTCCAGGTCGTTTCGAAGAGTTTCATATCTGGTTATTGTATAAATAATATCGTTCGCATTTATGATATTTCCATCCTGCCATCTTTGATTTTCTTTTAACTTAATTTTATATTCGGTTTTCTCATCGTTTGTGTGCCAAGATTCAACAAGGTCGTTAATTAACTCCCCGTTTTCATATTTAAACATTTTGCGAAATACTAAATCAGAAACGATTTTTTCGCTGTCATTGCTTGTTTCAGAAGGAATAAATGATCTTGGATGTCCGATATTACCAATTTCAATAGTTTCTAACGGATAGACGGAATAAACCGCTAATGCAATTCGTAATAAAAGTATAATCGCAAAGTCGAGCATTAAAATACAAAATTAGCTATAGAGATTGATACAAAGAGTATCGCTATAACTACGGTTGAATTGTAGGTAAATTTCTCAATTCCTCTACGAGATCTGTTTATGTTGCTAGAAGATGAATAAAAGCCAGCATCTTGTTGTTGTATCAATACCAGGGCAATAATCATAACTCCTAGTATCGCTTGTATAATGTTCATTACCATTGACACGTCCATATTTTTTAAAAAAGAACTACTCTTAATAGCCAATTAATTATACTTATAGAAGTCGCAGATGCAATAAGAACGCCAAGTTTGGATAATTCGATTTGTTGCATCACTATACCTAAATAACCGAAATCTAGTGTTCCGGCTTCGATTTCTAACCCATTAATTAGGAAGGCTGTTAGATAGAGCAATATTGAATTTATTAGAAATTCGAAGAAACCTAGCGTAACAGCGTTAATCGGAAATGAGATTAGTTTAATTACCGGCTTTAGTATGAATTGCACCAGCATTAGTACAACCGATGCGGATAATATTGTTACGGTATCAAGAGTGAGGTCGAATCCATCAATAATGAATGATGTAAATATCATTGCTATAGCGTAGCTTACGACTGATCGAAATATCTTTTTAATCATGTTCTTTTATTTTATCCTATTGATACAGATTTTTCATTCGAAGTTGTCTATGGTATGCAATTCCAAATCTATGGACTTCGTCTCTACCAATAATTACTAGTTTTAGAGCTGGATTATTTATATCTAGGTTTATGTATTGAAATTCCTTTCCGTCATAGTAAAAAATTAGTTCTTCTTTTTTGGCGAGTGAGATTATAGGAATTTTGATGTCTTTTGATTCGATTGCTTCAATAGCTGATGAAAGTTGTCCTTTTCCTCCATCGATTACTATTAAATCTGGCGATTCCCACTCTGACTCCCCTATTCTATTAAATCTTCTTTTTAGAATTTCTTGGAGCATAAAAAAGTCATCTGGTGTGTCTTTTGTTTTTATTCGGAATTTTCGGTATTCGCTTTTATCTGGAACGCCTCCAGTTGTAACTGCCATAGCACCAATTGCCGATTTACCAGACATGTTCGATATATCATAAGTTTCTATTCTAAATGTTTCAGTATCGGTATTTGTAAATTGTAGTTTGAATGATTTTTCCAGTTCCGTTAATAGTTTAGTAACAGCATCTGAACCTTTATTGTGGATTAGGTCTGGGTTTTTAAGATATTCATTTACGTTATTTTTAGTTTGGGTTAAGTAGTTATAACTATTAATTTGATCCCGGATTACTGCGGCCTTTTCATATTCATGATTTTTGGATAGCTCTTTCATTTCTCGTTCTAATTGCTTAAACATTAGGGATCGTTTTCCGCTAAGGTACTCTTGAATTTTTTTAATATTAATATTGTTTTCGGTTATTGCTTCGCCTCCTTGGCATGGCGCAGGACATAATCCAAGATGTCCATATAAACAAGGTCTTTTTGTTTTTTGATATCTGGTGAATTTTTGAGTTGAACAATCTCTGTATGGGAATATTTTTCTCAAGGTTTTTGTGATTACTAGAATTGAGTTTGATTCAGGATATGGACCAAAATATTCGCCTTCTTTTGTTTTTTTACGTGAGGTGACTATTTTGGAAATTGTTTTAGATTCTCCATCTGGAGTTGGTAATTTGTTTTTTCCTATTTTGATGTATTTATAAAATTTATCGTCCTTTAGTGTGATGTTGTAAGGCGGTCTATATCTCTTGATTAAATCGGCTTCGAGTAACAAGGCTTCGATTTCATTTTCAACGTTTATATGTTCTATATCAGCGATTTTGCTAATCATTGCCTGTGTTTTAGGGCTTAAAGCTTCGATATTTTGGAAATAGCTTTTAACACGGTTTTTGAGATTAACTGCTTTGCCTACATATAGGACTTTTTTAGTGTGATCTTTGTAGATGTAGACCCCTGGGCTTTCGGGGAGATTCGAAATATCAAACATAGCTATGTGAATGATATAATTATATCGTGAATAATCCTACAGTCTTAGAAGATTCAAGAATCGCCGAGTTAGAACAAGAAACGACTTCTTTTTTAAAGAGATTTAAAGATTCCAAATTGGGTCCCCTAAAGGGCAAAAATTCTCAAGCTCACATAGAAGTTTTAGAACAACTTTCTTCTATTGTGGATGGTTTTACTGTCGGTAACCTTATGCATTATTTAACATTTAATCCTAGTGGCTCATTTGTAAATGAAGTATCTGGTCAATTGAGTTTAGATGATAAGCAAACCCAAGGTGGATATTGGTATTTTGATTCAAGTAGAAAAAGATTTGATGTTAATTTAACTGAAGATAATGTGAGTGCGATTATTCAGGCAAATTCAGATCCAAAAGATGGTGAAGATATTCAATATAAAGCATCGGTATTTTTTAATAACGAATCAATTACCCTATAAAAAAAACAAGGCGCTATACGAGATTTAATGGATTAGATCCAAAAATTCGCATAACGCCTTTTGTTGCCTTACCGGCCAGAACTTACTGCTGGTAAGTACGCCTGTTGCGCCCCTTTGGCACATTGTTCGCGCCCAAGGGCTTGAGACTTTTCCGGCGGTAGCCAGGCATAACAGAGCCCTAGCTCCTCCGAAGTCCGAAAACCGACAAATGATACTGCAATAGTCGCAGTGTTTTGCGCGGAATCGAACCTCACTAGTTCAAACCAGAAGTCAGCCAATATCATGCCGTGATCTCGATCGAACGATGCCATGGAGTATGTACTGCCACCTAGCTCTTGTGAGAGTGGAAGTTGGATGTCAGTCCCAACTTTGGAGATAGTTACACCATTGTCGTCTTTTGCCGAAATCTTCCACCACTGGAATGAACACACCTGAGGATGTGTGAACGAAGTGGCATGAAGATCGTAGTTCACAAGAAATTCCTTCTCTTGTGGAATACAGATTTGTAGCGACGAATTCTCGTAGCCGATAATTGATTGCACAATCGGCAAACTGGATTCTCTGCCAGAGAGTGCAGCCACGAGAAGATTCTCGGAGACTAGATATTCATCCCAACTCATTGAGGTTTCGTTGGGATCTAAATCCACGTACATCAGAGTATCAAGTAGCGCATCACCACCAACGACAGCACCTACTGCTGGTAGTGCATATTCATTTGCTAGTGCAGTTGCTGATCTAACGTATGTCATCGTCGCGGTAAGTGCTGTTCCACCTACGGCAATTAGACTTGGAACATTATAGCTCCTCAACTGACCAGTGTAGCGTGTCCATAAGGAAATCTGTTCCTCGACATCACCGACTACTAACTTCGTGATGCGTGGGGCTCCCGAAGCGACGAATTGCTTCCATATATTGAGGGACATTTGGCGACTTGTGCCAGCTGGCATCTCTATAGCTCTTAGCTGACTCCAAGGCATCCGACCATCCAGTATATACTGATACCTACCCATTTTGCTGTAGGATTCGGACAACTGTGCTCCCCTAACCTCAAAGACCAAATTCACCTGCTGTTGCAAGTAAGCAAGTCTTCCCTGCTTAACTACTTCCGTGTAATACCCGATCTTTCCCTCCATCCATAGCGCAACGTCCTTGAGATGTTGCAGTTTATCTGGATTTGAGTTACCGGATCGCTCCATTTGTGCAATCTTCTGAAGAAGCGCATTCATGTGGTTGGCACAACCTACTTCGGAAAAACAGCGAGTGCTGGTGATCTTCCCTGCGTAACTCCATGATTCTAGACTATCCTTCGCCATCCATAGCTTGTCCCCGAGTCTCAGTCCTCCATAATGCCAACCGGCGGGATTGTCTCCCAAGCCCCATTGGCGGTTCAAAACCTTACTAGCTTCTCCTGCTTCCCAGAGTAACTCAAAACTTCTGAGCCCTCTTGGGTCAAATGCCACAATGGCACTTGTTCCGTGGTTTCGGAGTTGCCCACCAAATAGCAGTACTGGTGCATACATACTAAGGATATCGCCTGGTGGCAATATCTCTGGTTCAGCATTGGTGGCGGTCTTACACCAGCCGATGCCGACTTGGTCTATGTCGTATGAGTTTCCATCGACATAGTTCCCGAAAAGTTCGAAATCCACACTTGTAGATCCTTGTGGTAAAACAACTTCCCATCTTTGCCAATCATTGCTGACTGGTCCACGCGTGAGCTGTACTGGTGCGCTTCCTGGTAAATCTTGTCCATTCACCTTCACCGAAGCTACGATGTTGTCGTACTGACCAACGTCTATGCCACGGTAGTAAGCTCTTATAAAAACGAGCTCGGCTTCTGGGATTGCTAGTTGAGCTGACAGTTTAATTCTCGTCGTGGTTCCAGAAGGTGTTTCGTCACCGAAACGTCTGAAAGCACGATTTCCTGAGTACGCAGTTGGCGTTTCTACTGTTGCCAAAAACTGCGATGTATCGGCCTCTTGGACTGTCTCATCCACAACCTTTTCCCAGAAACAAACATAATCGTTTCTGTTCAAGGATGCTGACTCAACAACCTGAGGAACTTCTGCGTAGATTGGTGTCCAAACTTCTTCAGAGGTCACATCTTGAGCGTTTGCATTAGATGGCAAGCTACTCATGATGATTGCAGCCACAAAAACGAACACTGTTAGTCGAGTATTCATGATCTATCTCCTTGTTCTGGTTGATATGTTATTAATGTGCGAAAAACCGATTCGCGCGTTGCGAACGTCCTATAATTATACTATTAGGTCAATGGTATACAAGGCTATTTAATTATAGTTATGAGGTTTGCGTTACACCACCCATTTTCTAACAGCATCTGCGGTATATGATTTCTTATCTTTTAATAAATCGGCTATGGAACCTGTAAAAATGACTTCTCCGCCGTCTTTACCGCCATCTGGGCCAAGGTCGATAATCCAGTCTGAGTTTTTAATGATATCGAGGTTATGTTCTATTACTAGTACTGTATTGCCTTTTAGAACAAGCCTTCTCATGATTGAAATTAATCTTTCTAAATCGGCAAAATGTAAACCTGTGGTTGGCTCGTCTAAAACGTAGAAAGTCTTTCCTGTTCCTTTTTTAGATAGTTCTGCGGCTAATTTGACTCGTTGTGCTTCTCCTCCTGATAAAGTAGTGGCTGATTGTCCAAGAGTTATATATCCTAGTCCAACGTCATGAAGAGTCATTAGCTTATCGTGAATTTTTGTGTGATGTTCAAAAAATGCTAGAGCGTCGTCTACTGTTAAATCCAAAACATCTGCGACGGTTTTATCTTTATATTCTACTTCTAAGGTTTCTCGATTATAACGTTTGCCTCCACAGACTTCGCAGTCAACATATACATCTGGCATAAATTGCATTTCAATTTTATTTTGGCCGTCTCCTTGGCATGCTTCGCAACGTCCACCTTTTACATTAAATGAGAATCGACCTGCTTTGTAACCTCTAATTTTAGCTGTTTTACTTTGTGCGAAAAGCTCTCTTATTTCATCAAAAACTTTAGTATAAGTTGCAGGATTACTTCTTGGAGTTCGTCCAATTGGGTTTTGATCAATGCTAATAATTTTATCGACTAATTCTGCTCCTATTATTCCCTTGCAATCTGCTGGTTTATGGTCATTTTTAAGACCCTTTTCTTCTCGTAGTAATGCTAATAAAGTTTCGTTTATAAGTGTAGATTTTCCTGATCCAGAAACTCCGGTAACTGAAATTAATTTGTTGAGAGGAAAATCGACATCAATATTTTTTAAATTATGTCCTGAAGCTCCTACTAGCTTAATCCATTTTGTATTATCATCAACGGTGCCGATTTCTTTTATTTTCTTTAAATCTTCTTTAGAAAAATAATTGTCAGCGGTAATTTTCTTTTTTCCAGAAAGATATGGACCAGTAATTGATTTTTCATTATTCTTTAATTCCTCGGGAGTACCACTTGCAACCAAAGTTCCACCTTTATGTCCTGCGCCAGGTCCAAAATCAAAAATATAATCTGATTCGAGCATTGTTTGCTCGTCGTGTTCAACTACAAGCACAGTATTTCCCAAATCTCTCAAATCTTTTAGAGTCTTAATTAATTTGGAATGATCTCTTGTATGTAATCCAACAGACGGTTCATCTAAAACATATAAGACTCCGGATAATTTAGATCCGATTTGTGAGGCAAGTCGGATACGCTGAGCTTCTCCTCCTGCAAGTGTGGCAGAAGCTCTTGAGATAGTTAAATACGATAGTCCAACGTCAATTAAGAATTCTAATCTCGATTCTATTTCTCTTATGATGGCTGTACTAATTTCTATTTCCCTTTTAGATACATTTATTTTCTCTAAATTAGTAATCCAGTCCTTACATTCTTTAACCGAAAGCGCCGAGACATAAGCAATATTACTCTCGTGTATGGTTACGCTTAACGCCTTATCGCTTAACCTGTCTCCCTTACATTTTGGACATGGCTCCTTAATCATATATTTTTCTATTTCATGTCTTATATATTCAGAATCAGTATCTTTGTACCTTCTCTCTAGGTTAGTTACAACTCCTTCAAATTTGCCATTAACTGTTCGACCTTTATAAAAGACATCGTAAATTTGACTGCCAGTACCTTTTAATAATAATTGTATTTTTTCTTTGGTTAATTTATTGAGTGGGGCTCGTAAATCAATTCCATGAGTACGAGATAGCGCTTCGAGTACAGCTCTATTCCAACCATCTTTTTCAACCAAAGATGCCCAAGGAATTATTCCACCTTCAAGAACACTTAATTCATCTGCGATAATCGTTTCTGTATTTATTTTTAATTCTGTTCCAAGGCCAGTACATACTTCGCATGCACCATGAGGAGAATTAAAAGAAAAACTTCTGGGTTCAATTTCTGGGAGAGAGATATTACATACTGGGCAAGCAAATCTTTCACTATATAAGTGGTCTTGCATTTTTGTAGGAGCCTCTGGAAATTCAAAACCAGAATCCATTACCTTAGTTGAAATTACAAAACCATTGCCTAGCGTAAGTGCGGTTTCTACTGATTGAGATAACCTAGAAATAAATTCTTTATCTGCAATCTTTTCTGTAGTCAATACAAGCCTATCTACGATTACTTCAACTGTATGTTTATTGGTCTTAATTAAATTAATGTCTTCCTTTAGTTGATATACTTTTCCATCTATCCTGACTCTGGCGTAACCTTGTTTGATTAGGTTGCCAAAAAGCTGATTGTACTCACCTTTTCTATCTTTAACGAGAGGTGACAAAATCATTATTCTTGTTTGTTTGGTTGATTTTTCATGAGATTTGCATATTAATCCTACAATTTGATCAACGGATAAATGTTCAATTTCTCTGCCACAATTTGGACAATGTGGGTGTCCAATACGTGCGAATAATAATCTCATATAATCATATATTTCGGTAACGGTTCCAACAGTTGATCTTGGATTGTGAGAAACAGTTTTTTGATCAATTGCGATAGCTGGAGATAAACCTTCGATAGATTCAACTGCAGGTTTTTTCATAACACCTAAAAACTGTCTTGCATATGATGATAATGATTCCACATATCTTCTTTGGCCCTCAGCGAAGATTGTATCCATTGCTAGAGATGATTTTCCTGAGCCAGATACTCCTGTAAAGACCACTAATTTATTCTTTGGAATTTCTAAACTGACGTTTTTGAGGTTGTGTTCGTTAGCTCCGTGAACTTTTATGAATTCGTTCATACAAACGGTAATTTTAACACATCTTCGGGTTTTATGTGGATAGCTATAACTAACAGAAAAGACCTACTGCAGAGTAATTTTCATCAATTCAACATTAACTGATGGAATGTCTAGTTGTTGTAATAAAATGATTTTCTGACTCACATTATTTTCCTGAGATACTTGATCTAAGCTTCTAATAAAGGTGTCAGAGTTTATATCTTCAGGTAATTGAGCATCACCAAAGTCAATTTTTCCACTTGGTTCATTGTTGTCTGTACTGGGAACAACTTGTTGGTCAGAGGGGACAGTCTTTGGCCCAAAGTACCTGTCTTTATTTAGAAATAAGTAGGTGCCACCCGATATAAGAAGCATGAATATACCTAATCCAATTATAATAATTTCCTTTATGTGACTTTTTTTATTGGTTTGTACATTTGCCTCGTAGGTTTTATTGAAATTTGCGGTTTTATGATTTTTGGGCTCTGTATTTTGACCACCAAAGATTGCTTGGTCTCCTAAAAATGATGGACGATCTTCAAATAGCTCGCCTACATTTTGTGCATTAGGATTTTCGTCGGTTGGTGGCATTGGGTTACTTGACTCTACCTTCACATCAGCGGGAATTTCAGCTAAAGGAATGTCAGTAGGCACAATATCTGGGCTTGCTGAACCGATATTTAAGTTTGGTAAGTCGTCAGGCATTCTATTCTACTCCTAAATTATTTATTAAAGCTTGGATTTGCTTTCTCATTGCTTCGGAATTTCCTTTGATACCATTTACCGTTGCATTTAAATCTTGTCCACTTTCAATCGTTTCTAGAGCTTTTTCAAATCCATCAAGATTCACTTTCAAATCATTATATTGAGTTAATAGGGTTTGTAATTTTTCAGGTGTGTATTTATCTCGATTTTGATTAATGGTAGTGCCTATTTGTTCTAGCATTTTTTGATATCTGACTTCTGTTAAGATCATCGTTTTCTTTAATTTTATTTCTTCGCTTGAGTTGATTCCAAATTGTGAAGCTACTGTAGAAGATGCGGATTTATATAAGGAGGATAATTCTTCAAAAGGTCTATTAAAAAAATCTATTGGTTCCTTATCTGCATCGCTAATTGGTTCATCGGGAATAGTGAAAGTAGGTTCTGGAATTGGTGTTGTTATTCCGGTTGGAGTGGGACTTGCACTAGTGGTTGGTGTTGGCGTTCCTTTGATTGTATCTTCATCAAATCCTATTATTTCGTCATGATCCGATAAGACTTTTGGGGAAATTTGATTAAAATACAGAAAACCAGTACCAAATATCAGTGCTAAGGCAAGAATTAAATAAGCATTGGAATTCGATGATTTACGTCTGGACATTAAAATAAGTCTAACATACGGAGGAATTTTTCATAAAGCTTACTTAGCTTTGAGTTCTTTTACCCTGTCTCTAAGTCTTGCGGCGGTTTCGAATTCAAGAAGTTCGGCTGCTGTCTTCATTTTTAGCTCGAGTTTTTTGATAATATCCTTCTGTTTTTTAGGCGACATAGTTTGAAATTCGAATTTTTCAATTTCCATTTCTTCGATGTTTTCGGATTCATCGATATCAATAATTTTTTCAAGAATCCTATCTCGAATAGGCTTTTGAATAGAAATTGGTGTTATATTGTTATCTTTGTTGTATTGAATTTGGATTTCTCTTCTTCTGCCTACTTCCTCAATTGCCCTTTGCATGGAGCCGGTAATTGTATCCGCATACATTACAACTTTTCCTTGTAAGTGCCTTGCTGCTCTACCCATTGTTTGAATTAAAGAGGTTTGGCTCCTTAGGAATCCTTCTTTATCTGCATCCAAAATCGCGACGAGTGATACTTCTGGCAAGTCTAACCCTTCTCTGAGAAGGTTAATTCCAACTAAAATATCGTATTCGCCTTTTCTTAAATTATCGAGGATATCTGATCTCTCGAGTGTCTCAATATCGCTGTGGAGATAAGCGACTTTAAATCCCTTATCTGCGAAGTAACCGGATAAGTCCTCTGCCATTCGTTTAGTTAATGTCGTTACTAATACTCTCTCTTTTTTGCTTATAACTTCTCTGCACTTTGCTTCTAGGTCTTGAATTTGTCCTTTTGATGGAAGTATTTCGATTTCAGGATCGATTAATCCAGTTGGTCTTACAACAAGCTCGACAACCTGCTTACTTCGAGCTAATTCCCATTCTGTAGGTGTAGCGGAAGCGTATACTGTTTGACCCATTCTTCGTTCGAATTCATCAAATTTAAGTGGTCTATTATCAAGCGCGGATGGAAGTCTAAAACCATAATCAACTAAAGTTTGTTTACGTGCTCTATCTCCGTTATACATTGCTCTTATTTGTGGAACTGTTATGTGTGATTCATCAACAACAAGCAAATAGTCTTTCGGGAAAAATTCCATTAATGAATGTGGAGGTTCCCCTTCTTTTCTTCCATCAAAGTAGCGGGAGTAGTTTTCTATTCCTTTACATGATCCAACCTCTTTTATCATTTCGAGATCATAGTTAGTTCTTTGAGATAAACGGTATGCTTCCATTTTTTTATCTGCGTCATTTAAATCCTTATGGCGTATTTCTAAATCTCTGCGAATTTCGGACATTGCTTGTTCATGCATATCCTCCGGTGCAACGTAGTGCTTAGCTGGATAGATTATTGCTTTGTCGCCGTATCCAAATTGATTCTTAACAAAATCTTCTTGTGCTTTTGATAATTTTTTATCTTTTGGAATATTATTCTTTTCAAGTATTTCTCCAGATATCGGATCAAAATAACTTATATTTGTGATTCTATCTTCTAAAAGTTCAAGGCGAATAGCATAACTTTGATATGAAGGATATACGTCTAAAGTATCGCCTTTTAAACGGTATTTTCCTCTCTGAAAGTCAATGTCATTTCTTTCGTAATAAAGTTGATTTAGCCTAAGCAAGATATCTTGTAGACGTATTTTCATACCTTTTGCTAGTTCGACAATCTGTTTCATATATTCGATTGGTGAACCTAGGTTATAAATACAAGACACAGACGCGACTACGATTACATCTTTTCGAGTAATTAACGATGCGGTTGTCGAAAGTCTTAGTCTATCAATTTCTTCGTTTATGTCTGAATCCTTTTCTATATAAGTATCGGTAGCCGGTAGGTAACTTTCTGGTTGATAGTAGTCGTAGTAACTTACAAAATATTCCACAGCGTTATTTGGAAAAAAGTCTCTGAATTCTTGATATAACTGAGCTGCTAAGGTTTTATTATGAGAAATAATTAGAGTTGGCTTCTGAACCTCTTGAATTAAGTTTGCAACAACGAAGGTTTTACCCGAACCAGTGACTCCAAGTAACGTCTGCTCATCGTCACCTTTTTTTACACCATCAATTAACTTTTGTATGGCGTCTGGCTGTCCTCCGGCTGGTTTATAAGTCGACTGTAATTGAAACACGAGTATATTCTATCAGATAGGGTGCGACCTCTTTAGAGGTCGCACTTGATATAAAACGACAGCAGCGCATGCTTCCACATTCAGTGAAGAATGCTTGCCAATCCGTGGTATTTCGTAAATTGAATTGGCTTTTGTCAGAGTGGATTTTTCCACTCCATCCTTTTCGTTACCAAAGAGAATGATTGATTTATCTGATACCTTTATATCAGAAAGGCTTTTAGAACCTTCCACATTGTTTTCTATGCAGATTAATTCATAGTCAGGATACTTTTCTAGTAAGTCGTCAATATTTCCAACATGTTCTATTAATAGGTTTTCAATTGCAGTAAGAGAGGTTTTTCGAATTCTATGGTGGAGTAATTCGGTATCGCGAGGATCAATTCCAGAATAGCCGACTAGAGCTATGTGTTTGAATCCTAAAAATTCAGCTGTCCTCATTATTGCTCCGACATTGTACAAACTGCGTAGATTTTCTAGTGCAATTATCATAGATAGGTATTATAGTTAGCTGTTATCATATTTACTATACATAATGTACGAAATATTTTTATTCTTAGTCGTCATATATGCAGTTAGAGTTATAGGGTTTTCTGCAACTCAGGTATTGATGCCGAAGTTTTTGGATAAAGGATATGCCTTTGCTGGGACTTTAGGTCTAATTTTTGTTTCTTATATAGCTTGGATTCTAAGTTATATCCTTGGGTTTCATATTACACAGAGTTCACTCTGGATAATAGTTTTGGTGCTAATGGCTGTTTGCGGTTTTCTGTATTACAGAAAACCACATCTTTGGCGGGCTCGCCTAAGCGAGCCCGCCCTCTTACTAAATATCCTTAAATCCGAAGTCCTATTTTTTGTGGCTTTCTTTGCAATGCTGGCAGTTCGATCCTTTATTCCTAGTATTAATAATGTCGAGGATATTATGGACATCGCATTAATAAATGGACTAACCCGTACTGAAGTTATGCCTCCACAAGATGTTTGGTTTTCTGGTCATACAATTAATTACTATTATTTTGGACACTTTATTGTTGCAGTAGTTGCGAAGCTATCATCAATCTCAAATGCCATTCTTTATAATATTTTCGTAGCATATACGTTTGCAACAGCCGCAACAGGAATGTTTTCTATTGTTCATCATCTTACGAAAAAGGCGTGGGTTGGTATTTTTTCTAGTTTATTATTAGTAGTTGGTGGAAATCTATCATTCCTCAATCACATATTATTCAAAAATGAGGTTGCATACTTTTATGCTGATGCTAGAAGTTTAATCGAACGTACTATTAATGAATTTCCAGCATACAGTTTTATAATTGGGAATTTGCACGCACATATTATTAGTGTCCCATTCGTTTTGCTGGCAATTGGATTATGTATTGTATGTATAGAGTTTAAGGAGAATAAAATTTCGATTCCTTTTTATATAAATCTATCTTTAGTCTTAGGCACTTTGTTTATTATTAATTCTTGGGATTTTGTTATTTATTGCGGTTTATTCGCTCTTATACATTTTATTAAAGGATACAACAATCCTAGGTCCTTACTTCTGCTTTTCGTTATTCCTGCAACGTCGATTTTATTTATCTTTAGGTATCTTCATGATTTCACTAATCCGACTTCTGGAATTGGTTTAGTTCGAGACCCTACTCCAATAACCGCGATTATAATAATGTTTGGTTATTTTCTTCTTCTATCTATCGTAGGAATTATTAATTACAAAAAGCAGAATAATAAAATGGCTTTTAATATTCTATTACTATCTGCGTTAACTTTAATGATTGTACCAATGGTATTTTATGTTAAGGATATTTATGATTCTCTTAATCCCCCATTCTATCGAGCAAATACATTTTTTAAATTCTGGTACCAATCCTGGATATTATTTGTAATTATCTCGGGAGTTTCCCTTTCTACTCTTGTTGATTCTATTCGAACAAAATTTCGTTACAAAATGAATTTGTCCTTATTAATTATAGTAATTTCGCTATCAATTTTTATATTCACTTATCCTGTGATTTCGTATAAATATATTTTAAATAATAGGAAATTTGTTGGTTTAGATGGATATAAGTACTTGGATGATACTAATCCTGGTAAGAAAAAAACAATTGATTGGCTAAATCAAGAAATTGAAGGCCAGCCTGTAATTCTAGAAGCTCATGGCAAATCTTATTCCAACTTCTCCACTGTTTCTGCTTATACTGGTTTACCTACAGTAGCTGGTTGGTATGAGCATGAGCTTGGTTGGAGAAATGACTGGCCTTATATTGCAAGCCGTATGGGTGATATTGAAAAAATGTATACATCAGCATCTCACTTAGAGGTACAAGATCTACTTAATAGGTATGAGATCGAATACGTAGTGGTAGGTAGAAATGAAAGAGAGCTGTTTGGCGCCAATGCAGGTGAAATGATTAAAACTCTGGCCTCCGTTCAGCTTTCAGATAATGGTGAAGAATTATATTGGATAATTAAGTAAGGAAACCCCTTAGATTATGGAGTTACGGTAAGTTGAACGAAGTCTGTCGACGTGGTTGTTGTTGTCTTTCCTTTGCTTGTTTCTAATCTTAGTTTTATTACTCCACTGGTATTTGCATAGGTTGCTAAGTCTGCATTTACCACTCCTGTATATACACCTTCAGTTGTACCTAGGGTAAAAGTAGATAGTGTTTCCCACTGACCTGTACTAGCTTTTAATATCATTATTTTTCCATTTGTCGCACTAACATTTGAAAATGCGTTGATTGTAAATGTTAATTTTGACGCAGAAGTTACGCCTGTGAAATTACTAAATGTATATTCTGTTCTGGCGAATCTAGTTGTTCCAGAGGTTTGACTTTTAACTACTAGATAGCTGTTGTTATTTGAAGTTACGCTTGATAGATTTCCGGATAATCTCTTGCCTGTAACTATTGAATATGATCTAGGAGGAAAATTCCACCCCACTTGTGATGTTGGAGTAGGAGTTGGCGTTGGTGTCGCAGTTGGCATAGGACTTGGTGTGACAGATGGTGTTGGAGTTGCGGTAGGTGTCGGACTTGGTGTTACTGTTGGGGTAGGAGTTGGGCTTGGAGTAACCGATGGCGTTGCTGTTGGAGTAGCAGTTGGTGTAGGTGTTGGATTATTTGTAATAATACCTGCATTGGTTATGATTTCTTGCTCGGTAAAGGGAACTAAGTTTAATCCATATTTCTGATTAAGGGGAGCAATAAACCATTCGTTTGCAACTAGACCATTAGCAACCGTTCCCATGTGCCCTACTGAATCTCCTAGTTGAAAATGGTGAGGCTCATTATTCATAACCGTTGTGTTAATTAGTTCTCCCCCTACGTTTAAAAATCCATTAGAATCAACTCTGTTCAATAATGAAACTCCCCACGCGTGTTGGTCAAAGAATCCAATGTTTTTTGTTGTCGCTAAATTCAGTACAGCTGCGTTGTATTGATTAATTGCAGCGCTAACTCTCTCCCTTCCTGAAGCTACTGGAAATGCGCTTATAAACATAGGATGTAATCCTGGGTCACTTATATTTGATACAACAATTGACTCTGCACCAGCATTTTTAACGGTATCTACTGCTAGTGTTATATCAGCAATCATTTGATTTACTTTTGTTTGTACTTGAGCATCTGATAGTGTACCGTTATATATCTCATTGTATGTGTTGTTCCAAATGTGAAAGTCATTAGTACCGATTGATATAAACACATGTTTAACTTCTCCATTTTGTATTTGTTGGGCTAAGCCTGTGTGTTGACCAGTGGTTATCATGTCCCTTAGTCTTGCTGCGCTTCGACTCCAATTATATTTATAGCCTGTTCTTCTTGGTTCTCCCCATGTTCCCCATGATCCAAAGTTTAGGTTGCCATTTCTAACTAAAAGTTCAACAAAATTTAATGTGGTTGCTGCATATGTTCCTCCTCTATTATCGTCTGCACGATATTCATCTGAGTTACTGTCACCAATAATTCCATATCCTGGTGGTGTTGATTGTGCTGAAACTTTACTAAAGAAAACAAATGCAGACCCGAACACGAGGATTAATGCGATGGTTGTGTAAGAAATGTTTTTGTACACTTCGTAAAAATTAGCAGTTTTCTAGTTCATTATCAATGGTTTTGGTATTTCTCGTTTTTTAAATACTTGACATTTTCGGGTAATGTTCGGTATAGTCAACTCATTATGCCAGTCTATTTATATCCAAGACAAAAAGAGATTTACGAATTTATTAAACAATATATTCAAAAAGTAGGTTCATCCCCTACTCTAAAACAAATTTCTGAAGCAATGAATTTAAAATCCCTTTCAACGGTTGCAGAACATTTAGATTCTCTAGAAAAAAAAGGTCTTATCGAACGCCTATTTGGCGAAGCACGTGGAATCAGAGTTGTTGATTCCGATTCTATTTTTACTCCTATGGAATCCATAGAAGTGCCTGTTGTTGGTTTAATTGCTGCTGGTAAACCTATCGAAGCAATTGAAGACACAACTACTACAATGAGTATTCCTGCTGATATGGTTAGCAGAAGTAAAAGGACATTTGTTTTACAGGTTGTTGGAGACTCAATGATTGATGCACATATCGAAAATGGCGACTACGTTGTTTGCGAACAAGTTAACAGTGTTAATAATGGTGAAATTGTTGTTGCTATTGTCGACGGGGAATTCGCAACTCTAAAAAGATTTTTTAAAGAAGCCGATCGAGTTAGATTACAACCAGAAAATCCAACCATGGATCCTATCTACGCTACTAATGTAGAAGTAAAAGGCCGTGTTATCGGCGTTATTCGTAAGTATTAAATAGAGCCCTCTCTGCTTTAAGGTCGTATCCCTAGCCTATTTTCAACCTTCTTATCTTGACTTTTCTGCCCAATTGGACTATCCTATAGTAATAGTGTTTCCAACGCGGAGACCTTTAAGAAGAGGGAGTTGTTATATGTGGGAAAGATTTTTGCATTTTTTCCATTCCATCCGTGTGGGTGGCCCGTGCAGTTGTAGTTGCGCTCAGTGTGACAGAGGTGCGCATTGCTGTAACAAGGCAAGAGGTTGCGAATATTAAGTAAACCTTCTTGACCATAATAAAACAAACCCCATCCGTTCTAATAAACGGGTGCCCGAAAGGGATAAGATAATTTTTTACTTATGGGTTTGTTTGTAGTTTTTAATTCCTATTTTATTTCTGATATACTGTTTTAATGACCACTAGTTTTTCAGAGCTGGTTACACTTCGTGAAAAAGGACAGATTCAGGAAGCGTTAATCGGTTTTGAAACTTTAGCGGATGAAAGTTTAGAATCCTCAGATTTTGTTTCCTATTTAAAAGTTTCACAACAGCTTTATATTTGTTATTCCACTTTAATCAGTCAATCTGATGATGAGAATGAGAAAAAAGATTTATCAGCAGAAGCTTTAGAACTTGCAGCAAGCGCACACGAGGTTGCTAGAAATTTAGATCAGGAAATCTTTGCAAAGAGTAAAGTTCAGCTTGCAGTTGCCTTATTAACAGATTCCCAATATCATAATGAAGATGCCAAAAACGGTCAGGTATTGACGGCTATGGATTATCTAAATGAGGCATTGGGGATGTTTAGGTGGTAGTGTTATCGTTAATCTTTAAATGTTCTACTACACTTATAACGAATTTTTAGAAGATATTAATAAATTAGCTAAGCGCATTAAAAGGGAGAATTTTAAATATGATTGGATTGTTGCAATGAGTCGTGGTGGAATTGTGCCAGCTGGCTATTTAAGTCAGTTGTTAGATATGTCTACAATAACCACAACGCGAGGAGAAATTACAGGTCAGACTTATCAAAATGCCTTCCTGCCAATTCGTCAGGTATCCGGTAATGTATTATTAGTTTCTGATTTATTGCGTACTGGCAAAACCATTGGGCCCGCTAAGCAGAGAATCGAAGATAATTACAATATTAAACAGTTAGACATTTTGTGTTTGCATTATTTTCCAAGAACCTCAATTTTAGTCCCGAAGTATTTTTCTCATAAAATGCCTAATAAGCATTTCGTAACTTATCCATGGGAAACTTAGAATAAAGTAAGGAAGTGAAGCTTTATCTACAAATACTTCCCCACAAATGGTATGTGTCTTCGTTTGAAGAATAAGAAGACCATAAAAGCTACTACAAATCCATATATGACTAAATGCTCATAGCCAGCTAAGACTTGTGAGACTGTTTCCCATTGGCTTCCAAAGATATATCCTGCATAAGATAAGACAAAGCACCATAAAAAGGTTCCTGCGAAGGTTAGGATTGTGAATTGAGCTAGGTTCATCTTTATAAATCCTGCTGGAACGGAGATTATAGTACGGCCAATTGGTGTCATTCTTAAGAAGAATACTGTCCAAACTCCATATTTCGTAAACCACGCTTCGGTTTTTTCAAGATCTTCAAGGGAAATAAAGAGGAACTTTCCGTATTTGTCGACAAAGGCTCTGGTCTTGGGTCCATTAAACTTTGTTCCGAAGTAGTAAAGGACTAATGCAGCTATTGTAGATCCTATGGCACCAGATAATGATATTAAGAATAGATTCATTTCACCTTGGTATGCTAAGTATCCAGCCCATGGAAAAATAAATTCTGAAGGTATTGGAGCTATAATATTTTCGACCACAGTAGCGAAAATTATCCCCCAATATCCAAATTGTAGAATTAAACTGGTTATAAGTTCGGCAATCGGTTGTAAATATTCTGAAATCATTACGAAATTTTAGCATTAAGTGATAACATTTACCTATATATATTTATTTGAAATAAATGGCAATTCAACAAACCGTTCAAGAACCAGTATCTAGTTCAGAGGTAGTGGTAGAAGCGAATCCATCAATAATGTCATCTACCCCAATTTCTTCTACTGTTTCACAAACATCTGGTCGATCTCCTAAAATGGGTAGTTTTTGGGAAAGATTTGTAGCATCACTACTCGACGCTATTTTAGTAGGTTTAGTAACTGCTCCTTTTTATGCTGGAACAATTGGAGGCGATATCGCTGCTAGCGTAAATACACAAGGTCAGGGTATGCCTGCATATAGTGGTGCTCAAGCAATGTTACAGCTATTTTCATTTGCTGTGGCAATGGGATATCAGGTATTTTTCTTAACAACAAAAGGTCAAACTCTTGGAAAAATGGTAATGAAGTTAAAAGTCTTGGATCAAGATAACTTATCTAAATTAACAGTTACTGAGGTAATAATTAGAGAATTAGGAAAACTCCTAAGTAATATTACGTTATCTCTTGGTTATATGTGGTATCTAATCGATCCAAATAAACAAACTTGGCATGATAAATTTTCAAAATCATTAGTTGTAAAAACTGATGACAAAGGAGAGGTATTAATGACCGGTAATCCTCCATATGCAAAAAATAAACTAGCTTTTGGCGCAATTTACGGTGGATGTTGTTTACTCTGGATAATATTGATTGTAATGGTAGTTTCTGCGGTAGCTTTCTTTGGAAAAGAAGCCATGGAGGAAATTCAAAAAGAGAAAATGCAAAATTCTCAAGGAGAATATGGATCTCAGTATGATTCTGAAACCGATGAAGATGGATATACGGAATATAAAGGTATTGATGATAATACTAGCTCCCCCGAAACTGAAGATGAGGAAATAGATTTTGAAGAGATACTTCGACAATATAATGAAGAAATGAATAATCAAGGTACTGAGTCATTGCCGACCTCTGAACCTGATCAAGTAAATTAATCATTGTATTTGATAAATGGCAACTTTGTATATTATCCCAACCCCTATTGGGAATCTAGAGGATATAACTGTTCGCGCAAAAAATGTCCTTGAAAAATTAGATGTCATTTTTTGCGAAGATACCAGAGTTACCAGAAAACTATTTTCATTACTAAAACTTTCGATAGATAAGAAAAATTTCTATAGCAACTTTGAACATAACGAAAGATCAAATGTTACTCAAATTATCGAGTTACTTAAAAAAGGTACGGATGTGGGAATAGTAACAGATGCTGGAACCCCACTAATATCTGACCCAGGATTTCCTGTTGTTCGGGAAGTAAGGAAAATATTAAAGGAAAACCCAGTCGACTATAAGGAAATAAAAGTTGAGGTACTGCCTGGCCCATCTTCTGTAATAGTATCACTTGTTGGCAGTGGACTTCCTACAGATAAATTCACATTTTTAGGATTTGTTCCAAGAAAGCCTGGGGATAGAAGAAAGTTATTTAAATCAGTTCAAAAATCGTCCAATCACTTAACTGTAACTTATATTGCCTTTGAGTCACATTTTAGACTACTTTCCACCATAGAAGTAATGCAAGAACAGCTCGGTAAAAACGTTTATATCGTAATTGCGAAGGAATTGACTAAACTACATGAGAATTTTTACGAGGGAAATATTACTGAAATTAAAGAGGAGCTTCAAAATAAAAAGTTAAATATAGCCGGTGAATTAATATTGCTATTTCGCACTTCACTAGATTCGTAATACAATTAATAAATGACTGAGCAAGAATTGCAGCAAATTGTAAAAGCTGCCCAAGAATCTATTGCCAACCCAGGTGGCAACACTAGGCCATTGCCTAAAAATGACTCTGCAACGCAACCTACATTAATAGTATTTAGACATGGAGAATCTGAGGATAATTTGCTTAAAATTTTTTCTGGGTGGCGAGATTCTGGATTAACACCTAGGGGCGTTCAACAGGCAATGGATTTAGCTGAAATGTTAAAAGACAAAAAGATTGACTTGTGTATTACTTCCCCACTTCGTAGAACTATAGATACTGCCAAGTATGCCTTAAAGTATCATCCCAATACGAAAATCGAAACAGATCAAAGAATTATCGAACGTAATTATGGTGACTTAATGGGAACGAGCAAAGAGGAATTACAAATTAAGAATCCAGAATTGGCCGCCAAATACAGAAGGGCCTATGATTTTCCACCTCCCAATGGCGAATCCTTAGAAATGGTCGAGACGAGAGTAACGCCTTTTATACTAGAACTTGAAAAAAGGATGTTGAAGGAGAATATTAATGTGGCGATTTCTTGTCATGGCAATTCCATGCGAATAATCAGAAGACATTTCGAAAAGCTTACGTTATTAGAAATGTGTACTTTAGAGAATCCATTAGGTTCCGACTATGCACAATATGTGATAGTGCCAAAAAAAGATCTCACTTATAAATATTCTAGTGAGTATTTAAAAGATTTATATAATCCTAAAGCTCCAAGAAGCATAATCGCACCTGCAGATAGTTACTAAGATTTACTAAAGCTAGTAGCACGACTTTTGCTATGGTAGAATTTTTCATATGGATCAGAACCTGCCACAGAATCAAAATCCTCCAGATAATTTTCAACCTGTAATGGGAGGCGCAAATGATACGCCTACAGCTTCAAATTATCCAACGCAGCCAGTTGATCCTTATTCTGAACCTACTGTTCCTACTTCATCAACAAAGCGGGATGATTTGGATTTGGGTAACAAAACTCCAGACGCTCCAACTCCGTCCATTCCTACGGCAGAATCAGCTTCTAACCTTCCCTCAGAAGAAGGAAATTCTAGTACAATCACAGGAATTGCCCCAAATAATAGCAACGATAAACATTCAGTGGCTAACGTAAAAAATAATTCCGATAAAAAAGCTGGTGTATCGAAAATGTTAATTTACTCACTAATATTAGTTCCACTACTTTTAGTATTTCTTGCTGCTGGAGGCTTTGCTGCCGCCGCATATGAAGTACTGCCTTTACCAGCCAAATACCGAGATATGGCAGTTAGTGCAGTAAATAAAATTTCTTTTATGCCTAAATCATCAAGAATGGTTTTATATAATATGGCGTCAACAAAGATATTTGATAGGTCATATATAAGTGGTTCTTTTAGTTCACAGACAGATGACCCAACACTTAAGGAACTATTTGGTTCTGACAAAATGAGTTTAACCGTAGAGGGACCACTAATCAGAGAGAATGGTATGAATAACTTCGCGTTTAAAATCGCAGTGGGAGAACTTCTTGAAGTTCAAGTTCATCATTTTGATAAAACTTTATATTTTAATATTTTAAATGCTATAACTCTCGATAAAATAATGCCTAATTTACCTAACACCTGGGGTTCAAATAACCCAATTTTTAATAGGTGGGTTAAAGTTGATAGTACCGAAGTAGATAATGCAATCAATCAGGTATTTGGAGAAAATAGTGAATCACAGTCAGCATTAATGGGTGATAACGAAAAGGTATTAGATATTTTTCGAGATGATGTTATCCCATTTGTGACTTCAACAAAGGAAGAACTTGATGGTGTTAAGGTGTATAAATTATCCTACTACCCAACTGATGGTCAGGTGGCGGAATTAATTACTAAGCTGTCAAATGTGTCATATTCCGCTTCTTCAGCAGATGGTCAAGAAGTTAATCCTGCGATGCAAAATACCTCACCAGTTATAATGAAAAATGTAAAGATAGACTTATGGGTTGAAATGAGTACTTATAAAATAAGGAAGTATTCAAGTACCTCTACTTTCTCATCAAGTATGTCGCCCGCAAACTACACAAATGTTTTGGGAACCGCTACGCCAGCGTTAGCTCAAACCCGAGAACAGCTTATACAGGCTCAGGGACAAAGTATGAATGATATAAATTTAGTATATGAAGTACGAATAGATCCACTTGACGATTCTGTGTCAGTTATTGTTCCGAAAGAGACTGTAACATTTGAGGAATATTATACATCTGTGATAAATCATGTGACTAATTTGATGGCACCGCCTCCTGTAATCCTAGAAGATGAGAATGGTATAGACGAAGGATCATTTGGATTTGAACAAGCATCAATACGACATGCATTACCAGATACAGCCATGTCTACAGAAGACTTAAATCTTTTAGGAATTCAGTAATTAAATAGGAATATTTATATTAATTCAGCAATTTCTAATAGTCTATTATATTTGGCAACGCGTTCACCCCTTGCTGGAGAGCCAAATTTTACATAATCACTTTGAATACCAACTGCTAAATCAGAAATAAAATCATCATTTGTGTCAGTTCCTCTATGAGAAACAATGACTTTCCAACCTGCGTCTTTGGCCATTTTTACAACTTTTAGTGTTTCATATATTGTACCGATTTGATTTGGTTTAATTATTATTGCATTCCCGACATTACGCTTAATAGCTTGTGATAATAGTTTTGGATTTGTTGTCGTAAGATCGTCTGTTACTATTTGAATTTTATTTAGGTGTTTTGATGCGAAAAATTCCCAATTAGCCCAGTCGTTTTCACCAAGTGGATCTTCGATTGAACTAATCGGAAAATCTGTGAGCAATTCTTCGTAATTAGGTAGGTCCCCTTTAGATATTGAACTGGCAGCTGCATCTAGCGCTATCTCTTCATCTCTTAGAAATTTAGTCATTACTTCTAATGACATTCTGTTATCAAAACCCTCAGGTGAAAATGCTCCCTCTGCTCCAACATTGGTAGATTTGCCCAAATCATGTAGTTCCTTTTTTATAGCGTTGTATATTTCCACTCCTCTTGGGATTTCATCAACTATAGCCATAAATTCTTGTATTGTTGCGTCGCTTGAGCCATGGGATCCACCTTCGAGCATAAGCATCATGTATTTTGGCATTTTAAAATTAATTACTTCAAGCGGAATTTCAGGATTTAACAGTTTATGAATATACTCATAGGTTTCATGTTTTTGAGTCATTGCTATGGCTTTGGTAAATGCTACCGAAAGTCCAATTAATGTATTACCACCAAGTTTAGATTTATTTTCTGAATTATCCATTTGAAGCAATTTAATATCGAATTCGAAGGTAGATTTAAACTCTCTGCCAATTAATTCATCCTTAATTTCTTCGATTATGAATAATGCCGCTTCGGCTTCAATTGTATCTACTTCACTTGTGCCTCTTGAAAATCCACCTGGTACAGATGCCCTTGCTACCGTTCCTTCATCAAGTTCTATCTCAACCTCAATAGTCCATTCGCCAACTGAGTTTAAGATCTTACGACCGTAAATGTTTCTGATTTGCATTTTGGATTATTTCTTTTTGCGAACGAGTTCTAACTCGGATTCCGCAACTATTTTACGTGTAAGATATGCCACATCTGGTGAAACGGAAACGGATGTAGTCCCCCATTCAACTAATTTTCTTGTTAACTCAGGATATCTAGTTGGAGCTTGTCCGCAAATGGAGACTTTTACGCCTCTTTTTTTAGCTGTAGTAATAATCTTTTCTAGTGCCCAAAGTACGGCAGGATTTCTTTCGTCATATACATCAGCAATTTTTGGGTTGTCTCTATCTAATCCTAGAATTAACATAGTTAAATCATTTGAGCCTATTGAGAGTCCGTCTAAACCTGCATCGATAAATTCATCTAACATAATCACATTTGAAGGAATTTCTACCATCATATAAAGTTCGAAACTACCCTTTCGTGTTAATCCGTGGGCTGACAAGATTTTCTTACACTTTATGAATTGCTCGACAGTTCTTACAAAAGGTAGCATTAGCTGTAAGTTTTTATATCCTAATTTATTTCTAACGCGTTTGATTGCTTCAATTTCCATTGCAAATACTTCTTCATTATCGAGATATCTTGAAACTCCTCTATATCCAATTAATGGATTTTGTTCTTCTTGCTCAAATTTATCTCCACCTTTTAGCGCTCTGTATTCATTTGTTTTGAAATCGTTTGCTCTATAGATTATTGGCCTTGGAGTGAACGCTTTAGCAAATACGGTTAAACCTTCAACTAGTTTATTTATAAATTCTTCTTGTTTTCCTTCTTCTATAAATTGTCTTGGATGTTTTCCGATTTCTGCCATCATAAATTCTGCTCTTAGCAGTCCAACTCCATCGACACCCATAGCGGCAACTTTTGGTGCAAGTTCGGGTTCTCCAAGATTTACATAAACTTTAGTGGCTGTTTTTGCGTTTTTATATTCTGAGTAATCTTTTTCTGGTTCTAAGGCTTTTAATTCTGCAAGATAATCTCCTGCGTATACCTTTCCTTGGTATCCATTGACTGTTACCTGCTCGCCAGTTTTTAGCATTTTAGTGGCTACTTCAGTTCCAACAATTGCTGGTATACCAAGTTCCCTAGATACAATTGCTGCGTGGGAGGTTGCTCCGCCTTCATCTGTTACAATAGCTCCTGCTTTTCTCATTGCAGGTACAAAATCAGGATTAGTCATTTCCGTAACTAAGATTTCTCCTTGTTTTACTAAATTAATTTCGCTTGCAGAGTGGATAATTCTAACTTTACCAGTTGCGTATCCTGGTGAAGCGGGGTTTCCATCTAATAGAATATCTTTTTGTGGAATATTTACTTTTAAGTTTTGTTCTTCTGCTGCGTCTGCATTTTTTGATAACGTCGTAATTGGCCTGGTTTGAACGATATAAATTTTGTTTTTATACATTCCCCATTCAATATCCTGTGGATGTTTATAATGTTGTTCGAGTTTCAAGCCGATTGTTGCAAGCTCGGTAACTAATTTATCTTCTAGTTTTTGGACGTCTTGATAATCGCGTGAAATTGCAACTCTTCCTTGTTTCGTTAATTGCCAGGTTTGCTTAATGATGTGTTTTTTCTTAATATTTAGGCCTTTTTTATCCAAAATGTATTGATCCGGCGTAATTGTTCCTGAAACTACGGTTTCTCCAAGTCCATATGCTGCTTCTACTGATATTTCATCCTTATTATTTGTAAGTGGGTTTACAGTGAACATAATTCCAGAGACTTCACTTTGAATCATAAGTTGAATTGGTACAGCGATGCCTACTTTAAAATGATCAAATCCTTGTCTACTTCTGTAGTAGATTGCTCTTGCACCAAATAATGAAGCCCAGCAGTTTTGAGTTGCATGAGCGACATTTTGCCATCCAATAATATTTAGGTAAGTCTCTTGCTGCCCTGCAAAACTTGCATCTGGTAAATCCTCGGCTGTTGCTGATGATCTAACCGCAACTTGTTTGTCAGAATTGCCACACAAGAAATGATATGCTGATTTTATCTCATGAATTGTAGATTCAGACATTGGTGTCTCTTTTATGATTTTTTGTATTTCTGATGCTGTGGACTGTAATAGCTTGGAATTTTCAATATCTATGCCTGTCAGCTTTTTCTTAATCATTTCCATCAGGCCGTTTTCTTTTATAAAGCGATAATATGCGTTCGAGGTGACTACAAACCCATCAGGGACAGGGATTCCACTATTAAACATTTCTCCTAGATTTGCGCCTTTTCCACCGGCGATTGGAATGTCGGCTTTTCCTAATTGTGAGAATGGAAGAATTAAACTTTCAGATTTATTGGAATTGGGCATAGTAAGTTAATACTACCACTCTTTAAATGAGTTTGGGAAGGATTTGAAACTTGTAGAATGACCGTTTTGCTACAATTATATTAATGCGAGTATCTAATCATACTAATTCATTTTTCCTCTTACTAATAGTCATACTGATTTTAACAAACATCTATTTATTAATATGGTGGAATAGTCGTAATTCATTGGAACCTTACAATAATAAGCCTGCTGGAATTCCTACAAGCTCGCCTAGTGTTAAGTATGATTTGCCAAATCAGATAACTTTTGAAGAAATGAATGGAATTGAGATAGTAGTCGAAGAAGTACTAGAAGATCAGAGTGTTATGATTTCAATAATTGATACTACTTCTAACAAGAAAGTCTTGGTTAAGGAACCACTTCAACTTTGGGCATCAGTAATTACTTATATTAGTCCCAATCGTGAGTATATTGTTTTATCCTCAGGTAGCTATATATTTCGAAGCACTTTTTTGATTTCATTAAATAATGGTGAATTAATGACGCCTAATTTTACAGGCGGAAGAGTTTTTCTGACAGATGAGTATTTTGTATTCGAGGATTTAAATGGAATTATAACGTCGGATTACCCATATGAATATGTGGATATTGTTGTTATGGATTTAAAAAACTCGCTATCGAAAACAATATTTAAATCTGATAGTTTAAATACCTATAGTATAGAAAATGTAGGGATAAATACGGTTACGGTAAAACACTATTACGTTTCAGAGCCGGATCAATGGTTACCGTCCATAAATGGTCAGGCTGAATACAGTGAAGAGACCCTAATGTATAAACTCTAAATATAATTAGAAATAATTTTGCGCATATTATTGTATGCATTTTGTAGGGTTTTTAGATCGATATTGTGTTGTACTTCATGAGCTAGAGTATTTCTGATTTTATGAGCTTCCCATATTTTATTGTATTCATCTTTTTGAAAGAGTTTGGAGGCGGATTTAAGTCTTTCACCCATCGTTTCGCCTTTAATTTTCGAGTTTTTTAAATATCGATCTACGAGTTTGTCGAGTTCGAAAAGGCCGTTTTTTACACTATTAAAATCAGTAAGAACCGTTTCACTAATTACCTTCGCATAATGCTGTTTTAATACAGGATCCTTTTTCTTACCGGTTCCTTTAAGTGTTAAATAAATTAGAGCTAATAACAGAATTAAAATTGCAGTGATATATAAGATGTTTTCCATTAGTATATTAATCCTTGAACTTCACTTAATACTCTTTGTACTTCTTTAGGAGAATTTGCCTCAACATTTAAACGGATAAGTGGTTCAGTGTTGGATTTTCGAACGCTTATATGCCATTCTCTTCCTTTTTCGAAAAGCACGCCGTCTAGTTCACTTAGTGTTACCCCTTCCATTTCGGAATATTTAGTTTTAACTCTTTCCATAGCTACGTCGGCATTTTCTACTGTTAAGTTTATTTCTCCACTTATAAAATAGTTATCTTCATACTTTTTAAGTATTTCTGAAAACGACTTACCTGAATGTAACATTAATTCCAAGATTAAGGCGATTGTTAGCGTTGGACTATCACTATTATAAGTATCTCGATAATAGTAATGTGCACTCGTTTCACCTCCGAATACTGCATTTGTCTTTCTCATTAGTGCTTTAATAAATGGATATCCTGATTTGGAAACAAGACCTGTCCCTCCAACTTCTTTGATAGTATCTATAATAGCCCAGTCGTATCTTGCCTCGTGAACAATGTTTGCTTTAGGATATTTTTCGAGTACTCTTTCAGCAATTAATGCAGTAATAAAATACCCGAGTGAGTATCCTCCCTTTTCATCAATAAAAAATACACGATCAGCATCACCATCCAGAGCTATCCCTAAATCAGCGTTTAACTCTTTTACTTTACTAATTAGGTCATGTACGTTTTCGATTTTAGTTGGATTTGATTCGTGATTTGGAAAATTTCCATCTGGCTCGTAATACATTCTGTGTATCTCTAGGTTTTTATTATCGCCAAATATTTTATCGAATACTAATCCTCCTACGCCGTTTCCTGGATCAACGACTATTTTAAGTTTTCTTTGAGAGTCGAAATTAACTAGACTAAATATTCTATTTCTGAATTCGGGGTATGCGTTAATTGTTTCTTTAGTAATTTCGCTATTAATTCTTTCGAATGTTGAATTTAAGACTCTATCTCTTAATTCAGTTAGTCTTCCTACTTCACTTAAGGCTTCGGCGTTTTCTCCTACTAGTTTTAAACCATTATAAATTTTTGGGTTGTGTGAGGCGGTTAACATTATTCCTGCTTTGTATTTAAAATGCGCGACAGCAAAATAGAAAACTTCTGTGCCAGTCATTCCTAGTTCAATTATTTTTGCACCACCATCTGCTATCCCTTGATATAAATGTGGTAATAATGAAGGTGCTGAAACCCTCGCGTCATATGCAACTACAACTTCTTTGACTTGCATCATTTCAACAAAGTGCCTTGCAACTTGATATACAGTTTTTTCATCTATCTCATCTGGGTACTTGCCTCTAATATCATAGGCTTTGAAAATCGAAGGATTCATAAATTATTTTATCACGACGGCCTTGCTTAATTACTATATAATTGTTAGATGGAAAATGGCGGAGTTTTAATGATAAATAAACCAGTTGGAATCACAAGTTATGACGTAATTCGTGATTTGAAGAAAAAATATCCAGGAGAAAAGATTGGACATGCCGGTACTCTGGACCCTTTAGCTGAAGGGTTGCTTATATGCCTTGTAGGTCGAGAGGCTTGTAAACGCCAATCAGAATTTATGGGAAAAGATAAGGTATATGAATTCGAGTTTTTTCTAGGCGTAAGTACAGATACTTATGATATTTTAGGCTTGCCCCTCAAATCGGGTCCGCTCGGGTCAAAGATCGTATCCCCTTTGGACATCGAAGAAATACTGGTTAAGTTTGACGGTGTAGTTTCTCAAAAAGTCCCGCCTTTCAGTGCTGTAAAAATTCGCGGAAAACCTTTATACAGGTGGTATTTGTCAGGACAGATTGATCAAGTTGAAATTCCGACAAATGAGATTGAGATATTTAATATCGAATTACTTAATAATGACATTTTATCTAAACAGGATTTGCAAAATAAGGTAAATAGTATTTTAGAGACTATTAAATCAGGTTTTCGTAACGAAATTGTTCGAGAAGCATGGAATCAATTCTTTAAGGACACAAAACAGCAGGGATTTGTTGTTTTAAAAATGAGAGCTCACGTTTCAAAAGGTACTTATATAAGAGCTATAGTAGATAAGATTGGTGAATATTTGGGCACATACGCAACCTGCTTAAATATAAAAAGAACAAAGATAGGCTCAGTGGAGCTAGGTGATATTTAAATTGTATTTATGCTACTTGTGTTTTCGTAAGAAATGAATAATCATATTATATATATATGAAAACAAAACCTGCCAATAAGCTGAAGAGTATTTTCGTGACAGGTACCTTCATAGCGTTTTCGTTATTCATAGGTTTAATTGCAGTTAACACTTTTTTGGGAACTCCAGAAACACGACAGAATTTTGTAGCATTTGAGCCAGTAATAAGCGAGAGTGATGCACAAACTGCTGGAACATGTGCTTCATGGACAGCAGTTAATTTAAATGGATGTACCTCGACCGGGTATAACACCAAGCCAAGAGCCAATAGTTGTGTGACGACAAATAGGACTGTATCTCTGAATTTAAAGCAAACTGGAGCATCCTCCTTCGCATGGACAGAAGCACCTGCCAGTGTTTTATGTGATCAATACTACAAAACTAAACCGTACAGTCAGTGGAAAGCCTCAAGTTATACCACCACGAGTAAAATAACTATTCCATCCACAGCAACAGGGGATAAGAAAATTTGTGTGAAGTTTAATAATGTAGCTAATGCCTGCGGTGCTTTAATTGAATATTCGGCTCTGGGATCTCCCGCATCACTTGGAATAACTGCATGGGCAACAAATAACCAAGGTGCTTCTCTTGGTAAAACCAAAGGTGGCACATCGATACCTCCAGATAGAAATAATCAATCGCTAGGATTGGGAGCCGCGAACTTTGAACCATATGATAAGACTAGTACTTTTTTGAGTCTTGGATTTGGAGGTAGTGCAGTATATTCATTTGGAAAAGTAGTTCAAAACGTAACCGGGCACGACTTAGTTATATATGAAGCAACTTTAGGGAATAGAACAGCCGAGCCCCGAGATATTGAAACAGCTCAAATTCAAGTTAGTCAAGACAGATCAAACTGGAAAGTAGTTGGTACTGCCTCAAGTACAAGTCACGAGGGTGGACCTGGAATCAAGAAGATAGATATCGCGTCAACAGGTTGGCCATGGATAGGTTACGTTAAGATTACCGATAAATCGAGTGCAACAAATGCTACCTATAACGCTGCTGATGCGTTCGATATAGATGCTCTTGGTGTTGTTAAACTTGGGACACAAGTTACGCCAACTTCCGGTCCAATTGCCTACAGCACTAATATGGCTTGTACTCCAACACAAAAACATGTTTCTGCAAATATGCTTAATTTTGGTACTTGGAATATAGGAGAGGGTGACCGCGGTGATTGGGGACAAGGTACAGATCAAGAAGATACAAACTTAAGAGAAAGAAACAAAGCGATTTCAAATCTTAATAAAGTTCCAACTATAATTGCTAAATTTAAAGAACGACAATTAGATATTATGTTTTTACAAGAAGTCTATGCTTGGACGTCAGAATTAAATCCAACTGATCCAGCAAGTCGAACTAGCATTCCAGATATGTTCCGACAAGCATTTCCCCGGGAAAAGTTATACTTTTATACTAGTCCTTCAGGCACTTCAGGAACAATGATAACCATCTCCAGATATCCAATCCTGGAAACTGGGGCAAAAGCAATCTCTGGCGGAAGGTATATAAGCTATGCTTTGATAGATACTCCTTACGGCAAGATTAGAGGCTTCAATACTCATGTTCAACGTAGTAATCATACTATATGTGTTAATGTGGCTGAAATCCTTCCCTACATCAACTCAATGGTAAAGTCTGGAGAATCTCTCATGCTATCTGGTGATATGAATGCACATTTAGATAATGGCTACTTCTGGGCTTGGAAAGACTCAGCTGATGGAAGAACTGATAGAAGATGTAATGCTACACCAAGTGTAAATGAAGTTTTTAACACTTCATGCATTAATCCATCACTTTGTATTCATAATGTAAATTGGATTGATTTTATGATTGTGGGAAGAAATGGTCCAGCTAAAACTCATGAAGTTTGCAAATTAACTCCATATGGGTTACATGATGCCCATGAGCTCTATGTCTCAACGGTAAAGATGAAATAAAAAAGGGTCAACCTACAAAGAGTTAAATATTATTCCAAATTAGAAGGGATGTTTTAGAGCCATTTTGACTCATATTCTTCCCATTAGTTACGTGCTTATTGTACAATATACGAGTACCAAACGCTTTTTCCCAATTGCGTTCTTTTTTCGGGCCAGTAGCTCAGTGGTTAGAGCACCTGCCTTTTAAGCAGGGTGTCGAAGGTTCAAATCCTTCCTGGCTCACCAGATTCTTTAATATACCTACTCTTAGTCTCCCATTGCCAATTTCCTGCAATTTAAAAATGGCAGATGTATACTTTTCTTATGAACAAAACCCTTCTAACTACTGGTGTTGCTTTTTGTGTTTTGATTATCTTACTCCTCGCTTATAATTTCCTAAATAAGTGTTCTGAATACGGTGGTTTTGTTGGTGTTATAAAGCGCTGTGATTGTGTTGGTTGGGAGATTAATCATCCATTAGATTCTGTTTCCAGTCAGATGCCAGGAGGATCTTCGACTATGTGTGTTGGGGTCCAAACTTCTAGACAGTAGTTGTTATTCACAAATCTAAGATATAAATTGTTATTCTGTCGGGTATTTGCTATAAAGAGGTAATGCCTAAAATAAGTCTTTTTACTTTCCTACTTGCTATATTTCTGCTATTTCCTAGCACTTCAAATGCGGCCATCGAAGATTGGCAAAAAGGATTCAATTTAAGGCTAAATCACCAATCAACTGAAAATATAGACCAATCACTTCAACAACTAAAGAATATTGGTGCAACCTACGTATCAATATCACCAGGATGGCTCACAACAAACTCTACGAGTTCTAATGTTGACAGAAAATGGGGTACGCCAACCGATGAACATGTTATTTATACAATTAACAAAGCCCACAACTTGGGATTGAAGGTAATGTTAAAACCTCATTTAGATATATCAAATGGAATCTGGAGGGCAAATTTAGACCCAGAGGATAAAGCCACTTTTTTCGAAAACTACAATGAAATGATAATGACTTATGCAAGAATAGCTAATGCAACGAATACTGAGCAACTAAGTGTTGGAGCCGAGTTAGTAAGACTTACAATAAATCCGGATAACACTGATGAATGGGAGAAATTAATAACTGATGTACGAGGAATTTATTCTGGATCTTTAACTTATAGTGCAAATGCAGATAAGTATTGGAATTTCGATGAGTTAAGAAGGCTACCTTTTTGGGACAGCTTAGATTATGCAGGAATTTCTTTCTATCGACCTATGGCAAGTGATAATGATCCAACACCTGAAGAATTGCTCGCTGAATGGCAAAAATGGGAGAATGAATATTTACTTCCTGCTACAAGCTCGATTACAAAGCCAATAATTTTTACAGAAATTGGATATAGAAGTCTTGATGGAACTGCAAAAACACCTTGGGATTTCACCGTCACTGGCGCTGTAGATCAGCAAGAACAAAAAGATTTATATCATGCTTTTTTTGAATTTTGGAAAGATAAAGAATATATTCACGGGGTCAATTTTTGGGAGTGGGAGCCTGTCACCTCAATAAATGTAGCCACAGATACAAATTACACTCCACAATTTAAAATTTCTCAGGAATTCATTGAAGGTTACTTTAAAAATAATGCTTTTACTCCAATCACTATAGATAGTCTAATATCTACAATGAACCGTTATACCCTTATAGAAGCTTCGGTTGGAAGTATGTTTTATAGGGATCGTACATATAAAATTCTTAGCCTTCCAGAGGAATTGAATGGACAAGAATTAATTCAAACAGTGAATTTTGATAAATATCAGACAGCGGATAATTTTCTTTCTTTTAATTTAATTATGGAGTCATTTGTATATGTAGCTTATGATTCGAGAGCAACTTCCTTGCCAATTTGGCTAAATGAATTTACTAAAACGGAATATGAAATTGCAACAGATGATACCACCTTCTATATTTATCAAAGGAGATATGAAAAGGGAGAAGTTGTCCTGGGAGGAAATCTAACTAGCCCCGCAAAAGGTGCAAAAAGTAATTATTTTGTAATAGTTTCGCTGAATAATCGACTTAATATTGATGGAGTGGATGGGGAGATAGTAGTGGAATCGCCTGAAATTATTTTGCCTAAAGTTCCGGAATTGGAGCCAACAATCATTCCTAGTCCATCACCAACTCCTACGCCAAGAGTGGAGCTAACTCCCACTACAGATGAAGTAGAAATAATATTGGTTGACCCCGAAGAAACCGAGATCATGAATGGTGAAAAGAAAATTAAGATAATGATTAAAGGGATGGATTTAGACACTTACACCGCTACATATAATGTAGAGAATCATGGTGAAGTTGAAATGCTTAACGATGCCACATCTAGATATAAGCAATCCAAGGTCGATTTTGATGAATGGGATTGGTCAACCAATAATGAATATAATATTGTGATTACAGCCAGAAATCTTCAAGGTTTCGTAATCGGAAGACAAAGCTTTGATATTGTAGTTAAAGATTAAGTTAATAAAAAACTTTAGAATACCGCTTACTACCATAATTTGTTTAGCTACGAGTAGTCAAGATCGATGAGATTTTCTCCAGTAGTTCATCGATATCAAAAGGTTTTTTAATATAATCGATATCTAGCTCTGAAGCTATTTCTAGTATGTTGTTTACGGCAGATAATAAAATTGTTGTCGCATTTTTAAAGTTAGGATGCTTTCGTATCTTTTCATATAATATTTTTCCATCAACACCATTAAGCCAATAATCTAGAAGAATCACATCAGGACTAAAGTCCTTCCATTCTAAAAATTTATCTGAACTCGATGCTTTAACTTCATAACCCTCAGTTGCGAGTAAATCAGTCAATAGGAATGAAATATCTTTATCATCCTCTAAAATCAAAATCTTCTTATTCATTAGTTAAAGGCAAACTAAAATAAAACGTTGCGCCTCTATCCTCACGTGGTTCAAATCCAATTTCTCCATCGTGTAAATCAATTATTTGCTTGGATATATATAAGCCTACACCTAATCCTGAGTCATTATTATTTGCTCCTTTTGGTTGATAGAATCGCTCAAAAATTTTATCTCCATGTTCAGCACTTATCCCTGGCCCATAATCTTTTATTTTAACTGTTACATACTTATCATTTTGTAGAACGTACATGTCGATTTTGTTTTCCCCAGAGTATTTCATAGCGTTATTAAGCAAGTTTACGATTACTTGCGAAATTCTTATTCTATCTCCCTCAACAAATATATCTTGATCTGCATGAATGTTAATTTCGTTTTCGTGGAGTAATTTATAGTCACTAGAAATATTTCTGACTAGTTCTGTAATATTAAAGGTTGATTTATTAAGCGTTAGTTTTCCATTTACTAATCGACTAACATCTAGTAATTGTGAAATTAAAAATGTAAGCCGATCAACTTGGGTATTAATTCTATCGGTATATTTACTCAAATTTTCATCATGTTTTAACTTTTTACTTAAAATTTGGCTATACGCTTTTATCGTAGTTAAAGGTGTTTTAAGTTCATGAGAAGCAACTCCGATAAAGTCTTCTCGTTGTTTTTGAAGATTTTTTAGTTCGCTTATATCAGAAATCGTTATAACTGCCCCGCCCTTCTCAATTGGAAAAGCAGTAATTGTAATTTGATACCAACTTTGGCTTTGCTCCGTTATAAGTGACAGTTCAAATGTTTCGGTTGAAACTCTTGAGTAAACTACCTCATTAATTGCTTCAACCAACCTAGGTAATTGAGGATTATTCTTTAGTACTTCAAGTTGGTAAAGTATCTCAACAAATTTTGTCCCGCTAAATTTAGCTTCGTTTGTGGTTTCCTCAAATAGGTGGAGTTCATAAAGAGAGTCGTTTGTCTCTATTATATTACCGTCTCCATCTACTGCTATTATTCCGGCTTTCACTGCATTAAGTAGTTCGGATTTTCTGCTTTTGAAATTTTCAAAATCATCGTTTGAAATTAATAGTAATTGCTCTAGTTTGCGCAATCTTCTATTCTTTCTTTGGATTGCAGTACCACTAAGGAAAATCATTAAGGAAATAATTATTGTTGATGCGTAGGCGATTATAGACTCACGATTCCAATTTATTGGATTATATTTTGTAGTGCTGTAGTCGATATACCAAATTATATTTCCTCTAAGTATTATTTCGCTACGAATTTTTGCTGTGGGCCATTGGATTACCAAGTCTTTGCTGTATGTGTCGATTGGTACCGAGGAGTAAAGTAAACTATCGATATTTGAGTCAGGGCTTTCAAATATTTGCATCTCAATATCTGAATATTTGTTTGATACGGTTTTATCTATAAAATCCCGCATTTCAATTCGGGCGAAGAAATAACCATCAAGTTTTCGATCATCTTTGTAAACTGGTTCATATACATTTATTCCTGTTGGCTCACTAATTCCTACATCTTGGATAAGTAAAAGTTTATGGGAGACAACAGCATCTCTGTACATATTGGCTAATTCCATCGCTTCCATTCTGGTTTTCTCGCTAAATAGGTTATAGCCAACCGATTGAGAATTTATATCATTATTAGGTTCAATAAATAGTATTGGACTAATTTCCTCATCACCTGATGTATGCGGAAAGACAACAAAATCAGTATTTGTGTATTTACTCAAAATATCCTGTTTGTTTGGTAAGTCTTCTTTACTAATGTATTTTGAATATCCGAATGCTGTGATTTCAGGATTATTATCCAAAATTTTCGAATCGTTTATAAATTTCGTAAAAGATGCTTGGTCTACAGTATTGTTTGTAGATAGGTATTCCGCTCCAATGTCTAATACTGCATATATGTTGCCAAAACTTTCAAGTATTTCCTTGTCAATATTATTGGCCTCTTCAATGAATAGTTCATCGCCAATATGTAATTTCTGGTTAAATAGGAAATAGGATGCGCCAAGTCCTAGAATAAATACTATAATTGTTATAAATTTAACATTCATGTTTAATCCTACTATTATAAAGTAATATGCTTGAATTAACACACGGTTTCAATAGCGTACTAACAAAGTGTAAGCTACTTCTATTTAAACTTAAAAGATTAGCTATACGCGAGGAACTAGATACAAATCTTAGTTTGTTACAACGTAGGTTTTATAATCTGTGTAATTTCTACTACCTGGTTAATAAGGAAACCGAATTAACCCCAATTAAAGTGACAGAGGTTATTGAGAAAATTAATACTCTAGCTGAATCCGACAAAGTGAAATCTGATGTTAACGATAATCAGACGATTTTAATTGATTTGACTATTTTTATCTTAGGTTTTCAAGAACTAAAAGTATTTGCATCACTATTTAAGGGTATTCCAAGTAATATTGATTTTACGAGAGATAAGAATTTTATAAATATGAAGATTATTGATTTGCCGGATGTCGCTTCAATAAAGGATAAGGATACTAAAGAGGAACAAAAATTAAGATGGAATAATATTGTTAACGCATTCAGGCAGAGTGGTGGAAATCTACTGGAAACTAAAGATAAATCAAAGCTGACTTTTCAGTTTAAATCTTCGTGATCTTATAACCAAAGCCCCTGACCGATTTGATAGTAACTTTTGCTCCAGCCTTTTTTAATTTTTTTCGTAAGTACCCTATGTAAACATCAACAACTCTAGACTCTACATCCAGTGGAAAATCCCAGACTTTATTTAGAATAGATTCCCTTGATAAAACTTTATCTGGATTGTTGGAGAGGTGTAATAATAAATTGTATTCTAATTTTGTCAGGTCAATTATTTTGTTATTAACTTTTACCTCTACTTTCGCTTTATCAATTGATAACGACGGAATAGTGACTATTATATTGCTGGAATTGTCATTTAGCCTAGCATCTAGTCTGGCTAAAAGCTCTTCACGGTTAAATGGTTTAACAATGTAATCCGTTGCACCTAGTTGGAACCCTTTGACAATATTCTCAGGTCCTGCTTTTGAAGTAAGCATAACTACTTGAGTAGACGGTAGTAGATTTATTATTTGTAGAGCAAGATCTTCACCTTGTATATCTGGAAGAACTAAATCCAGTAGTATAAGGTCTGGTTCAAAACCATCCTTAAGTTTTTTAAGTGCATCCATTCCTGTATGACTTATTGCTGATTTTCGGCCACTTTCTATTAATATTGTTTGGATGTACTTGGCTAGTTCTTTATCGTCTTCGATAATTAGTATGGTGTTTTTCATTGTGCCTGTTATAACAAATCATTTAATACCTTATTATTATACCCTTGTCACTTAATTAATTCTTACAATTCCTTCATAAAAATCACATTTGGCATCGTTATAGTTCCTCTATAAGTAAATTATTTAAATGAGGAGGTGAATTTTACTATGGTAGGTTTATTAATTTGGATATTATTTGGAGCCCTTGTTGGCTGGTTAACATCAATTATGATGAACACAGATGCTCAACAGGGACCGCTTACAAATATTTTATTAGGTATTGCAGGAGCACTTGTCGGAGGATTTATAATGAGATTCCTCGGATATGATGGTGTGTCAGGTTTTAACTTATACAGTGTACTAGTAGCCATATTAGGTTCGGTTATATTGGTTGTACTATATAAGGCTGTAAAAGCTTAACAACTAATAGATGGCGATGCTACGCATCGCCATCTATTTTATTTAATTTTACATATAGGAGGTGAAAATTATGGATTTAACTCAATTAGAAAACAGATTGAAAGGTGTTGCACTAATCTCATGGATTTCTTTGGTACTATCTGTTATTGCTTTGCCTATCGCAGTAATGGCATATAACAGAACAGGATCAAACTTAAATGAAGATATTGCAAATACGAGCAGAACCGTAGTTGATGAAACAAAAGAAACAACTATGGATATTGGAGAAGATCTCAATAAGGTAACTCAAGAAATTAAGGAGTCCTCAGCGCAAGCAGCCGCTAGAATGGAGCTTGAAGCAAGATTGATTGCTTTAAGAGTAGATATTGCAGAGAATTCTTTAACAGATGAGTCACTTGAGGATTTAAGAAATTCTAGAGACAATTTTAGAGCTCAATACAATGATGCTACTGGAGATTTGAAGCAAGTATCTGATTCTGTATTATCAAATATCGACAGACTTATAGAGAATATAGAAGATAAATCTGAAGAAGCACTTGTAGATTTAGACAATACAGTCAAGATGTTACAAAATGACTTTTCAGCCTTTAGTGATAAATAAGTATCAAAGCACCGATTCCAGAGAGGATTTGCAATTTTGCAAACCCTCTCTGAAAATTTCTATTGTTGACTTTTTGTAACACTCTAATATAGAGTCTTATCTATATATGCAAAAGAAAACTCAACAACCTAAAGTCGATAAATTAATGACAGGCGTAATGATTGTTTGGGGGCTCCTCGCTATCGCATTTCTTGCATACGATTTCAAAACATCCGGTAACCCATTTTTTTCAAGAATATTTGCACAAAGTGTTGAGAAAATATCAGCTAACTCAGTTGCAGTATCTAATCAAGATGCTGGTAATATGACAACCTCTAACCCATGGATTGGAAATGGTGAAAGCAAGGATAATTCATATACCGTTTTAATGTTTAATAATGTTCAAGTAGTAAAAGGTTCTTCAGTTAAAGGCGCTTCAATTGAATTTACCTCCCCTACTAACCAGTGGATTGAAACAAGTTTTGTAGCTAGAGCAAAGATCGTTGAAAATTCTGATAGTGGAGTTGAAAGTTCATATAATAGTGCATATTCTTCAAGTCTAGCCTATTCAAAAAATGAAAAATGGATTTCTGGAAAGAGGTACAAAGTTGGTGGATTAGAAAATGCTATCCAACAAATTGTAAATAATGAGGCATGGGAACCTGGAAAAAGCATCATGGTTATCCTTAAAGGAACTGGCAACCCTTACGCTAGAAAATTTATAGGTACAGGAGATAAAACAAAATTATTAGTTGAGTTTTCCTCCAATGTGGCAGAACCGACTATGACACCAACGCCGGTTCCAACATCTACTCCGACACCCGTTCCAACACCAACTCCTAGTGGTACACAAGAAATAACAAATCCAGGTTTTGAAAATTCTTTAACAGGATGGCAAGTATCTGGAACATCTGTAGTTCAAACAGCTCATTCGGGAACAAATGCTGCCAAATTGACTAATACATCAGCATATATTTCACAAAATATCGCTTCGAAATTAAAAGAAAATCAGGCATATGTCTTTTCAGCCTACGTTAAGGTCTCAAAAGCTGGTACAAGCTGGGGTGTTCCTACTCTACGTTTAAGTAAATATAAGGATTTGGGTAGTTCTGATTTTGGTCAGGCGTTATCTGTAAACAAGGTAGACAGCAATTGGCAACAAATTAAGGTAACAAAGTCTTTCACGTCATCTGAATTATCTTCAGGCGTTTATCTTGGTATACGTAATTTTGGGTTTGATGGAGAGTCAGTTGTAGATGATTTTTTAGTAACAGAATCTGGTACTGCTAGCCCAACTCCAACTCCCACACCTATGATAACTCCAACTCCAGTAGTTACGGTAACTCCAGTAATTACTCCTACACCGACTCCAATGCCAACGCATATTGGAGGAATGGAGCCTGTTGCAGGTGAGAGTATGGCAATGATGGCTTGGGGCCCAAATGGAAAAAATATACCAAATAGTCGATATGATAAATGTGACGATGGTACAAATGTAGTCGATGCTCATAATCAATACTATGTAGTTGCTTATGATGGACTAAAATACCCTACCTGGCATCCGCCAGTCGTTACAAACCCAATTACAGGAAGTGGTAGATGTTATTTTGGTCATGAACATGGTTCAAATCCGCAAAGTTATATTTACTGGAATGATATCGTAAGACATTTTGGTATAGATCAAAATGGGGACGGTGTTATTAGTCCTTTAGTTATATCTGCAGCGGGAGTAATTTCCCCCGGAGATAGAGCTGGAATACCATTTGGTATATCCAATGAACACATGGATTTGTATTATAATCAGGATCAACAGGATTCTGTATTTGTTCGACATGAAGACCATGTGGGTCATAAAATCGAGATTGCTAACAATGAATCCGATCTGGTTGGAAACACAACCCATCCGATGGCGCAATTAGCTGGAACAGTTGGAGTGAATATTCCATATGGTTCCTCCGTATATAGTCCAACTGGGGTTGTATGTACCCATTTACATAAATTTCATCAAGGAACTCACTCTGGTGATGCAATCTTAAATAATTTACACGAGGTTATATTCCACTCAAGTTGTATGAGTGTAGATGTAAATGGATTAAATGCGAGCAAATTATATCCTAAAAATGTCGTTTTATTAACTGGAATGATGACTTTTGGAGATCCAGGTATCTATAAAAGATTTTGTGGACAAAGTCGGTTTAACGATATATGCGGTTTAGATGGCAAACTAATTGCTACATATAATGGCTATGAAATGGTTCCAGTTCCAGGAGCGAGCTGTACACTCACTGACCCGTTATTAAGTAGACTTCCAAATAGTGTATATAGTGATACTTTGGGTCGTAACATGACTGATGTCGCTTGTTTGGAAAGTTTAGGAACTGCTACTAAATATTTCAACCCGTATGAAATTTGGCAGGGTGATTTAAGAATTACTACGCCATCTGGAAAAATGCTAGCCGAGCATGGTAGACAATGGGATGTACTAGACCCTGTAAGATTAATAGACATTGGATATCGACATCCTACTCGATCTTGGCAAAAAGATTATAGATATACCTCAGAGGAATGTGAAGGATTATTAAGAATACCAGGAACTTATTCGCCACGTTTAGCAGAATGTGGAGGTGGAAATACCGCTTGGGATTCGCCAAGCTCCCCATTTAAAGGTTTAAAGAGAACAACTTACTTTGGACGAAATCGTGTATCAAATTCAGGTGGTGCTCAAGTATGGTGGACTGATCCTCTCGGAGGCAATGCCGTGACAACTAAGTTTACTTCCGGACTTAAACAGATGATTTCATCTGTTGAAGCTGATATATGTAAATTATCGGTTTGCTCAACTTTGAATGACCGAGCTTTACAAAGAAGGTTTAGCGATGGTGGTGGTACCGTTCACGTCCCAAATTAAAAGCATCTTGTCTAACGATGTTGCTTGATAAAAACAAGAAGAGGTCGCTATAAGCGACCTCTTCCTTTATACAGTATTCAACCGATTCTTTATCCTCTTCTATTAAATCCACCACTTCTGTTTCCTCCACCGAATCCACCACCTCTACTATTTCCTCCGCCTCCGAAATCTCTTCTTGGACGGTCTTCCATAGGTCTAGCGATAGATACGACTACTGTTCTTCCTCCGATATCTTTTCCATTTAGTTCTGCGATTGCTTTATCAGCATCTGCATCACTTAATTCTACGAAACCGAATCCTTTGCTTCTACCGGTTTGTTTATCGGTTATCAAGCTGACAGATTGAATTTCTTGGAATCCTGAGAACATATCTCGGATTGAACTTTCATTGTAAGTATAAGGCAAATTGCCTACATATAGTTTAGCCATTATTATTTTTTGTTATTCACCGCCTTCATGTTTAATTAACTTTTTTACTTCTAGAGTAGGGGAAAACGTTAAGGAACATGGTGAGTAACTTACGGTTTCTTACTGCTTAGAGAGTAGCCATATTATACCAGAAAAGACCTATATCTATAAGGGGCGATTGTTGAACTTCAATTACTTAAGATTTGTTAGATCCCTGGTACTGAAAAGGTTAAGAAACCAGTTAACCCCAACGACTACCTTTTTTCTGATTGTTGGGATTTTAAAGAAGTAAGTTGATCTCCATATAAACCAGACTATCCAGCCGGACATTGTGATTCCAAAGGACCTTCCTGCCGCATATTGTCCTCCTAAAGAAATTAACTCTCCTAGTGGCTTATATTTCTTGTATATCATTTTCTCTTTCTTTAGAAGCCGTGCCAGATTGTTGCCCAGATATTCTCCATGCCATGTAGCAGCTTGAGCATCCATTGGGTATCCAGAAACTAGATCTCCTACACAATAAATTGAGTTACTATTATTTAACTTTAAGAAATCATCCACAATCAACTTCCCTTTTTCATCTCGTTCGATATTATCTGGAAGTAATGGGTAATGTGCCTGAACACCAACTGTCCATACGATTAAATCCGACTGTATTATTTTATTATTTGTATGTATTTTGTTGTCCTGTATATCGTGAATTTCGCAATTAGTAATTAGTTCGACTCCCAGTTCATTTAGTCTATCTTGTGCAATTTTTCGCACACTGGGGTGCATCCTAAGTAAAATGTCCGCTTCTTTTGTTATTAAGTAAATTTGTATGTCGTTTTGGTCCAATTTTCTATATATAGTAAGCAAACTATTTCTAATATAGTCTGCTAGTTCCAAAACCATTTCAATTCCCGTCGGTCCCCCGCCTATAACTGCGAATTGTAATTGGGTGGTTTTATGCTGACCGCTATCAATACAGTCCATTAAGTCCAGAATCATGGATTTAATTTGCATACCGTTTTCTATTGTTTTTAATTCAATAATATTTTTACTTTTATAAGGAGCTTTGATTGCTTTAGCTCCTGTACCTAATATTAGTAAGTCATATGGAATATCATTGTCATTAATGGAAATAGTTTTCTTGCTAGTGTTTATCCCTTTAATTTCTCCAATTAATATATTTACATGTTTCTTTTTAAAGATTTGCTTATAAGCTGTAACGATAAGGTTTTCGTCGAGACTTCCCGTAGCGATTTCATGAAGAAGTGGTGTGAATAAGAAGTAGTTTTTTAAATCTATTAAAGTTATTTGTACATTTAAATTTTGCTTAAGTATTGTTTGTGCTGTACTTACGCCCCCAAATCCTCCTCCCACGATTATGATTTGTGTTTTGTTAGCCATTTGTTTATATTAGCATTCATGGATCAAAAATCTACGTATTACCTCCTTGCAGCCGTGGGAGTTCTCGTATTCGGCGGATTAGTTTATATGGTTAATAAAAACCCTGAAGTTCCTGCAACAACCATGATGGATGAAAGTTCGGTTGTTACTGAAACAGAAACAATGATGGTTGAGGAAACTCAATCTGATGCCCCTGAAGGCTCTTATCGATACACGATTACGGAGGGTACTGTCAAATACATTGCAAATAAAGTATTTATTGCTACTGGTCCTTCTGATGTTGAAGGTGTAAATACTACTATTGCAGGTAATGGATACTTCGACCCAGTAACTATGATGGGGAGAGTAGAAGCTAATTTTAGTTTCTCAGACTTTACGACTGGAAACCCAACAAGAGATTCTGATTTATTTCAAAATTATGTTAGTGAAAAGGATATTATTATAAGTGGAGATTTCACTAATCTAACGATGATAGAAGGTACAGATCAAACAGCTGTTTTACCATTAAACGTTACAATAAATGGAGTTTCGAAACAGGTTGATTTCAATGTAACCTACAACGTTACACCTGAAGCTTTAATTGCTAGTGGTGAGTCAAGAATTAAGATGAGTGATTTTGGAATTAAAGCTCCAAATTTACTTAATGTTTATACTGTCGAGGATGAAGTTGCAATAAATTTCGATGTAATGGGTACAAGAAACTAATTATATTTAGTAAAACGTCGAAGCCCCTCATTTATGAGGGGCTTTTTGTTTGGTATACTTTCTAAGTTTACGTTTAAACAATGGCCCTATCGTCTATCGGTTAGGACAGCAGGTTTTCATCCTGTAAAGCGGGGTTCGACTCCCCGTAGGGTCACCATTTGTCTTTCACACATCTTAAATCATCTTTTTATGCGATAAATGAGGCTAATAGAGCGTTCCGAAAAATAAATATCATCATGAATCACAATCGTCTCAATATTATGAGACTTTCGTTCAATAGCTTTAATTTTTAGAATTGTCCTCCAAATACAGATGTATTGACACTCTAACTATGGGATATATAATAAAAAAACGTAGCAAACCAACTGCGGTTAGCCACGAACCCACACAAGGGAGACTCTCACATGTGTAAAGGGAAAATGTCGCTCATGGCGGTTGTTGTAGTAATTGGAAAGGAGATTACATCGGGTGAATGTCGCCTAGCGGATTGCGTAATTTGCGACGAGAGTATATCGCTGGTTCAAAGGCTGTTACCACAAAGCGCAACAGAATTTGCCTTTACAGGCATTATTGCATGTCAGGAGCATGGAATAATGTCGGCTGTAACAGTAGTGTTCCCCGAAGGGGATCGGCGAATCAACGCCTCCACAGTGCTTAACGCATTGCAAATCGGCCTGATAAAGGACGAAATAAGCCAGATGGTGGCCGCGACGCTTGAGGCTGGCTCAGCAAATCATGGATGGCTGAACTAACCTCTAGCCGGGGACCGGTCGAATATGCTAACAAGCAATCGACCGGTTCCCAATCTTTTTTATCAATCAATATATATTTTTTCGGATTATGTTATTAATTTTGAATTAGGTGTTCCAGATTTGAACTCTGAGACTCACCACGGCTTTTGATACCTCTTCACTATCATGTTTAAATTTTAAGTCAGCGTCAATTAGGACAATTTAGGTGTTATTGATATAATCTCACTCAAGCCAACGCGGCTTTAGCACATTATTTTCACACAGGAGGGTATGATGAGATCGAAGTTGCTGTATCTTATAATAAAGATTTTGGCGGTTGTCGTAATAGGGATTGTTCCTATGACAGCTCAGGCGCAGGAACCTCTGCAAACACCGGAACCGACCCCAGGACAGTTGTATCGTATATTTGCACCAATCGTTGCGGGGTGGACACGGACCGAGATTCGAGCTAAGCATGTTGTATTTTGGCTTCGGGATGGTTCCGAGTCGGGAACTGAGGTTTGGCAGGATCCAATTACGGGAGAATACTACCCAAACAGGATTCGTGTTGATAGAGTCATAGCCAGCGACTTAGAACGGGAGATTACAGTATACCCATACCGACCAGTTGACACTCCTCCAGGGGAACCTGAAGTTGGAAATATCATCCAGATTCCAAAACATATCAGGGTCTCATTGGTCTACGAGGAGTGCATGTGGTATCCCTATTTGTTACCTCCCGGTGCGGGGCGTTGGGAGTGTAACTGGAAGTACTTTACCGTATTGCCGTGGGGCTAGTAGTTTCCACGATTCGCGGTAGTGAGACCGTGTTTTTTGACGAAAGTCGATAACACGGTCTCACATTGTTTTAAAAATTCCTAAGATAATCCTTTACCCCAACATAACTACTAACCAACATCAGAAAAGAAAGGTTGCGATAAGAGCAGTGGCAGAGACAGACATTAGTATTGTAATAATCCACCCCATAACATTAGAAAACTTTCCATTAGTGTAGCCTTTCATAATTTTTCCATTATTTGAGATTAGCAAAATTAGTATCATTAGTGGTGGTGCGCAAATTCCATTTAATACTGCTGTGTAGTAAAGCATTTTAAATGGTGGAATAGACGTGAAGTTAATGAGCAGGCCTAATAGTGTTGCAATTGTGATGATCCCATAAAACCCATGAGCTTGTTTGAATTTTCGATATAACCCTTCTTTCCACCCAAAAGTTTCAGAAAGTGCGTATGAAGCAGAGCCTGCAAGGACAGGAACAGCTAAAAGTCCTGTCCCAATAATACCAACGGTAAAAAGTAATGAGGCAAATGGTCCAGCTAGCGGCTGCAGTGCTTGTGCAGCTTGATCGGCGGTTTGTATGTCTGTTATGCCATGTTGTCCCAGTGTGGAAGCCGTCGTAAGAATTATGAAGTACATCACTATATTCGAAAAAAACATTCCTACGATCGTGTCAAATCTAAGATCTTTAATATCCCTTTTGGTAAATTTTGGTATACCAGCTCCCATACTTTTTAGCTTACCTTTCTCAACCTCCTCCTCCACTTCTTCGCTGGCTTGCCAGAAAAATAGATACGGTGAGATTGTAGTACCAAGTATTGCAACGATGTTTAGGAGATATTGCTTCGTGATACTGAAAGTTGGAAAAACGGTTGAAATCAGAGCTAACGACCAATCTTGTTTAAGAACAAAGACCGTAATTACATATGCAAGAAGTGAAAACGTAAAATATTTTAATATACTAGCATAGACGTGGTACGATACAAAAACTTGAAGGAGTAAACAGATTATGGTGATAAAGATAAGTAAAACTGGAAAAGGAAGTGGTATTATGAGCTGCGCGGAGGATGCCATTGCGCCAAGGTCGGAGCCTATATTAACCGTATTGGCAAGAATAAGAATAAAAACAGCAAAATACAAAACTGACTTTGAGTAATGTAATCGAATAACTCCAGCTAAACCTTTGCCTGTTACTATTCCAATTCTCCCACACATTTCCTGGATGACGGTCATGAAAGGAAAGGAAAAAAGGGCTGTCCAAAGTTGATTATAACCAAATAACGCCCCAGTTTGTGAATATGTTGCAATGCCAGATGGATCATCATCTGAGGCACCGGTAATAAAGCCAGGTCCTAGTTTTTTTAGGTATTTCTTAAAGATATTCATTACCTGATTGAAGTTAGACTTTCAGTTATTGCGTATATGTTATGATCAATCTTGCACCATTTATAGATTTTCGCCCGTAAGCTGTACCAGTACCCTTAGTTATTATGCTAAGTGCATTTCCTGATTTCCAATCCTGACGATTTACAATTGACTGCACAATAGAACTTATATCATCGAGTTTATTCCAACTCCCACTAGTCCACTGACTGTCACTTGAATAAGCAGCATTAGCCTGTGTAAGACTTCTTGATGCTGGTAACGATTTACTTGAGAATCTTGAAGAATCTCCACTATTCTCACCATTTATTGAAACTGAAACCAAAATCCATTCCGTAGTAGACGCTTTTACTTCTAGTAAAGCAGATTGAATCTTTGCATTTGCAGGGAGTTTAACACCAGCAAATCTAATACCTGTGTAGCTAGAAGATGCATTTGCCCCTGTACCTATCCAGCTCTTTGTGGAAGTATATTGATCTCCATCTTGATTAACAATACTTCCAGTTAAAGTTATGGTAGCTGGAGTTGGCACTGCCGTTGGTGTAGGTGTTGGTGTTGGTGTTGGTGTAGCCGTTGGCGTAGGTGTAGCTGTTGGAGTAGGTGTTGGGCTAGGTGTGACTGATTGTGTTACTGAAAAATCATCTATAATTGATTCTCCATCAAATCCAAAATTACGTATACCAACATAGACCCCTGAAGATAATTCAGATGACGTGAAAGTCTTCGTTACCTTAATTTGTTGCCAATTGCTGTCTACCTTGTTTACAGATAACGCCTGACCAAAATCAGAACTACCCAAATCCTTATATTTACTTAAACGTAGAGTAGGAACACCCCAGCTTGTACCAGCTTTTGAGACCTTAACGTAGGCTGAAAAGACATATGCCTGATTTTCTTTTAATTTCGAAGCGATATTTTGTGAAATATATGCTGATGTATTAGTCAATTTGGCAGCATTTGTTCCTGAATGAGCTGTCTGAACTACAGATGTTCCAGATACTTGCCATCCAGTTAAAGTATTTTCAAACCCTGGATTTGTTATTTCTTGTGTATCATCAGGTAATATAGTTGGGACAGGAGTTGGTGTTGGTGTTGGTGTTGGTACTGGAGTTGGATCACTTGTAACAACTAGCATGCTTGTTACGCTATTTAATATATCTTTGGGCTCACCTGCACTTATTACATTGCTATCAGTAGTTAATTCATATGAATAGAGCCAACTTACTTCAGCTTGGCTAACTACTAAAGGTGTAAAAATTAAGTTCGCTATAACCAAATCATTTGTTGAATCAATTGGCTCTGTAACCGTAGATTTTGTTGTATCAAAAGTTAGAACAGTAAATGAAAGATTTCCAGTTTGATTAGCAGTATTTACAATCTGAGACCAAGAAGGCGTAAAGGTTAAAGTTGTTGGTAAGGTTGCTGATGGAGAAATTCGCATAAGCTGAAGTTTTTCTTTTGGAAAATTCAAATTAAAATCTATTGCAACGACAGGGGTTCCATTTGTATTTACAGTGACTGGAACACTAAACTCAGTGTTTACTGTCGCATTATAAATTTCAGGTAATTTAAGTGAACTTCCAATAGGTGCATCAGGAAGTAAAGCACTATTTGCAATACCGATTCCAGCAAGAATTGATAGTAAACCAGACATTGAAAATTTTACTATTCGATAAAAATCTGCTTTTTGTATAATTCTAGTTTTTTCCATTTTTTCCAAAAATATTTTTTATAAACTTCTTAACTCCGCTTTCATTCTCAACAGAGTCATCAACAATTGAAATTTGTTCTGGGCTATCTACAACCAATTCTGCGATTTTCCCTTCTGGCCAATATAAACTTGGTGTTCCAGAAATCCTAATTGTTTTTCCTTTAAGTGTACTTAAATCATAGCCGAATTTTGAAACATCTTTCGCAAATACCCTAACCAAAAAAGTTTCATGAGGATTGTCAGAAAACCCAATGTAATACGCTTTTGGCATATTGTTTTCTACACTAACTACAGTAGCTTTTATAACTATGTTTTCACCAATATGATCTTTGGCATCACTGTATGAAAATTCTGGAAGTCCACTAACAGTCTGTGCTCCCAACACATTTTCAGGAATAGTATCTGCAAAAATCGATGCAGTTGGACTTCCGTTTTCTAATGCAATAACTGCACCATCATTTGTTTTTATTAGGACAAGTCCGTCAGATACAACGACAAATGGTTTCGAATTATCATTTGAGTTATATGAATTATGATATTCATAAAATCCAGGTGCATAAGCTCTAGAATCACCATATCCATATAATCCACTGGCGCAATATCGACTTGATGCATTAAATGGACAATTTGCAGGACCATAATTCGTACCAGTACCACCAGGATAAATCGCTGGATTACACTGAGTATTGCTTGTTGGGCAGTAAACCTGTCTCCAAATTACATTAGGAGCATGAGTAGTCTTTATCGGTTGAATATAACTCAAACCAAGTCCTGAACTTCTGTCAGTAATTGTATAAGCTTCTGATGCAAGCCAGTGATTATGGAATAATGTATCCCCTGAACCAGTGATATACATCATTTCATCAGTTTGCATATCATGGTAGTAAGGATCGGCTGGAGGGGTATTATAATTCTTTGAATCACTCCATTGTACGAACCTGACATCACCACCAGATAGCCCCGTTACAGTAGAATTGTCGAGTACCATCTCACCCATCGTGGTGTCTTCCCTTCCATCACACCAACTTTCCCTAGAGCAGGTTTGAATATTTCTAAAGAGCATATACGCGACTTCTTTTCCATCCACGACACGTACAATTGGTTGCGGACCCATTGGCAAGTAACCACCATCACCCGCGCCACCATTTCCTGCATTTGGTGGTGTTGTGAAAGCATCAGCACCATCATCAAGTTTTAAAGCAAATAGAGCTTGTTGAGCAGGATTATCAGCTAAGAATTTGCGAGCTGTTGCATTGTCAGCTGGGAAGGTCGCTTTATCGGCTGGTCCATCCCAAAGTGTTTGCCAATCTAATCTATATCGTACAAAAACAATACCATGATTTTCTGCAATAACTGGCCATCCTTCTTCGGCTTGAGCTAAAGATTTATTAGTAGTACTTGGATCTCCGTAATTTCTAACAGTTGGTTTACGAATCCACTTGAGACTACCGTTTGTACCATTCACTGCATGAACTTTTAAGTCTTGAGTAATATACACATAAACATTTTTACTAGCCGAGTATGATGCTGTTGTTGCCGATGTACTAGAAGATGTAGGAGCATACTCCCACACTTTACTTAATGAATTCTTATCAATAGCAATTAAATGTCCATTATCAGCTGCTACAACCACATTGTTACCATTAATTAGTGGCGCAAATTTCAAATCACTATTTGCATTATAAGTGCCCGCAACCGAGCCATTAGATGCATCTAGTTTCTGTAATCCATTTGATGAAGTGACATATACGAATTCGTTTGCATAAGCGACAGTAGAATTTAAATTGCCGAGACCACTCTTTGACCACAAGACAGTTCCATTTACTTTATTAGTACTATTTTTATCAAGTGCATAGACTGTGTTATTTGCTACGATATAAACTCTTGATCCTCCTGATACGGGTTGTACCAAATCTTGTACTGATAAATGATTCGATTGAGGTTGACCATTTGCATCAGAACCATTCCATTGCCACTTAAACCTCCATGGTGTTTGAACTGTTTGAGATGTAAAATTTGTTCTTTGAGCATTACCTCCAAATTGGTTCCAGCTACCCGAAGTGGCTTCAGGTATCGGGGTCGGTGTTGGAACTGGTGTAGGCGTTGGTGTAACGACAGGAGTTGGCGTTGGTGTAATTGTTGGTGTAGGACTCGGTGTAGGTGTAACTGCTGTTAAAGCAGATGCGACAACAGCAAAATCTAAGCCATTAACTTTACCATCTCGATACTGGTCAGTACTACTTGAAATCGTTGAATTCCAATTATTTAAAAGAGTCGTAATATCAATAGTACTTACAGTGCTGTCACCATTAACATCGCCATCCCCAATTGCACTTGGAGTAACAGTAGGTGTTGGAGTTGCAGTTATAGCAGGTGTCGGTGTAGGCGTAGGACTTGTAACGGGAGTTGGGGTTGGTGATGGAATTGGCGTTGGAGTAGGTGTAGGAGTTGGTGTAATATTTGTCGAGATCATTTTCACAGCAAAATCATTCGTAAGATTTGAGACATTAATATCCAACAATCCATTAACAGGAGTCATAACTGTGCTTGAAGTTATTTGACCAGTATACGTATTCCATATTTCGACCTTATAGGAGCTTGTTCCCAAACCTTTAAAAGTAGCTTTTCCATTTATTGGAGAAGTGGTAGAAGCAGAGTTGGCCCAAGTATTATTTTTGTTTTGTATCCATCCATAAACATATTGTTTATTTGCACTCTTCATCGCGTAAACCCGAATTGCAGAATTCGTAACGTCAACCGTTTCGCCTATATACCCTGGAGGTGTATCTGAAGTACTCATCGTATACACCATTTGGTTATCATCATATTTAATATCTTTAAAAAACGAAGACACCGCTTTTTTCTGAGTAAGTTTATTGGCAATTGTACTTACATCTTCACCTTCCCAATACCAATCTATTGGTGTCGTACCAAGAGGAGAGAAAAGTCCGGACCAAGCTAAATTGTGCAACATTCTAACTCTTCCTTCACCTGTTTTTGTAAGTGGATTAGGTTCATTCCAAGTATTTGTACCGACGTCAATTTCGCCCCAAACCCAAGGCATGTTACCAAAGGTTGTAGACCATTTTGTTCCATCACCCAAACCTAGATCATTGCAGTAAGAACTTCCCGAAGTAAGTTTTGTGATGTCTCGTAAACACCAAGCCTGCCTATAAACAAAATTTGCCTCATCGTTTTTTAAATCGGATGAAAACCAACCCATCATGTAGTTATGATAATTTGCTACATCGAAAAATCCTGACGACCAGAATGCAGGACTGAATGCCTGTGATCCTTGTGAGGTGGTTCTCAGATGTTTATAAGGATCTGTTTGCAATTGATAACTACTATATTTGGAATAAAAATTATAGATATCCATTCCTGGAGTAATGTGTCCGTGTTCATTCCACGCTTCCCACCCGAAAACACTTGTAGAATATCCCCAACGTGCGACTCTATATCTAAAGTTTCTTTTCCAATAACTTAAATGTCTTTGGCTTCCAAAAATTTGTGGTGTTTTATTCCATGATTCATCATATGTAGAACCGTCCCAAATCCAATATGGATCTCCGTGAGATGTAAGTTGTATATAAACGCCATTCTTTTCTGCTGACTCAATTATTTTATCTTCTTCATAGTTTCCTCTTTGGTTAAATTGAGTTCCCTTTTGTATTGCATCAATATTTACACCTGTATCAATTGGAGGGTAATCATCCGGATATTTGTATCCATCATATTTTCCTTCAACAGTCAAACCATATCCATCATTTTGATCCCAAATTCTTGTAAAGTTAACACCGTTTAAACCGAAATCAGTAAAGGTTTTCTCGAAATCGAAACTTCTTTTTCCGCAACATGACCACCACTGTTTTCCACTAGAGACTGGGATAAACGCGTCACCGTTAGTAAACTCTAAAAACCGTTTGTCTTGTGCCGAAACTTTAATAAATCCTTTTGAGGATGATGAAGTTGCGGTCAATTGCATACTGTTTGCTGTTGGATATCTTGTGGTTCCATTTTTATCAGTAATAGTTACATAATAGTCGTAAAATCCTACTTCGCTTGGTGCAAATCTTACTTTCCAGTTAAAATTATTTGTTGGAGTTAAAGTTATGCCTGAACTATAAGAACCTGTTCTTGAATAGTCTTGATAATAAAATGCAGGGACTACTAATGTTTTTCCTGAAGGAGCAGTAAAATGTACATCAACTGAAATTCCATCTATGCCATATGGTGAATTTCTTCCTGGGTCTGTAGCAGAATTATCGGCAGGGTCATAAAAATAATATGGTAGAAGTGAATCAGTTGGAAATGTTTGCGAAATAGTAAAATTTGCTTCGAATTTTTGAAAGGTTCCAACTGAAGTTGAAAGTGGTGTGAAATTTGTAACAGTTGGAGTCGAAGCAGCGACAGCGCTATTGGCACAAATAAATAAAAACCCAACAAATGATAATAGCCTGACAATATTCTTCTTCACTTACATATATCTCAACATCATAAGAGAACAATGTCAACACATATTTTTTACATGGACCTGCTAATAATTTTCTTAGCTATAATAATCGTGTGCAAAACAGATTCTCGCTAAGTATTGGGAAAACTAATAATGGGAAAGGAGTCTTCTCGAATAATATGATTGGCAAAGGACAAGTCATTATAGAGTTTCATGGAAAAATATATAATTATAAAGAATTACCTTCCCCTTATAACAACGTAATTGATCATTATGTACAGGTTGGAAAAGAGCTGTATATGGGTCCTTCAGGCGATTTGGATGATTATATAAATCATTCATGTGATCCAAATTCAGGATTACGAATAAGTGCCAATAAAGTTAGCCTAATTTCTATTAGAAAAATATATGCAGGAGAAGAAATTACTTGGGATTATTCAACTACAATGGACGAAGATAATTGGGTAATGAATTGTAATTGTGGAGCAATAAATTGTCGTAAAGTTATTCAAGACTTTAAGTATTTACCAAAACCTACTCAAAGAAAATATCTGGATTTAAAAATTGTCCCGGAATACCTTTCAAGAGAGTAACATTGTAGCACTGATTTGAGTGTTACACTTAAACTGTGAGGAAAGCATATATCTTGTTAATTGTAAGCGCGGTTATAGGAATACTTTTCCTTATTTTCTTAATTATTGCTCCGTTTGCCCCGACTGAGACTCAACTAGATAATGTACCAGTGGCAGTTTTAGAAATGGCAGGTTATACATGTGGGTATTCATATCCCATGTGTTTTTACGAAGGTGCCGATGTGCCATTTAAGCAGCCATCGACAATTTCTTGTACCTCTGATTTAGATTGTAATTACGAAAATACTACGCAGCATTGCGCTAAAAATAGTGGGAGGCGTGGGAGTATGATTTTGTGTCCGTCGGAAAAAGTTTATTGTGATAATGGAGAGTGCAAAGGTTGTTGTAACTAGTTGAAAATTTTTGAATTTTTAGAATACATTTGCCTATCCTTCGCTTAATCTGTACACTAAATTTATATGAATAACACCAACATCAAAATACTCTTTTTTATTGGACTCTTAATATTATCAATCTGGTTTTTAATGAATAAAACTCAGAATGCCGTTACCCCATTGCCTGAGAATGATGAAGTAGTATTTGATGAATCCGAAATGCCTGTTGAAGAAAATGTCTTAAATGATATGGTCGTTTTAAATTATCCAACTGCTGGAGAAATCGTTACCTCTCCTTTGTTAGTAACCGGTAGCGCTCGCGGCGGATGGTTTTTTGAGGGTTCATTTCCAGTTGTACTTACAGATTGGGATGGCTTAATTATTGCCGAAGGTATTGCACAAGCTGATGGCGAATGGATGACTGAAGAATTTGTTCCGTTTACAGCTGAATTAACTTTTACCGTTCCAGAATATGGAGATTCCGGTTCATTAATCTTACAGAAATCTTATTCTTCCGGACTACTAGAGAATGGCGATGCTGTGGAAATTACAGTTAACTTTAGATAATCAAGCTAATTAAGGAAGTATTAATTCAGTAATCTTCTTTTGGATATCAACATAGCTATCTCCTTTTCCTCTTAATACCCATTGTCCTCCGTAAGGACTGCTGTCAGCAGGAACTTCTAAGTAATTGGTTGTATCCAAACTTAGGGTATTAATCTGAATATCTTTATAATTCTTAAGAAGTTCAAATAGAATTTGAGTATCGGCAAGATTTAAATCTGTATAGATCTTTTCCGTAGCAATGCGATACAAAGTTTCTGCTGTTTTAGGATTTATACTATTAGGTGTAAAAAAGTCTGCAAGAATCGCTTTCATCACGACTTGTTGTCGTCTACCTCTAGCGTAATCACTACCTTCTCCATTGGTACCTTTTCTTGATCTAACATATTGTAAAGCTTTCTCCCCACTTAACTCTTGTTCACCTTTTGGAAAACTAATTTCGATAGCTTGGTCGCTACCATTTCTATCATCCGGATAGCCAGTATCTGTGAATTGATTTGGATTATCTATATTTACTCCACCAACCATATCGACTGCATATACAAAAGCGTCAAAGTCGATTCTTATAATTCGGTCAGGTCTCTGTCCAGTTATCATTGTTATGGTGTCTTTAATCGCGTCGGGACCTTGGAGGTTGTATACGGCGTTAATTTTATAATTTTCAACCCAAACATCTCTTGGAATATGCGTAACCACTGCTTTTTTTCTATCAGAAGACAGAGTTACAAGTTGAATTACATCGGTTCTCCAACTAGTTTGATTTCCATGACGTCGATCAATTCCTAATATTAAAATATTAAATGGTCTGGTTTTATCACTTGGACTAACGGCTTCCTTTAGTTTTTGAAGTGCGGTTTTCTCAACAGTTCCAGAAGTTAAAGAGTTTTCATCATTGATTATGCCTAAATCTCTCTCGGTATTAATATCTTCAATAGGGGGATTTTCTGCATTTTCGCTTTGGTCAGTACTATCGTTAGCAACTACGACTGAATCACCTTTTAAATACAGATACCCCAAATAGCCACCACTAGAAAGTAGTGCGACTACAAATATTATTATTAATAATTTAACTTTGGAAATTCCAGGCAGATTTTTTGATGGCAGTGGCATAACAAAAAAATTATAACAGAAAAGGAGGTACGTAAATATGGCAATACTTGGTCCAGGGGGTAAGATTCGAACTTACGCAGGGTAAACCCGCCTGATTTACAGTCAGGTGCGATTGGCCGCTCCGCCACCCCTGGATATGTGGATAATTTCCGCGCCCATTAAGCCTTTTACCCGATTATTGTAGCATAAGAAAGGGGGCAATTAGTATGGTAAAATTGTGAAGAAATGCACAAAGTAATCAATAGAGTTACGCTTGGTAACCACAATAATATTTCAGTTCCCAGAGCTAAAAAGGACCGACAGACTAGGGTCTTATATTGGTTAGCTGTATTTTCCGGCATTGGATTTATCGGAAGTCTTTTTAGTGCTTTAGCGATAATTTTTGTCTTTACTGCTTTTTCTAGTACTCTCCCCTCTCCTTCTAAACTTACCAATAGACCAATCGAACAGGCTACGAAGATTTTTGATAGAAATGGAGCGCTTTTATATTCAGTATTTAATGATAAAAATCGAACTCTAATAACTCTAGATAATGTTTCTCCTCATCTTATATCTGCGACGTTAGCGGCTGAAGATGCTGAATTTTACTTACATGAGGGAATTGATCCATTCGGAATTGCAAGAAGTATATACGTGACAATTTTTACATCAAGTAAACAAGGGGGTTCAACAATTACTCAACAGGTTGCCAAAAACGCCTTATTAACCCAAGATAGAACGCTACCAAGAAAAATTAAGGATGTTGTGTTGGCGCTACAAATCGAGCGCAAGTATTCTAAAGATGACATATTACAGATGTATTTAAATGAAGTTCCATATGGAGGTACCACCTGGGGTGTAGAGGCATCTGCTAAGTCTCTATTTAATAAGTCAGCCAAAGATTTAACTTTATCTGAGTCGGCATTAATTGCAGGATTGCCACAAAGGCCAACCTATTACTCTCCTTTTCGAGATCCGGAAGCCGCTAAGAATCGGCAGAAATATGTTCTATATCTAATGAAAGATCGAGGGTGGGTTGACCGAGATGGAAATAGACAGTATCTCTCAGAAGAGGATTATAATGCAGCCGTTGAAGAAGAACTCAATTATGCCGAAATTAAAGGTACTCTAAAAGCGCCACATTTTGTAATGTATGTTCTTGATTTATTACGAGAGAGATATGGAGAAGAATATTTAAATAGTGGATTAAATGTAACAACTAGCTTGGATCTTACGTTGCAGGAAACATATGAACAAATTTTGCGAGAAGAAGTTGAAAAAGCTTCAACTCTTGGAGTAGGAAATGCCGGCTTAGTTGCTATAGATCCACAGACCAGACAGATACTTGCGATGGTTGGGTCTCGTGATTACTTTGCTGATAATAGTACAGGTCAATTCAATATAGTAGTAGATGGACACAGACAGCCTGGATCGACGTTAAAACCTTTTATCTATTTGGCAGGATTAATGAAAGGATATACCGCTTCTACTCTGATGTATGATGTCTACACAGAGTTTGACCGTGGTGTTGGACTAGAACCATATGATCCCAAAAACTATGGTGGTTGGGGATTTAGGGGGCCTATTCAAATAAGGTACGCCTTGGCTAACTCCGTTAATGTAACGGCGGTTAAAATGCTGGACTTGGTAGGAATACAAACTATGGTCGATTTAGCAAATAACCTAGGAATTAAAGCCTTAAAATACGATCCATCTAAACATGGATTAGCACTAAGTCTTGGTGGTGGTGAGGTTACATTACTCGATCTCACAAATGGTTTTGCATCGCTTGGAGCTGGTGGAGTGTATAAAGAACTTTCACCTATCTTAGAAGTTAAGGATTATAAGGGTGACGTTTTAGACAGATATTTTGATGTAAAAGGAATAAGAGTTGTAGATGAAGGTTTGGTATGGATTATTTCTAGTATCCTTTCTGATAATTCAGCAAGGTCATCTGCTTTTGGAGCAAACTCACAGTTAAATATTCCTCAAAACAAAGTTGCTGTTAAAACCGGTACCTCAAACGATTTAAAGGATAACTGGACGGTTGGTTACACTCAGGATATTGCTATTGGGGTCTGGGTTGGTAATAACGATGGAACTGCAATGAATGCCAGACTTGCTTCAGGTCTTACAGGTGCAGCACCAATTTGGAATCGATCAATTGTTCACTTCTTAAAAAATAAGCCCAATAAGGAGTTTACTAAACCGGAAAGTATAGTTGATGTAAGAGTTGGTACACTTTCTGGAATGGTTCCTTATGATGGTGAAGAAGAAGGCCGCATTGAGTATTTTGTAAAAGGGACTGAGCCAAAAGCAAAATCAGAAATGTTTAGACGTGAAAAAATCTGTGATGATGGGGAGATTGAAGATAAAGTTTACATTATACATAAAGCAGAGAAAACTGATTGGCAACCATTTGTAATATCATGGGTTGAAGACAGATTTGAGGATGATGAAGGTCAATTATTTAAGAATATGGGTCCTGACTTTGAAAAAGAAGAGAAGCCAGATCGTTTTGACCTGAATGATTGTAATGACGACGATGATGATGATTAAGTTAAAGATGTTTAGATATCTTTAAGAGGAATTTTATAATTCTTTTTTAGTATCGATAAGAAATTGCTTTTTATTTCTTCTATTTTTTGTCGAGTAAGTAAATTTTCCATATCTTCAAAATCTATTCCAAGTGTTACTGACTTTTTATCATTGCCTAACTTATCATCACTAAAAGTAACTTTCACTACTACATCTTTTACATAAGAGCTTGCTGACTTAATAGCATCTGCAACTTCTCCTAATGCTTGATTATTATCGATTACCAAAGAAATGTCTTCTCTAATTCTTTGAACATAATCTGTTTTAATATTTAATGCGGGGATGTCATCAGCGCTAACTATATTTGCTAGTTCTTCTGTGTAAATTGTAAAACCATTTTTAGTTAAAGTTGCCACTGGGATTTTTTCTATAAAATATTCTAATTTTTTATCGTCAAGTTTCCAATTTAAATCGGCTTCCCGTACTCCTATTCTGTTAAACAGGGCTAATAAATCCGGCTTTATTTTAGATTCAAAAGTATAACCGCTGTATAAGACTTCTATTACTTTTTCTTCGTAAAAATCATTCTCTTTTTTAAGATAGAAAATCTTTCCGGCTTCGAATAATCCGAATTTTGATTTGCCTGACTTTTTATAATATTCAATTATTGGTGATAGTGTTTCAGAGATAGTAGTCCTAAGAGCCTCGTTTTCAACATTTAGCGGATTCTCAATCTTAATTTGCTTAGTGTTTTTTGGATTGGCTTTCACTAGTGGGCTGGTTTGTTGCTCATATAAACCTAGCTCGACTAAAATATTTTTAAGTTTTGATTCAAGTAATATTAAATTAGGAGTTTTAAATTCCGGTGGAGTTGAACTAATTGGCCTGACCTCGATGTTCTCATATCCCCAAAGGCGTAATACTTCCTCAACTAAATCTGCATTATTTGTGATGTCAGTTCTCCAATTAGGTACAAGAACCGTGAGCGAACTTTTACTAATTCCGATTTCTTGAATATGGTCTATTACCTGAAACCCAAATCTTCTTAATAAGGAGATGGTTAAATCTATATCGAGTTCCACACCACCTAACCTAGTTATTTCATTTGTATTAAACTCAATTATTCTTTTTTCTTGATTTTCATTTATATTATGGTCTTCGATTGCTACTATTTTAGCTTCAGTCAAGTCGGTTAATAGGTATAAAGCACGAAGAATAGCCGCTGTTACCATTGAAGGATTCAGAAATTTTTCATGTCTACTTGATGCTTCTGTTCTAATTCCATGTTTTTGTGAGGTCTTTCTAATAACTGCTTGGTTGTAGCAAGCTGATTCGAGAATTATATGTGTAGTTTGTTCGTCGATATCTGAGTTCGCACCCCCTATTATTCCGGCTAGGGCTACTGGTTTCTCGTTATCCGAAATTACTAAATCGTCCTCTGAGAGCTTTAAGGATGTATTTTGCCAAGTTTTGAATACTTCCCCATTAGTAGCTAGTCGTAAGGTTAATAATGGTGAGCCATCCTTTTTAGTCAATTTATTGAAGTCAAAAGCATGCAATGGCATTCCATATTCAAGCATTACGTAATTCGTTATATCGACGACATTGTTAATAGTATTAATACCGTAGGCTTCTAGATTATTTCGAAGCCAATTAGGTGACTGTTTAATCTTAACATTACTAAGTTCTACCGAACAAAATCTTTTTACGATTTCTGGCTCGTCAACTTTAAGATTTTGATCTGGACTGCCCCATTCAACTTTAATTTCGCTATTTTCGAGTTTTTTAGCTTCAGTAATATTGGAATCAATGTATGCTGCGTATTCTCTTGCGACGCCAATTATTGAAAGTAAATCAGGTCTATTTTGCCTAACTTCTATTTCTATAACTTTTTGACCATTTACCTCAACAATCGGACCATCTTGCATAAACTCAAGGTCAGTCATTATTTTGCCGAATTCTTCAGGCGTGTGATTTAATTTTATGTAGTCTGATAACCAGTTTAGTGGGACTTTCATATTCTATTGATAAACTATGCTTCCATTAAATAATAATCGCATATCTCGTATGCCATATTTAGACATAACTATTCGGTCAAGGCCCCACCCAAAAGCAAAACCTGAATACATATTGGAATCGATTCCTGCCATTTCTAAAGTTTTAGAATGTATCATTCCTCCACCAGCGATTTCTATCCAGCCTCTATATTTGCATATTTCACATCCGACCCCGTCACAAAACCTACATTTAATGTCTGGGCTCATTCCTGGTTCAACTTCAGGGTAAAATTTAGATCTGAATCTAATTTCAGTCTCCTCACCTAAAACAAATTTAAGTGATTTAGTGAACATCCATTTAAGGTGTCCTAAATCCACATTTTTATCTACATAGACGCCTTGAAATTGATCGAAGTAGCTTGTGTTACTTTTATTCGCAGTTTCATTTCGATAGGCTTTTCCAGCGCTAACGAATCGAATCGGTGGTTTCTGCTCTTTTAGTTGTCTGGATTCTATACTGGATGTCTGTGTCCTTAATAATTTATCTGGTTGAAGTAAATAAAAAGTGTCTTGCAAGTCTCGGGCTGGATGGTCTTTACCTACACCTAGCATTTCAAAATTGTGTTCGTCATCTTCGATTTCAGGTCCTTCAAACACAGAAAAACCGTAATAATGAAAAAATTGATAGAGTTGTTCAGTCACAAGTGAGACGGGATGAAGGCTTCCTAAAGGACTTGGTTTTACTGGTATTGTTAAGTCTACATTTTCTGTAGATAATTCTTGTTCTTTGGCTTTTTCTTTTGCGACTTGGATATCTTCGCTAATACTAGCTTTAATTTTGTTGATTTCACGAAGTAAATCAGTACCTTCTTCTTTAGCTTCTTCTCTGATTTGTCTGATTAATTTGTTGATTTCACCGTTCTTTCCAAGGTATTTGATGTAGATTGAATCCAAATTCATGGACTCAATGTCGTCATTAAATGAAAACTTAATTCTTTCTGTAGATTCACGTAGAACCTTCTTCAATTCATCCATTAGTAGTATTGTAGTTAATTTTCCCTAACTTTGTTAAGGACCAATTTGAAAGTTTCTGGATGGGCTGCTGCCATTTCAGATAATACTTTTCTATCTAATTGTAGTCCAAATTTTTTTGTTAGGTTTATGAATTGAGAATAATTTATTCCCTCGGCTCTTAAAGCTGCATTTAATCTTATAATCCAAAGAGATTTCATATCTCTTTTCTTTTGTTTACGCCCATTAAATGCGTATTCCCCAGCCTTTAAGAATGCTTCGTTAGCTCTTCTATATAGCTTACTTCTAGATCCCCAGTATCCTTTTGTTTGGCTAAGAACCTTCTGATGTTTTTTTCGTCTTACGACTCCTGTTTTTGATCGTGACATATTTTACTTAACTAATAATCATTAATTTAATCTTTTTTGCAAATCCTTTAGACACAGTTGAGGTGTGTTTTTTTCTTGATTTGGTCGAAGAATCATCTCTTCTATTAAGATGTGATATATTACAGTGCTTCTTTCTAAGCTTACCTTTTCCTGTAATTTTGAACCTTTTCATTACAATTTTTCTACTCTTGGCTTTTGGCATAGGTAATATTCTAAATTATTTTGACTTTTTTGCAACAAACGTTATTGTTAAAAGCTTTCCAGTAAGTTTTAGTGGATTTTCCACTCGGGCGATCTCTGTGAGCTCGGATTCTACAATTTTAAGCTTCGTTTCACCAATTTCTGGGTACATTATTTCTCTACCCTTAAATTGAACCGTATATTTAACTAAATTTCCATCTTCTAGGAATTTTATTCCCCTGTCTATTCTTATTCGAAGATCTCCTTCTCCTATATGAGGACCGAAAACGAACTCTTTAAGTTCAGATTTCTTTCCTTTTGCCTTTTTTGTCTTAACCTTTTGATCGTATAGGTACTTGTTGTAATCTTGTAGTTTACAGACCGGAGGCTTTGCCCCAGGTGTTATTTCTACTAAATCCACTCCCCTTTCTGTGGATAATCTCAAGGCTTCACTTATTGGCAGTATTCCTATATTTTGGCCGTCTTCATCTATGACTCTGACTGTTGCTACGTTGATTTGGTTATTTATTCTAGACATTTATAGGTTTTGTGACTTGGATATTATAGTATTTTTAAGCTGATCCGTAAAGCTAGTTAAAGTTATACCAAATTGTTGCTTACCTTCGCGATTTCTGACGGATATGTTTTGTGCTGCTGATTCTTTTTCGCCTAGAATAATCATATAAGGAATTTTGAGCTCTTGCGCCTTGCGAATCTTATTACCCATTGTTTCGTCTTTATCATCAATTTCGTATCTGATTTCATCATTAAATAAGGCTTGTGCTACCTCTTTGGCATAATCGTGAGTTTTTTCAGAGATTGGAATTATAACGACCTGCACAGGTGCTAACCATACAGGAAAGGCTCCGCCAGTACTTTCTAATAAATTCGCTATAAATCGTCCATATGAGCCGAGTATTGCTCTATGTAACATCACTGGTGTTTTCTCTGTGCCATCTTCAGCTATATACTCTAAGTTGAAGCGTTTCGGCATCGCAAAATCAATTTGAACCGTCCCCAGCTGTCTATCATTTCCAAGAGCATCTTTTAGCATAAAATCTATTTTTGGCCCGTATAATGCGGCTTCACCTTCCATAATTTTTGCATTAAGATTAAGTTCGTCGTTAATTTCTCGAAGTAATGTTTCGGCTGTAACCCAGTCATTGTTATCGCCGATGTATTTTTCTGGTGTAGAAGAATCTCTCAATGAAAGGGAAATCCAGTGATTTCCCCACATTCCAAGAGAGGTATAGAACTCTTCAATTATTTTTATTGTATTTATTGCTTCTTGTTTAATTTGTTCTGGAGTACAGAAAGTATGACCATCATCAATTTCAAAGGATCTGGTTCTATTTAACCCACTCATCGCGCCGGGTTTTTCATCCCTATGTTGCTGGGTAGATTCTATATATCTAATCGGTAAATCCTTGTAACTTCTTGGTCTAGATGCATAAATTTGAGTGTGGTGAGGACAATTAACTGGTTTTAAGACAAATTCCTCATCAAAATGGCTAGTTACCCTAAATAGTTCTTCAGAGAATTTATCGGCATGGCCTGATATTTTATACAAATCTATTTTTGCCATATGTGGAATATCCACCTCTTGTACGCCGTACTTTCTACTTATTTTAACTAAAGCCTCTTTTAGCTGATTCTTAATTATTGTTCCATTTGGAGTGTACATTACTAATCCTTTTCCAACCAGGTCGGAAAAGGTAAAAAGGTCTAATTTTTGGCCAAGTATTCTGTGGTCATTTTGTCTACGTTTCTCAATTTCCCCTCGATGAGTATCTAGTTCCGATTGGGTACTAAATGCCGTTCCATAAATTCTCGTTAACATTTTGTTTTTTTCATTACCACGCCAATATGCACCAGCAGTAGAAAGTAATTTAATAACTCCAATTTCACCCGTCGATTTTACGTGTGGACCTTTGCATAAATCAACAAAGGAGGACATTTCATGTGGTTTACCTGTCCAATAAACTGTAATCTTTTCACCTTTGTT
>CAYJKF010000003.1:0-83081 GCA_964370865.1 uncultured Candidatus Saccharibacteria bacterium | reverse complement strand
AGGACATTTCATGTGGTTTACCTGTCCAATAAACTGTAATCTTTTCACCTTTGTTTTTTAATTCATCAAGCCATTCCTGTTTATATGGATTCGTGGAAAATAGTTCTCTAGCTGTTTTTTCATCGACTTCTTCACCGATAATAGGGAGATCTTTCTTAATAATTTCATTCATTTTTGCTTCTATTCTAGGAAAATCTGATTCAGATAGATTGCCATCGAGTAATTCAAAATCAAAATAGAAACCACTGTCAGTTGCAGGTCCCATGGCCATCAAGAATTGCAATCCTAAATCTCTCATTGCGTGCATTAATACATGTTCTGCGGAGTGCCTTATTTTAAGTAGATTTTCTTTATTTGTATCCATTATTTTTTATACTTATTGACTAATAATTCGAGGTCTCTTTTTATTTCATCAACCTCAGTCCTCATTTCTTCGCTTATATTAACATCTTTATTAACCAGAGCGCGGTCTGATTTACGCATTGCCTGGTTTTGCTTCATTTTTACTGTTTCTTCTCTATTAGCGGCCATTAAAATAAAAATACCGATATAAATGGCTTCAATTGAAACGATTGTGGTAAAAAGTAGCATATCTCTGCGTAAGAGTAGAAGTATAAAGAATAAGGTGTGAACTACTACCGACCACCAAGTTCCAAACATTGCATATATTATTTTTATAAATTTATCTTCATTCATATCTCTATTGTAAACCAAGACGCTTTAATAATGTTGTATATGCTTTCAAATTATTTACTGCCAGCCAGTCTTCAGTCGGTATACTCACTGAAAATAGTTTTTGTTCATTTGCTAATACAGGGAATAATGCTGTTTCATAATTGAATTTCTCTACATTTTCGAAGTCTGCAAGTAAGCGTTTTAATGCATTTGGCGAGAAAACCGTAACCCCTATGTGTGTAGGCACAGGGATTAGAGGGTACTGCTCAATATTTGTTACTCGGTTTTGGTTGATAGACATTCCGGTGTATGAATATGGTGTTTCTTTAACGATTACCACGGTCAATTCTCCTCCTTGTTTTACACCGTTGGAGTGTCCACTTGCGATTAGCTTTGGAAATTCTTTTGTCGAGTTTAGTATTACATCGTCTGGGTTATGTACTATTAAATTTCGACTAGGATTAATTGAGCCATTCTTTATAGCATTTAATATCGCGCCACCTTTATCAACTGGTCTTTCAGGATCATGGCTATACCTAATTTTTACTCCAATTGATGAGCCGTTTCCAAGTAAATTTTCGATGGTTTCCGCTTGATGAAAAACGAGTGCAACAAAATCTGTTATTCCTGCATCCTTATACATTCGGATAGTCATTTCTATCATCGTGTCATCATTTGGAAGTTTGAATGAGTTTTTATTAGTATTTTCTGAACCAGGAACTGATTTGAATCTGCTGCTATCACCTCCAGCCATAAGTGCTACTGTAGTGTTTTTTCGGAATGTGTCCCAATCCTCATCACTCATGGAAGAAATTGGAAGTGTTTTGCATATTTCTTCTTTTAGTTTATTTAACGCATTTATCATATCGAGATACTACAACGAAAATCTTTCGGCCTCAACTGTAATTTTAATATTTTTCACAAAGCCAATTTTCTCCAAAACTTTAAGCAATGTTAAATCCAATATCCAAATTAAAAGTCTTAAGAAAGGACCAATTGAAAGTATCGTTATAAAAATTATTCCTGATGAGAAAATTAGAAAATAAGGCGAGTATCTATCTAATGTAATTTCGGCGGTTTGTTCAACTTGCTGACTGATGAGTTTTGATTGTGATAATGCCCCAATGTTTCCTCCAGCAGTTTTATTTAAATAAGTTTGAGTTGTTGTTTCTATTTGTTTAAAAATATACTCTTTGAAATCTGAATATATTTCATCTTTAGTGTCGCCTTGCATCCCCACATGATAGAAATTTAATGATGTTAATAATGCAATTGTTAGGATTAAATAAGTAACCGAGCTAGAAGCGATAGATAGATTTACCTTTATTAAGTTCTTGTATTCTGTTCGAAATTTAATTTGAACTAAAATCAATGTTAACAATAATACTAATGTATTTAAGATTAGAACAATTGGGCTTAGCCTGTTTTCTTGTATGGCGATTGTAGTAATCACAGATACTATAAGAATCAGGTAATAGCTAATATAAGTTTTCTTGTCTTCATGTGTGGCTAGTATGAGATAGTGAAAGAATAAAAATAATGATATGAAAAACAAGTAAAATAGAAAAACCCACGCAAATGCTAATCCTTCGGACAAAAAATTAAAAATAACTGTTGATGAATAGTAGGCGGATAGACAAGCGAAAAAAGTGCTAACGAAAATCAGTACAACGGTTTTGATTTGTAACATATAGATTAAATTCTAGCAGATAGGAAATTTGTAATGAAACTTCTAGGGTACACGACATTTATAGTGATGAATGAATCATCAAATGTCGTGTACCCTATGTACTGTGTGAAGAGAAGCTATGCAGCCTTAACGTACAGGAAGAACGCCATGTTTATTGGGTTGTAAACCGCCATGGGTACTGCCTGTGGGGCAACAAGCTTTAGAAGAAATACTAGTGGGTCTCCGGGGAGAATCGTAATCAGCGCCATGAGGCTGAAGAATCCTCCGAAAAACACGGAAATCTTGTTTAGAACCAAAGCGATTGGTGCTACGATAAGGTACATCACTGGTAAACCAAAAGCGGTGGTAACATCCTCCCCCACAAAAAGCATCACGACAAACCAGAACAATGTAGCAGCCGCAAGACGTATTCCGTTGACCCAGAGTGTCTCGGTCCATAAGATATTCATCTTTCCTCCTCTACTTGTTGTAGGTTACTTGAACTGTCGCTTCGTCATTTACACGAAGGGTATAACCAAGCACTTCCTTGCCGTATATTGTGATACTCCGAATCTCACCTCCACTACATCCCAAGTCTGCAAGACCTTGGTTACCGGTTGTTGCATTGGAACTTCCGCCTTGTTTCCAGGAAACACGGACATTCACATTTGCAACCGGTTTGCTGTTACGATCAGTTACGGCGATCTTTACTGACATGGTGCACTACCTCCTTTGTTGAAGTAGAAAAAGCGCGGCTTCTGCGTCATCCTTTAGTTCCACTAGAGTATTCACCAGATTTTCTAGTTCTTCGTCGGGTGAATAGTAGCGTAGGATGTTAATATCAACTGCGCTAATGGCCTTGTACACCTCAGAGAAATCGATGTTGTGTCCATCGACCACCGCAACAAGTGTTTTCAACTGTTCCGTCATTCTGATGACATCTTCGATAGCAATCCCCTCTCTCACTTTGACCGCGTACGCGTCAACTAGAGCAGCTACGCTCCTCAAGAACTTAGATTTAGCTGAAGAGTATGCCCCTTGTTCTCCGACCGCTCTGCCTAGCTTCTCAGCCCAACCTCCATTTCCACCAAAGATGGTATTTCCAGCGCTAGGTTTTTCACCCAGAGCATCTGTAGCTGATAGAACAAAAAACCACCTTGCACCGAAGGAGTTTGTGTCCAAAGCTAGTGCTTTGTTGGCAAATTGTTCGCCACTCTTGTGAACCTTCTCCGCATCTTTGTAGTTCTTGATGTTTTGTGCCAAGAATACGCAGTAGTCGTAACAGAACTGTGATGCCACCTCGAGCACCGGTACTTCGTTAGAACCAGCAGCAATTGCAAAATACGCGAGTGAGTCGTTGTAATCGCTTTTGGCGATATGAGGATTTGGCTGATTTTCTGCTTTCTCCCACTTACTCAGTGCGTAATTCCAGGCCTTACTCTGTTGGTCGTTCATGTTTTTCTCCTGTTCTCTTCTGTTTATATTGTGCGAATTCATAGCGCGATGCTAGAATTGCCGAAAATTATATCAGCAACTCTTCAGGAATGCTATAGGTTAATGCAAGGAATTGTTTAAAAGCAAAATTTTTTCATGGTGGGTCGTGGTGGACTCGAACCACCGACCTTTACAATGTCAATGTAACGCTCTAACCAACTGAGCTAACGACCCAATATTCGAATTATCCTATAATTCAAGGCTTTCTTCAATAATTTAATGCAGAAGACTGTTCCTGCAGCTACTATTTTAGGATTTTATCTACAATTCCGTAGTCAAGTGCTGCCTGTGGATCCATAAAGAAATCGCGCTCGGCATCTTTTTCTATTGTCTTAACAGGTTTACCTGTGTCTTTTGATAAAACTTCGTATAATTCTTTTCTAAGTCTTAAAATTTCTTTTGCTGTTATTTCAATATCGGTAGCTTGGCCATCAACTCCACCGCTTGGTTGGTGAATCATGACTGCCGAATGTGGCAAGATGAATCGTTTTCCCTTTGTTCCACCAGCTAAAAGCACTGATGCTGCTGAAGCTGCTAATCCGACGCAAATAGTAGAAATATCATTTTTAATGTGTTTCATTGTGTCGTAGATAGCCATTCCGCTGTAAACTTGACCTCCTGGGGAATTTATATACATGCTAATATCTTTTTTTGGATCTTCTGCTTGCAAAAACAGAAGCTGTGCAATAACAGTATTTGCAACATCCATATCGATTGGGCCCGTTAAGAATACAATTCTCTCTTTAAGTAATCTGGAATAGATATCATATGATCTTTCGTAACCGCTGGGATCTTTTTCGACAACAACTGGTACTAAAATGCTCATTATTTTTCCTCCTTTTTAGAATTATTTTCTATATTTTTAGCAATTTCCGCTAATTTCGCAAGTGTCTTACCTTTTGTTAATACTGCTTTTATATAATATTTTTGCTCAGGTTTTCGAAGTTCTTCTCGGCTATTATCATCTGGGACAGCTTTGATTGTTTCTTCAATTTCTTCGTCGCTAACTGTATAGCCTTCTTTAATAGCGATTTCAGTTAAAGCAAAGTCGCCTCTTAGGGATTTTTCTGCAATCTCAATATATTCGGCTCTTACTTCTTCTGGTGATTTTTTAACGGCTTCTAAATATTTATCTAAAGTAATTCCCATCTTTTCTGTTTGTTCTAGAAGTGAGGACATCATTCGATCTGTTTCTTCTTCGATAAGAACATTTGAGACATCAACAGTTGAGTTGTTTAAAATTACCTCAACCACTTCTTCATTTGTTAAATCTTCTTTTTTCTCTGAATATTTCTTCTTTAAGCCAGAAATATAATCATTAATTTTGATTTCAGGTCTTTCGACTAAAACTACCATCAGCTCTAAGTCTTCATTCTCTACAAATTTCTTAAGATCAAATCTCGGATTTATTATTGGATTTATTTTATTTTCATTAATGATTTGCTTATAAATTTCTGGAAGCAAATGATTTAAAGCATGGCTACGAAGTTTATCAATTCCTAATTGCTCTTTAACCAAATTAATAGGTGCCTTACCTTTTCTAAATCCTTTAACTTCGACATTTTCAGCTTCATGGTGCAATGCCTCCTCGAGGTATTCAGCGACTTTTTCTTTAGGGACGATTACTTCTATTTTATATGTATTTTTTGGTTCTTTGTTTACTGTAATTTTCATAATTTTATTCGTATCTTAAAGCCTCGATTGGATCTTTTTTACTTGCCTTGATGGCTGGATACGTCCCAAAGATTATACCGACAAATGCTGCAAATGAAAAGGCTAGCATAATTGCCCAAATTGGTACTTCTGTTCTTATAAAAGCTCTACCAACTAGGGATCCAAGCCAGCCAATTATAATTCCAATTACACCTCCACCCATACTAAGTAGAACTGACTCAATTAAAAACTGCGAGGCAATATCAGCAGGTGATGCACCAATTGCCTTTCTTAGACCGATTTCTCTAGTACGTTCGGTTACGGATACAAGCATAATGTTCATAATTCCTATACCGCCGACTACTAAGGATATAGCTGCGATTGCTCCAAGACCAATTGTTAAAACTTGTAAAATGCTTTGAATTGAGGAGAGAATATCTTGTTGAGATTGAACAGAAAATTCGTCATCTTCTAAATCTCTCATCACCGCCAATTCTATTTTTCGTGTTGCCTTATTTATATCTAGACTAGGATTTGCCTTTGCAGCAATGCTGGAAAAGTTTTCGATTTCAAAAATGTCCATTGCTGTTGAATATGGCATAATAATCGCGTTGTCAAAATTCTGACCTTTTGGTTTCATAGTTCCGATAACATTAAGTGTTTCACCGGTATCCAATTTAATTCTTTGACCAATCGGGTTTTGTGTTGGGAATAATTCATCAACTACATCCTTACCAAGTATTACAATTTTTGATTTAGACCGTACTTCATTTTGTGTAAAATATCTTCCTTCGTCTATCTCAAAGTTGAAAATTTCAAAGCCTCTTTCGTTAAGAGCGTTAACAATTGCAGTGAAGGTATTTGTTTTATATTTAACTCCAACGCTTGCTGTGATATATGGAGTTACATCGAGGATAAAGTCGGAGGCGTATCTTTCAATCAAATCCACATGCTTTTCACCTAATTTATTTCTAGAAAATTGAGCGGCGGGATCGCTAGCAAAATCTGATTGACCAGGGGAAATAAACAATAAATTAGAACCTAATGCCTCAAATTGATCCGTTATATAGTTTTGGATTCCTCTTCCTAAACTGATTAATAGGAGTACTGAAGCCACTCCGATAATTACGCCTAGCATGGTTAAACCTGATCTAATTTTATTACTATTTAAGGCTATTACAGCACTTCTAAAAGTTTCAGAAATATTAATCATCTACAATTTCTCCATCTTTAATAACTATCTTTCGTTTTGCTTCACTCGCTAGTTCATCATCATGAGTTACTATAATAATTGTTTTCCCTTGCTCATTTAGTTTGTGAAATAGTTTTATTATTTCTTCACCAGTTTTAGAATCTAAATTTCCAGTTGGTTCATCGGCTAGAATAATTGCAGGATCGTTTATAAGTGCTCTAGCAATTGCAACTCTTTGTTTTTGTCCACCAGAAAGTTCATTAGACTTATTATTTTTCCGATCGCCAAGACCGACTAATTCCAACATCTTCTCGGCTTTCTCATTCCAATGCGCACTGGGAGTATGACTATATTTAAGTGGAAGAATTACATTATCAATTGCAGACGTCCGTTGTAATAAATTAAAAGATTGAAATACGAAACCAATTTCTTTATTGCGAATTTTGGCAAGATGTTTTTCGTCCATCAAACTCGTCTCAATTCCATTTAAGAAAATTTGTCCTTTCGATGGTGTATCAAGTAGGCCGATAAGATGCATTAAGGTGGATTTGCCTGACCCAGATTTGCCTGTTATTGCAACGAATTCTCCATCCCTTATGTCCAAAGAGACATTTTGTAAAGCGTTAATCGTATCACCTCCGAGTTTATATGATTTGTATATTCCTTTTGCTGAAAGAACGATTTTCTTTTTTTCATTTTTCATGGCTATGGTGTTGTTATTACTTTTGCATTTTCACCTTCTACTAATTCTTGATCTGAAGTTGAAGGAATCACAATGGTGTAATTGTTTATATCTGTTTTTATTTCAGTATAAATGTCACCCTCTAACCCGATTTCAATTGGAAGTTTTTTTAATTTTCCATCCTCGATGATCCAAACAAAGTAATTATTATTTTCCTCAATAACTTCATCAAAAATTAAGGTGTCTACTGAATCTGTTTTTGCAACGACGATATCAACATCTCCGGTCATTCCAAGTAGGATTGGATTAGCATCAATTTGATCAACAGATATCTTTATACGAAGTACACCGGATGTTCCAGTGAGTCTTACATATTCGGGTACTTCGATAATTTTTCCGGTAAATATATCGTTAGGAAACGCATCAAATGTTATGTTTACAGATTGATCTAATTTTACGTATTCATAATCCTCCTGATCTAATTCAATTTCGAAATAGAGATTTGATAATTCTGCGAGGGTGACAATTATTTCGCTAGCGGTTGCTGTCTCGCCTACTTTTTTATCTGAATTTATTATTGTGCCATCAAACGGAGCATAAATATAATAATTTGGAAGTAAATTTAATTGTGACCTGTAAGCGGCTTCTGCTTGACTGACTTGTTCATCTATTCTTCGAAATTTAATTTCGTATTCCGCTTCCCCACCAGCCGCGTCTTTATTGTCTGCAAATTGTTCTATGAATAATTCTCGATCTCTCAGAGCAATGTCTCTTGCATCTTTATATGCTTTTGCTGATTGTGATTGGGTTGAAGTATTTATTGAAGCAAGGAGTTTTCCTTTTTCAACTTTCATTCCTTCTTCAGCTGCTAAACTAGTAATAATACCTGATGCTTGAAATGATAAATTAGCTTGATTATTGGATTTCATTGATCCTGAAGCTGAAACAGTACGTTCCACTTCGTTTCTTTCAATGAATACTTGTTCAACGTTTTGGACTTTTGGTTTAGTAAAATACCAGTAGCCAACTCCTCCTAGTACTAAAATTACTGCTGAAATGATTATAATTGTTCGTTTTTTCACCCATGTATTTTAGCAGATAAACTCGTAGATAGTAAAAGATGTTATTTAATTTAATGGTGCCGAGAAGAGGATTTGAACCTCCAAGCCTTGCGGCACTGCCTTCTGAAGACAGCGTGTCTGCCAGTTTCACCACCTCGGCTAAATAGGGTCCGCTCTGATTAAAGGTCGTAACCTTTGTATATTATAAGGCTTGGATTTTGGAAATTGTACTGGTAACACATTTTACCCAAGGAGATTCCTCTGCTACGCCATTTGCTTTTTCAACTGAAGCTGGTGTATACCATTTGACGATATCAACGGGGTCTAAACCTTTATCTTTTTTACGTGCTATACCTCTTGTAACTCTGCCAATGCATTCTTCCCAACTACTGCAACCGTATCCATTAACCTCTTTGGTTGTGTCGTTGCTATCCATTACTGCCCACCCCCATGCGTTGTAAGATTCCTGTCCACCAAATTGTGGTGTAACTTTTCCACCGGTGCTTTCACACATTCCAATTGCAGCTACAAGATATGGATTAAGTCCGTTTTCTTTTGCGTGGAATACGAAGTCGCATCCATTACCTTCTAGTGGTGCATTAATATTTCCAAAATACGTATCAATTTGTTTTGCAATTTTTAAATCACAAGGTCTACCATTTTCATCAACGGTTAATTCAGTTACGAAAGTTCCTTCATGTGTTGATGATGATAAATCAATTTGTATTTGAGATTCTTCAACTACATTTTCGGATTGTGCAAAAGTTAATCTAGAATTTGTATCTGGAAGTTTCGCTAACAAATAAACTCCCACTAAAAGTACAGCAATAGAAAGCGTGTAGTAGTAAATAAATGGGAGAAAAAATACTTTATGTTTCGATTCAATTTCCATCAAAATGAGTGTAGCAAAATGATATAGGGGGTGCAAATGTCATGGTTCTATTTAATGATTGCTATGAGTGGTCATATAATTCTCGATTAAGCTTATATCATCGATATCTTTTGGACGAGCAAAATTATTATTTACCCAACTTTGTTTCACCTCTAATAGGAATTCAATTGTAATGTAACGAATATCATTTATTACAATTGAATGTTCTAAAATATCTTGAAAATTATATTTTTTGTTAATTACATTCCAACTGTTTTGAATTTCAAAATTTTCATCTGTTAAGACTTCGAATACAACATCAGCTTGCTTTTGTTTTTTTATGAAACGAGGATTTTTTGAAAGTTCGTTATATTTATCAAGAGTTACTACGACATCAATATCAGCACTCTCTCTAATATCTAATGCATTTAAAATTCCCGATCCAATGACAACTGTATTTGAAGGATTTAAATCTAGTTCAGATAATTTATCTTTAATTACTTTCATATATTAATGGTGCCCTTGATAGGATTCGAACCTATGACCTACTGCTTAGAAGGCAGTCGCTCTATCCAACTGAGCTACAAGAGCATGTTTACGATTCGAGCTTGATGAAAGCTCTATGGTGCCGAGAAGAGGACTTGAACCTCCACCACCGATTAAGGTGACATGCTCCTAAGGCATGCGTGTCTGCCAATTCCACCATCTCGGCTCATACCTCGATGGTGCGCTAAAGGTTTCGCGAAATCCATCTCGGCGTGCTTATTACTATACTAAAAGCTTAGCACGTAGAATTTTAGCAGAAACATAGGGCTTTTTAAAAGATAATCTTGTTGCAATTTAACTTTCTTTTGACGGCAGAATATTTATGAATTCCATCGTTCGGTTTATTTTTTATCTTATCTCCACAACTTCAACAATAACCACAATAATGATTAATAATAGTTATTTAATTTTCTTTCCTACCTCTACCTAATTTACGGATACAGATGGCTCCTGACTATAGGGACGATTCCCCCAGTATTTTTGGAATCTGCTTCTATTGGTTGTTGTCTTGAAGCAGAGTAATCTTCTGTTGTTGATGTCTCACAGATATTTCTGGTGCCAGTTTGCCTTCCTGCAATTCTCCTAAGATACTCCAAATAACTCAGTTCATCACAATAATTTCCGATATTTTCATCCATTTTTGACCTAATAGGATTCATATAAGCTTCCCTGTATAGGGTATCCGCCTCGGGGATCAGCAAGCCACTAACGTTGTCACTATCAACGCTAATTTCTTCGATTTCCATTTCGTTCTCACCCCCTTCAAATTTAACGATGTGCAAACCTAATCGCTTTCTATTTTTTGGTGCCGAGAAGAGGACTTGAACCTCCACACCTTGCGGTACAGCCACCTCAAGGCTGCGTGTCTGCCATTCCACCACCTCGGCTTAAATAGGGTACGCTCTGCTTAAAGGTCGGATCCCTTTTTGAACTGATTAGATTTTATCAGATAATGAACTTATTACGATAGCAAACCAAGTCTTTTCGCAGCAAAAATTGCCATGGAGTGGCTCCATAATAGCGGTTTTATTCCTTCCCAAGAATTATTATTAACAAAAAGTTGTTCTCCTATTAAATAGTCATCTTTTATATATTTAAATGGTAATTCGAAATACTGGAGAGCTTTTTCTTTGTTTCCTAGTTCATTGTGGGCAATTGATAGCCAGAAGGTTAACAAAGGCCAAGATCCTGCTGGAATATCTGGTTTTCTAATACTAATTCCACCTTCATATTGATCATTGTGATATCTATATACTCCTGTTTCATCGGTAATTCTAGCTTCAATCCTTTTTACTGTTTTCTGAAGTATTTTTGAATCGAAGCCAATATTAAAGGGCCAAATTAAGCCACTTAGTGATCCGTCTGTTGTAAAATCCTTTCCAAGCATTCCACCAAAATGTCTTGGAATATGTTTATTTTGAATTTTTCCAATATCCTCTAAAATGAGATTTTTCATTTGAATTGAAATCGATAAATAGGTGGTATCATTTAGAATTGCGGCGGCTCGTTCCATTGCAATTGCACAAACGGAGAGTGAATAAGTGAAATTTCCATGGTCTATGGCCAGTTCTCTTTCTTCCCAGATGTCTTCGATGTTAAGCGTGAACTTATTTTCACTCCATATTGTTCTATAAGCCTCAGCTAAAGCTCTAATAATTTTTGTTTCAAGTCTACTTGGTGATTTATTAAATAGTTTGTTTTTTTCATCAATGCTCCATATTAAAGTAGCGCCTTGATCTGGTTGAAATTGATATTCTCTAATTGTTCCGTTTGGATAATAACTGCGATGGATTAATCCGGGATGGTGTGGCTCGATAGCAATCTGGAAATCTTCGGCTCTTTCCCAAAGCCAAGTTAAAACTGGTTCGTATTTGTCGAAACCAATGTGCGCCATCGCAAGAAGATTAAATCCATTATCTCTGCCAGGCCAGCTATACAAATAGCTTTTTGCATGAGATGGATAATATGGCATATGCGATGGCGCGGCTACTAAGCATCCATTTGGTAGTAAACAGTCATTGAATACTTTAATAGTGTTTTCTTTTAATTTCTGGAGATTTACTTTTGATTCCATGGGCAAGATGTTTAAAGACATCCTCCCATTTATAATGTGGTGGGTCAACTAGGACTCGAACCTAGGACCTCTTCGATGTAAACGAAGCGCTCTAACCAACTGAGCTATTGACCCAAATGTCACACCTCACATTATACTATCAAAATTTATTGGATTATAGATATTAAATTCCGCATGTGTTAAAAAGTCCTTATGGAAAAAAATCAAACAATAGCGTTAGTATTAGTAGTTATATTAGTTGTAGGATTTTTAGGTCTTGTCTACCTATCTACTAAGAATCAAAAATCAAATGAGGCAAAGATAACTGGTGATTTTGGCTATGATTCTGATGAAAATACTTCCTTGTCTCTCCCACAGGATGATACAGGGTCAGTTGCAAAACCTACTGAAACTCCACAAAAGGATACAAAAATGGCAAACGTAAAGATGTCACTAGAAGAAAAATTAAACCTATCGAAACCAACAACTGAGTTGGAAAGTAATACAAATTACCAGGTAGTATTAAAAACGACTGAAGGAGACATAACAATCGATGTAAATGAAAAAGAAACGCCACTTACGGCAAATAATTTTGTATCACTTGCTGAATTGGGTTTTTATAATGATGTGATTTTTCATCGAGTAATTGATGGATTTATGATTCAATCAGGTGATCCAAAAGGAGATGGAACTGGAGGTCCTGCATATAAATTTGATGATGAGGTTTTTGTTGGAGAATATACAAGAGGAACTGTAGCGATGGCGAATTCCGGTCCCGATACAAATGGAAGTCAATTCTTTATCATGCATGCCGATAACCCATTACCAAAAGATTATGTGATTTTCGGAAGTGTTGTTGGTGGATTAGATGTTGTAGATAAAATTGCCACTGCACCTGTTAAAGCTAACATGATGCGTGAGATGTCGACTCCAGTTAATCCAGTAAAAATATTGGATGTTGAAGTAAAAAAAACATCAGCTACTGAATAGATATTCTTCACATACATAATACATAGGTATAGTATATTAGTATGCAAGAAACCGTACTTGTTACTGGTGGAAATGGTGGATTAGGCACCATTGTTTGTTCAACCCTATTGGATAAAAATTATAAAGTTATTTCAATTGGTAAGGCTGGTACTCAATTAAAATCCAATGAAAACTTTTCTCACTTTGATTTAAATTTAACAAACTTTGAAAACTCCTTGGCCACAATTAATCAACTCTCATTTGATCATCTTGTTCTTGCCCATGCAATGCTAGAGGCAAAAGATTTTTTAGATTTAAGCATACAAGATTTTAATCTTCCATATAAGACAAACTTTTTAAGCCACTTCGCAATTACTCAACTTGCAATTAAAAAGTGGTTATCTAAGAATACGAATTTGGCAGAATCAAATCATACAATAACCTATATATCTTCAGTTTCAACCAAAGGTGGAACTCAATCGGAGGTTCCATATCATACTTCAAAACGAGCATTTGAGGGGGTAATGTTAACTTGTGCAAGAGAGTTTTCGAATAAAGGTATTAGGTCGAATGTAATTAGTCCTGGTATTATGGATGTTGGTCTAGGTAAAAATATTTTAAAGGAGAGACCCGATATTCTCGATAGATTACCAATAAAAAGTCCTTCTGACCCAAAGGAAATTGCTGAACTAATTTTATTTTTGATAAATGCAAAACATGTTACAGGGCAAAGTCTTCATGTGAATTCAGGTAGATATTTTTCGATCTAATTTAAGTAATTTTTTTCAACTTCAGGCCAGTTAACGATATTCCAGAAGGCATTAACATAGTCAGCTCGCCTATTTTGGTAATTTAAATAGTAAGCATGTTCCCAAACATCTAGTCCGAGGAGTGGAGTATCTCCAAGTGTAATTGGTGAATCTTGGTTTGGGAGAGAATATAATTTTAAGTCACCTACTGATGTTTTCACAAGCCATGACCAGCCACTTCCAAATCTGGATAGCGCGTTCTCAGTAAATTCACTCTTAAACTTCTCATAAGATTCAAACTGGCTACTTATTTTTGATTGAAATACATCAGATGGTTGTGTTTCTTTTGGACCAATTACATTCCAAAATAAGGAGTGATTATGATGTCCACCACCATGATTTTTAATTGCAGCCTGAATATCTTCTGGGGTGGTGTCGACATCCCTTAATAATTCTTCAATTGTTTTATTTGCGAGTTCTGGATGTTTATCAATAGCCTCATTCAATTTAGTGATGTAAGCTTGATGATGCTTTGTATGGTGAATTTCCATAGTAGTAGCATCGATATGTGGTTCTAGCTCAGTATATTGGTACTTGAGTTCCGGAAGTGTAAACATACTTCGAGTATATAGCCGTTGCTTCAATTTGTCACCTTAATGTACTTAAAAAGGAGTTCTTCTTGCGTCGGTTCAGGTTTGGGTTCGATCATTCCTATTTAGGTTCAAGAACAGTGGAAAGTGTATAGATAGGAGAAATCGCTGAGTGAACGACAAAGGCTGCAAATATACCTACCAATACAAACACAAGCATCGTCTGTATTATTCCAAGGTTAAAGTATATATTTTTATTATTTTGATCTTTTGAAAAAAGTTTATAAGCTACAAAGAGTCCTCCAAGTCCTAGAAAACTTAATAATACAGTTCCAAGTGTTAATGGCCAATACGAAATTTCTACTTTGAAAGAATCATAAATAGCAAACATTTTTGGCATTACAAAAACCCATAAGCAGAGTAAAAAAGCTATTTCACTCAATGCGATAAGAAATGTTATTGAACCAATTAATGTATATTTATTCATTTTTTTTATGGAGCGGGTAGCGAGAGTCGAACTCGCGTCTTCACCTTGGAAGGGTGACATAATAGCCATTATACGATACCCGCTCATGGGTACACTCTGGGTATTCGTCAGCGTTTAACGCTTAATCGATTTCCGCAAAGATATATAAACTGAATGAAATTTTAGCACCCTTTAAGTAATATTTCTAACAATATCGTGGAAGTTATTTTCTTTCTGAACCGCTGGAGTGACCTTAGCGAATTTGGCTTTTTCTTGTAACTCTTTTATAGAAGTAGCCCCACTGTAGGATAATCCGGATTTCACTCCTGCTAACATATTTTCAACGACGTTGGAGACTGGTCCTTTATAACTTACATATCCTTCAACTCCTTCGATATGCGTAGTGTAGTGTTTCTCATTATTTAAACCGCTTTGCTGATGGTTTGATTTTTCCGTAAGTGAAGTTGATCCATTATATTGTTTAAATTTTTTGCCATTAATTTCTACGATTGGAGTTGGGCATTCGTCTGTACCGGCAAAGAGATTTCCTCCCATTATGGCGCATGCGCCGGCGGCAAGGGCTTTGACAATCATGCCTGAATTTTCTATGCCAGCGAGTGGAATAACTGTACGATTGTATTCTTTTGCGGCCCTTGCCGCCTCAACTATCGACGTAAAAGTCGGAAGTCCGCATCCAGTTTGAATTCTGGTGGTACAGATTGATCCTCCACCTACTCCAACTGTTACAACATCTGAGCCTGCTGCATATAGATCTCTTGCAGCTTCATATGTCGCTGCTATTCCTCCCCATATAATTACATCGCTTCCAAATTCATCTCTGAGAATCTTTATTGTTTTTAGAGTTTTTTCTAAGTGGCCATGTGCAGCGTCAATATTAATCACGTATGCACCAGCATTCACTAGTTTTCTTGCGGTTTCTAAAACGTCACTCTTTATTCCTAAAGAAACAGCAAATTTTGCATTATTCTTTTTTAGAAAAATTATTTTTTTAATTTGTTCATCTAATGATTCGAATCGATGTAGAACTGACATTCCTCCAAGTCGATTCATTTCTAAAACCATGTCTATGCCTGTAATGGTCGACATGTTGGATGTTATAAGCGGAATATCTAATTTAAAATCTGGAGTAATGTGTGTTGTTAAATCTACCTCTGACCTGGAGTTAACTCTGCTTCGTTGTGGTACTAATAAGACATCGTCAAATGATAGTACAGTTGGGTAGTCAAATAGCATACTGAACTAGAATATAACATTCGTACTAATATCACAAATAATTTTGGAGCTGGTAACCGAACTTCGCTCGAACCTACGGAAGTCGAGTGCTCCTAATTTGATTCTACAACTCACTGCACTAAAGAACCACATCGCTATAAAAAGCTTTTTAGAGTTAAAGTAAGAATCTTACAGAGCACGATTCAAATCTATTGGCATACCAGCATTCTTAATTTCTTTAGCTAGTTTCAATTTCCACCCTTCGTCCTTATCTATCGGGATATAAACAACGCCAAAAAAATCTGAAGGGAGTTCAACACCAGCTGCATAAAGTACAGAAACATTTTTTCTAGTAAGCTTCCCTACAAAAAATCCCAGTTCAGCGATCACGTTTTGTCTAGCTCTTGGTCTTGCATCCTTTTCATGCCCAACCTCGTAGCCCATGTCATCTGCTGTTACAAGAACAACGCAAAAACCAACGGCTGAATGATGCTCAAGCTTCTCGATTAATGTTTTGCCTCCATTGGGTTGCTCATGAAGTATGATTGGAGTTAAACCGACACTTTCGATAAAACGTGCAACTTGAACTTTCATTTCATGATTATGTCCATGAACAATAAACACTTCTTTTGAACTTACGTCATTGCTTTGTTGTGGATTTTCATTACTAGGACCTAGTGTCGGTAGCAATTCTGGAATTAGATCTAGTCTCTCTATTATCGAATCTAATTTATTTACTTTCGCATCAATATCATTCTTGTAATTCGAAATCATGTCATACAGATCTGAAGCCATTCTCATCGCTCCATAGCTAGAAGCGAATTCTTTTCTCATCGAATCATTGTCAAATGATCGTTGTAATATCTCTTCTGTAAAGTCTTTCCATTTCTCTTTAGAAGCTTCAGCAGAATCATAGCTCTGCTCACTATTTATTTGAACATTTTGAAGTTCTCTACCTTTTTCCAATTGCTTGTTAAGTAATTCCCTTACCTTTTCTTGCGGCATTACTAATTTTGGAGGGGAAGTTGCTTCAATAACAGTTCGTTTTGCCATAATTTATTGGTTGTATTTTACAACTTAGTAAGTTTGAAAACCAGCTTGGTGTAGATTATCTTTATTTTTCTTTAAGCTTTCGAATCTCTGCCCTTTTATCTTTTTTGGCTTCTTTGATTTTTGATAAATAATCCACCATCATTTGTTGTGGAGGATTGGTAATATCCTCAGGCAAATCCTTTGCGCGTTCGATCATTCTTTCAGCTCTTCGTCTTATCTCAGGATCTTCAGGCAACTGATCAAATGTTAAGTGATGTGAACCAGCATAATTCCCGTTTCTTCCGTATTTAGAGAAAAAATCATTCATATGTTTTACATATTTAGTGCTTTGAGTGCCTTTTGGAAATCCTGTGTAAAGAACAAATTCTTTGTGAGCTTGATTTACATCTACGATAAAGTCTTGTTTAAACAGCGGAGGATTGTGCTTGTAATCATAAGCATACACGCCAATGACTTGGTCATTTGTTCCAGGAGGGTAAGAAATCATCACCGTTCCTAAATGGAGAAATCTTTCAGAGGCTAAAACTTTTAGCCCTTTTTTAAACTCGGGGTGAGTTTTACACCACTCTAAGATCTCTTCACGAAAAGGTAATGTTTCCAATAGAAGTTCTTCCCAAGTAATATTCATGTTATTTTTTATCAATAGTCCTACGAACAGCGTCTTTTTTTTTCTGTTAAAGAGTCTTATCAAGCACGCAATCCATCAACCTCAACAAAGCACTTCCTTGTTAGTAAGCCTGCTCATCTGTGAGTTTAATCCCATATTCCTTAAAAGCAAGTTGCTTAAATTCCTCAAGTTCTTCTTTTGTTATATACATGTGATTATCATCCATAGGTTCTATTCTCTTTGCCAGTATTTACATTTCCAGGCTGGCGAATTTTACCAGAAATTCTCGCTCGGACTCAAGAAAGGATTGATTTATTGGGGAGAAATAAAAAAACTGGACATATGTCCGGTATGGAGCGGGTAACGGGAATCGGACCCGTATCTCTTCCTTGGCAAGGAAGTATAATAGCCACTATACGATACCCGCTCAGTTTGCTGAGTGAAATTTTAGCACTTTACTCATGAAGTAAAAACCAGCTAATATTATTTTCCAGCTTGCGTATTTATTAAAAAATCCTATCAACAAGGACTAAGCTTGTAAAAACCAATAGTATTACAAAGATAGCTGTAATTATAGCTTTTCTGAAATCACTAGCTTGGGCGCTGTGATGAAGTAGACGTGAGTTGGTTCTATTTAATAGGCCTGCAAATACTGTCATACAAACAGCATTTATCACAGCGCCAGTAACAATCAAGAATTGTGGTTCTTTGACACCAACTAAAAGCATCATCATTCCAAAAATTAAAATAATCCATATAGCTGCGTAATAAACATATGGCATTTTCTTTGGTCCAATTTTTTCTCTAGCGACGAGAGCTACGTTTTCGGCAACAATTCTTCCTGCTCCATCTATTACAGAAAGTTGTGTCGAAAAAAGCATAAGTGAAGTAACGATTAGTAATAGCGTTCCTAAAATTCCACCTGACATTGCATTTATAGCTTTGGCTTGATTAAATACAAAATTAATTCCTTCAGCATTAGATGGATTTCCATAAACTGATGCATAAGAAATAGTTCCAAGTAGTAACATGGTTAAAAGACCCATTCCCCAGAAAACAATAAAGTGTTCTTTGCCAGCAATTGCAAACCATGATTTAAATTTTCTTTTTTCATCTTCAGTTACATTATAAGTTGTGCCTTCTAGGTGGATTTCTTCTGCTTTACCCGTGATCAGGCTAGTTATTTTTCCGGAGTACTTGCCCATTCCATAGCCTTTTTCTTTGATATAGAAGGACTGTGCTAAAAGAAGATTTCCTCCTGCTCCTGAATATGCAAATGCTGCTAAAAATGCCATGTAAGGAAAGACTTTTCCTGAATCAGTATCTAGCGGAACAAAATAATATCCTTCACCTACTCCCAGAATTCCAAGTAAAAGAGTCCTAATATCAAATATATCTATAACTAACGCGGCAATGATTATGATAAGTGGAATTGCAATACAGATTAAAACTTTTTCCACAGTCTCTACAGTCTTATACAGAACTGGCCCTAAGGTTAGAATTAGTCCAACTAGAATTAACATTCCTACTGCAATATATTCGGTATGTACAATTCCAAACTGAGAAAATATTGCCGCGGAAGCAGATGAAAATGCTGGCCAAGACCAAGCAATAACCGTTGAACCAATAAACCACATCGGTAAGAATCTAAAAATTCGTGCAAATCCCACAAAAATACTTTCACCATTCACTAGTGTGTATCTTTCAATTTCCATATTTAAGAAATATTGGATGGTAATTCCAAGAACAGCTCCCCACATAATTCCAAGTCCCCAGTTAGAAACAAGAAATGGCCAGAGAATTAATTCTCCGGTTCCAAGACCAAGTCCTAGTAAAATAAAACTTGGACCAAGTAATTTCCATACTGATTTTGGTGGTTCAGGAAGTACGTCTCTTTTAAGAGGCTGAAGTTGCATTAAATAATGGTAACACGTAACTAACTTTCAATAATATAGAGTTCTTCTTGAGCTCTTGTGATAGCGGTATATAACCATTTTCGCTTTGTATCTGGTTGCATTTTGCCCATTTTTTCTTCAAAGAAGATTACGCGTTTTGCTTGACCTCCCTGACTTTTATGAACTGTCACAGCATAACCGAAATCGAACAAATCTGAATCCAACGTCAAAACGCGCTGATCGGTAAAATTCATGGACTGTGGATTATTAAACTGGACTTTTAGAATATTTCCAAGATAAATTTCTCCTGTGTCGTCTATCCTAATTTCAACTTTATATCTTCGTTCATCTTTATCCTCGATGTTTACGATTTCACCAAACATTCCATTATAAATACCTTCCTCATGATTGTTTCTAAGACAAATAACTCTATCACCGCGGATAGGTTCGACTGATTCAAAGCCCAGCTTTTGCCTGATATATTTATTGAGTTTAATTCGAGTTTGGTTGTAACCACATATAACTAAAGTATCTCGGTCATATTTTTCCATAACCTCTTCGATTTTATAACCAGAGTTTTCATCACTTCTTTTAACTTTTAGAACCGTGTCAGAGTATACATTGGGTAATACCTGTCCAAAATTTCTAGCGTGGATTGATAACTTTATGATTGGATTATCCTTAGCCTGTCTATGAATTTCATTTAATTTATATTGAGGAGTTTCCATTAAATTAAAATTTCCATTTATAGGTGGAAGTTGGCCATGATCGCCAATAGCAATAATTGGAATGTGGTACTGAGTGATGTCGTTCCAAATATTCTCGTCTACCATTGAAGCCTCATCAATTATTATTAAATCTTCTTTTATTTCTGGTTTTCTTTCCCAACCCACAATTCGGTCTCTATCATCTTCTATTGGAGTATAAATAAGACCGTGGATTGTTGAGATTGAATCTGTTGAATAGATAGACCCTGCTTCTTCTAGTTTATTTTTTAGGACTCTTGTTGCTTTTCCTGTATAGGCACAGAAAGCGACTTTAACTTTTGGATGCTTTTCTTTTAGAATTTTTCGAAAGTGACTAATAAGAGTAGTTTTACCTGTACCAGCATAACCGCCGACAGTAATAAATTGTTTATCGAGCTCAATCCAGTCATCATCCGATTCTTCCGAAAGCACTTCTATCCAATCAAGTAGTTTTTCAGTTATTTTTTTTTGCTCGGCAGTTAAATCGACCATTATCTACTATTATACTGTTTCAGAAAATTTATCTTTGGCAAATTTGGTGGGTGCAGCAGGGCTTGAACCTGCAACCTACTAGTTAAGAGCCAGTTGCTCTGCCAATTGAGCTATGCACCCGGATGGTATGTATATTATGGTGCCTCCGAGAGGATTTGAACCCCCAACCTGCGGTTCCGAAGACCGACGCTCTATCCAATTGAGCTACAGAGGCAAATCCATGCCTTGGTGCCGCGGGAGAGACTCGAACTCTCACTCCGGTGAAGGAACTGGATTTTAAGTCCAGCGCGTCTACCATTCCGCCACCGCGGCATAAAAGGCACCAGTTGTGGGTATTTCTAGACACAACATACAAACTGACCGTTTTTGTTATTGTAACGCATATATATTATAAACGTATATGATGCTTAAAATCTACATTTAACGTATAATTTCATAATGCAAGACAACTTCGTACAAAACCAGTATGATATGGATGTTAAGAAAAACCAGGCTGAACAGTATGCAGCATTTGTTCTGTCTCGAATTCTAAAGGTTTTTTTCTATTTTTGTAAACTCGTCCTGTCAATTGTGGTTGGCGTACTAAAGAACGTCGGTAAAACTATAGGATTGCCAATTAAGTAGATACAAGATTTTCGGGGTGTAGCGCAGTTGGCTAGCGCGCTTCGTTTGGGACGAAGAGGTCACAGGTTCGAGTCCTGTCTCCCCGACCAAGTAAATTTCTAAATAGGTTACAAAATTCTATTAACACTATATAATAAGTATCGTTTCGATATAATTATTGCCTTTTTGGTAAGGACTATAAGTTTAATATAATATGAAAAAGAGTCTTCTATTAACAATACTATTTACCTTTTTAGTGCTAGTTTTTGTCGCATTGTATACAAAACGGGATGGTAAAAATTACGTAAGTACAAACTTTGAATTTTTGAAAACTCAAAACACCCAGGAGGCACTTTTTATAAAAACATATCCGGTTGCGGTTTTAGAGCAACTTTGGGTTGCTTATAAGGACAAAATTCAGAAAGATGGTCGAACAATTGATAGATCACTCAATTACCTGACCACATCTGAGGGTCAATCATATTCATTATTACGAGCTGTTTGGATTGACGATAAAGAAGTGTTTGATAAGGTTTTAAAATGGACAAATAATAATCTTCAAAAAAGACCTGAGGATGACTTATTTGCATGGAAATGGGGGCAAAATCCAGATGGTAAATGGGATGTCCTAGTAAACGAGGGAGGTATGAATACCGCTTCAGATGCTGATCAGGATATAGCATTAGCCTTAATCTTTGCCTCCAAGCGATGGAATGATAAATATTATTTAGATGAAGCTCTGATAATTTTAAACGACATTTGGGAAAATGAAGTTTATGAATTAAATGGTAATTACTATCTTGTTGCGGGTAATTGGGCGAAAGAAGAAAAACAGCCTACTATTAACCCATCCTATTTCTCATTTGCTGCTTATCCAATATTTGCTGAAGTTGATCCAACACATCCTTGGGATAAATTGAAAGATACGGCGTATGGGGTACTTTTTGAGTCGACTGAAAGCAATTTAGATTTAGAAAAATCAGTAAATTTACCTCCAGATTGGGTAAATTTAGATCCAATTACCGGGAAAATAATCAGTGTAATTCATGAAGATAAATCGACTCATTTTTCAGACGATGCAATAAGAGTTCCTTATAGAGTTGCATTGGATTGGCAGTGGCATAAAGATCCTAGGGCAAAAGAGTATTTAGAAAAATTAAAGTTTTTAGACGAAGAATGGCAGAAACGGAAGAAGATATCACGTGAATATAATCATGATGGTAGCATCGGTAACGATAGTGAAAGTAATAGTGTATACGGAATCTTACTTCCAGCATTCGCAATTATCGCTCCAAAAACTGCCGATGAAATATATGTAAGTAAAATTGCACCACTTTATAATCCTGATACCGAAGATTTTAAAGAGGATATTGGGTATTATGCTCAAAATCTCGTATGGTTTGGAATGGCGGCATACAGCAATCGACTTAACAATTTATATGAAATCGAATGACTTTCAACCTTAAACAACCTCATGAAATCATAGATGCCACAGTAACCGTTCCTAGGGGGTTAATTTTATTAAATGTTTTAGCATCAATTATATATCTCTATTGGTGGTTTGATTTTTCACATGCTGGTGTTTTATGGCTTTATATACCTTTACTGGTTGGTGAAATTTATCATGTATTTCAAGCATTAGCATATGCAATTACCATTTGGAATCAGAGAAAATCCGAAGCGCCAGTCTCAAACGAAACTCCACCCGTTGACGTATTTATAACTGTTTGTGGTGAACCAACTGATATAGTTAAAAAGACTGTCACTGCTGCACTGGCAATGGATTATCCAAATTTTAATGTTTACGTGCTAAATGATGGAAGAGGAAGAAAAGCTGAGAACTGGAAAGACATAAATAAAATGGCAATTGCACTAGGAGCAAAAGCCATCTCTCGGAAGCACAATATTGGAGCCAAGGCTGGAAATATAAACAATGCACTAAAAGAAACTTCTGCACCTTTTATAACCATCTTCGATGCGGACCATGTTCCTTACTCTAATTATCTAAAAGAGATTATGCCCTATTTTAATGACGAAAAATTAGCTTTAGCCCAAGCACCTCAGTATTATCAGAATCGACATGATTCATTTTTAACAACAGCAACTTGGGAACAACAGGAGTTGTTTTTCGGCTCAATTTGTAGAGGAAAAAGTCAAATGAATTCAACCTTTTGGTGTGGAACAAATGCAGTTGTTAGAAGAAAAGCCATAGAAGAAATTGGAGGGGTTCCTGAAAATAATATAGCAGAGGACTTTTTAGCTTCTTTATTTATGCATGAGAAAGGATGGAATTCGGTTTATATTTCAAAAATTCTTGCGGAGGGCTTAGCACCACATAATCTACAAAATTATGTAATTCAACAATTTCGCTGGGCTCGTGGTTCTTCCGAATTAATTTTTAAATATAATCCAATATTTAAAAAAAATTTAACTCTACTTCAGAAAATTCAATATATATATTCCTCAAGCTACTATTTAAACGGATTTATTGTATTAATTGATATTTTAGTACCAATAATTGTTTTACTAACAGGCGTGTCGCCAGTAACCGACCAATTCGGAAGTTTTATTATATTTTTCCTCCCATTTATATTTTCAACAATCTATTTATTAATGGCCTCAACTGAAAACACGATTACATTTAGAGCCATACAATTATCGATGAGTTCGTCTTTTATTTATATAAAAGCGGTTCTTTCTACAATACTTAATTTTAAATCTAAATTTAATGTTACATCAAAAGAAGCGGAGACCGGAAATTTTATAAAATTCGCTATTCCTCATATTATGTATATGGTTTTAGGAATATCTGTCATAATTTTTGCACTAATAAAACAGGGTATTACACCATCTGTACTTACTAATTCATCCTGGATAATTTTTAATATTGGAATGTTTTTTGGATTTATAAGGGTATCCTATCCATGGCGCAGTTTAGCTAGAGTCGTTGTTGATAAAGCCCTTTTATCATCAATTTTATTGAGAATTAGTCGTAACTTAGGCATAAGGAAAGAGCTAATTAATAAAAACAATGTTTAGAAAAATATTAAGACATAATTACAAACTCAAGGTCAAGTATCTCTTAAGAGAACCGGTGATTCTTTTTGCCATAATGGTATTGGCTACTGGTTTACGACTAATTGGGATTCAATCGGAAAGTCTCAGGTTGGATGAAACTCAAAGCATTTGGCAGGCATCTCATTCTATTCCATTTATAACTCAGTACATGCTTAAGAATGTACATTTGCCTCTACACAACTCTTTACTTCATTACTGGATTTTATATTTTGGCTCAGATGTTTATATGGTGAGATTATTAGCATTAATTCCAGGAATATTAACTATCCCAGCCATTTATTATCTATCATCGGAAGTAATTGGAAAGGATCGATCTAAGTATACGATGTTAATCGCTGCGCTGTCCCCAATATGGGTTTGGTACAGCCGAGAAATTCGTATGTATACGTTATTAATTTTTATTACAACACTCTCATATTTATTTTTCATCCGAACATTAAAAAGAAATAAGTTAATTGATTATTTCTTTTATGTAATAGTTAATATAGTCGGAGTATATACACATTATTTCTTTTTGTTAGTTCTGCTAGTACAGGCTGTATTCTTTATAATTTCAAGCCGAAGCATGAGCTTAAGTGAGGAGTTTAAGAATTTTAACGTAACTTCGCGCTTTTTGAAACTTGTAATATGCGCAGTATTAATAGGTTTAACTTTTTTCCCTTGGGTGAGAGCCCTAATTATGAATTACGGGTCGGGTACATACGCACCAGAACTTGCGACCCCAATTCCATTTAATATAATTCAAACTTATTTTGAATATATTGGAGGGTTTTTACCAGATAGTATTGGTTCGATATTATTATCTGTCTGGCCGATATCAATATTCTTTGGCTTTATTTTTCTAACTAAAAGACAGAACCCCTTTTCATATACACTATTTTTGGTAGTGTTAGGTACCATACTGCCGATTTTGCTAGGTTATACTTTTAGCGTCGTTGTTAAATCCGTTTTTTTAAGCAGGTATTTTATTATCGTTACTCCTATGCTTTATATTTTTATGGCTTGGTATTTAACTGAATTGAGAGGCGTTACTAGAAACATATTAGTTTGTATGTTTTTTCTATTAATGGCTGTGATGTTATATGTTCAACAAAATCACATGCAAAATCCTGCGAGAGAAAATTATAAAGACGCAATTGCGTTTATAGAAAATAATGCTGATTCCCGCGATATAGTCTTATTAACACCAGCCTATACAATCTATCCATTTCAGTATTATTATAATGGACTAGCAAAAGCTACGACTTTTCCTATTTGGGATAAGAAAGAAGGCGCCATACCAATTGTTTCAGAAGAGCTTTTAAGATCAGATATTGAAATTTTGAGGAAAGGGCATAGCAAATTTTATGTTCTAATTACAGATAATTTAAGTGGTGCCTTGGATGTCAAAAGTTTTATGGATGCTAATTATACAAAACTAGAAAAAGTGCAATTTTCAAAACATATTTGGGTAGAAGTTTACCAGGCGGAATATTTATAGAAATTAAATTTGTTTAACGTACAGTCGAACATAAGTTAGAGTATAAGGTATATGCAAATAGACATCATAACCATCTTTCCAAATTTATTTACAGATTTTCTTATTTCTGGAATTGTTAATCAAGCTCAAAAATCTCAAGTAGTAAAAATAAATGTTTTAGACCTACGTGAATTTACAAGTGATAAATATAAGCAAGTTGATGATCGTCCTTTTGGTGGTGGTGTCGGAATGGTACTAATGCCAGAGCCACTATCGAAAGCAATTGAATCCGTTAAGCAGGAAAATTCAAAAGTAATATTTTTGACTCCAAGTGGCTCAACTTATAGTCAATCAACTGCCGAGAATCTATCAAAACAAAGTCACCTTATACTCATATGTGGAAGATATGAAGGCATCGATCAGCGGGTTATTGATAAATATGTTGATTATGAAATTTCGATTGGAGATTACGTTTTAAGTGGTGGTGAAGTACCAGCAATGGTACTTATAGATTCTATAGTTAGATTAATTCCTGGGGCCATCAAAAATGATGAATTTAATAACTCGGAATCTTATTCGAATCCAACCGATAGAAATTTATTAGATTATCCGCAATATACACGTCCAGCGGATTTTAATGGAATGAAAGTTCCTGAAGTATTGTTAAACGGAAATCACAAAGAAATCACAAATTGGCGAGAGAAAAATAGATATACAAAATAAGCTGGTTTTTCGCCACTATTATCCCCTACCAACTTCAAGTCCAACATGCTTAACTACTAAAGTGTTTAAAAAGCAAAAAGTAGTCCTGTTCCTAGTCCTTCTGCTAAGTATTTCAGGTCTTGGATACTGGACATATGACTCAACTAGATCAAAAGGTGAAGTCCTCTATATGGGGTTTGAGCCACAAGTACCCGAGGGTTGGAAAAGGCCAGATGGACCAATAAAAATTGGTTTACAGGTTGGACACTATAAACGTCTTGAAATGCCAGATGAACTTTCAAATATTCGTGACAATGGCGGTGGGACTTCTGGATTTGGAAAAACTGAGTGGGAAGTAGCGCTTGTTATTGCCGAAGAAACTAAAGAAATATTAGAGGACCAAGGATACGTTGTGGATATTCTACCTGCTACAGTTCCTAAAGATTACTGGGCGGATGCATTCATAGCAATTCATGCCGATGGAAATCTTGATACTTCAATTTCAGGATATAAAGTAGCACATTATGCTAGAGATAGAACGTCTTTAGCCGATATACTATCGAAACAGATTGAGGATACATACGGCGAAACTACTAAATTGCCACTTGATCCTAACATTACTAGAAACATGACAAGATATTATGCATTTAACACTAGAAAGTATGATCATGCAATTCATGAAATGACTCCAGGCGTTATTGTAGAAACAGGGTTTTTAACTAATCATTCAGATGCGCAATTCTTGATTAATAAGCCAGAAGTTTCAGCAAAAGGTATAGCTCAGGGCATAATTAATTTCGTTAATGAGAATATTGAAATTGATATTGAGATTGACAGTTAGAACTTTATGATTCACTATCAAACCAAGTGACAACGCAGTACGATAAAACATTTCAAGAAGTATATAAAAAATTAAATGACAGACAAAAAGATGCCGTTGACGCTCTTGAAGGCCCTGTTCTTGTTTTAGCGGGGCCAGGTACTGGAAAAACACAAATCCTAACTTCTCGAATCGCAAATATCTTAACTAAGACTGATACAAATCCTTCTGAAATCTTAGCCTTAACTTTTACTGAATCTGGAGTTAGAGCCATGAGAGATAGACTCCGCTCAATTATCGGACCAACAGCCTATGATATTGGAATATATACATTCCATTCATTTGCTACTGATGTAATTCGAAATAATCCAAGCCATTTTATTATTCACGGCGACATCGAACCACTTTCAGATTTAGAGAGAATTTTTATATTTAGAGATATCCTGGATAAAAGTAATTTCAAAATGATTAAGCCATTTAATGCTTCTTATTATTATCTTGGAACCATCATTAATAAAATTAAATACCTAAAGCGTGAAGGTATTTTACCCGATGAGTACCAGACAATTATTAAAGAATCGGAAATCGTGGGAGAGGACCTTCTTAAAAACCAGGAATTACTTGAGGTTTATATCCAATACGAAGAAATGATAAAGGCTAGTAAGCGATATGACTTTGAGGATATGATTAATTTTGTAATTAAAGCCTTTGAAACAAACTCTGAGTTACTACTAAAATATCAAGAAAGGTTTTTATACTTTTTAGTTGACGAGTTTCAAGATACAAATGGGTCACAATTTGAACTCTTAACTAAATTAACTGAGTTTGATAAAGAGAATCCAAATTTATTCGTGGTAGGTGACGATGACCAATCTATTTATAGATTTCAAGGAGCATCTATCGATAATATTAAATCCTTTTTAGAAAAATATCCAAACTGTAAAAAAGTTGTACTTGATAAAAACTACCGAAGCCAACAATATGTGTTAGATGCTGCAGCATCACTAATTGCTCATAACGAAAACAGAATTTCTAGCATATTGGATATTACTAAATCGCTAAAATCAGAAATTCCTGAGGATAAATCATCTGTTCAAATTGATAACTTCGAATTCATAAATCATTATGCTGAGTCGTTTTTTATAGCGGATAAAGTTAGAGAATTAATTGCTTCTGGTACCAACCCCGCAGAGATTGCAGTTATTTATAGAAATAACCAAGATGTTGAAACAATTGCAGAGATGTTTTCTAGATTTGGTATACGTTATCAAATTGCTGGCGGAGAAAATATTTTAACATCAGGAATTATAACAAGGCTAATTCATATATTGAATGTGATCTCTAGAATAAATATAAAACAGGAAGAAAGCGAACTCTTTGTGCTAATGAACTATGAATTTATTAAACTTAAGCCACTAGATGTATTAAAACTTTCAAGATACGCCACTGAAAAGAAGATACCTTTATTTGAAGCCGTCTATTCTGATGAGGTTGCTGAAATTGGTATCGATATTCAAGCCTTTAGAGACTTCTTTGATATGATTGCCACCTTGCAAGAAAAGTCCCATAATGCTCAGGTTTTTGATTTTATCAGGCAATTACTTGATGACACTGGATATTTAATATGGGTACTTAATCAGAAAGATAATTTTAGATTACTAAATAAACTTAATTCATTTCTGTCTGATATTAAAAAGCTTAATCAAACGAATCACAAATTAAGCCTTAGAGAGTTAGTAAATAACCTAGAACTAATGATTGAGCACAATATTAGAATTACAGAAGAAGATTTAAACCTCTCTGAGAACTCGGTTAATTTAATGACTGCTCATAAATCTAAGGGGCTTGAATTTCAGCATGTATTTATCCCCTATTTTACTGATAAAAAATGGGGTAATAATGTGATTAGAGACCTAATAAAAATACCATCCAACGTGGATAAGAACCCGATAGATCCTAAAACGCTAAATGACGAGGATGAGCGTCGTTTAGTATACGTTGCAATTACACGTACAAAAAATCATTTATATATTTCTAATGCAAAAACTTATGGAGTAACTGGCGAGAAAGATGCGATTTCCTCAAAATATTTATATGAAATAGATCCGGTACTTGTTAATAACGCAAATGATGAAAAGTATAATCAAATAGGAATTGAACTTCTTCAGACAATTATGCAAAGTAGAAGTTCTCCTGCAAATGATAATCCGGATGAAATCCAATTCTTACAAAATGCCTTGAAGAATTTTAAACTTAGTGCTACTTCTTTGAATACATACTTAGATTGCGCCTATAAATTTAAATTAGACTTTCTATTTCACACGCCGAGAGAACTCCATAAGGCTTTAACTATGGGAAGTTCAATTCACTACGCTCTAGAAAATGCTTATAAGAAACTAATTAATAATGAAGTGGCATCAATTGATTTTATGATTACCAAATTTAATGAATTCCTCGATAAACAAATTGTAAGTGCAAAAGATTATAAAGAAATAAAATCAGAAGGAGAGGCTACCTTAACTAAGTATTACGAAAAATATAAGGAAGAATTCAGCAATTCTGAACACAATATTCTGTTTTTAGAAAAATACTTTGGCTTCGATTTTGATTTACCTGTATTAGATGGCGATATATTATTACAAGGGAAAATCGATAAAATTATCGACTTAAACATAGATGACAAGTCCGTTAAAATAGTCGATTACAAAACAGGCAAACCTAAAACCCGCAATGAAATTTTAGGAAAAACAGCAAATTCTGATGGAAAGCTATTTAGACAAATGCTTTTCTATAAACTTTTGGTTGAATTAAGCAGACGTATAAAACTCAAAGTTAATATAGTTGAACTAGATTTTTTAGGCAACGGAAAACTAGATGCAAAACGAGAATCTTTTGATGTTTCTGATATTAGTTTAGATGGAGCTAAAGAAGAAATTAGATCAACCTGGAAAGCGATTCATGAATTAAAATTTGAGCGGACAACTGATCTTTCTACTTGTAAAGGTTGTGCATATGAAAAACACTGTTGGCCAAATGGAATTGGTAAACACGAATTAAATTAACACTAGTCGTTATTTTCTATCTAAAACGTCTACCGAATCCTACGATATTCCAAAAAGTCTGATAAGCCGTATTAAACAAAAATGACATCGGTTTATTAACGTAGAAATCGTATGAATCAATGTATTCTACTAACTCTCCACCGTAACCTAATTTAAATTTAGTAAATCCCCACCATGAACTATTTTGATCATTTGTAGCTCCCCACATATCGAATAATTCACATCCAAGGGATTTTCCAAGTGCTATTGCATCCCAAGCTATTAAATTCGAAGCCATTAAATTCTTATGCAATTCAGAAGATCCCCCATATGGATAGTAAAAAGTTTTTCTATAGTTAATTAGAAACCAGGATGCTAAAGGTTGGTCATTATGATAAGCGTTTAAAATATTAACCATTTTCTGCTCTAAAAGCATTTTAAACAATTTTTTATAGTAGCTTTCTGAATGAATTAAATATTTCTGTCTTTTAGATGTCTCTTTTAAAAGTTTAATAAAGACCTTAAACCCTGCTTCAGTGTTCTCGACTTTTGTGTAAACGCCCTTTTTTGAAGCAAGTCGCACGTTATACCTAGTCTTCTGACTAAATGAGTCGATAATTTCTGATTCCGAACGGTTTAAATTTAAAAGAATATTCCACTTAGCAAATGTGTTTCTTGGGGATTTCTTGCAATGTTTGACAAGGTCCTCGAAAACTTTTGCCGATCTTCCGGATGTAATCTGATCTTTTGTAATGTTTGGTATATCAAATCTTACAAAAATTATTCTTTCATCTTTGCAAATCTTTTTTAGTTCCTTCCAACTGCAATTTTGAGTAAGAAAATTTACACGTGGTGCATATCCAACATAATAAGGTAGTAAAGGTATTTTATGTTTAATAATAAGTACATCTGCAACTTTTAACGTTTCGTTGCCAAATTCGTTTTTAAAATTTTCCCAAATATCTGATTGTACGATATGTTCTTCGAGGTGTTTCATTTGTTTTCGGTTTTAAGAATACCACTTTTAACCGCTAGTCGGAATACTTCGAGGATTTGCGATTGAGATAACTGATGTGGTCGTAGGTTCGTATCAATATCTAATTGAGTTAATACATTTTTATATAAACTTTTATTTAATTTTTTACGTGGAGAAATAAAGAATGAATGTAAGAATTTTGACCACCTAAAAAGCGAACCGATTTCATTTTTAAAAATGTCATAGTTAGCGTTATTAATTTGTAGTTTAATTACTGCGCTATCAACTTTGGGTGATGGTAAGAAATCTTTTGCTGGAACTTTGGCGACGAGTTGTTTATCGTACATCATCGTTACTAAATTCCAGTAGTTACTTCCCGCGTCGTAATTTGTAATTTTATTTGCGACCTCGAGTTGAATTATCATAACAATTGTTTCAGGTAAAACGTCTAAACTTAGAATTTTGTGAAAAAGGGGGGAAGTAATGTTGTATGGAATTGCTCCGATAATTTTATTATGTTCTATTTTTCCAGTATTTAAGTAGTCAAGAATATTTTCGTTTCTAATTTCTACAATGTCGTAATGTCCAAGAGTGATAAGCTTAAGTTTATTTAGGAACTTATTGTCGAGCTCGACTAAAGTTAGTTTCGAAAGGTTCTTCTGTATAATTCTTTCAGTTAAAATGCCTGGTCCAGGCCCTATTTCAAGTACTCTGTCCCCTTTTTGGATATCAAGAGATTCGACTGTTAAATCAGCTATCTTATGATTTTGTAGGAAGTTTTGTCCTAAATGTTTTACTGCTTTAAATTCTTGCATTTTTACTGTTGACGAAAGGCTATCACTCATAGTACTATGAGTGATAGATGAATCTATCACCGAGGCAAAGCCAAATACTAAAGGCAATTATAGAGGAATATATTAAAAGCGCACAGCCTGTAGGTTCAGTAGAATTAGTAGAAAATAGAAGGTTAACTGTAAGTGGAGCTACTGTAAGAAATATAATGTCTGATCTTGTACGTAAAGGGTATTTAAATATGCTTCACGTATCAAGCGGAAGAGTACCTAACGAAAGAGCTTATAGATACTATATCTCTGAATTAATGGTAGAGGTTCCAATTAGTGTTGTAGAGGAAGTCTCGATGAGACAGAAGATTTGGAATGAGCGCTACGAGATTGAAAGATTATTAAGAAATGCTGCGCAAGTACTGTCCGATCTGACAGATAGCTTAGCATTTGCAGTCACAGATGACGGATACATTTCTTATACTGGAACAAGTAAAATTCTTGATAAACCAGAGTTCTTTGAAATAGACGTAACAAAATCGGTATTGAGATTCGTTGATGATTACGAATTAATAAAATCGATAATTACTAGTCATGTATCAGATCGAGACGTAACAGTCTTGATTGGACGTGAAATAGGTTTAGCACATATGGATCCAGTTTGTATAACTGCAATTCATACGGTTCTTGGTACTCACCAATGTTTTGTCGGTGTAATCGGTCCAGCTAGATCTAATTACGAAAAAAATTTACCGATTCTTCGTTATATGAAAACTCTGTTAACAGAAGTAGGCCAAAATTTATAATCATATGTCACATAAAGAGAACGAAAAACAAATAGATAAGTTAACTGAGCAAATAAATGAGCTCGAGAATAAATATAAAAGGTCGTTAGCAGACTATCAAAATCTAGAAAAACGAACTGAAGAAGATCGTAAAAGATTTATTGAATATGCTAATGAAGAATTAATAAAGAAACTGTTAAGTGTTTTATTGGATTTAGAAAAAGCAGAAGAACATTTAAATGATGCTGGATTAAATAAAGTTAAAGATAATTTCACTAAAACTTTAGAATCATATGGCTTAACAGAAATTAAGATTGATATAGGAAAAACGCAATTTGATCCAAATTTGCACGAAGCAATAGAGTCCGTTGATGGTGAAGACGGAAAAATAATGAAAATATATCGTAAGGGATACATATTAAATTCGAAGGTTATACAAATAGCCATCGTTGCAGTAGGTAATAAAAGTAAATAATTAAATATTTTAAAAAAGGAGAAATAAAATGAGCAAAATTATAGGAATAGATCTCGGAACAACAAACAGTGCCATGTCTATAATGGAAGGTGGCAAATCCAAGATCATAGAAAACGCAGAGGGAAATAGAACTACTCCATCTGTAGTAACAATATCTAATTCAGAAATAACTGTAGGAGCAGCTGCTAAAAGACAAGCTGTTATCAATCCTAAAAATACAATCTATTCTGTAAAAAGTATTATGGGTAGAAAGTTTTCTGATGAAGAGGTTCAAAAAATTAAAGCAGAAGTACCGTACAACATTAAATCTAATGCAAACGGAATGGCTGTAGTTGAAATTGATGGTAAAGAATACACACCTCAAGAAATTTCAGCACATGTTTTAAGAAAATTAAAAGCTGATGCAGAAAGATTTTTAGGTGAAACCATTACTAAAGCTGTAATTACAGTTCCTGCTTATTTTAATGACGCTCAGCGTAATGCTACAAAGGAAGCTGGTAAAATTGCAGGTTTAGAAGTTGAAAGAATTATAAACGAACCAACAGCTGCTTCGTTAGCTTATGGTTTGGATAAAAAGAATAATGAAATTATCGCCGTTTACGATTTAGGTGGAGGTACTTTTGATATTTCAATTTTAGAAATCGGTGATGGAGTTTTTGAAGTTAAAGCTACAAACGGAAATACCTTACTAGGCGGAGATGATTTTGATAAAAAAGTTATTGAGTGGTTAATTCAAGAATTCAAAAAAGATAATGGTGTCGATTTAACCGGTGATAAACAAGCAATGCAAAGGTTAAAAGATGCTGCTGAAAAAGCCAAAATCGAGCTTAGTAGTGTAGAGTCAACACAAATTAGTATTCCGTTTATTACTGCAGATCAAAGTGGTCCAAAACACATGGATGTAACGTTAACTCGGTCTAAATATGAGCAGTTAGTCAGTGATCTTATTGATCAAACCTTAGAACCACTAAAACAAGCTTTGAAGGATTCTGGTTTTAGTAAAGAACAAATCCAAGAAGTTGTTTTAGTTGGAGGAATGACTAGAACACCAAAAATTGTTTCAAAAGTTAAAGAATTTTTTGGTAAAGAGCCCCACCAAGGAGTTAATCCTGATGAAGTTGTAGCTATCGGTGCTGCAATTCAAGGTGGAGTTTTAACAGGAGATGTTAAGGATGTAGTTTTATTGGATGTTACTCCCCTATCTCTTGGTATCGAAACTCTTGGAGGAGTTAGTACGGCAGTTATAAAACGTAATACAACAATTCCAACAAGTGCATCTCAAGTTTACAGTACAGCGGCTGATAGCCAAACTAGCGTACAGATTAATGTTCTTCAAGGAGAAAGAGAAATGGCCAGCGATAATAAATCACTAGGTACATTTATTCTAGATGGAATACCACCTGCACCAAGAGGTGTCCCACAAATTGAAGTTAAATTTGATATCGATGCAAACGGAATTTTGCACGTAACTGCTAAAGATAAAGCCACGAACAAAGAGCAAAAAATCACTATTCAAGGTAGTACAGGTTTATCTGATGCCGAGGTGGAACGTATGGTAAAAGAGGCTGAAACTCATAAAGCTGATGATGAAAAACGTAAAAAAGCGGTTGAAGCAAAGAATACCGCAGAAAACGTAGTTTATTCTGCTGAAAAGTCAGTTAGAGAAAATGGTGATAAATTACCAGCTGACAAGAAGGAAGAGCTAGAAAAACAACTAAATGAATTAAAAGACTTAATTAAAACTTCATCGGATGATGCAGTAATAACTTCAAAGACCGAAGAAGTTAATAAATTATTAATGGAACTAGGAAGTATTCTCTACGCTTCTACAGATAATAAGTCAGCAGATGCAACAGGTTCAGAAAATGGTGATCAATCCCAATCTGGAACTCAGGATTCTCCTGATGGCGATAAGCCAAAAGACAATAAAAACGATGCTGTCGAAGGAGAAGTTGAATAAACTACATGTCAAAGGACTATTATGCAGTATTGGGTGTAGAAAAGTCAGCTTCTGAAGCGGAAATAAAGTCTGCGTATAGAAAGAAAGCAAGGGAATGGCATCCGGATGTTGCTAAAGACAAACCGGATGCCGAAACCAAATTCAAAGAAATAAACGAGGCGTATCAAATACTCGGAGATAAGACAAAAAAAGCTCATTACGACCAATTTGGGACTGCTCCAAACGAACAGCCAGGATATAGCGGTGGTAATCCATTTGGTGGTTCTGGAGGGAATTATGGGCCATTCTCATGGTCCTATTCATCTGATGGAGGTTTTGGTGGTCCTGGTGGTGCCGGACAAGATCCTTTTGATATTTTTGAGGAAGTTTTTGGATTCAGAGGGTTTGGGGGGGCAAATAGAAAAGGTAGAAATCTAAGATATTCTATGTCTATTGATTTCGAAGATGCAATTAAAGGATTTGAGCAAGTAATTTCAGTCGATAATCACAAATTAAAGATAAAACTACCCCCTGGTGTACTAGATGGAACTACAGTTAAATTTGCTGGTAAGGGTGAACCATCCCGTGCTAAAGATGGTGAAGCTGGAGATCTTCTACTTACAATCCAGGTTGCACCTCATAAAGAATTTGTAAGGCACGGATTGGATGTTGAAAGTGTACAAGATATTCCATTTACTTCTGCAATACTTGGAGGAAAAGTTGATATTAAAGTGGTTGATCCAAAGTCAAAAACTGCATTCAGTAATAAATCTCTCAAAATTCCAGCTGGTACTCAGCCAAATACAATGTTCAAGTTAAATGGTATGGGAATGCCCAATCCCAAAGGATTCGGACGCGGAGATCATTATGTTACTATAAAAGTACTAATTCCAAAGTCGGTAAATCGTGAGCAGAAGGCCGCATTAGAAAAACTATTTAATGATAAATCAAGAGATCGCTGACATTTTCTCTAAAATGGCTTCCTACATAGATATGTTGGAGGATAAAAATGCTTTCTTTAAATCACGTGCATACCGAAAAGCCGCAGAAGTTATAAATTCCCTATCCGTTGATTTAGCAGATGAAAAATTCATAAAGAATCCTCAATTATTAGTAGCGATGGAAGGTATTGGAAAAGTTACTGCTGCTAACATTGTTGAATACTTATTAGAAGGAAAAATAACTGACTATGAGGAATTAAAAAAATCTAGCCCAGTTGAATTAGAGGGACTTCTACAAATACAAGGTATTGGTCCTAAGAAAATCCTCAAATTATATAAGACGCTCGGAATTAAAAATATCTCTGATTTGCAAAAAGCCGCGGATGAAAACAAAATTGCCACGCTCGAAGGCTTTGGTAAAAAATCTCAAGACAATATTTTAGAAAGTATAAAATTTGCGATTACGAATAAAGATAAGAAACCATATTACCAAATCGAACCACTGGTTGAAGATTATCTAAATTACCTTAAGGGCGATAAAAATATTATTAAAGTTGAGGCGCTTGGCTCCTTTAGAAGAAAGAAGGAACAGATTGGTGATATGGATTTTTTGGTCTCAACTAAGGAACCTGATTTAACAAGAGATTTTTTTACTAAATACAAAGAAGTCGATAAAATACTTGGCTCTGGAGATACAAAGTCATCGGTATGGCTAAAGCAGAAGGTTCAAGCAGATATGCGTATTGTTCCAATCGATTCATACGGAGCGGCAATGCAGTATTTTACTGGTAGCAAAGATCATAATGTTAAGTTAAGAAATATTGCTATCTCGAAGGGATACAAATTATCTGAATATGGTCTGTTTGATAGAAAAACTGATGATCTTATCGAAGGAAAAAGTGAGGAAAAAATTTACCAGACATTAGTTTCACGTTTTATACCACCGGTTTTAAGAGAGAATAATGGTGAAATAGAATCCGCAATTAAAAATGAATTACCGACCTTAATTACTCTTGATGATATAAAAGGAGATTTACATACACATACAACTTGGAGTGATGCGAACAATACAATTGAAGAAATGGTTTTAGCTGCGAAATCTAAAGGTTATAAATATATTGGAATAAGTGACCATTTTGGAGCACCTCCAGTAGCTAATCCAATTCCACAAAGTCAATTTAATGACTATTTATCCGACATTAGAGAAATTGAGCAAAAGGTTGATGGTATAAAAATTTATGCTGGAGCAGAAGTAGATATAGATCGCGATGGAACTTTTAAGTATGATGAAAAGTTGTTGTCAAAACTTGATTATGTAATCGTATCAATTCATATGTCTACGAAAATGACAATTGATGAAATGACAAAAAGAATCGAAGTTGCTGTTAAAAATCCTTTAACAAAATTCATAGCTCATCCAACTGGCAGGCTTATAGGACAACGTCCAGGGTATGAGTTTGACTACGAATATATATTTAAGTTATGTAAGGAGTATGATGTTGCTTTAGAAATTAATGCACATCCTCAAAGACTTGATTTGAATGAGAATTTAGTTAGACTGGCTATAAGTCTTGGTTGTTCAATTGCAATTAACACTGACGCACACTCGGTAAGCGATCTAGATTTGATGAAATATGGAATTAACATAGCTCAAAGAGGTTGGATGGAACCAAAAGACTTAATGAAATATTAGAAATTGTTTTCTGCCCTTTATATAGATGTTTTATAAATATATTTTGCTGTTTGCTAGCTTAAATTTTTCAGTACTATTATTCTCGATTTATCAAATTGCAAATCCCACGATAGTCCACTCGAAGTCAGACTTTTATATTTCGAATTCTCCATCAGAATTCAGTCCTTATAAGGGTTTTGATAAACCGGTTGCGATTTCAATTCCAAGTATTGGGATAAAAGTAGGCTTACAAAAAAGTGAAGAAGTAAACGAATCTTGGAAGGTTTATAGGCATTTTCTAGCTTATGTTGAGAATAGTGAGTTGGAATTTGAAAACGGTGGAAATTTAATTGTTTATGGTCATGCCATTCCTGAATTACTTGGGAATATGAATCAGTTAAACAAAGGAGAAACTATAAAGATTTATACTCCATCTGGAGTTGTGACTTATGAGATTGTATCGAAAGAGGTTGTATTGCCTGACGAAATTGACAAAATATCATCTATTGGGGATACTCACTTAAGCCTTTTTACGTGTGATGGACCAAATGACGAATTTAGAATACTGGTTAAAGCTAAAATATTAAAGTTGATTAATTATAATAATAAGGAGGTGATATAGCATGAACATAAATGAATCAGCAAGAACTGTTGCATCAGTTATCGCTATATTATTAATACCGGTTGCTGTTGTTTTTTTTGGATATTTGCAAAACAGACCAAAAGTTCCAGAAGTAAATCTTCAGGCTCCAGAATTAAGTGCTGATGTTCTAAGCCCTGAAATCGATGTTGTTCCGGGTGAAGAGAAATTAGATTCTGATAATAACTCGGAGGGTGTGAATATCGGTGGAATACCTAATACTATTCCTAATACTAATACTGCAGGGTCAGATAATAGAGTAGAAATCTCGATTAATGGGGTTAAAACCCTTCCTAATACCAGTTCTAAAGTTGAATAAACATCTTCCTGCCCTGTTTCTGGTAATGCCACTTCCCTACTAACTTACTTAAATTAATCGCCATCATGGTCTTCATCTTCACGTTTTTGTCTCTCTTGATCCTCAAGTATTTGTCTAATTGTATCTGAATTACAAGCCTTTTCTGGTTCACTGCCCTTTTTATATAATCTCTTTACGTTTGGGCAACCACCACAAGCTAGTGTATTTGTAATCGGGCAAACACTTACTTCAATCATGTCTGATGGAATACTAAATTTATCGCTTACTTCCTTATTTTTAATTAGGTAGTCAAAAGTTTCTCTCCAGAGTTGAGATGCGCTGCCATAGCCTGAGGCGACATTTTTCATAGGTGTTCCATCGTTATTTCCTATCCATGTTAGTACCACGTATTCTTTTGTATAACCTATGGCCCAGTTATCTTTTAGGTTTTGTGTAGTTCCTGTTTTAACTGCGACTTGTTTTCCCTTTATAGCAAGATTATTTCCTGCTCCAAAAGCGGGTAATCTGGCCTGGTTATCGGAGAGAATTTCGTTTATATAAAAAGCTGTATCTTCTGAAATTACTTTTTCTGGATGGCAGGTGTTTATTCCTGTATGACCTGTTGTGTTTGGTCCTGCATATGCTTTTTGTGCAATTACAGATTGTTCTTCATATGTTAACTTAGCGCAATCGTTATTGAAAACTGTATTACCATAATAATCATAGATTCTAAGTATTGGTGAAGCTTCTACTTTATATCCATTATTTGGAAATGTTCCATAAGCAGTTGCCATGTCCGTCATTTTAACTTCTCCGGCACCGAGTGTTATTGATAAACCAAATCTACTTGTATCCTCAAAACTATTTATTCCGATTTTATGAGCGAAGTCTAGATATTTTTCCATACCTAGTTTATCCAAAACTTTTACTGCGGGGATATTGTAGGAATTAGCTAACGCAGCCTTTAAAGTAACTTTTCCGTGATATCCGCCATCGTAATTTACAGGTTTGTAGTCTGGTTGTCCCTCAATTTTATAGGTTACTGGAGAATCTTCTACGGTATCAAATGGATGCATTCCACTTTCAAATGCCAGAGCATATGTAATTGGTTTTATAGAAGAACCAGGTTGTCTTAAGGATGTCGTAACATTTACTTGTCCATCATTTTCCTCATGCCAATAGTTAATACTTCCAACCATTGCGAGGATTTCGCCAGTTGATGGATTTGTGATTAATGCGGCACCATTTGTAACTCCACTTCTTTTTCCCATCTGAGCGATATTTTTAGTCACGATTTCTTGCAATTTATTTTGAAGTTCTAAATCTATTGTTGTGTATACATTAAGTCCACCTTCAGCTACCATTTTTTGGCCATACTTTTTTTCGAGTTCGCTTATAACGTAGTTAACAAAATGAGGTGCAACTATTTGTTCGAGTTTAGCTTTGTATACTAATTCCTCCTCAAATGCGGCATCTGCTTGTTCTTGGGTTATATAAAAGCTTTTTACCATTAAATCTAGTACTTCCCATTGTCGGGCCTTTGCTATTGAAACGTCGTTTATTAGTGGTGAGTAGTTTGATGGTGATGCTGGTAATCCAGCTAATAAGGAAGCTTCTGCCAGAGTTAATTCACTTAATTCCTTACCAAAATATTTATTAGCTGCGGATTTAATTCCATAAGAAGTGCCGCCGTATGAAATTTTATTCAGATACATTTCAAGAATGTCTGCTTTATCGAATTTTCTTTCTAGTTCAAGTGATAGTATTGCCTCCTTAATTTTTCTTGTATATGTTCTCTCTCCTGATAGTAGCGAATTTTTAACCAACTGCTGAGTAATTGTTGATCCACCTTGTAAATCATCTTCTAGGTAACTTTTCTTTGCGGCTCTTACGATTCCTTTAAATGATAGCCCGAAGTGGTCGTAAAAGGTGGCGTCTTCAACGGCAATAGTAGCTTTTTGCACGATATCTGGAATTTCCTCAAGTTGAACATAATATCTATCTTCGTTGTTATACGTTCGATAGAGAAGATTTCCTTTTCTATCATATATATTAGTTGTGTATTTTGGATTATATGTTTGCAATGACTCAACAGTTGGTAATTGCTCTATTATTGAAAAATATAATATCGCAAAAGCTACAAGTGATGAGATAAATATGGTGAAAGCAATAAAGCTAAATGAAAAAGGTTTGACTTTAAATTCCCAGCTAAATAGCCATCTAAGTATTTTATAAATGGCATAGAATGGAAAAAATACAATTTTTAAATAGTACCAGCTTCTCGGAGTATGATGGCGTTTATGTGCACCTAAATTTTTGTACTGACTTTTACCTGTAATTTTCATTTTACGCTGCTTACTTTTACTTTTGGTCTTAGTTATTCCATTGTATACAAGTTTAAGTCTAATATCTTTATGCTTTGTGTAAATATATTGTAAGAAGGTTTTGATGTATTTGTATATGTTTTTAAAGAGGTTGTAATAAAAGTCAAAAATATAATAGAGCACCCTGCCCAGGAATACTATAAGTATATCCGTATAATTCTTAAGTTTTCTAAAATATTTGCTTTGAAGTAAAGCTCTAAAATATGTCATTATTTGAAGGTACTAACTACTTATGATTTTATCCAATGTTATTTATATGTCTATAGGTTATACGCTGACATTAGGTGACAATTTCTTAAAGTTGGTTCTGGCTCTATAATTTAAGTGTAATTCTTAATATAATAGTGGGAGTTATATTGCCCGATCGTCTAACGGTAGGACAGCGGCCTTTGAAGCCGTCAATCTTGGTTCGAATCCAAGTTGGGCAGCCAAGTCTGATGAAGCTCCTCGATACACTCCGATTGTTCACTAACTGTAAGCATATTCACAGGTTCTAACTTATCTTCTATCACTTTTGATTTTTCTATACCTTCTTCGATCAGGAAGAAGATTGGATCCCCTTGAATGTGCAGTTTTCTATCAAGTACAGTCAGGTTCAAACCTATACTAGATAGTATGGTCGCTTTTTCATTTGTATCTGCTGTTTCAAATCTCTTAGGTGCGTCATGTGCGAAGTTGAATTTCTTTATTATCTCATCTCTCCAATTCCTATGGTATTTTTCTGCCTTTGATACATCCTCTCCAATTTCTTTCAGCTCATTTGTGAGTCTTTCTTTTTGATTTATATATTGAAGATCCGACATAATTGCTTTATCTGTATTAATTGGAGATATAAATACTTTAAGTAAATTATCTAATGTTTTATCTATTTCCGTTTTCCTCTTTTCCAGATTTTCAGTTCCTTTTTGATACACTTCGATGTCATCATCTGCAATTTCATTTAAATATTTTATTGCCCAGTCTCTGTAGGTATCTTTAAGTCTAATCTTGCTTAGTTTTTCCATTACAGTATTTTCTAGAGTGGTTTCAGTTAATGATCCTTGTTTGCATTTCCCATGATTATTATTTACACAAGAATAGTAAACATAATATAGTAATTTGGGATCCTTCATATTAGCGATTGCAGTAGAGCAAATAGGGCATTCTTTTCTGTCAATTGATTTGTGAAATTTATTTTTGCAAACAGGACATATTATTTGCCATTTATCATGAGCCGTAAGATTTCCTCCACATTCTCCACATTTTATTATTCCTTTAGCATAAAAACCGACTTTTTTTACGGTTGGTCTTCCTCTATTCCCAAGAAGAATCTGGACTCGATTGTATTCATCTTCGGTTATCATTGGTGGGTGATTTCCTATTGTTTCTGTGTCGATTCTTAGTATTTTGCCATAGTAAAATTGATTGTTGAGTAGGTTATACCATGTGCTCGGTGACATTTTCTTATTACCCATTTTTAGCGTCTGTCGTGATCTATACCCCCATTCATTGTTTAATATTTCCATTGCTTGCATTGGAGTTTTGCTTTCGTAAAGAATAAGTCGTATGGCTTTTTGTATCAAAGGAAAACGACTTGGGTCAATATCGACATACTTTCTTTTTGTGATCGGATCAGTTACATTCAGATATCCTTGTGGAGCACATCCCGGAATGTCTCCATTTAATATTTTTTGTCTGTTTCCTCTTTTTACATTTTCGGATTTATCGTCAGAATCTTTTTTTGCAATTCCAAATTCAAGGTTGAGAAAGAATTTATCATCAGCAGAGTTCACAAATGACTTGTATGGAGTTCTCAGCTCTTTGATGAAACCAAGATCCATCATATAAATAAATTCGCCACCATCTTTTGGGTTCCTACTTATACGATTTGGTTGCCAACAGATGACTCCATTTGCTTCACCTTTCTGAATTCTAGAGAGAAGAGTGCTAAATATTGGTCGTCCTGTTTTAAATGCGCTTTGTGATTCAGTGAGTGTATCTATAACATTTAAGTTAGATTTTTGTGCAAATTCTTCTAGTTCTCTTTTTTGTGCTTCTAGACTGAGTATTTGTCGGTCTTCTTCCTCACTACTTTTACGACAGTAGATAATATATTTGGTTGGTTGTGTTGGTTTAATTTGTTTCATGACTAAGATAGCCGAACTGGTTGTGAATGCACAACTTTTGAGGGTTATACCCAATTCGGCTATTTCAACCCTCCAAAAGATACATTCACTAATTAATTCTACATCTATTACCAGTTTGATACATCTTCATTAATCTTTTCGGAAATATCATCTAACTCCTCATCTGTAAACTTGTCTACTTTCATCCAAGTTCCTTGAGAGTGTTCATATTTGTCTCCATTGATGTACTTTATACGCTTATAATCATTATCATCTGTTTCTTCTTCATCATTATTATTAACTTTACTTACCTTATAGGAACTTACAGTATACGGGGTTTGTTCCTTAATCTGATTATCATTATTTAGAGTTTGATTGGAAATATTTTTCTCAACTGTGGAAATATATTTCTGTTTATTGGAATTATTTTGCGAATTAATGGAAAAATAATTCTCTAGTAAAAATAACGCGTCTTCATTCTTTGGAAATGTTTCTTTAGTTTTGACAAAAAGAGTTTCATAGTTTGTGATTGATATATAGTTGTCCTTAGTGAATTGAATTGCATTTATTTGAGATAATTTTTTTAGATTTGTTTGAATTGTTTTTATATTAAATCCGAGTAAGGATGCAAGTTCGCTAGTTTTTAATTCTATCACTCCATACTGTGAGTTCCGACTATCGAAACCAGCATACATAGCTAGGTACATATATAAACCAAAGGCAGTTGGAGTTAAGTATTTAAGTGAAAATAAGAAAATCAGAGGCCTCGGTGTTTTTATATATCTTTTCATTCGAGCTGATTGTTTCCGAATATATAAGGCTTCTTCCATGCTAGTTTTCATCATCATTTGGTTGTGTATTATTAATCGACTTATTGCTCTTAATGAAAATTTTTATGAATGAAACGAACTCGGTTGCTTTGGATAATGCCTCTTCATAAGTGATTATGATGCCCGTATCTGACTCATAGAGGCGTTTGAATTCAAGGATGGCTACTTCACTAAGCATAAAGCCCTCCATCATAAATGATTTTATTAATTTGTTTTTGAGCAAGGAGATATAATTTAATGTTTGGATATAAAGTGCAATTATTCCAGTCTTTCTTTATCTTTATACAGTCCTCTGTGTCTTTGAATACAAATATTATTTTAAAATCTTGAATTAAACATTCGTGCAAATAATGCCCGAGTGCAATTAATGATGTTGCCAAATCGATTCTATCCGTAACGAACATATAGAGCCTCTGAAATTTTTTAACTTGCTCATCTGATAACATCTTTCTCTTTCTCGTATAACCTCGATTTAGTGACTTTTAGCTGATTGAAATATATTTGCGGATCAACTTTCATTTCATTTCTCCAGAAAGCTTCAATAAGCTGATCGAGACTTTCATCTCTTTTAAAAAGAAATTGAGCTTTGTTGGGATTTGTTCTGTCAATTACTTCAAGAGGGAAGTACAGCGATATAGCAGCTGCCAATGCAAGATCTGAAGTGAAGTAATAATCTTTTGTATCTAGAGTCATTGTAATATTTAACAATTTGAACTGACTCAATATTGACGCAATAGTGAAGAATACTCGACGATTTTTCTGTGGTAATTTTTATGATTTTATTGTGATTTTTTAGTGTGAAGAGCTCGAGTGACTTAATTTGAATCCCACATTCTTTTTGACTATTATCATATTTGATGTAATCTTTTTGGTCATTCCTACTTTATCCTCAAGAAAACGCAACAAATCTCTCTTTGTAGATTGAACATCGCGAGCAACATTTTTATTATCCACTTCATTATTCCAACAATTCAATTGCAATTCCTTTGCGATATCTTTGTACTGAATGACTTTATCCTGGTTATTCATTAGTATCATAAGAAACTTTGCTATTTTTGTGTCAATAGAAATCTCGGTGGGAGAATTGTCCTTATATCTCAGTACACATCGGTCAAGGTTGAGGACTAAATCGCTCCAAACTAGTTGATTTTCTGAAGGTCTTGGTTTGTTCTGGGCTTCCGACTTATTGGTTTCATTTGATTTATATATATCTTTGCTAAGTTCAGTGCCCAGGAAGGAATTTATTTCCTCCTTATGTGTGGTAGCATAATTTCGAATAAAAACTAATGCCTTATCTCTGAATATCAAAAAAGCCTCGGCATCTCTATATCCAGTACTATTTTCCAAAGTAATGAAGTTAGAAACACTTAACAACTTTTTAGATACGTCCTGGTCTTTAGAGCTATTAATAATGGATTCAGCAAATGACAGGTAGTAGGAGGAAAAAATTCTTTTTGAAAATCCTTTACGAGGTATGTTAGTTAATACTCCTTTCCCCATTAGATAAAAAGGGATCTTGTTATTTGCATATCGATAAAATACTGGATATTCTGTAGTTGGATCGAAGAAAATTTTTGATGGGTCTGTATTCGACCTAGCCAATATTGCAAGGATAAATTGTCGGTCATTTGGACTGTCTTGTAGAATCAAACTTAACAATCCAATGCATTCTAAATCAATATTCATTTTAATTTTGTTCAAAAATATCTTAGTATTTGCCTGATATTTTACCAAATATGTGTATAATAAAGTAGAGTATAGTTAAGTAAAGTTAGTCTATGGAAAAACAACTAATTTCAGACCTCATGACAATATCGGAAGTAGCACAGAGTTTGAAAGTCCACCAAAATACCTTGAGAAAATGGGATAAAAATGGGATTCTAAAAGCGGTTAGATTTGGTCAACGAGGAGATCGGCGTTATAGAAAGGAAGATATTGAGAAGTTTCTGGCTTCAGAAAAAAAACAGGTCAATTCTACGGAGGTTAAAACTAATGTCTAAAACAAGTAAGATCGTCACCTATTTATTTGAGTTAATTCTAGCAACAATTCTAATTTTAATTGATTTGAGATTGTTTTTAGTGTATGCATTCATGGCACTTTTGATTGGGCTAGACATGAAAGTAGATTACCTTCGCAAGCTTGTTCGTGTTTTTGAAGTATGGAATGAGACCAAATTGATTGCTATTCAAAGGAAAATGCAAATTACAAATGAGGATATTACGAAGATTGCCGAAGAAAATATGGAAAAATTAACTGAAGAACAAAGGAAATCTTTGGAGAAGGATTTACAAGATATACTACGTAGTTAATTCTCAATTCTCAGTAAACTATTACTGAGCGAAGAGAGTAATAATTAATATGTGGCTTACAACCGTAATTGTAATAGTAATTGCAGGTTATTTTTATTACCAGATTGATAGAAGAATCAAAAATCTCGAAAAGGAAAGGAATAGTGGATACTCATACAGTATGTCTATCGATGCTGTGCAATCAGTTCTTAAATTTGATAAATTTGGCGAACTCTGCGGTATTGCTAGTGCAACTGAAGGTAAAGAGTTTAAAGATTGGACAAAAACTGATAAAGATAAATTGAAGAGTTCTAATTCTGATTTCAGAAAGTTTAGACTAAGATCTAGAGTAAACTTGACATATTTGTCTTCTGAAAACGCTTACTTTATTAATTCGTATCAAGGATGCGGTATCATATTTCGGGATCAAACGACTAATCTACTTTATTCTGCAACAGTTGCAGGTGATGACGACGGTCTTGAAAATCATATTTTATTTAGCATCTATGAAAAGCTTGTGAAAAGTCCCCAGGGAATCTATGAGTGGATGCTATTACCATGTCTCGAATACCGAGATGAGGATAATTCTAATGAGAAAAATAAGTTCATCACATTATGTGAATTTCCTCATTTCGCAAGAAACATTGATGACGATGATTTTCGGAATCTAGGTTTCATCGTAGATCGTAGAGAAGGATTAGACTTTTTTAAAAATGTGTTTGGTGAAGAGGAAGTTTTGCCGACAATTATAAAGTACAAAAAAAATGGAGTAGACATTAGTTTTAGCTATTAACACAAATGATAGACGAAAATTCTTCAGGTGGTTTTATAGGCGGAGTTATTTGCACAATTGTAATTATTTCTATTTTTTGGGGTATAGGTTCTAACGGAAAATACGAAGGTCAAACTGCTAAAGAGTGGTATGGCGAATATATAGAATCAGAAGCGAATTACGATTCATTTTTTAGTTGTGTTGAACAGTTTGCGATTTCAAGTGGCTCACTTTCATCTGAAAGCCTATATTCTGAGTGTTTCTAATTTGGGATTTTATTGTTTGTCGTCCGTGTAAATACAATTTATATGCATTTACTGAACGGGATTATTTTAAGTCTTTGAGAAAATTAAAATCATCCCGTTCTATCACATTCGGTCTTATTGAGTCATGTATGGAGAGTTTGCGATTTTGCTCGCGGTAAGATTTTATAAAATGTTCCCTATATTTCTGGATAACTAATGGTTCGAACAGGTCAATTGATTTGATTAAATCATCACAAAAAACATTTGCATGTATCCATAGATGAGAACCACTAAAAATTAGGTGGGATTTTCGGAGAGCAGATATTGGTAAATTAGGTGAGCCAACTTGAATTGCCCAACCAATTGTCTTCCCGTTGTAACGAAATTTTTTTGGAGCATGTTGATGTAGCAATCCGTGTCTGAAGATAATTGTTATAAAACCAGCGTATTTCTTGTAGTTATCATCAATTTGCGACATTACCATACTCAAATAACTTTTTATATTTATCGTAGTAGTATTTGAGTTTCCTGTAATATACGATCCTAGTCCGTCTATTTCTGGGAAGAGTAACCTTGGTATTGCGAAAAAACCAGCTTCGCGTGTTTCCTTAATCCAGAGTTCTGAGTAACCTTTAATCGCCGTTTTAACATCGTTTTCAATAGATTTTTGAATATCATTATGCAAATATTCTTTGATAAATTTATTAGAATAATACATGCTAATTAATCGATGATATTATGATGCAAGTGTATCATTAGTTGCTTCCAAACTAATCTTATCTATCTCAGGTGTAAGTTTAAAGCGTTGACTCTTGCAGATTGGACACCATGTATGTTTACTTATGATACTATCAGGTGTAGCTTCCCAAATATGCCCATATTTACATTCCCATGTTAGTTTGGTTTTTGCGCTTATATATACACTCGATAAACATTTACCACCTTTAGGCTTTGCGAGTTCTTGCATATCTTTAATTGTTTTATATTTCCCTCGGCAATATGGACACCATGTACCTTGACTAACATTTGAATAACTTGCTTTCCAAACGTGTCCTTGTTCACAAGACCAAGTCAATAATTGAGAGTTGTTTTTATAAGACGTAGATAAGCAATCTCCATGCTTTCTATTAGCAAATTTCTTAATATCAGAAATTTGGATTGATGTTTGCTTTGCACATATAGGACACCAATGCCCTCGTTGTATATTAGTATACTGTGTAGACCATTTGTGGCCATATTTACACATCCATTGAAGATCCATCTTAGATTTGAATGGGCCATTCGACAGGCATATGCCACCTCTAGGTTTGATAAAATCATCTATAACATCCTTCGTGATCTTTCTATTTTTTGAACAATACGGACACCAATTCCCCTTTCGAATGTTCTGATATGTGCTCTTCCATTCGTGGCCTGTTGCACACTTCCATAATAATGGAGTCAACGAGTTTACATAGAGATCTGAAATACATGCCCCACCTCTACTTTCTGCTAACTTCCTTGCCTTATTAATAGTAATTCGCTTCTCTTTCGCACATACTGGACACCATTTTCCTGATTCGATAACAAACGGAGAGGCATTCCAACTATGATCTTTATTGCATTTCCAAAGAAGATTAGTTTTCCCTTTATAATCTGTAGTAGATAAACACTCCCCCTTTTTAGTTGTTGCAAGCTTTTTAGCCTCGACGATAGTATAATACTGCCGATTACAATATGGGCAACGTTTTCCTTGGATTATTGCATCGGGTGTATCCTCCCATACATGACCATTACTGCATTCCCATTGAAGTGGAGTTTTTACATTTATATAAATTGGAGAAAGACACTTGCCTCCAAATTTTTTTGCTAGAGTAACCATATCAAGTATTGTTTTATTTTGCCCAACGCATCTTGGACACCATTTTCCAAATATAATGTTACTTGGCTTTGCATACCATATGTGTCCGGCCTTGCACTTCCACTTAAGTGGGGTAATTCCGTTTATATATTTTTCAGATAAACATAAACCTTCATTTCGTAATGCTAAGGTTTGCATATCGTCTATACTTTTATATCTCCCTAAACAGTATGGGCACCACCTACCAGACTTTATACTTGTAGGTGTAGTTTCCCAACGGTGGTTATTTTTGCATATTACTTCTATACGTCCTACTGATCCGGTATATTGTTGAATATTTATATTGCCTCCACGATTTCTTATAGTTTCTTTTAGTTGATCCATTTCTGTAGCTGAATATATTTCATAGGGAGTAATATCTATTTTGTGGGGATTAATTGTATCTTGTGGAATTTTATTTTCAACTAACCATATACGAATGTAGCTTTCAATTTTGTCGTAGTCGATTGTATATGGAATTTCCAATAATTTTACGTTGTGTTTTCGACACAATTTGCGTTTAAGTCTATCAGTTTCTTGGCGGTTCTGAAACTCTTCATCAGTATTATAAAAGTGGTCAATGTTATTGAAATGCAACTGTCCCTGATATTCTAGTCCAATTTTGAGTTGGTCGTTGTATCCATCTAGTTCTAGTTGGGTATGAGACTTACTTGTTAACCACTTAGGATATGATTTGGGAAATTCTCGCCCAAATAATTTTTCTAAAATTAATCGAGATATTTTCTCACCTCGATGAGAAGAACATATTGGGCACCAACTTCCTTTAAGAATATTACCAAAGGAAGCTTTCCAGAGATGTCCATTTTGACACTTCCAAGATAATTTTGCGTTAAATGAAATATACTTTTTACTTACGCAATAACCCCCCCTTTCTGTAGCTATTTGTTTAGCTTCTGATAGGGTATGCTTTATTTTCTGCTTAGCTACTTTTTTATAACCACATTTAGCACACCAATTACCATTGGTATATACAGAAGTGCCACTTGCCTCCCATATATGTCCGTGTTTGCATTTCCATAACAGCTTAGTATTCAAATTGATGAGTTCTGTGGATAGACATACTCCTCCATTCAATTCAGCTACTTGTTTCATATCATTAATCGTCTTACCTCTACCAATGCATTGAGGACACCATGATCCCCTTTTAACTTTATCTGGAGTTGCATACCACTGATGCCCTTTGTTACACTCCCATAATAGTTTTGTCTTCGCCTTATCGAAATGAGAGGATAAACATTTACCATTTCTTTTGGCGGCAATCTCTTCCATATCTTTTATACTCTGATGTTTACCGGAACAGTAAGGACACCATGATCCTCTTCGAATTGAATCTGGAATTGCATACCATTGATGTCCAGTTCTACATTGCCATAACATGGATGTTTTTGCACTATAATAGCTATTTGAGAGACATAGCCCACCTCTTTGTTCGGCAATTTTACGCAATTTTGCTAAGAATAATAATTTATCCGCTTCCATTCCTAGATTATAGTTGAAATACTGAATATTTTTATTATTGCACAAATGAAATAGACTAAATTAGATTAGTCCAACAACTCACAGTCTTTGATAGACATTTCTTGGTATATAATTAAGCTAATGGAAATTGCTGATAAACAGGAGAATAACAGCAGAGTGATTGGTAGGCCGTTTACAAAAGGTGTCTCAGGTAATCCTAAAGGCAGGCCATTGAAAGGTCAGACAATTGCTGATTGTGTCCGCGAGTATTTGGATGAGCTTGATAGTGAGACAGGTTTAAGTCGTAAAGAGAAGCTAGTGAAAAAGATTGTAGATAGGGCTTTGAATGGTGATATTTCAGCCACTAAGTTGGTGTGGGCGTATGTAGATGGGCTTCCAAGGCAGACACAAGTAATTGCTAGTAATGAAGACTTACATGTTTTTATTACAGAAGAAGGCAACTTGCAGGCTGACAATGTATATAATAAATTTCTGAAAATGATGGAGGAAGAATTCGGTACAAAAAGGGAAGATGCGAAAAATCAGTTCAAGTACTAGGATTAATGGTGGAGTAGTGATAATTCTAACTGTGTGAAAGTTTTTCTTTTTTCTTTTTGAGAGTTTCTATCTGTTTATCCCAGTCACCATTCCAACCTTGAACTTTTGCTTCTAAACAAAGCTCTATTGCCTCATCATATTTCTTTTGCTTCTCAAGGATAATTCTGAGCTTAGAGTAACCTGCATGAACTGGCAAGGGTTGATTGGGATATTCTTTCAGAAAGGCTTTTGAAGCTTTTGAAGCCAAAGCAATTTGTTCTTTGCAAGCTGATATAGATTTTTCTAGTGCCAATGGATTTGTTTCTCGTTCAGGGTAGTAAATCTGCATCTTTTGTTGTAGTGTAAAATGTTGGTCGAGAATATCTCCGCTTAGGGGAGCTAATTCCTCGGCTTTCGCGATTATCTTTTTCGCAATTTCTCTGTCTTGCGGATTATTAAACCAACTCGCAAGTGATTGAAGAAATCCAGTTGCAGTCTGAGAAGTCCAACGAATCGTATATTCTGTAAGAGATTTGTCGTTTGAATTTGAACCCATCGGGTGAAAAATCTCTTCAATACGGTCTCGTTCTTTTTGAGTAAAGCTCGACAGCCACCAATTCTGAAGTTTGAAATAGCCAATTTCTCCTTTTATCTCGGTATTGGTAGTAGAAAGACTAAACATACTTTAAATATACACTACAAGCAATAATTTTCGCTGTATAATACGGCTAGGAGTTAATTGCTTCTATATAGTATGTCAAAAATACCAATATCAATTCGCCAATTAGCTAATTATGGACTCGACTATGTGGGTTTGATTTCAAGCAGTGGTCCGAGGAGTAGGCCAGTTAAAACCGATAAAATAGATGTTAACTTGCTACCAATTTCCGAACTGATCTTTGAGAATGATATGGCTAGCATCACTCTTTCTCTAGTAATATCATTAGATAGTCACTTTGACCCCAATACCCCGGAAGATGACAAAAGTGAGGAACAGCGTAAAGCAGAGGCTCGTATTGCACGTGACCGAGAACTCTTAAATCAAATCCAAGAGATTGATACTAAGATAAAAACAGATGAGTACACTAAAAGAGTTGTTCTTCAAACCGGTTTTGTGTCCTTTGAATCCCGACGAATTTTAGAGGCCGATTACAGCGAAGAATACGAAAAATATGAAGCACCCCTTATACAGTTACCGGTAGCTGCGATTAATCTCAAATACACCGCGGTTGGCGTTAATGTCATTCTTGAACTGCCCGACAATTATATTGAAATACTATGTGGTCCACTGAAGAACTACTTACCGCAGCAATACTATGATGAGATATTTACGTTTATAGCGGCTGCAGAATCAGAAGGAAGAACAATTTTGCCTCTTGAAGATGAGTTCATTGAGGAACTGTGGGCAATAATAAGAACGCAGCTTGATAGAGCCGATGCAAAGTCAATTACCCTTATTCCTTCTTTCGAATTTAGTATTGTTTGCATTACCAACAAGACAAATTATTTCTTGGCGGAGGACCTTAAAGCAATCGCAGCTATTGATGACACGGATTTAATTAAAACGTCTCTTGGAAGTTGGGTTTCAGATGAGGATATGACAATTGAACAGCATGTTTCGGAAGACGGAAGTACTGAAATATTCTTCCCCTTTGACTACGATAAGTATCAATTAAAAGTATTAGGAATCACTTCAAATAAAGCAGTAATTGTTGAAGGTCCTCCAGGTACAGGTAAGTCACAGACAATTGCCAATTTGTTAGTTCATTTTGCAGCAACAGGTAAACGCGTACTTTTTGCAAGTCAAAAGGATCAAGCCATTCGTGGAGTAAAGGATAAGCTGAAAGGATTAGATATTCCATTCTTATTTGGTTACATACCAGACAAGACTTCAAAAATGTATAATGAATCTGACGAAAAGGATAGCGCAGCAATTACCCTTCAAGCTTTAAATCGAGAATTCCAAAAAAGTAAAGTTGGTGACTTAAAAGAGCCTCTGGCCTTACTCGCCGACCGATCCAATATATTTGATAAAAATATCGAGAATGAAAGATATATATATACATTATACGTTGAGCGTAGAAAACTGGATTATCTTGAACCATTGTATACCTACGGAATCAGTCGTGAATGGTATGACCAAGTATTGGAACAGGAAAAATTCATTGCGAAGATGGTGTCAAAGATCAAAGATACAGAGAACGTCCACGGCAAATTAATAAATGCTCTGGACACCAAGTTTAAGTCACTTGAAATTAATTACCAGTCGACCATCGATTCAATAACAGATATTCAAACCTATTTTAAGTCTAAGATGCCTGAGCGATCCAGTTGGTTTGGTATTAGAGTTAATAACACAAAACTACATAATGCTTTAAAGAAATACTGCCGAACTATACTTCAGGAAATTTATATTGAGCTTGAGAGAATACTGTTCTCAGACAACACTAAGTCAGCACGTTTACAACTACTCGATAGTCTTGTGGAATATTTTAATTATACCAGTCAAATTAAGGCAATCGCTCGTAGTCGCGCGTTGGTACAGGATTTATTACAGAGTAAAAATATACCCGCAACGGCATTCACAAATATTAAAAAGATTATTATAGAAAATGGAGGTGAGGAGCAGGTCTTTAGTGATTTAACTCGGTATACTAAGATTTCTGAACAGATTAACGAGGTGTCATTATATTCGGCAAATGAATTAAATCGCGAAATAAAGGATATAAGAAAATTTTACAGAACTAATACTACTAATTATGTCCGAAATCGTATCTTAACTAGAATCGGGGAAGCGAATAACGACAAATCTTTGAAAGCGACTCTTGCACAAGTTGCTAGAAGTCTAACAAAAAGTAAAAAAGCCAATAAAACATTTGATAGGCTTAAACATAACGAAGATAATTTCAAGGCAATGACTAAAGTACTTCCGATTTGGATGATGAGTTTGGATGATGTAAGTCGAATTGTACCTTTAGAAATGAACGCATTTGATTATGTGATTATTGATGAGGCATCTCAATGCAACTTTGCATACGCATTTCCTTCTATGTTCCGTGCTAAACACACTATTTTCTTTGGGGATACATTACAAATGCGAGACGATAATATTATGTTTAAGTCTAATGATCAATTGAAAGCGATTGCCAAAAAGCACAAGATTCCTGATGTCTACCAAATCAAAGCAGAAGAAGACACCGTTAAATCTGTTATGGACATCGCCCATTTAAATGGTTTTAAAACCAAAACACTTAAGTACCACTATCGTTCTCCCAAAGAGCTGATAGGTTTCTCTAATCAGTCATTTTATGAACCGATAGGTCGTAATCTCGAAGCGATAAACGATAATATTGTGCCTTACAAAAATACAGGACGCATTTTATTAACCCATTTAGTAGCTCCAAACGAACTAGAAGAAACTTCCGATAAAACCAATATCGCAGAAGTAAGGAAAATTCAGCAAATATTAGAGGAGATAAAGATTGATGCGGCTTTAAAAGATAAAACTATTGCTATTTTAACCTTCTTCAATGAACAGGCGGAGTTGATTCGTAAAACTATTTCTGATGAAAACATAAAGGTGTCTATTATTGATGGGATTCAAGGAGATGAAAGAGATATAGTAATCTACTCTTTCGTCATCAAAGACCCCAGCGATAAGAGGCGTTATATAGCTCTAACAGGAGAAGGAGGTGAGATTCGTAAAGATATCGCGGCAGGGCGAGTGAATGTTGCGTTTAGTCGTGCGAGATTACAAGTCCATACCGTTACATCGATTGCAACAGAGCTATGGCCGGATGGTATCTGGATTAAAAAGTACTTGGAATATATTGATAAGTTTGGAATTGTTTCTCGCCGACACATCAAATCTGCACAACAGTTTGATTCGGGTTTTGAAGAGAATATATATAGCTTCTTGGCTAAAGAATTAGATCCTAACGATTACACAATAGAAACACAAACTGAATCACTAGGTTTTAGGATTGATATAACGGTATCTCATAATGGCAAAAAGTTAGCCATTGAATGTGACGGCCCTACACATTTCGAAGGAGGAGACGGTCAAGTATATATTCAGAGCGACTGGGAGCGCCAGGGTGTCCTAGAAGCGGCTGGCTGGAATTTCTATCGTATATCGTATTTCGATTGGATAAGCGACCAACCGGGAGAGGAAAAAGCTCTAATTGATTACATAAAGGAGTATTTCGATTACGAATCCATGATCAGCAAGACGGATGTAGTTAAGGAATTAGAAAAAGAAACAATCGCTCCTGAAGATGCCCCAAAAGAAATGTATATCACTAATTTCTCTGACGAAGAAGTAGATAACGTACACGATGTTAATGGGACCTCCACGACAAAAGTTCAGAAGCCCAACTCCTCAGTAAATAAGGGATTTAGTGTCGGTGCGCGTGAAGTTAATCAAGACGCATTTGGCGAATATTTGGGGGATCGTGTTTCTAAAAACATAAATATCCGCTATCAATCTACTAAGGCTGGTAGTGCGAAGTATTGGCGGTTATTATCGCTGATTGAGTTTAACGATACTTATTTCTCAGCATACGATAGTTTTTCGGGGACTAACAAAACCTTTCGTCGTGATAGAGTAGTAGAATTTAAGTAGCCTATAAACTACAGGTGATAATATAACCTCCCTTTAAATAAAAGATCATTAATATCGGTTTTGTTTTATTCGTCATCGTGATGATTAATCTGCGTATGCTCCGAAGATATAATTAATTAACTCAATATTTTGGGAGTTAATATCCGTTGTGTATAATTCAGGATTTGGGCTAATTTGTAACTCAAATTCTCTTTGTTCCTGTGGTTTCAAACTCCAGACATATCCACTATTACCGAGACTAGGGTAATTGCTTGTACTTGGAGGAACAAATGCTACCTGAGTACAACAGGCATCTTCCATTAGTGTTAATGTATGTCCTTCGTGTTTCAAAAAAGTTAACCTCCTAATATTATTTACTTCTCTATCAGTATTATTTCCTATCGTGAATCTGTACCTAAATGTATAATTTTTACCACTTTGTGCTTCGAATGTTTCAACAGAAAGTAATTTGGCATTAGACGTGTCTAGCCTTACAGCTTTTTCGTTAATAGTGAATTCTGGTATGCTCATCTCAACACTAAAATCACTCACATCCAGGGGTTCGGATGGATTTATGATTTGGAATGTAAAAGGATATTCTGTGCCATAAGGCATAAATATATTTTTGTCGTAATCTTGTTTTTTAGCGATCACAACATTGTCCTTATTGTACATTGTGATATTCGATAGCTTGATGCTAGGAATGCCAACCTTAGCGTTGTTTTTTAGTATTGCCGAAAGTGTAATAGTTTTATGACCAGCGTCATATTCCTGAGTTGTTATTTTCTTATCTGACACGGATACCTCAGATGAGTCTATTTTATGTATTATCTTTGGATCTTTAATTTCTACTTCTGGCTTAATTTTGTTAATATCTTTAACCAACTCAAGTGGCACCTTATTTAGAGTTAGTGATGTCCAGTAAGATGTTGTAAATAAGACTTGAGCCTTGCGAGTGGCATGACTTTCTAAAAAGTAATTGCCTGCGTATAGAGTCAAGATACTTATAAGTTGAAAAAATAAAAATAACCCCAAAACAAAGAGTCCCCAGAGAAATATTTTTCTTTTCATGGATTGATTATACCTCGTGGTTGTGAACACAAAGTATAGTGATTGGTATGGTGGGGTAATTTTATAGAAAGTAGAAGATAATTAAAGCTGATGTGCTATATCTGGAATGTAAACATACTCCGATTGATCTTGGATAATGGTTCTAACGTCATCCACGATGCCCAGCCATCTAGAAGAATATACGTACAGGATAATTTGTATATTCGTAGTTAACACCAATAAATTAATAATACAAAATCAATACATGGTAAACGTAAAAAATGTAGTGTTCACTTGATATTACGAATGATAGTTTGCATAATTGATAATGATGAATGACTCTATCACAGTAAAGCTTTATGAGAAATATGCCTGGATTCTATTCCTTGTTATCGGAATATTTGTCTTAGTTGGTGCGCTTCCTCATGCATTAGGTTTTAATACGGATCCAGCATTGGTGTTGACCATTAGTGGTAAAACATTAGATGAACTGAGATCTTCAAGTTTGGGGGATTTCAACTTGTACAATTTTTATTTTAGAGGTGGGGGTTTATCTGATTTAGGCTTTGCTTTTTTTCTTATAGTCATTTCTATGACTGCTTATAGGTCAGGACAAAAATGGGCTTGGTACGCTTTCTGGTTTGTTCCTATTTACTTTTTAAGTTGGATTGGACTTAGCTTAAACTTATTCTCTGAACCAAATCCTTCATTAATTCTGCCCTTAACGGTATTTATAATTATAAGTCTTGTAGGACTATTTTTACCGTTTCGAAAATTCTTTCCAAGAAAGATCTGACTACATTCCCTAAAATGAATTAAACCCTATCATTTATATCCTAGAGAAGCGCTGCGTTCTTGACCGACATGCCCAGCCAGGAAAAAACTTATTTGATGCTACTGGATTTCATGCATCCAAACCAATTTATTTTCAAGTTAGGTAAACGCCAAGGGATCAATCTATTAATCGCGCATAATAAAATTCTCATTAACCGTTTTTATTATTTATAGGACTGGTATAACGATGTCCTTTCATTTCAAACGTTGGAGGAAAATTGCCAAATGTAAAATTTAATGTACTCGCATTAGTTGGTCCAAATTGTGGTAAATTTCCATAGTCGTTAGTAGGGTAGAAATCAATTAATAGGTATCCGCTTGAGTCCTCAACAGTAGATTTTATTCTCTCAATTTTTACTCCGACTCCTTGTGTTTCTTCTGGAAACATTTGACTTCTGAATCCTGGTTTAAATAGGTGAAATATTCTCCTATGATTAGCCCTGTCATCACTAATCATCCAAAAAGCATTATGATAATGGCGATCAATAAACGATTTAAGAGTTGAACTATCTTCTCCTACAGGGTGAAGCATATCACTTGGGATTTTTGTTAGATCGTTCATGTCCGTACCTCTAGCAAAATTATATAAATGCCCATAAGCTTTTATAGCTACATCTTGCTCTAATCCTGCAATTTCAAGTTCTGGAGACATTCCTTCAATCATGTTGTTATAATCTGATCCCAGATAGTACCATATATATTGAAGTGCAACGTCAGCTAATACTCTTGCTTGAATGTATTCCGGATCTTTTAACAATTCTTGTCCACGTTCGGTTGTTGCCTCGATAGGTTCTGGCTCGAATGGATTATCTGAAAGAGGAAAAAAATCAGATTTGTCATTCATGTACCCATAGTATACGTAGAAAGTACAATATGCAATACAAACTATTAAACTTGGTGTAGCTTTCGACAACACCTAAATAATGTGTATACTCTAATCATTAAGTAACCAATATGGCTAAAAAAGAGTTATCGGCAAAAGAAGAATTAGACTACGCGGAGGCAATAGTTGAAACGGTGCGGGAACCTCTTATTATTTTAGATGAAAAATTACGCGTAATTACTGCAAATAGGTCTTTCTATAAAATCTTTCATGTAGATAAAAAGGAAACTGAGCGAAAGTTGATATATAAATTAGGAAATGGACAATGGAATTCCCCTCAGCTACGTAAATTACTCGAGCAAATATTACCTCAAAAAACTTTTTTTCAGGACTTTGAGCTCGAGCATGACTTTCCGGAAATTGGAAAAAGAATTGTCCTTATCAATGCTCGCAAATTAGTCCAGAAGAATAATAAAGCCGCTATGATTCTTATGTCTATGGAAGACATTACAGAAAAAAAGCATATCGAACAACAAAAAGATGATTTTATATCCATTGCATCTCACGAACTAAAGACCCCTGTAACGAGCATGAAAGCATATACACAGCTTCTTCAAAGACATCCGCTAATAACAAATGATGAAAAAGCATCAGTAATGCTTGAAAACATGGATCTTCAAATGAATAGATTAACTGAATTGGTAGCATCCTTTATGAACGTATATAAGATAAAATCAGGAAAGCTACGCCTTAAGAAAGTGGATTTCCAACTAGAAGAACTTATTACTGAAGTTGTTGGTAATTTTCAATACACAATTAGCTCTCACGTTATCAAATACCCAAGCACCACAAAAGCCCAAGTGTATGCAGATAAAGCCCGTGTTCATCAAGTACTTGTAAATCTTATCTCTAATGCAATTAAATACTCACCGGATTCTGAGAAAGTAAATGTTTCACTAGAATCTTCAGAAGATAAAGCTACAGTTATAATTCAGGATTTTGGAATGGGTATTCCCAAAGAAGAGCAAAAAAGAATCTATGAAAGATTTTTCAGAGCGAAAGGACAAAAAGAGAGTCAGATTCCTGGACTTGGTCTGGGTCTCTTTATTTCTCAGGAGATTATCAAACAACATGGCGGTGACCTATGGGTTAAAAGCATCGAAAATAAGGGGTCAACTTTTTATTTTACTTTGCCGATTAAAAAATTGTAGTTCCGAAATCTTAATTAAAACTATTCAAAAAATAAAAAGATAATTTTACCTGTCACATCTATCCTCCTTAAGCGGTTTGCATTTCAAATAGATTCCTGTATATATGAAGTTATAGTAAAAAGGGGGTGATTCCGAATGAATAAATATATAATCTCAGTTTTAGCACTCGTAGCCTTAGTGCTTGCTGTTACACCAAGTTTTGCAGCAGTACCTGGTGCGGCTGTTAAAAATCCTAATGCTAATTCAAATGCATGTTGGGGTATGGATAGATCCTTCTACGCTAGTGACAAGTTTTTTCCACAAAACATGGATATAAAACAGTCTTTTACAGGTGATGTAGGAGAACAAAGACGAGCATGGGTAGATACATACTGTGAACCACATGGTCAAGTTGAAGAATAAGTAAATTACGTAAGAGGTAAATAAATATATTTACACAGTGACGTTAAGTATTAAGTGAAAATTAAGGAGGTGATTAATAATGAAAATAACATATAAAAATTTATTTATTACCTTTGGAGCGTTGGCTATGGTTTTACTCGTAAGACCAGCATTCGCAGCAGATTCTACGGTAGTGGTATTGCCAGGTGATATGGCGACTAATGTAGCAGATGTTGTCGCAGAGCCTGATTCATGGTTTTTCTATAACGATGAAACCGATACTATTGATAATACACTCGGGTCATTCGTTTTAGGACCAGCAACACCACCTGAAGGTACTGGAAGCGTTCAAATAAGCGTAACTGGATCCGAACGTAGGAATTTAGCTACATATCAATTCAGTGGAACACCACTAGCTGATATAACTACACTTGCATATAGCACATACAACCCTTCAGTAGGTAATGGAGGATCAGCAACCCGTTCAGGTTACTTACAATTTAATGTTGATTTTAATGGTTCAGATACATGGCAAAGAAGATTAGTCTTTTTACCAACAGATAATGGAACAGTTGTTCAAGATACATGGCAAGAATGGGATGCTTTAAATAGTGGTAATGCAATGTGGAGATACTCTGGACCAACATGGCCAGGATCAGTAATACCCGGAACAACGCCAAGAACTTGGGCTGATATATTAGCTACCTATTCTGGAGTTAGAGTTCGTGTAACCGATTCATGGTTAGGTATAAGAGTAGGAGAACCATATGCTGATGGTTACACCGAAAATATTGATGCGGTTAAATTTGGAGTTAGTGGAGATACCACGACTTTCGATTTTGAGACGCCACTTAGCCCAACTGATAAAAATCAGTGTAAGAATTCAGGATGGATGGATTTCAATAATCCTGCATTCAAGAACCAAGGAGACTGCGTAAGCTATCTTCAAAGTAGTCCAAATGCTCAAGGAAATAAAAAAGTAAATTAATTTCCTTTTGACATTTAATACATTCAACCTGCCAGCTAGCGGCGGGTTGTTTGTTTTATTAAGAGATTTACGTAATGCAAAAGGACAATGTTCTTAAATATTAAGGGAAGAAGTGAGGATTCTGGTTATGTATGATGTGTTACTTTAGTAGCTTAATCTAATTCTACCCAGTGAATGACTACTTCTCCACATTCATTTGCGAATCGACGTGTTCCACTATCAGCGCCTTTAGGACCGGGTAGAGCTTTACCAAATATTTCACGGGCGGCCCTACCATCACAGATTAGAGGCACTCCTCTGGCAAAGCATATCATTACATTGACGATACCCCTGACTGGATAAATTGCTGGAAGGGTTGGGAGTAGATTAACTGGATTACTAAAACTTTCACCTTCTGCTGGCCCATCGGAAGAGGTAAAATTTCTTTGACCTATTTCAGTAATAAATCTTTCTCGTGTAACTGGATCTATGGTTAGGGTATATACCACCGTTGAATTTGCAAATAAATCTTCTGATGTCGTTTCCTTAGCAGCTGAATAGAACAGATTCAATGAGTTACTGCATATTTCATCATGTCGTGGGTCTTGTATTAAAGAAAGTTCGGTTAGTTGGTCTGGATATGTATCTATCATGCGCAAATTATACACCCAACAATTTTCTAAATCATGAGCTAGAAAATCGAAATACCCACTTAGAGTTAGTTTTTTAATACAGGTACAGGGTTTTCTATTTTTGGAGCATTTACTACAGTAAACTTCTCATGAAAAATATTTTCTTGTGGTATTTGTTTGGATTCTAAAAGCGTTGTTACATCTTGCACCATATAAGGGTTACCACATATAAAATATTGAGATTCTTTATTATCCATCGGAATAAAATCAGTCACCCGTCCATTCACTGAGTTTTCAACACTTTCTTGAGGTAATTGTGAAAAACATACTAAGTATTTAAAAGTCAGTTTTGATTTTTCAAAGGATTTTATTTCATCTAAGAGGAACAATTCACTTTGATTTCTGATTCCAAAAATTAACTGAATATTTGATTTACAGTCCCTTTCGTTAAGGGTTCTTAACATAGATATTAGTGGACTTATTCCAGTTCCAGTTGCTATAAAGACTAAATTTGAGGAAAGGACTTGAGGTAGGATAAATTTACCAGATGGTCCAATAAATTCGCCTTTATCGCCTACTTTTAAACTCTTAAAGTAATTAGCGCCAATGCCTTCATGACCTACTGCAGCAATAATTTCCACTGATTTTTTTTCTGAACTACTTGAACTAATGGAATATGACCTATATTGTTTATCGTTAACCTTTATATTTAAAAATTGGCCAGAAGTAAAATTAATTTCTGGGGGATTTAGAAGAGATAATTTGAGCAGCATAACTTTTTCATTTAACATTGCTTTTTGCATAAGGGAGAATTCAAATCTTTGAGGAGTTACTGAAATATTTTTGGGAATATCTATTTTAGGTGTTATCTGAGTTTGTGTTGTTGGAATAGGATTTACCATCGCTGGCCTTGGTAAAAAGTATTTTTTACCAAAAATTCTAAGTAAAATGAGGATTGTCACCTGAGTAACGGACCATACGTATATTCCTATCATCCATGGTTCTTTTGTATCCGTACCTGAAAGGATTGCGTGAAATAAAAATAGTAAATAAAACACAAAACTAGAATAGTGTATTTTTCTCCAGACTTTTATCGATACAATCTTTTTTCTTAATTGTGAAGTTATAACTAGAACGGATGCAAAATAGAATGCTGTAACTCCAAGACCAACTGGGAATCTAAGATTGAACCCCAATGAACTATTAGTATCGCGATCTAATATAAAAGGTACAAAAATCTCACTCAGTTCCAGTTTTATAAAATCATCAAAAATTAATGACAAAAAATGTACTAGCATTAATGTGAAAGCTATTATCGACGCTGTAAAACTATGTAATTGTAAGGCGTCAGGAGCTTTAAGAAATGGCACTTTTAGTAGAAATTTCGATGTCATCAACAGACCCATCGAAATCACCATTGTAAACATAATAAAGGCACCTATTCCAGTTATTCTACTTAGGTACCACACAATCGGATCCCTTGGGTTTATTAGTGACTCTGCAGAGATTTCAGTTAAATGGGAGGAGTTTATATCTGTGGGGTTTGTCTTGTCGACAGTAATTTCAATATAATCTAATACACCATCTTTGTCTGTATCAGGATCGTTTGGGTTAGTCTTATATATGCCTATTTCGGCCTCGTCACTAATTCCATCAAGGTCGCTATCTTCAGCATAATCGGATTGTGCAAGTGTAATTGTCGGAGTGGATAAAAATATTCCAAAGATAACCCCACTAAGTATTAAGTTATTCAGTCCAAACGAATTTTTGCGCATTTTTATTTATAACTAATAATTTACCTTTACTAACAAATATTGCTGCTAAATTATGATTTTCACTATATTTTACTCCAGATTCTAGCCCTAGAATCAATAGAACTTTAGCAAATATATCGCAATTAATACAATTGTCAGATATGACGGTTACGCATAACAAATCATTGTTAATGCTTCCTTGAACTTTATTTATGATGTGGTTTTTAGTTACATTATCTTTTTGCCAATTTCTTCGATTAATACCCGAAGTAGCTATTGCCATATCTTTCAGTATCAGAGTTGGCATTTCCAACTCATCTGAGAGTGGATTTTCAATTTCTATTGCCCAATATGGATATTTATTTTGTTTATCCTCTCCACTTAGGAACATGTCACCGCCTAAATCAATACAATAATCCTTATATTTTTCTTTAAAGAATTCTGATAATTTATTTACCATATATCCCTTTCCAATTCCTCCAAAATCTATCTTCATGTTGATTGGTTTAGTAACGACATTAGTTTGAGTGTTAATTTTTATATCTTCAAAATTATAATTATGCCCATCGCTATTTATAACTTGATTCCTTTTTTGATCCATATCATAAAAACTATGAGTATATCCTTCCTTCAACAAAAGGGGTAAAAGTGCTGGGTTAAATATTTTTTCAGTTTTTAAATAATATTTTAGTGAAACATTGAGCAAATCTATGAACTCTTGGCTGGCCTTAAATTTACTGGAGTTGTTAAATTGGCTTAGCTCACTTTCACTATCAAACCTACTAAATCTACGCTCAAAATCTTTGAGTTTAGATATGGCTTGATTTAAATCAACATCAATCTCTTCTTTTGGATATTTATCTGAGCTGACACAGAGGTAGATATCAGTAGCCATAATCTCTCTATGAAGGCTTTTCTCAACAGTAGGCATTTAGTTTATTCAATATCATCGAGGATTCCATTATCATCAATATCTTGGAACTCTATATAGGTGAAATCATCCTTACCAGGAAAGCTATCATATGCATCAGGAACAGAATCTTCATCCGAGTCTGTAAAAAAATCAATTTCGGGAATTAGCGGATGAGGATCAACAGCATCTACTAATAAATCCTTATCGGAATCGACTTCATATCCATTATCAATAACATTTATATAGGTGGTAACAGGTTCTTCCTCTACAGTTGTAGTAGATTCAGATGGCTCTGTAAGATATTCATAATAATCGTCATCATCTTCGTACTCATCCTCATCTTCTCTTTCATCATCGTGTTCATCTTCTTCCTCTTCTTCGTCTTCATTCTCATCGTCATCCTCTGCGATAACAGGTTGAGGACCGCTATTTAAAAGGCTGTTTTTTGAATTTATTAAGCTTTGAAATAAGGTGAAGATGGTTATCAAAAATATAATTATTAGTAGATATAGTTTATTCATAGTTATGATGCACGAGTCTTAGGCTGTGACTTTGGTTTTGAAACCTGAACAGTTGTACTGGATTTTTTACTTGAAGTTGCCGCAGTATTCTGTTGGGTTTGAGAACTAGTTACTCCGCTAGCTACTAATCGTGTATGTTCCTTAATTAACTGGGGCTGATCAACAAGTAACTTTTCATAAGTTAACTTTGCTTCGGTCATCTCTTTGAGGTTAGCCTGTTTAATTTCTAAAACTTTTAGGTCGTATTCCTTTTTATAATCCATCCATAATTTATATTGTTCTGAATAATAATCTTGTGCGTTTGCATGTTTAATCCTTTTATTTTCCTGTTCGTTATGAAGAATCAAAAAACCAGTGACACCTACTATTCCTAGGCTTATAAAAAACGTGAAAATTTTTAATATTATTTTATTCATATTTTAATTTCGATCCCGCTTGCATCAAATAGCTTTATAGCCTGAGTTGGGCATGACGCAGCCGCATTAATTAATTCTTGGTCTGTATGAGTGAGTGCAGTAGTTTTAAGTGAGGCTATATTATCAGAATCTAATTCAAATGCATTAGGTGCTAATACGACACAAGTTGCAGCCCCTATGCAGGCTTTCTTATCTACGGTTACTGTTGCTACTTTTCTAGAGTTGTTGTCATTTGTTTGATCCATTAGGGGATTTTATCATATACAATTCTATTTCAAAGGTATGCCTGGATTGATACGAAAATCTGTTAGAATTTATTTGTAAGAATTAATAATGAAAGGCTATTAAAAATAGCCCATATTTCGAGTATAATCTCCATATACATATTTCAATAAAATACAAATGAACCGCACTATTATAAAAGAAACCATGTCAAAAGTAGGAGAAACCGTACTCGTTAAAGGATGGGTTAATTCTGTAAGAGGACATGGAAAAATTATTTTTTTGGACCTTAAAGACAGAAGTGGACTTCTTCAAGTAGTATTTGCAGGCGAAATCGTTGAACAAGCTAAAGCCCTTAGAGATGAATTCGTTATTGAAATAGAAGGACTTGTTAAGGCAAGACCTCAGTCAATGATAAATACAGAAATTGAAACTGGGACCGTTGAGTTAGAAGCCACTCAATTAACCATATTAAACGAATCAAAAACTCCCCCATTTGAAATTAGTAAAGATACTGCAAATATTGAGGAGAACACACGTTTAAAATATAGATACTTAGATCTTAGAACCCAGAGATTACAAAAAAATATAAGACTTAGAAGTGACTTTGTTCAAAAGGCACGTGAAGCTTTATTTTCTAAGGATTTTGTTGAAATTGAAACTCCATTATTAACGAAATCAACTCCAGAAGGTTCACGAGATTTTATAGTTCCTTCAAGACTCCAACCCGGAAAATTCTATGCACTCCCCCAGTCACCGCAACAATATAAACAATTATTAATGACTGCTGGTTTTGAGAGGTATTTTCAAATAGCTAGGGCTCTTAGAGATGAAGATTTAAGGGCAGATAGAGGATTTGAACATACTCAAATCGATTTAGAAATGTCATTTGTCGATATGAATGATGTAATGAATACTGTTGAGGAAATGATGATTACCGTTGTTGAAAGTATGGGATTTAAGTTAAAAGAAAAACCATTCCCAAGAATTACATATAAAGATGCTATGGATAAGTATGGGGCAGATAAATTTGACCTCAGAACTGAGCAAGAAAAAGAAGACGGAGTACTCTCCTACGCTTGGGTTATTGAATTTCCTTTTTTCGAAAAGACATCGGATGGAAAGTGGACATTCAGTCATAATCCATTTTCGATGCCTATTCCAGAACATTTAGACTGGCATATGAAAGGTGAGAATATCGATCAAATATTAACAACTCAATATGACTTAGTTTGTAATGGATATGAATCAGGTGGAGGTAGTATTAGAGCTCACAAATCTGAAATATTAGAAGCCACTTACAAAATAATGGGTTACTCAAAAGATGAAATGATGGAAAGCGTCGGTCATATGATTGAAGCCTTTCAATTTGGAACGCCTCCACATGGTGGTATAGCTATTGGAGTAGAGCGTTGCATTATGAATCTTACAGGTGAGAAATATTTACGAGAAGTTCAGGCATTTCCAATGACAGGAAATGGTCAGACCTCAGTAATGAATGCTCCAAGTGAAGTTACTGAAATTCAACTAAGAGATTTAAAGATAAATATTAAGAAGAAATAGTAGTGGTGGAGAAAACCTCTGAATCGTAACCTATTTTTTTGATCTGTTCTTGTAGTTGATCAACTGTAATAAGACTTTCATCAAATTCAACTTCACATGTTTGTTTGGCATAGTTTGTTGTTGAATTTTTAACTCCGTCTAAGTCTTCTAAATCAAAATCAATATTCATAGCACAAGCTGTACAGTGCATTCCAAGTATTTTTAGTGTTATTACTTTCATAATACTTCTATTACTCCTGTATACATTCCCATTGAGCAATTAAATGGTATTTTTCCTTTATTTTGAGGTGTAAAACTAAATTGAACTTTATCATTTGGAGATAGATTCTCAGATATTCCAAGAGAAGGTATTCTAAAAGCAGCTGCACATGAATATGCGCCTTTTCCAATCAATGTAACTCTAACTCTTGATCCCTGTTTAACCTGAATGTATGCAGGTGAGTATCCTGAGGAGGTAATATTAATTTCTACTTCCTGATCTATTGGTTGATTTTCTTCACTTTGCGATCCAAGGATTGCTGTATTCTCTTTAGTATTACGATTTGGTCCTTCACCGACTTGAAATGTGAAACCGAGTGCAGTAAACGATCCCCAGATAGATGTAACACCTAAATATAGAACGGCAAAAGCCGCAACTTTTAAAAATTTTGATTTAAAAGTTTCACCTAAGAATGAAGTAAGAACTCCGATTCCAAGAAATGCAGGAATTGTTCCAAGCGTAAATGCAGCCATAATTGCAGCCCCATATATTGGATTGGCAGAGCTTATTGCAAGCGTTTCCATAGCTATCGTAGTTCCACATGGAATAAAAACTGTCATAGCTCCTAGTAGTGCTGGGGCAAATAAGTCCTTTGATTTTGTCTGATTTCTCACTAACTTAGTTAAAAATTTAGGAGGTTGAAAAATAACATACCTAAATATCGGATGTACCTCGAGCAAATTTAGAGCAACCGCAACCATATATAATCCTGCGGCGAGTTGCATTAAAACTTGTACATCATCACTAATACTTAATGCTGATCCAAATGCACCAAGTACAAACCCTAAAGATGCATAAGCAATAAGCTTAGAGATAAGAAAAGCACCTGTAGCAATAATAGTTTTTTTACGAATATCTTTGCTGTTAGGATTTTCATTTTCTTTACTTGCCAATACAGAGGCAAGAAGTCCACCTTGGACTGCAAGACAAGTAAGTCCACCAACCGTTAATCCAGTAATGAACACTACCCATAAATTATCTATCATAGTTTTAACCTCTTTAATAATAATGAATTACTTACAACTGATACAGAAGATAATGCCATAGCTAGCCCTGCAAATACAGGGTTTAAAAATATTCCAAAGAAAGGATAGAGAGCTCCTGCAGCAAGAGGTATTCCTACTACATTGTAAATGAATGCCCAAAACAGATTTTGCTTTATCGTTCGAATGGTTGAATGAGATAGTTTAAAAGCTTGTGGAATTTTAGATATATCGCCGTGTAATAGAATTATATCTGAAGACTCAATTGCAATATCAGTACCAGTAGCCATAGCTACGCCTACGTCGGCTTGTGTTAAGGCTGGAGCGTCATTTATACCATCCCCTGCCATTGCCACGATTGCACCATCTTTTTGAAGATCTTTTATTACAGCTGATTTATCCTGTGGCATAACCTCAGCTTTCACAATATCGATTCCAACTTGTTTAGCAATAAAATTAGCCGCTTTGCTGTTATCCCCTGTTAACATTACAGTTTTAATTCCAAGTAAGTGAAGTTTCTTAATAGCCCCCACAGCTGTTTCTTTAATTGTGTCGCTAATTGCTATAGCGCCTATTAAATATGATTCTTCTTCGACCACAATAACAGTCTTTCCTTCGCTCTGTAGACGTTGAATAGTCTCATTTTGATTTTCTGAATTAACTGGTTTTCGCACAATTACTTTCAAGTTGTGAATTAATCCTTCAACTCCGACCCCATCAGTTTCTTTAAAACTCTCGACTTTTAAATTTTCCAATTTAAGTTCAGAAGCTTTTTCAGTTACGGCCATTGCCAGTGGATGACTTGAAAGCTTTTCTAAACTTGAAGCCTTACCAAGTAAATCTTCAAGCGTAAAGTTATTATTAAATGAGACAATATCCGTAACCGTTGGTTTACCTTTTGTAATTGTTCCTGTCTTATCAAATACAAGAGTTGTTACTTTATAAAGTTTCTCTAGGCTTTCGGCATTTTTAATTAAGATTCCATTTTCTGCACCTTTACCAACTCCAACAATAATTGCTGTTGGAGTAGCTAAACCAAGTGCACATGGACATGCAATTACCAGGATGCCTACAAAAGATAATATTCCATATGATAATCCACTAGAAAATCCCATAAAATAGCTACCTATAGTTAGCCATAGAACCAAAACGCATACAGATATAACCAAAACGATAGGTACGAAAATTGAAGAAATTTTATCTGCTAGGTTTTGAATTTGTGCTTGAGAGCCCTGTGCGTCTTCTACCAACTTAATGATTTGTGAAAGCATTGTATCTGAACCGACTTTTGTGGCTTTATATCTTATATTACCTTGTTTATTTATAGTGGCACCGATTACAATGTCCCCTACTTTTTTATCTTCAGGAATTGGTTCGCCAGTAATCATTGATTCATCTACTGAAGTTTGACCTTCAATAATAATTCCATCTAAAGGAATCTTTGCACCAGGCTTTACTATAATAATGTCATCAACGACAACACTTTCAATTGGTAACTCTTCTTCCTTGCCGTCTCGAATAACGGTAGCTGTTTTTGCTTGGAGTTTAAGCAATTTCTCGATTGCCTCCCCTGTTTTTAATTTAGATTTCGCTTCTAAATACTTACCAAAAGTCACAAACCCAATAACAACGATAGTTACATCAAAATAGGTATGATTAGGAGCATTTAATAGTTCTATAATTTGCGGAAATAAAAATATTGCACTGCTGTAAATAAAAGCTGAAATCGTCCCAATACCAATAAGCGTATCCATATTAGCAACTCGATATCTAAAGAAACGTATTGCCCCTTCTAAAAATGATTGTCCTATCCAAAATATAAAGATTGTTGCAAGTACAAAAGAAATCGCATTTAGGATTTCCATATTTATAGGCATCATAGGAATCCACTCGAATATTTTAGATGCAATATCCCACATCATTATTGTGAAAATTTGTAAAGTTATGGGCATAGCAAAACTGACCTTAACTTTCGCCTTATTAAGTTCAGTTAATTTATCTTCCTTAGTCATCGAAATTCCGGTATGATGAGTGTGATCCATGTGCTCATTTGTTTTGCTGGAACTGGTAATATCACTTTCGGTGTCAATGATTGAATATCCAAGTTTATTAATTTCACTATTCATCTGATTAACGGATACATTTTTTGGATCAAATGAAATATTGGCTTTCTCTGTTGCGTAGTTTATATGGCATTCTTCGACCCCAGGAAGTTTAGATATTTTCTTTTTTATAATCGAGCTGCAACTTGCACAGTGCATTCCTTTAACTTCAAATTTTTTGTTAATCATTCTAGGATTTTTTAAAAATATTCATTACCTCTGATATCGCTTCATCTTTGTTGCCTTGGCTGATTGCATCAGCAACACAACCATTAAGGTGGTTTTCAAGTATTAAATTATCAACCTCTTTTAAGGCTTTTTGAATGGCTTTCGATTGATGGATTATATCAATGCAATATGCATCGTCTTGCATCATATCTTGCACTTTTTTAAGGTGACCGTTTGCTATTTTTAATCTATGTAGAATTCTTTCTTTTGAGTCTTTTGGTGTGTACGACATATATCCCCCCTATGGGGATATAGTAGCCTGTTGGGGGAAATGAGTCAAGAATATATTTTAGACGAACGTCAAAGCCACACCTTTATTGTTAGCTCTTCCTGTTCTTCCAATCCTATGAACATAATCTTCATAAGTCGCTGGAAGATCATAGTTAATAACATGAGAAACGTTATCTATATCCAGTCCTCTAGCTGCTACATCAGTAGCTAATAAAATCTTAATTCTATTCTCTTTAAAGTTCGATAAGGACCTTTGTCTGTGAGCTTGTGACTTATTGCCATGAATTGACTCCACTTTAAAACCTCTATCTTTTAGTTCAACTTCGATTTCTGCAAGATTCCATTTAGTTTTAATGAAGATAAGAACTTTTGTGAATTCTTCTTTAATTAACATATCGTGCAAGACTTCCATTTTTTCTTTTTGAGATGAGGTCCTAATTATATCCTGCATAATATTTGCAGAGCTAGTTTTTTGCTTCATAACAATCTTTTCTGGCTGAACAAGATACTTATTAATCAAGACTTCAATTTCACTTGATACTGTTGCCGAGAAAAATAAAGTTTGTCTCTCTTTTGCAACTGATCCTAATATAAATTGAATATCATTTTGAAAACCCATGTCAAACATTCTGTCGACTTCATCGACTACAACATTCTTATATAATGACAAATTTACCCAACCTCTTTGAGTTAAATCCTTAACTCTACCAGGTGTACAAATTAGAAAGTTGTGAACTTTGCTCAATTCTCTTCTTTGAGCGAACATATTAGTTCCACCTATACATAAAACGGAATAGAGATTTAAGCCTTGGCTAAATGATCTAAATTCAGTATTAATTTGCTGTGCTAACTCTCTAGTTGGAGCTATGATTAAGACTCTCTGATTTATATCGTTGTAAGCCTTATTTATAAACGGAATTAAAAATGCAGCTGTTTTACCTGTTCCGGTATTAGCAACCCCAATAAGATCTTTACCTTGCATTACTAATGGAATGGCTTGATCTTGAATCGGAGTTAACTGCGTGTAACCCTTTTTGATAATATTTGCCTTTAAAGCACTAACTAATGGCAAATCATTTATTTGAATTTGTGGTGTAAATGCTTCTACAATAACATCTTCTGGATTCTTGTTTATGAATTTTGAGAAATCTTGGAAACCGGCTGATCTTCCACGACCTCCTCCTTGACGTCTACCTGAACCATTTCTACTAGGACCACGTGAGGCATTTCTGTACCTACTAAAGCTTTGTTTATACATATTTACTTGTTTTTATATGGAGTAAAAACTGAAGATTTCGAGAGCAAAGTGGTTTAGCCTGCGTGTTCTATGGTTTTTAGTCGATATAGCGGCTAAGTTGCCGTTTAAAATTAACTTGGAGTAGATTACCATATCTAGTCTTAAATAGCTATGGCAGCTTCTAATTGCCAATTGACGATACTTTCAAATGGATGAATCATAGTGATTATATTTAGAATTAGGCTATCTCTTAATAGGTAAACCATAGTGACTTCAATAAATAGGAATAGTATGATGGCCTTCTTAATACCGAGCCTTTTGGCAATCAAATAACCTATTACACAGAACAGAATGTCCCCGATAGAATTGAGTATTGAATCACCTGTATAGCCAAGTGATGCAGTGTTAGTTCTATAGATATTAATAACGTAAGTACTGTTCTCAACAATTTCCCAAAGAACCTCGACAAAAATGGCTATTAAGAATTTTGTATTAGCTTTAAGCTTTGGTAGAAGGATGGCAATTAAAATGAAGAATACTAGACCGTGTTGTAAATGAGTAAATGAATATGGATCAGAGAATTGTTGTGAGTTTTCTGAACTCCATATGTTTCCCGACCACAATGATATAGTTCCACACTCACAAATGAACGGTCGTCCTTGCCAGTATAAAAATACAACAAGAAGTAATATTGAAAATGTCAGAAGAGACAGAGTTTTAATTTTATTCACTTTCCCAAAAATTTAATCTGAATTAACGTTTAATAAAGTGGCAAAGGCAAAAGAGAAAATCGAAAATAGTATCGAACCAAGAACTGCAGTTAATAGATTGGCTATTTCAAATCCATCTACAAAGTAAGCAGCAAGTGCGAACATAGCCGCATTAATTAATAATGTAAATAATCCCAGCGTAACAATATTAATTGGCAATGTAAGTATATGAACAATAGGCTTAATAAACATATTAACTAGAGCAATTACTAAAACGGCAATAAGTGCAGTCACATAATCGGAGATTTGGAGTGAAGGTAAAATATAAGAAACTAAAATCAATGCTAATGCATCCAGAAAGAGTTTTATAATTTGCTTAAGCATACAAATAGTCTATCACTTGTTAATTAATTCTGCCTTAACTATTAAGCGTTGGAAAGTGGTTCCTGGTGGCCAACAAGTCATTAAATATAGCTCTTTAGTTGTGTTATCAGTTTTTGCTGACATCAAATCAACTCTATCAGGCTTAACATATTCCCTGCCTTTTACTTCGTATTCATAAAGCTGACTTTTGTACGTTATGTAGAATTTGTCACCAGCTTCAAGTTTATTTACTAAATAAAAAATGGAATTATATCGGCTTGCTTCATAGAAGTTCTCTGAGGAATGTGCAAAGATGAAAGATCTACCTAACTCATCTAAGTCTGCAGATGTTTTTGATAGGGCGACACCTTTGGATAATGCTATTTGATAATCAGCCACATTATATGGATCAATATCTAAAATAATGGGCGCATCTATTTGGAGTTTTGGAATTATGATTCGAGTCTCGTCGGTTAAGTCAATTTCCTTACTTGCATTGTTGTCACTTGCGGAAGTGGTTTTACTATCATTAGCAGAATTTTCTGTTAGGACTTTGGACACGATGTAACGTGACTCATAAAAAGCAATTTTATAATAAGTTAGAAACAGAATTACAAATCCTAACAAAATAAGAAGGTTTGAAACGCTGTTAACGTTTATGGACCTTCTTATGACTTGTAAGTATTTTTTATTTTCTTGCGAAGTATTTGTATCCGACATAGCCAACAATTCCTGCTCCAAGGATACCTAAAACAATCCACCAGTTAAATGGTTTGTCTGTGTCACCAAGAACTGAGGGATTTGATTCATCATCTTCTGAGTCATCAGTATCAATAATTTCCAATCCATCGATAGAATTACCTTCTTCATCTGTTGTACCAGCTACGGCTCCTTCTTCGTCGGTTGGAGTTGCTACTGCGCCACTACCCTCTTCTATTAATATCGCTCCACCAATGCCTCCAGTTGTTCCTCCTGTACCTGCGGTACCACCTTCATTGCCCTCCGAGGAGGTTGTTGAAACGGTAACTGTCTTGGTTGAAGTTTCATCATAATCTTGATTAGCTACATCTGAGGCATTTCCTGCTGAGTCAAACGCTCTGAGAGCATAGTAATTTACCTCTCCACATAATACACCGGCTACTGTATCTGTGAAACTATGTTCGGTATTTGGACCAATTACTATTGTTTTAACCCTTGTTGAGTCATTTACTGGAAATACATCATTTGTTGATCTGTAAACTTCAACTTTTGCAGTCTGTCCGTCGTTAGCTGTTTTGAATTCAATATCGTATTCGCACTCATTATCTCTATCGACATCAAAATCTTCTGGTTTATTTGGTCCTGCAGAATCATATCTTGTATCCACAGTTCCAGAAGTGGCATTGTTAACACCTTGAGTAGCTTCTATGTAGAATTCATATGGAGTAAGACTGGATGTTGTTAATACAGAATTATTTACATCACATGTAGATGAAGTGCCACCAGCTATTAAATTAACCGTTTGGAATACTGAGAAAGAACCTTCACCAGGTCTTTTAACATAACAATCTACTATAACACCATCACTTTGATTCATAGATAGAACTACAAAATCTAATTTAAATGTTGAATTAACATTATCATTTGGTTCGTATAGCCTTGCATTTAATGTTGACGCGTTTACTTTAGTAACAGCGAAAACTGATAAAGCTAGAGTAAATAAAGCTATTTGTACAGGTTTCTTAAAGAATCTTCTAAATCTTACAAGAAGCCCAAGTAGAACTAAGCTTGCCCCAAATAGTGTGAAGCCAAAGTTAGAACCTGTTGCTGGCATTGTAGAAGCTCCTAAAACACTGCCAACCTCTTTAATTTCGACTTTTTCATCAACATCTACGTTACTTTCAGCTTCAGGTGCATCACTTTCTACATCAACCAAAATAGCAGTTCCGACGAAATTCTCATCTCCTATATTTCCAACTGACAAAGCCTGAGCAAGTACAGTATTTTCAGTTTCACCTTGGTTTCCTTGAGCATAGGCTAGTGTTTTGTAAAGTCCAGCTTGCTGTGAATCTGAAATTCTAGCTTCGTATTCAATGATTATCTCTTCATCTTCTTCCATATTTCCTAGGTTCCAATCTCCTGGCGAAGCATATGTTGGATCTGCTATAGCTAAGTCCCCATGCACGCTAGAAGTAACTTTGAAACTATCCTCAAGTGGATCAAATCCAAGAGGTGGTAAATCAGTTACTACTACATCAGTCAATGAACCAAGTAGTGCTTTAACAGTGATAGTGAATTTTACATTGTCACCTTGATGAGAAAGAATTGCACCATCATTAACGTTATTGAACTTCTCAATAGTTAGCTGAGCTCTTTGTTCATTATTGGTTTCATCTAATGTATTAAATGCTACGCAGTAGTAAGTTTGGTCGAATTGCGGACCTCTAATTATGTCGAAGTTATCGTAGTTTACTACATCATCTGCGCAATATATCTCTGCGGATACATTGTTTTCATTACTCTTTGGATTGTAATTATTGTATGTAAATCCAAGATATCCTTCTTTTAGTACTTCTCTAAATTCTATTTGAGATCCAAGAGTTGTAACTTTTACAGTTGAAACGCCTGAATCATTTGTTAATGGAAGACTTTCCCAAGGATCTCCAGCCGGGGTACTGAAATTGTCTCCAGGATTTAGGAACCCATCGACAGCATATTGGAATTCCCAGCCTGGTTGCAGCGAGCATGATTCATGTCCAGCAATCCAATTTTGAGCTGTTGTTGCGGTGATATTTTCTCCTCCAAGTCCCCAATTTGGTAATTCTGTTTCATCTGTACAGACAACTTTGGTAGCTGATATTGTTAAAAATTCTTCTGGTTCAACTTCGTCTTCTGGTAAATCTCCACAACCTAACATTGTTGCATCAATCGCGTCTAAATCGTAACCATCAGCGGTGTTTTCGAATAATGCTGAATTCGAGGTGTCCGTTACTCTTACAAATTTAATCCAGTTTAATCCGGTAGAACCGAAGTCAACCAAATCTACTCCTGAGCCTCCATCTGTAGATCTTCCTGTGACAGTTCCGACTTCATACCAATCTGTTCCATTTTGACTTACCTCTATTAGAGCTGTTTCTTCTGGATAGCTATTTCGATTTCCGTTTGTTCCTTCATGGAAGGATAAATCGTTTCCATCAACATTTAATACTTGTCTTGAGAATTCTAATGTTGCGGTTCCTCCAAATCCGAGTGCAAAGAAAGTGTTAACTGCATTATCAGTTGGTTCAAAATCTGGTTCATCAAAGACGTTATCCAAATTAGATCTGTTCGCTAAAACGTTTCCACCAACTTTTGTTTTACCTTGTTCGCTGGATACTGATACATCTGCCCATCCGGGTTCTTCTACACATTGTAGTTCTTCGAGTACGTTGAAAGCTACACAATAGTAATCATTGCCAACTTCAGGATTGTGTACAATATCTCGATTATCATAATTGATTACATCACTATGACAATAAATCTCAGCAGAAACATCATTTTCATTATTGCCTGGAACTGTTTCGTTATAAGTAAATCCTAAATAACCTTCCTTAAGAACCTCTCTAACATCAACATAATTTACTTCTTCAGATAAGGTTACAGTTGTTGTTCCATTGGCGTCAGTTACCGTTGGAAATGAAGTCCATGGTGCTCCTGCAGGAGTTGATAGGTTATCACCTGGGTTGCTCTCACCATTAAAGTTATATTGAAACTCCCAGTCACTAGCAAAGCTACATGTATTATGAGTGTTTACCCAATCTTGCGCAGTAGTTACTGTAATATCGGGTCCACCAAGTCCCCAATCTGGAAGTTGTTCCTCATCTGTACAAACTATTTTTGTAGCGTGTATTTGATAAGTTCTACTTTGTTCTTGGACTTGAGTGTTTCCAAAGTTACAGACTCTACCGTTTTCAGGTAACACAGCATCATCTATTTGAGTTACCCTGAAATTATCAGCTACTTGTGGAAATACATCGCAATAGTTTGGATTTGATGGGGCTGTTTGCATCCACCCTCTTTGAGGTATTTCATAAACTCGAACGTTTGATTCATATTCTGAAGGAATTGATAATTCATATTTTCCATCTGAATCAGTAACATCTACATCAACTACTTTATATATAGATACGGTTACAGAACCGTCATTATCACCATACCAACCAGGATTCTTTACATCTGTATCCACATCTCCATCGAATACAGAGAAATTTAATTCTTGATCTGAAGCTATTTCATAATTCGCATAATAAGTGTTTGAAACTGAATCGAATGGTCCCCATTCAATAAAATCAGTTCCGATCATTATGTCGTTACTGTCATCTCCTGCTCCAGTATAACCAGTCGCTCCATCTAAATGATTCGACCAAGCATCAACTGTTGAGTACTCTGCATCAGCATAGTACATATTTGTTGCCAGTGATTTATATTCAAATGTTCCATTCACAACAATCATGTAGTCTCCAGCTGTAAGCAGGCTGGAGTTATTTCCACCAATTAATTTTGAATCTACAACCACTGTATCGACTGGATTAGCCTCAACCGCTTTTATAGTCCAACCTTCTAATCCATTTTCTCCATCATCCTGAACACCATTACCATTTGCATCGTTGTATTTCATACCGGTAACAGTTGTTTCTGATGGACCAAGACAAGTAACACTTACTTCGTCAAGGAAGGTTCCAAGAGAATTGGAAGCTCCGTCATCTTTAAATTCTATTTCAGTAGTATTATTTGTGGCCGTTTTTGTGTAAATAAATGGGGTCCAATCTGTATTACCACCAGTGGTAGCAGTATGACTACCTAAAAGAATGCCATCCCAATTAGTGACGAGTTTGTTGTCATTCAATGTAGTACCGGGTCTAGCCGAGAAATAGTATTTTATTTCATAATTGTAACCAGGGATTGTTCCAAGTGTTTGCTTTAGGGAAACCGATGCAGGTTCACCATTTAAACTACCGCTAGGTCCATCCCAATCGCTATCTAATTCAGCATACTGACTGCCTCCCTCTGGGTTCCAGCCATTTACGCCTCTGTGCAATTCAACATGAGCATTTTCAGGTCTAGTTACACTGTTATATGAGGCGGCGCCTGCTAACCATGAGACATCCCAACCAATAGACGGATTGCTTGAAGGATAAATATCCCATTTAGCGCTATGTGACACGACGGGTGACTCGAAATCACCATTTACTAACATATTCACACCTTCTAAACATTGTGTCTGTATGCTCTTTTCTTCGTTAACAATATCGCAAGTTACGGTCTGACCTTTTACTAATGAAAAAGGTTCTGAACAGGAATTGCTGAGCATAACCCAACCTTCTTTTGAGTCCTCTGTAAGGACAAAATCATTTCCGATTGGAACATAAAGTCTATAAGTTCCTTCTCCTCCGTCTGTTGTAATATCAAACTCTTCAGATACTTCAGCCTCTGTTGAGGTGAGGTTAAATCCAAACGTATCATCTCCGCCTTCTGTGGTTTTATTTATAACAATCTTTGTAATATCTTCAGAACAGTCTTTATTCCAAATTGCTTGTCCTAATTCATCCCAATTCTGCCCTTCAGGTAAATAGAATGGGACGGGAGGAATTATATCTCTACCATCCATATGATCGTCACCAACATGTCCATTTAGTTGACCTGCATTATTTGGAGACTGTGATACAAATCCGTTTACTCCTTCAGTTGCATGGCAAATTCTAGTTCCTGTATATTCAGGAACATCAACTTCAGTTTGATTTTGATTTATAGTAGTGAAGATTGTGAAGTGATCTAAGTCTTCTACAGTTACAACTTCGTCTTTTAATTCAACGTCATCTTCGTTAACAGATTTAACGTCCTCTTCAGAAATTCCTTCTGATTTTGCATCCTCTATACTTTTCTCCACATAAACAACTTCTACATCTTCACCAACATTTGGTAAGGATAATTCATATTCAAATGTTCCGTTCTCCATATCGGTAGTTATGTCATATGAAAATTCTCCATAATTTTTATCAGTATCGGGGAAATTTAATTCCGAAGTCTTTAATCTCTCGATTTTTAATTTTGAAAGTTTGTCTTCATCACCTGGTAAGCTTTGGAATGTAATACTTACTTTGTCGTCTAGTGGAAATTCATATTTAATTCCAAGTTTTACATCTTCTTTAGTCTCAGCGACATTTTCATCTTCATTTATTTCCCACCCATTTGCACTTAAAGTTTCTATGGAGTCATTCTCATCTAGTATCTGAGTTTTAGGTTCTTCATTTTCTTCTTCAACCGTTGCTTGAGTTTCCTCCTCATTTGCTTCAACTGTTTCTTCTACAATAACTTCTTCTACAATAGTCTCATTGGAGACTACTTCAGGTGTTTCTTCTTGTTCTATTAATTCTTCTTCTGATGCTGCTTCTACTACCTCATCAGTACTTTCAGTAACAGGTTCAGTTTCGTCTTGAGATTCAGTTTCTTCTTCTACTACAACATCTTCTGCTACAACTTCTTCCACTTCTACTACTTCTTCTTCAATTGTTGTTTGGTCTGATGTTTCTTGGGCGTAGGCAACAGTTAATAGTAGCGGGGATGCAATATTAAAAAGGTTTGCGAAGATTGCTATTAAAATAAATAACTTAGAAAAGTATTTACTTTTTATTTTCAGCATTTTTATAATAGGCAAGATTAAAATAATTATTTGTTAATATTACTATTACTCCTTAGCATTTCAATAGTCAACTATCCTGATAGTTTTCTTTCTGGGATACCATTCGCAATTTCTTGCCCATTTCTATCTTCGTATGGATATAAAATAATGGTTGACCATTGCTCTTTGCTCATCTCACTTAGTAAGAGTAATTCTCTTAATCTTATAGCATCAGGAATTGCGTTTATCTTCTGGGATTGTGCGTACTACGTCTATTCATGCGATAATTGTGGCATTATATTCTATGAAAATAAATTTAACTGAGCTCAAAAACGTCGCAATTGAAGTCGGCGAATATCTAAAACTGAAATCCTCTCCAGTTGTAATCCTTCTTAGTGGAGAGCTTGGTTCAGGTAAGACAACCTTCACAAAACTTCTCTGCGAGCATTTAGGAGTTAAGGACATAGTTTCTTCTCCGACTTTTATTATCCAAAATGAATATTCAGCTATTGATAGAAAGGTATTTCACTTGGATCTATACCGTTTGGAGAGTGAAATTGAATTTAACGAACTTAATATTCAATCTCTTGTAAAGGAAAATAACTTAATGATTATTGAATGGCCTGAGAAATTTATAAACCATCTTAAGGATTTGGCACCATATACTATGTATATAGACTTCAAACATGTTTCAGATGACATTAGAGACGTAACTATTTCAAATCCAAAATGAAGATTTTAGCCATTGATACAAGCTGCGATGATACAGCTGTAGCTATAAGTGAAGATCGACGAATTTTAGCGAATATTTTCTGGTCAAAATTGAAGGTTCATAATGACTGGGGCGGAGTTGTTCCAAGTGAGGCGAAACGTCAGCATGAGGAATTTTTACCTTCTGCTATAGATGCAGCTCTTGAGCAATCCAAGGTTAAATTAGAAGAAATCGATTGTTTTGCGGTTACTTATGGGCCTGGTTTAGCAATTGCACTTGAACCTGGCTTACAAAGGGCAAAAGAACTAGCTACTCTTTATAAAAAGCCGCTAATTCCAGTAAATCATATGCTAGCTCACATTTATGCAAATTTAGCTCAGGATGAAGGAGGAAAGTCGCTTTCGCAGGTAGACAGCTTCGAATTTCCGTCTTTAGCATTAACCATCTCTGGCGGACATACAGATTTATACAATTTACAAGAGGCCTTCAAATTTGAGCTGATAGGAACAACCTTAGATGATGCAATTGGTGAAGCCTTTGATAAAGTTGGACGATTACTTGGTTTGGGCTTTCCAGCTGGCCACAAAGTGGAACAATTAGCCAAAACTGGCGATAAAACTCGCTTTAAACTTCCCCATCCACTTAGTCAATCCCCTGATTTTAATTGGAGTTATTCGGGCCTCAAAACAGCAGTCCTATATGAGCTTAATAAATTGATTGGAAGGTACCAAAATGACATCGATAAAGGTGCTTTAAAAATCGAAGATATTTCTTCACATCTCGAAGAAAAGGATATTGCAGATATGGCGGCTTCTTTTCAGTTTGCAGCGATTGAATCCTTATGTATAAAGATTAAGAAGGCTTTGCTCATACACAAACCGAAAATGTTGATTGTAGGAGGCGGAGTCATTGCAAATTCAGCACTCCGTGAACGTTTATCTCAACTTTGCGAGGAATTTGGAGTGCAATTGGTGTATCCATCTCCAATGTGGCTATGCACGGATAATGCGGCTATGATAGCTACAGCTGGGTACTTTTATTGCTCAAAAAACATTATGTTAAATAATGTCAGTGAGTTTGAAAAGCTAGACAGAAAGCCAAGCCTTACTATTAAAACAGATATATTTTTAAATAACTGATAAAACCGCGTTATTCTGCTAAAATATTGTCGATAAAGGTTTTTAAATATGGTGGCCTTAGCTCAATTGGTTAGAGCGCTTGCCTGTGGAGCAGGAGGTTGTGGGTTCAAATCCCATAGGTCACCCCATGTAGAATTTTCTGCTAGTGCAACTTCAAATTTCTCATGCTTATAATGCTTTCTCTTTTATCTTTTCGTTTTATATCTATTCGTATGTTACGACAAGCCTTGGGGCATTAGCAGAACCACTTTCATACGCCTGAATGAACTTTCTTGACCATCCATTTCCAGTTCCTCTCATGAAAATAGACATATCGTTCCCCTCTGCCCAATCTGATCGATTTACGATCTCCTGTACAATGGGCGAAATATCATCAAGTTTATACCAGGTATTTGAAGACCAAGAAACATTTGAACTATGAGAAACCTTTGCCGTTGTAAATGTCCTTGTTGAAATCAAGCTAGTTGAGCTAAATGTAGAACTATCCGCAATATTATCACCAGAAATCTCAAAAGCTAGTGAAATCCACTGACTCTGGGACGATTTAACCTCAAGATACGCTGAGGTTATTTTTGCACCTTTTGGGATCTGCATGCCTGTAAACCTTGTACCCAAATAATGGGTCTGATTTGGCTGAGCGTTACCTAACCAATTGGTTGACTGAGAGGTATTCAAATTACTATTTGTTTGATTAGCATCGTCTGAGCCGCTTAAAACCTGTGCAGATATGGTTACTGGAACTCCTGACGCCGGTGTCGGCGTTGGTGTTGGTGTTGGTGTAGGTGTCGCAGTCGGCGTTGCTGTAGGTGTTGGTGTTGGTGTTGGTGTAGGAGTAGCCGTTGGCGTTGGTGTAGGTGTAGGAGTCTGTGTTGGTGTTGGAGTCCCACTTTCAAGTGCAACGATTGCACCATCGTTACTACGAATGAGAACAAGTCCATCGCTAATGACCCAAACCGCATATTCTCCCCAGTATTGATCATAGACATTGCCTTGGTCGTAATAGATATAAAAACCACGCGGAACTGGACGGTAGTCAGGTCGGTGGCCAAAAATCGTTGCCACATAGTGAGAAGCAGAAAATGCTACGTCTGTCGAATCTGTTGAGGTAACAAAATAAGATAATGGAGATGTTTGAATTGGATTCTCATAACTCCCATATAAAT
>CAYJKF010000002.1:0-155785 GCA_964370865.1 uncultured Candidatus Saccharibacteria bacterium | reverse complement strand
ACAATTCCAGCATTCGTCAATATCTCACTATCAGTGAATAATTCAATTTGTGTATTATACGCAGTATTAAAAGGAGTGATAAACCAATCATTTGCCATCAAACCGTTACCTACCGTTCCGATATGCCCCACAGAATCACCTAATTGAAAATAATGAGGCTCATCACCCTGTTCTAATGTATTTATTAACTCCCCTCCTACGGTAAAAAATCCATTTTGATCAAGTCCAGCGCTGAATTGAATCCCCCACGTATACAAGTCAAAAACTGTAACGCCTTTTTCAGTAGCAAGGGTAGCTAAACCACTGTTATATAAATTTATCGCATCAGAAACTCTCTGCCTTCCTGATACATTTGGAAAAGCTGTTTGAAATGTTACATTAAGTCCGGGATCCCCTAGGTTGGTAATTACGATATTTGGGTCACCAGCATTCTGCAATGTAGTTATAGCTAAATCAATATTATCCAACATTGTATTAACCTTCTGCGTTACTTGAACATCACTCAAAGTTCCGTCATATATTTCTGCATAAGTATTGTTCCAAACGTGGAAATCATTTACTCCGATATTTATATATACAAAACCAACTTCGTTTGCTGCAATTTGGGCGGCAAGTCCAGTGTGTTGACCACCTGTTATCATGTCGGCGACTCGTGCTGAACTTCGGGCCCAATTATATTCATAACCAGTTCTTCGTGGTTCGTCCCAGGTTCCCCAAACACCAAAATCTAATGTTCTATTGTTAGTTAAAAGTTCAATTAAATTGAAAGTCGTAGCAGAGTAAAGACCACCTCTATTATCATCTGCTCTGTATTCGTCTGAATTACTATCACCCATTACTCCAAATGCTGTTGCAAGGGGAGTAGGAGTTGGAGTTGGAGTTGGTGTTGGTGTGGGCGTCGGTGTTGGTGTAGGTGTGGGCGTCGGTGTCGGAGTTGGTGTTGGAGTCGGTGTTGGGATAACTACCACATCATAACTTGCTACAAATCGTGGTGCATTTGCTAATCCTGATTCATACGCCTTAATAAATTTTCTAGACCAATTCCCACCCTGACCTTGAATGATTATCGAAATACTATTTCCCTGCTGCCAATCCGGTCTGTTCACAACTTCTTGTATAACTGATGAGATATCGCTTAATTGATACCAATTATTTGAAACCCAATTTACATTTGATGAATACAAAACATTTTGAGTTGTTAATGTTTTTTGAGATGGTTTAGAGCTCGTAGAAAATGCACTTGAATTTCCTGAGTTTTCTGCCGATATCTTTGCTGAAATGCTTATCCATTGAGATTGTGCACTGTTTAATTCAATATTTGCCGATTGAATAACTGCACCTTGAGGAATATCTACGTTTTGAAATCTTAATCCTAAATAACTTTCAGAGCTACTTCCGTTTCCTATCCAGAGCGTTGAATTATTTGAATTAAACGAAGTCCCCTCTTCGTTAACATCATCACCAGAAGTTGAAACTTGAGCGGTTATATTTTGAGAAGTCGCAAAAGCCTTTTTTGTTAAACTCTGAGATATCAAAAGTATTGATAATAGAAAAATAATAACGAAAGATACAACGGTGGATAAATTGTTTTTATATTTCATGTAAAAAAATGAGTAAACTATTGATAAATTCATTATAAGTATGAGATACCCTCTGTCAATATAATATAAGCTTTAAGTTAATTCTAAAAGACATACTCTTTCAGTGGTTTGGAAACTTGTTCGAATAGTGCAACATTTGGTACCAAAGTTCCCAAAAAGGATTATAATATATCGTATCTTCAAGGCGAAGATGAACCTAGGAGGAAACTCAGGTGGACGACAACCGCGCGCAGGTCGAGAAATTTACCCTGAAGTCGGTAGTTTTTAAAGGTAAGTTCCAAAAATTGCACAACAAGGAACGACTTCAGTGGGCTCGTCGGTTCAAACCGAACAAGAGGGGTTCTCTCACAAAAGTTCACCGGTGACATTAGACGTGGTTCCAAAGTGTGCGATACAGGTGAGAGCGAAAGCTCAATGCACACGGCTTGTTTAGCCCACAAAGCCAAACGAGTTCCTGTTATTTTTTCTATAATCACTCACATTCCAGCTCCACTTGCATCTATATTACAAATGAATGATTGAACTCATTAATGCACGAACGAATTAATATCCAGCATATTGAATATGTATGTCTATAAGGAATATAATTGTATAGCAATCTTCGATGCGAAGATTAATAATGAGGTCGCAAAGCTGCTACTTCCAAACCAACAGGGAGGTTGGTATGAGAGATATAATCGACTGGCTCAAGAATTGGTTCAAAAGTGAATCAAAAGTAAGAAGGCATTACCGTCTAGCTGGAAAGCCATGTTGGTTTGATGGCTCACCTTGTAATGCTGACGGATGCGGTATGTGCTACCGTGCAGATCGGTTTCGGAATGGTATAAGTATCTAAGACTTCTACTTTACCAAGTGTGCGATACAGGTGAGAGCGAAAGCTCAATGCACACGGCTTGTTTAGCCTACAAAGCCAAACGAGTTCCTGTTATTTTTCTATTTTTAACCAATTTCCAAACTAAGAAGATACAGACGAAACTCATCAGGTCGCATATAGGGCTGTACATAGCTTGGATACGACCTATAGTATTGCTCTGGCTGGATATTTATATTATAATAGTGTTGCTACAAAGCGTAGTTAATCAACGTCATAGTCTAGGAGAACAAGATGAGGAAGTATCAGATAGTTATGGAATTGAATGAGCTGAGAAAGCAACTTGATAAACTGCTGATCAGGCGGGATAGAGAACCCACGAACGACGAACTTGGGAAAGAAATTCTATCCATTTCGGAAAAGATTTCCGTTCGTGAAGCAAACCTGCAGTCGTGGGAGCAACAGCTCCAGGAAGGTTGGCCAGCAGACCAAGAGTAGTGCTCCACGAGGAGCACACCGCCGAAGGGCTTAATACTTGACACCCGTCATTTAAATTAAGCCCTTCATCGTTTTTTGATACAGATTTAGCTACAACGTCACTGTACTTAGATACAGCTCGTGGCCATCAACTACTCCATATGAATCTTTCTTGCAATATTGATACACCGACGGGCTATTCGAAGTACCTCCAAGAATAAAATCTATAACATCTCCAGAACCTCCACTTGATGTTCCAGCTCTATATTTACACATTGCGGTTGCACACGACATAGAAAAGATTTGATTAAATGATTGACCATATGAACAATAATTATAATTTCCCTCATAAAATCCCCGATTATCAAATTCAGCATTAAAGTCGCCACCAACAATGTAATCATCTCCAGAAAGGATCTTTGATCGTATGTAATTCACAGAACCTTCCATTCCTTTGCACATAGCTTCGTCTTTCCTTTGTAAATGTACATTGAAGACCTTTAATTTACCGGCTGGTGAATTAATCAATGCGTAAGAAATATTTCTACTTCCAGCAATACCTTTATTCTCACTTTGTTCAATTGGGAACTTTGATATAGTAACTACGGAATGATTCGAACCAGGTTGATATACAGAATAAAAATACAAATTATTTATACCAGAAGCTGCTTTAACCCTATTATTAAAATTAGTCTTAGTTATTGGTTCTGAAAACGCAGTAGCTCTAAACGGATGCACTTCTTGTACTATCATCACATCTAAATTGAATTCTTTAAATTTCTGACCTACTGTCGTGGCTTTAGCATCTAAAAGTGCATCACCACTAGCGTTGTTCTGTCCATTATTACCTCCAATATTCCAAGTACCAACATTTAACATTTTTGTCGTGTTTGGTTGTGCTAGACCCGTGCATGCTAAGGTCGTACTTTTTCCTCCTAGACTTGGATTTTGTACAACTGTTACTACGCTACCCCAGGGATATGGATTAGTAGCGGCTGTTGTATATGGTCTAAACCTTGCTACATACGTTCCATCTTTTGCTCCTGCAAGTTCAGCCGCCGTTACTCGTTTAACTCCATTAGTTAAATCATGCCATTTGAATACTTTTCCATCCAACAAAGCTTCCATTGGTCCTGTATATGCTGGTATTACTCTTAAGTAGTATCCTTTCTCTCTTGTGGTCACAATTGAGGATGAGAAATTTATGCCATCTACTGAAACCTCAGTTCTAAATCCTGGAGTAAGCGCAGCATTTACTTCGTCCTGTTGTAATATAATTGTTTGATTTGACCACGCATATGGATTTGCTTTACCAGTTATATATGGCCTAAATTTAGCGGGAAATATACCAGGTCCTACTTTGGCTAGTGATTCTGGAGTTGCTCTTACAACCCCATTTACTGCATTGAAAGGTACTGTAGTGTATGGAACATACCATATTCCTACATAATTATGGAATATCACTTCTACAGGTCCAGTGTAGTTTATATTCATCTTCATGTAATAACCTATTTTCTTTGTTGTTGTTACGCTATCAAAGTAATTTATGCCATTTGTTGATACTTTTGCCACGACTGCAGTAGAAGTTGCTGGTGTAGGTGTTACAGACGGGCTTGGTGTTGGAATTACTGGCGTTGTAGCTGACGGATTTGGTGTCGGAGTTGGTGACGTTCTTATATATGGTTTTACCACCACAGTTACTTCATTGGACGGGAGATATGTATTTGGTAATGTATTTACCCACGGCCTATATTGTGCGGTATATGTTCCTGGTGCAATTTTCGCCATCTGTACTCTCGATACCGTGGCAACTCCACTTGATGTAGCGAAATTCCACTTATTCCAGAGAGTACTACCTTTCATTCTTGATTCGTAATAACCAAATACCGGTGGGGACATCTTTAAATAGTATGGCTGATTAGCCGTTACCTCTATCTTGTTCGAATATGTTATACCGTCTGTTGATACTGATACCGATGGTACGGTTGTCTCTGTGCCTGTAATAAAAACATTTACTTGATTTGACCATGCATAGGGATTTGTTCCAGTCGCTACCCATGGTCTAAATGATGCTACATATGATCCTGGTGTAATGGTTGCTAATTGCGCATGTGTAGCTATTGCTATTCCACTTGCGTTAGTTGCATTCCATTTTGATGGTTTTGCAGATCCTACTAAATTCACTTCAAGATAACCTTTGTGTGCTGGAGTAGTCTTTAAAAAATATTGTCCCCCTACTGGAACTTTAATATTCGAACTATATTGAGTTCCATCAGATGACACGCTAACAGTAAAGGGACTAGCTGCCGCATCTGTTTTTTCCCTTACTGGCTGGAAGGTAGGAAACACATTACGAAATTCTTTGCCTGCTACAAATGGTAATATCGCGAGAAGAAATAGTACAAAACTCAATCCTGCTACAACTCCCGTCAAGATAATGCTTTTCAACATTTCTTTTGATGGGCTAGGATGTTTTTTCATATAAATTAAGGATACGACGTTTCTTTATATCAAGTCAATGTCAGTATTGATAATTTACTATTTTAATTTTTGATTTATTAGTTCGAGTTGCTTTTCAACTTTATTACTCCATGTATGCTGTTTTGCTAATGCTTTACGTGCTAATCTTTTTTGTTCACTATCAGTTTTTATAGCGATTTCAATATTTTTTATAAATTGGTCTTCATCACCTGTCACATAATTATCTGGATCGAATTCTTTAACTGATGAAAGTGTAATCAAGGTTGGCAATCCAGCTGCCAAACCTTCAAAATATTTAATTGGGTGACATCCAATCGTATAGTCATTTAAATTATAAGGAATAAAATACGCATCAAAGTGATCAAAATATGAAGGAGTTTGTTCCCATGGTTTTTCACCTAAAAAATGAACGTTTTTCATCCCTTTTAGCTGAGTTAAATCTAAGTTCGGATCAGAAACTTTTTCTGGACCAATAAGTACGAAATGATAGTCGCTATATGTATTTGCACACTTTTCAATTAGTGGAATATTATTTTTATAACTATCAATAGCTCCTGAAAAACCAATTCGAGGATGTGGTATATCCTTAATATCGATTGGCTCCGAATCTTTAACTATATGGTCAAATTTTTCGAAATCAACAGCGTTAGGTAAATAATGAACATCAGCACGCCATTGATTGAGTCTTGTTACTATTCCTGGAGCACTAGCAAAAACCAAATCCACATTTTCACATAACCATTTTTCTTGATCATCAACCCACTCTTTTAGTTTAAGACCACTTTGGTTTAATCTAACTTTAAGATAGTCATCTATTTTTTGGAAAAGGGCAATAATTGAGGGATTAACTTTTTTGCCAGTAGCATACTCCGGAAATTCGGAATATATATCTACGCAATCATACACACTAACATTATGTTCAAATTTATCTATAAAATTTCTTAAGTCAGGAAAATCGAAGTGGTAAATATAAAGTACAGTTTTTTCCTTTCCAGTATTAATATTTTCAACCAGACTTTTTAACACATTTAAATGACTAAATGTATTAAGATATGAAAATGGCTTGAAATTGAGAAAATTGATTGGCTTATAGACTACTATATTGTCATTTTTATTTTCAATTGGCTTGCCTAGGCTTTTTAGCGCTTTAAATCGCAAGGGCGGATCGACAAAAATAACTTTGTGACCTTTTTTAGCGAGTTGATTTGCAACCTGCCACTTATTTGTCTTAAGTTTTGAATCGAATTGTTGATTAGATAGGATTACAAATACCATGGTATTATGTTGCAATTTTAACATAATGTCACTTTCTAAAAATAAAATACCCTTGAAATCTTCTTCCTGTAATCATTTTTGTATAAGGATGTAACTCATTGGATGATTTGAAACTCCATGTGATAAATCACCTGTCATTTTTGTAGAATTTGGATATTTTGTAATCAATGAATTTTCCCACTCCATGGGTATTAAAAAGATAATTCCTTTTTTTACAACATCGAGAAGGTTTGGAATTATTTCGACCAGAAAATTAAGTCCTCCATTTTTAAAATTTCGTAAATAAGGCGGATCAGTAAATACATAATCATAAATTCTATCCTTTGGAAGTTTTCGAGCATCATGATTCGAGAAAGTTATCGCATCTATTTTATTTGGTATAAACCCCTGACTATTCGAACATAGTTTCTCAATATTTAACTTTGGTTCATAATAATTTCCCTTATGCATTATAGATTTATTAAATGGATATGAAATATCATTAAGAGTTAAGCTGTTTACTATTCCACTAGATAGAAGATAGTAAGAAAATATTCCACTTCCAGCAAAAGGATCAATAATATTCTTTCCAGAAAGATATAGTTTCAAAGTTTCAATTCCATTCCACGTTTTATAGAATTTCGGGGACCATTTCACTGATAAATTATCGATTTCGATTTTATTGTCCTTATTTATAAAATAGCGGTCTGTCTTTTTTGTTAACAAGGAATAAGCAATATCAAAACACAAATTATCCGCGATAGATTTTTTGTCTATTTTAGAATAAAAGGTCCTAGCTAAGGTTGTGTCTATCATTTCAAGTTCATCACCTTCACAGCAATATCTGTTTAGTAAATTCTCAACTTTCGCAATTTTTGATAATTGGATTTCTTCCATAATTTTAAATATGCTTAATGTTTTTTTTACCTATGTCTATTGGATACTTTCCATTGAAACATGAAGTACATAATTGATCTTTTCTAACACCGATAGCATCTACCATTCCTTCAAATGACAGAAACGACACTGAATCAACTCCAATGTACTGTGCTAATTCTTTTTCATTAAGTCTTGAAGAAATTAACTCAGACTGATTAGGTGTATCTATACCATAAAAGTCTGGGTACTTAACTGGAGGAGAAGTAATTAAAAAGTGAATTGATTTGGGTCCACATGACCGTACTAGTTCCGCTAACTTTTTAGAAGTCGTTCCTCTAACTATTGAATCATCAATTATTATTACTCTTTTCCCTTTTACTGTATGAGGAATTAAGTTAAGTTTCATGCTAACTCCAGACTGTCGTTGTTTTTGCGCTGGCTTTATAAATGTTCTATGTATATATCGATTCTTTATCAAAGATAACTCTATCGGTATACCTGAATACTCTGAATAACCTATTGCAGATGGAATCCCCGAGTCAGGCACGGCAATTACAATATCCGCTTTGATTTTTGATTCCTTAGCTAATTGTATACCTAAATTTTTTCTAACTTCGTAAATGCTCTTACCAAGCAGCATTGAATCAGGTCTTGCGAAATATATAAACTCAAATACATCTAGATTAGTAGTCCCCTCAACAATTACCTCTGAATGTAATCCAGTACTATCAACCCACACCATTTCACCTGGCATAACATCCCTAACAAAACTGGCTCCTAAGGTATCAAATGTACATGTTTCAGAAGAAAATATGAAAGTACCATTTACCCTTCCAATTGAGAGTGGCCGAATTCCAAACGGATCTCTTACTGCCACTAAAGTTTTTTTATCCATTATTAGCGCACTAAATGCTCCAGTAAAAAGTGGATAACAGTTTCTAATTGAATCTTGTATTGATTTACCTTTTATATACCAGTACTTAATTGCAGCATGCATCATTTCAGAGTCATTTAATCCTTCAGATGATATGCCCTTAGTAGTTAAAAATCTTTTAATCTTATTTACTCTTGGCAAATTTCCATTATGAACTAAAGCTAGTGAGCTATGAAACACAGGCTGAGAGTGATCAACAACTGATTTTCCAAAAGTCGAATACCTATTATGTCCAATTGCGATGTGACCAGTTAGTTTTTTGATATCCGCTTCTGTATAAACATGAGCTACTAAACCTTTTCCTTTGTGAGCTAGGATTCTTTTACCGTTTGAACAGGCTATTCCAGAGTTCTCCTGTCCCCGGTGTTGCAGAGTCCAGAGACCATAGTAGGCTAAACGACTGGCATCACTTTCGGTACCATAAATTCCAACAACTCCACATTTCTCGTTTAAGTCCATCTGTTATATTGTAACTTTTTCTAATGGTTTATAATATCCACATAATGGAACAGTTATCACCCATCTTGTTATACATACTAGTTGCAACCTCAGCCATGGGATTAATTTCGCTAGTTGGCACAATCACTTTGCTATTTAATAAGAAGCTACTTAAGGATATTTTAATATTTCTCGTTGCGCTGGCGGCAGGAACTATGCTTGGAACCGCATTTTTTCACCTTATACCTGAGTCATCAAGCACTATTGGAATTTATTCAACTAACCTTATTGTAATTGGAGCCTTTGTAGCCTTCTTTATTCTGGAAAGAACTTTACACTGGCACCATCATCATGAAATAAATGATAAACATACAATTGGAACGATAAACTTAGTCGCAGACGCATTCCATAATTTTCTCGATGGTTTAATTATTGCAGCCGCGTTTTACACGGATCCTTCATTGGGAGTGTTAACAACTTTTGCAGTCATTTTGCATGAAATACCTCAAGAAATAGGAGATTTTGGAGTTATGTTGCACTCTGGAATGAGTATTAAAAAAGCAATCTTATCAAATTTTGTAGTCTCTCTTTTATCAATTATTGGTGGAATTATTGGTTTTTTGTACATCGATATTACGACATCAGCTACAGCCTATATCACAGCTTTTGCCGCCGGTGGTTTTTTGTATCTTTCAACCTCTGACCTTCTACCGGAAATGAAACAAGAGAATAATAAACCAAAGGCTTGGATTACAATCGCGATTTTTATAGCTGGAACTTTACTAATGATATTGGTTAAATAACTAACCAATTCTAGCTTAATAAATTAATTGATTGGATTAGGTTAGGTTTATTCAAATCCACAATTTCCAAAAAAATCTCTTTTCGATAATTTTCATATTGTGGCATATTAGCAATTAACATACTTGCCATATATCTAATTTTATTCTTCTTCCGTAATGTCACAGAATTGTAAGGATGATATTTTGCGGATAGGGTACGAACTTCAACAAATCTTATTGTCTTGTTTTTAATGAAAACAAAATCCAATTCAGCCTTTTTATTAAATTGGTAATTATGAAGTAAGCATAACCACCCCTCTCTTCTATAATGTCGTAATACGTATTCTTCCGACCGATTGCCAACTAATATATTATTCACATAATAATATTAATTAATTGTTATTAAAAAGTATTGAAATATAAATGAATTATCCTGCTTTTACTTTGAGAGCTGCTTTGCCAACTCGTTTTCTTAGATAGTAAAGTTTCGCTTTTTTAACTTTTCCAGGTGTTTTAACTACTATTGAATCAATATTTGGTGAAAATAAAGGGAAAATTCTCTCTACGCCAATGCTTCCAGCTGCAATTCTTCTAACCGTGAATGTCTTTGAGATTTGGGAGCCTTTTAAGGAAATTACGATGCCCTGAAAAGGTTGAATTCTAGCCTTTTCCCCTTCTTTTATCTTATAATTTACAATAACAGTATCACCAACTTTAAAGTTTGGTTTGGCCAATTTTGAAGAATCCGTTACAACAGTATCAGTTGTTGTATCAACCGGAATATCGATATTTTGTCCTTCTTGTTCTATTGGAGTTGTAGCTTTTTCATCTGCCATATGCTGGAATATTTTAACGTATTCTAGAGGAATATGCTACAACTAAGTTACTTTTGCCTTCTGCATGTCTGCCACTTTAATCTTAAGTTTGTCTTCTCCTGCACTAATTTTTACTTCGGTATCTCCTGCAATTTCCCCATCAATAATCATTAATGAAATTGGATTTTCAATCTCTTTTTGTATAAGTCTCTTAAGTGGTCTAGCACCGAGTTCTAAATTATATCCTTCTTTAATCATATGATTTTTGGCTGATTCACTTAAATTAACCTTTATTCCTGATTCTGACAAAAGTTTGTTAAGTTCTGCAATTTGAATATCCACAATTTTGGCTATCTCACCATGTCCAAGAGGATGAAATATGATAATGTCATCTATTCTGTTTAGAAACTCAGGTTTAAAAGTATTTTTAAGGGACTCGTTAATTCTCTCCTTTATACGAAGATGTGCGTCTTCCTTCTCATTTTGCTCTCTAGATGTATCGTCCAAATTTACTTCGGTAAAACCTATATGCTCTCTTTGTAAATATTCCGAACCAACATTTGAAGTCATTATAATAATTGCATTTCTGAAATCAACAGTTCTTCCTTGACCATCTGTTAGCCTTCCGTCATCCATGACTTGAAGTAACACATTAAAAACATCTGAGTGAGCCTTCTCAATCTCGTCAAACAGAATAATACTAAACGGTTTTCGTCTAACTTTTTCAGTTAAAGTACCTCCCTCTTCGTAACCGATATATCCTGGAGGAGATCCAATAAGCCTTGCAACATTATGCTTCTCTCCAAACTCACTCATATCTACTCGTATTAAGTGTTCTTCATTTCCATATAAAACTTCTGATAAGCTTTTTGCTAATTGCGTTTTACCGACCCCTGTTGGACCTAAGAACATAAATACTCCAACTGGTCTATTTACTGGTTTTACACCTGCTCTAGCCCTTAGAATTGATTGGCTCATGACCTCTACAGCATCAGACTGTCCAACTACCTTGGCACCTAACGATTCCTTTAAATGTTTAAGTTTATCTCTTTCGTCTTGGGTTAATTCCGATAAGGAAATACCTGTCATTTTAGATATAACTTTTGCGACATGCTCTTCTTTTAAGATTGGTGTGTTATCGAGCTTTGTCTGAACCCAAAGATCCGTAAGTTCTTTTTTGACTCGATTTAATTCATCAAGTTTTGATTGTATTTTTTCTTGTTTCTTTGAATCCTGTTCATCAAATGCGGCTGTTTCAATTGAGTCTATTTCCTCCAGAACTTGTTTCAGATTTGTTGGTTCTTGAGAGGATAATTCTAATCTTAGTGCTGCTCCGGATTCATCGATTAAATCAATAGCCTTATCTGGTTGAAATTTATCAGATATGTATCTGTCGGATAATTTCACTGCAGCATCAATAGCCTCTTGAGAAATAATAATTTTATGATGCTCTTCATATCTTTTCTTCAAGCCGTTTAATATCTTTTTTGTCTGCTCTGAATTTGGTTCGTCCACCTGAACCTGCTGGAATCTTCTTTCGAGAGCAGCATCTTTCTCAACTATCTTATATTCCTTAATAGTTGTAGCACCAATTAACTGCATTTCTCCTCTAGAAAGGTATGGCTTAAGAATATTTGCTGCATCCATTGATCCTTGAGCACTGCCAGCACCTACTATTGTATGAACCTCGTCTAGAAATAGAATTACCTGACCTTTTGTTTTTGTAACTTCATCAATAACCTCTTTAAGTCTTTTTTCAAAAGCTCCTCTATGCACAGTACCGGCTATTAAAGCAGCGAGATCTAGCGATACTAATCTTTTTTTTCGCATTGGCTCGGGAACCATATTGTCTACAATTTTCTGGGCCAAACCTTCAACTATTGCTGTCTTACCAACTCCAGGTTCACCAATCAACACAGGATTATTCTTTGTACGTCTGCAAAGTATATGAACCAATCTATCTATCTGCGAATCACGCCCAATAACCGGATCTAGCTTTCCATCTTTTGCAAGTTCTGTTAGGTCACGGCTAAACTGATCCAATGAAGTAGTTTCTTGTGACTTTTTTTGCAACTTCAAAAGGCACTCTTCACAAAGTGACATGTAAACCAATCTTCCGTCAACATTAACGGCAGTTTGGTGTTGTGCTTCTCTTTTTCTACAATTTGAACAAATAACCATAAGTAAATAACAATATAACAGAGATATTTTATCACTCAAGGGGCTAGTTTGCTAGTATCTGCGGCTTTTTATTCTACTTAAATACAACCTTCTCTACCATAGACATCTTCGCCACAATTTCCTGAAGTATTTTAATATCAACCTTATTTCTAACCTTAAAACGCTTAATCTCATCGTCATCATGAATAACAATAATAACCATTATTTCTCCAAGATTCTCTGAAAAAATATCTCTCAATTGAGATAAATCTTCTAATGTTGCAGACTCATGAACATATACTGTACATAGTTCTTCTTTTTTAGTTGCAATAGAAGACATCAAATCAGACATCTCTTCATCATTTTCTATAGCCAAAGTTAAATTTTTGACTTTATTTATAATGATACTTACCTGATCATCTCTCAAATTTACTTTTCCGTTTATAAATATTACTGAACCATCTATTAAATAATCTTTAAAGACTTTATAATCTTTGGGAAATACAACGCCATCATAAGTACCCGATGTGTCTTCCAATGTTAAGAACGCCATCGGATCGCCTTTTCTAGTAGTAATATTTTTTATTCTGTGAATTATTGCTATACCAGAAATATCCGCACCTTCTTTTAAATCATTTGCTGAAATTGTCTTAAAGTTTTTATCTGGATATTTATTAATTATTTCAATCAAAGGATTTGACGTGAAATAAATTCCTAATAATTCCTTCTCCCATTGAAGTTTTTGATTGTCAGTAATGTTATTCAAATTAGGAATAGGAGTAGCACTAATAACTTTTGGTCCACTATCAGCATTTTTAGCATCAAAGAATCCAATTTGGTTTACGTCCCTTTTATTATATTTGGATTTATTTGCTAATAGCTGAGGATAAATAGATAATAAGCCTTCGATTGGACCAAAAGAAGATAATCCGTTTACCTTTATTAATGATTCAAGTCCCCTGGAGTTAATTGATGGAACTCTGTCAATTAACTCATCTAAATTAGAGAAATCTCCTGATAAACCTCTTGCAGAAATAATTTCATCAACTACATTGCTCCCTAAGTTTTTGATTCCATTAAAACCAAATCGAATACCATTTTTACCTTCGGCAGTAAAATCCGCATAACTTAAATTGATATCAGGAGGTAATAGCTCTAAGTTTAAATGCCTTGCTTCTTCTAGTGCTATTGTTAGCTTGTCTCCAGCTCCCATATCTGCTGTTAAACGTGCACACATAAATTCTAGAGGATAGTGTGCTTTGAGATATGCAGTCCAATATGCGAGCATTGCATAGCCAGCAGCGTGGGCTTTATTGAATCCATAATCTGCAAATGGCATCATGTATTCAAAAAGTTTTTTACCAATATCTTTTGAAAAACCTCCTTTTACACAGCCATCAACAAATCTAGCTTCTTCGGCCTTCATTAATTCCGGAATCTTTTTACCCATGGCTCTTCTAAGTAAATCCGCTTCACCCATTGTATATCCTGCAATTTCAACTGCTATTCTGATAACTTGTTCCTGGTATATAGCAAAGCCATAAGTGTTGGATAATATTGGTTCTAGTTCTGGTATCAAATACTCCGGGTCTTTTTCGCCATGTTTACAGGCAATATATTCAGGAATAAGTTTCATAGGTCCTGGTCTGTAAGCCGCTACCATAAAGCAGATATCTTCCAAATCCTCTGGTTTTAAATCCTTTAAATATTTTTTCATTCCTTCTGATTCAAACTGGAATACAGAAGTTGTGTTTGCTGCCTGGAATAATTTAAAAGTTTTCTTATCGTCCTCAGGGATTGTGTAAATATCAACATCTACGTTATGTAATTCTTTAACCAACTTAATAGCTTTATCAATTATTGTTAAATTCTTAAGTCCTAAAAAATCAAACTTCATGAATCCCAATTCTTCGAGTGGCTTGGATTCGAGCTGAGTAATAACTTTTTCACTAGACCCTGTTTCATATTGAAGAGGAGTTAAATCTTGAATTGGTGTTGGAGTAATTAAATACCCACAAGCATGTGTCGACACATGCCTACATAGTCCTTCAATTTTCGATACGACTTCTGCCATCTTTGACAAATTGGGATTCTCATTAACCCTTGAGGCAAATTGTTTATCATCGGCAAGCATCCCCTTAATTGCTTTGACTCTTCCAAACTTTACATGAACCATCTTTGATAATTCATCGGCAACCTTTAAATCGATTTCCATAACTCTTGATACATCTCTAATTGCTGCTCTTGTTCTTAATCGTCCGAATGCAGAAATTGCAGCAACACAATCTTCTCCGAATTTATCTTGAACGTATTTTAGAACTTCATCTCTTCTCGAGTCTTGTATATCCATATCAATATCCGGTGGACTTGGCCTCTGCGGATTTAGAAATCTTTCGAAATAAAGTTCCCATTTAATCGGATCAATTGTGGTTATATTTAAAGCATAAGCAACAACGCTACCTGCAACAGAACCCCTCACACCAACTAAAATGTCCTGCTCTTTAGACCAGCGCATAATATCTGCGACTACTAAAAAGTAATCGTCATAACCTTTGTCATGTATGACGTCTAATTCCATGTCAATTCTTGCAATTAGATCTTCTGTAAGATTTTTATATTTTAGGTTTGCACCGTCCATCGATAATTCTTTTAGATAACTTCTAGCAGTTTTTCCATCTGGCAATCCGCTAAATTTGGGTTGTAAACGATCATAACCAATTGGATATGTTTCAACCTTCTCGGCAAGTTTTACTGTGTTTTCCAGGACTTCTGGCAAGTCCTTATAAACCTCAGCCATCTCGTTTTGGGTTTTTATATATGTATGGGTATATGCAAGTCTTCTAGTTGGATCACTTAACCGTTTTCCATCTTTTATTGCAAAGGCGACTTCTTGTGTAAACTCATCATCAGCATTTAGATAATGAGCGTCGGTGGTTCCAATTAAAGGAATTTGATATTTGTCACTCCACTCTCTCAACTTAGTATTTATTTTAGTCTGCTCTTTTAGCAGATTAACGTGCTCCTCAGAAAATCCTGAAAAATTGATTTCTTTGGGATTATCTGTTCCCGCGAATCCAGGTCTTTGTAGCTCGAGATAAAAATCATCTTTATAATTTTTCTTTAGAAAATTTAACCAATCTATTGCCTTTGGATCTTCATTTCTCAAAATGTGTCTACTTAGTGGTCCGACCGCACATGCTGATGAACAGATAATTCCTTCAGAAAACTCCTCCAGTAACTCTTTATCAGCTCTTGGCCTGTAGTAAAATCCTTCTAAATGCGACCTTGAAATTATCTTTATCAGGTTGTGGTAACCAATTTCATTCTTAGCAAGTAATAATAGGTGATAATATTTTATTCCATCAATCTCTTCTTTGATTTCTTTTTTTCCAGGCGATAAATATATTTCACACCCGATTATCGGTTTTACTTCTGCTGACTTGCATGCTTTATAAAAATCATAAACGCCATAAAGCACTCCATGATCAGTTAAAGCTAGAGACGACATTCCGTCATCTTTTATTTTCTTAACCACTTCGGGAATTCGGTTAATTCCATCTAGCATTGAATATTCGCTATGTACATGCAAATGAACAAATTTCCCACTGACAGGATTTATAATAGGATCTACTTCCATACTCTTTTTATACTATAAAACTACTTTTTATGCGCTGTTGACTTTATCGATGCTTTAACAAATTCCACAAATAAAGGATGTGGAATAAGAGGCGTTGATTTATATTCTGGATGACCTTGCGTTGCAATGAAAAATGGATGGTCCTTTTTATCAAGTTCAATAAACTCTACAAAAAAATTATCCGGGGAGGTTCCGGATATAATTAGCCCTGCTTTTTCTAACTCTTCTCTATATTCATTATTGAATTCAAATCTGTGTCTATGACGCTCACTTACGATTCGATTCTCTTTGTCATCCATATAAACATGTAGATTATAAACTTTCTCGGCTAAGGAACCTTTTTTAAGGACACATTTATAAGTTCCAAGTCTCATTGAAGATCCTTCGGCTTTTATCACCTGATATTGTGGGTCGAATGGAATACTATGAATAATTGGATATTTTGTCTTTGGATTTACTTCTATTGAATTTGCACCAGTTAAACCGACAACATTTCTTGCGAATTCTACGCAAGCTAGTTGCATACCATAACAAAGTCCGAGGTAAGGAATCTTATTTTCCCTCGCAAAAGTAATTGCATTTATTTTTCCCTCAACACCTCTGGAACCCCATCCGATTGGGACAATGATACCGTCTACATTTTTTAAGGCGCTTTTCATATTTTTCTCATCTGTTTCAGAATTAACAAATTGGATTTCTAAATTACTATTTTGATTAGTTGCTGCATGCTCTAAAGCCTTTACCAGAGCATAATAAGAATCGATTGATTGAGACTGTCCTGATGCTAAGTACTTTCCGACAATGCCTATTTTGACTATTTTAGTTTTATTTTTAACTAGCTTGTTAACATAGCTAGTCCATTCATCAATATCGATTTTCTTTGATTTGTCGCCAAATAAACTTAGAATTCTTTCATCAATTTTTTGTTTATGAAGATGAACAGGCACTTCATCTGAACTTTTCAAGTTTTCGTTAGAAAAAACATTATTTGGATCAATATTAAATTTCATAGCAAATTTATATTTGCGTTGGTCATCTAATGGGATTTCGCTTCTTACTACAATAAAATCTGGATAAATCCCCATGCTCATTAGCTCTTTAATTCCAAATTGTGCAGGTTTTGTTTTTGGTTCACCTACATGTGGAGGAACCGGGACATAAGTTACATGTACATGTGCAACGGGATATTGAAAAGCTAACCTTCTAGCAGCCTCGTAATATAAGCCATTATTATTTTCATATTCGCCAACAGTTCCACCAAGTTCGATAACAACATAATCTGCTTTGTGAGATTTAGCTGCTAACTTGTATCTCTCGATTATTTCATCAACAATATGTGGAATTGGTTCTACATCTTCACCATGATATTTAAGCAATCTTTCATTATTGATTACAGTTGAATATAACTGTCCCATGGTCATGAAGTTATCTGTCCCAACAGGTTGATTTAAGAATCTTTCGTAATTACCTAAATCCACATCAGCTTCTAGACCATCGTGACAAAGAAAAGGATCACCATGTTCAATTGGATTAATTGTTCCAAAATCTACATTAAGATTATTTTCACATTTAATTGGACATACAATGTAACCATGTTTTTTTAGCAACATGGATATACTGGCAGCAGTAATCCCTTTACCAAGCGCACTCATAACTCCGCCTGAAACGAAAATAAATTTTGGTGAAGTGTTTTTTGGGGGTTTTTGCCAGGCACTAGAAGTTTGTAACCTGTTGTAACTTGGCATAAAGAACTTTATATACTGTTTTGGAGTTTAGTCAATAAAATTTCTTTTGCTGTTGTAACATCAACCATTCCTTTACTACTACGCATGACCTGTCCTATTAAAAATTGGATTGAATTCTCTTTTCCATCTTTATAATCCTGAATCGCTTTAGGATTTTCTGCAAGGACAGTCGCAATTATCTCTTTAATTTTGTTTGCATCCGTTATTTTATTATCTGTATTCTTTTTTTCTGCATTCACGATTTCTGCCGGAGTCAAATTTCTATTTGATGGCTTATCAATATAAATGGATACAGCTTTTTTGGGTTCATATTTATATTCGTTTATTAAGGAAATAACATTTTTATACAAAGTTTCATCTCCAATTAATATATTTATATAGTTAGTTGGAACACCTAAATCATTCAATAATTTGAATTTATCTTTCGGTAAACTTAACTCTATGTTCGAAATTGAATCTAATTCAGGATCCGTAAACTCAATTGGTGGAATATCTGGTTCAGGAAAATATCTGTAATCATTAGCTTCTTCTTTTGATCTTTGCACGAACGTTTCATTTTTGTCTTCATTAAATCCTCGGGTCTCTTGATATAAAGTGCTTCCATTTTCTAATTCGCCAATTTGTCTTCTGAATTCGAATGTTAAAGCCTTCTTCATAAATTTAAATGAGTTTATATTTTTAAGTTCAACTCTATAATTTGGAAGATTTGTTTGACCAACTGGCCTGACTGAAATATTAGCCTCCAATCTTAATTTACCTTTTTCCATATCCGCGTCACTTATTTTTAACGTTTTAGCTATCGATTGTATCTCCGTACAAAATATTACTGCATCATCAATCGAACGAAAATCAGGTTCGGTTACCATCTCTAAAAGTGGAATACCTGATTTATTGAAATCTAAATATGTTTTATCTGTGTGCATTGATTTTCCAGTGTCCTCTTCAAGGTGAATTTCCCTCCATCTAAAAGGACCTTTTAATCCAAGATGAGACAAATCCATTTCTCCACCAGTACTAATTGGATAGTGAGGACAAGTTAATTGAAAACCTTTTGGTAAATCTGGATAAAAATAGTTTTTTCGCTCAAATATAACTCTTGAATTTAGTTTACTTCCAAGGGCATTTGCCATAAGCTGAGATTTTTTGATTGCATCTAAATTTGGAACCGGCATGGCTCCTGGTAAACCCAAACAAACAGGACAAACATTTACATTTGGTTCGCTATCAAACGAATCACTTTTACATTTACAGAACATCTTTCGTCCAGTCGAAAGCTGCATATGAATTTCCATCCCAAGAACTAATTCGTATTTTGAATTAATGTCGCTCATAAGCTTGGTCTCCTTTCATATAATTTTGTTTCTTGCTCGTAAGCATTTGCTACTCTGAAAAGGAGCTTTTCCTCAAAGTAATTACCCATTAACTGCATACCAATTGGTAAACCTTCTTCACTGAATCCTGATGGTAGAGCAAGTGCTGGAATACCAGCTAAATTAGCCGTAACTGTAAGGATGTCGGTTAAATAAAGTTTCATAGGATCCGTTAAATCTTCGTCAAACCTTAGCGGCAAGCATGGAGCAACTGGTGCCAAAATAAGATCAACCTTTTTAAAAGCCTCCTCGAAATTTTTCTTTATTAAGGCTCTAACTTTTAATGCTTTTAAATAATATGCATCGTAATATCCAGCAGATAAAACATATGTACCAATCATAATTCTTCTCTTAGCTTCTGCTCCAAATTTTGTACGATCTTGACCATAACGAATTCCATCTAGACGTCCCAAATTGGATGAAACTTCACTTGGTGTCAACGTGTAATATACCGCAAGAGCGTATTCTGTATGAGGAAGGGAGATATCAACTATCTCTGCTCCAAGTTTTGTGTAGATTTGGATTGAATTTTCGATTGATTTTTTTACTTGAGGATCTAACTCGTTTGTAAAGTATTCTTTAGGAATTCCGATTTTTAATCCCTTAACTCCAAGATTTAAATCCTGCGTATAGTCTTCTGTAGCAATTTTAGATGAGGTGGCATCATTCTCGTCAAATCCTGCTGTTACATTTAAAATTTTCGCATTATCCTCAACCGTATTTGTAATATGACCAATTGAATCCAAAGATGACGCCATTGCATACACTCCATACCTTGAAACTCTACCATATGTTGGTTTTAAGCCAACTGTGTTTGTAAATGAAGCAGGATTTCTAACTGAGCCACCTGTATCTGATCCAGTTGCCACACAGACTTGATTTGTCGCTACCGCAACACCTGAACCACTAGAGGAACCACCTGGAATACGATTAAAATCATAGGGATTCAATGTATTTCCGAAATCGCTATTCACTCCTGAAGCGCCATGAGCAAATGCATCACAATTTAATTTACCCAGCATTATGCATCCAGCATTTTCTAACCTTTTCACTACAGTTGCATCATAAGGTGGAATATAACCTCTTAATATATTAGAAGCTGCTGTTGTCTCAACTCCTTTTGTTGAAAAAATATCTTTATGAGCAATTGGAATTCCAAAAAGTGGCTTAGTCTTTAGAATTTCTTCTGGTGAAGTTTTTGATAACTCTTCATCCAGTAATCTGGCTTTTTGTAATGCACTTTCCTTTGTGATTGTAATAAAAGAATTCAATTTCGGATTAGTCGTTTGAATATTTTCCAAATATTCTGAAATTAATTCAACTACAGTTTTCTCTTTATTGAATATTTTATTGTGAAAATCTTTAATGATTATCATAAAACAGGGTCCGTTGAAAAATACTTATCAGTATGATCTTTAGAATTTTTCAACGCTTCTTTTCTTTCTATAGTATTACTTTCACCTTCTTGAAAACGATTTTTTGAGTCTTTTAAAACGGTAAAATCCTGCTCGACAGAGCTGACATCAACTTCACTTAGTTTATTTAAATACCCAATTATATTAGAAATCTGTGGAGTAAATGAATCGACTTCGGCTTCAGTTAATTCTAAATTAGCCAATTTCGCGATTTTTAAAACTTGTTCTTTTGTAACCATAAACTACATTGCCCTTAACCTAGCAATCCTTTCTTGTACCGGAGGATGTGTACTAAACAAATTTGCAAACCAGTCAGCGTTAACTCCTTTTTTCAAAGGATTTGATATATATAGATGGGCTGTCGCTTCATTTGCAACTTCAAGGGGTTCTGGATCATTGGCAATAATTGCTAGTGCTTCGGCAAGCCCATCAGGATCTCTAGTAAGAAGAGAAGCGGATGCATCTGCCAAATACTCTCTACTTCGTGAAACCGCAAGTTTAATTAGCTGAGCTATTATAGGGCTTACTATTGCTAAAGCCAGACCGACTAACAAGATAATTCCTCCACCTCCACGATTATTATCACTCGAGCTGAACATTCTACCTCGAAAAAGAAAATTAGCGAGCATTGTTACTGATCCAACTAGTACTACAACTATCGTCATTAATAATATATCGTAATTTTTTACATGTGATATTTCATGCGCTAATACAGCTTCAATTTGACGTTTGTTCAGTTTTTGGGCCAAACCAGTTGTTACGGCGATTGCGGAATGTTTAGTATCACGTCCAGTCGCAAAAGCGTTTGGAGCAGAATCATTAATGATATATAAATCAGGTGTTTTTGGTAATCCTGAACCAATTGAAAGATTTTCAAGTATTCCATATAAATTCGAATCACGTACAGGATCTGCCTTTTTCGCACCTGAAATACCTAAAACCATTTTATCTGAATAGAAATAACTCGATAACGCACTAATCGCAGAAAATACAAATGCCATACCCATCACACCAAGTCCCATTCCGTATCCAAAGTAATATTCACCTAAAACGTATCCTAAGAAAGAAATAAAAAGCATGAACACTACAATAATAAATGCGGTTTTACGCTTATTAGAATTTATCTGCGAATATATGGTCATTACGGTTTTAAATTACTTATCGAATGATACTTTTATATCTTCTCTTTCAGTTTCATTTGCTGCGAAAAACTGTTCTGAAGAAAAGTTAAAAACTCCAGCGATAATATTACTTGGGAACATTGCGACTTGCGTGTTGTAATCCTTAACATTTGCGTTATAAAACCTTCTAGAATAAGCAATTTTTTCCTCAATTTCAGTTACTTTGTCCATTAAACTTGTTAATTCTTGGTGAGATCTAATTTCAGGGTATGCTTCAACCTGAACTTTTACATCCCTCATCATACTCGATAGTTGGTTCTCAACTTGAGCTCTTTCCTGTAAATTAACTCCTTTAGCAGAGTCTTCCATTGCCTTTGATCTAAGTTCTGTAATCTTGGTTAAAATTTGTTCGTCTACTGCTGTGGCTTTTCTTACTGTTTCAATCAAATCAGGTAACAAATCATATCTTTTTTTCAATTGGACATCTATATCAGCCCATGCTTCTTTTACACGTATTCTTAATTTAACTAATGAGTTATACGAAAACCAAACAAAAGCTGCTAAGGCAATTGGTATTAACAAAAAGTATATTAGATCCATATTTTTTAATAATTATTTACTTACTAAAGATTATACCTTTTAGAAGATTTTTAGTATACAATTTACCTACTATGCCTGCCAAAAATCTACATCACAAGAAAGTTAAAGATATTGTCGCTCAGGGTGTTCTCGTTGCAGTAAGTTCATTGTTACTTGTAATAGCGTACCAATCGGTCTTTGCTAATTAGACTTTCTCGAAATCAAGTGGGTTATCCTGTTTAAATTCTAATTTCAGTTTTATTGCGGTCTCGGCTCTTTCAAATTGTCTACCCAAATATAAAGCATTACCAAAAGTTGAAACTGCTAAATCTTTATCAATTAGAAATGATAACTCTCTGGCTGCATGAGGTAACGTCCCATCAATTTTCCATTCTCGCAATTCTACGGTTCCTTCTGGTGAAATTAATTTGGCTACGATTTCTTTATTAATAACTTCAACAATAATATTTCCTCTTGGATCCCATTCACAATTACCTTTATAGTTTTCATCTATTATTTTTTTGGCATCAGAATAATTATGTTCATATATATGTGCCATATTTGAAATTGTTATTAGTGAACCTAGTTTTGAATCAAGTTTTTCAGCAATCTCCTTCTGTAGCTTTCTTAAAGCAAATGCATTCAATGGCCATGCATTGTACATATCGTTACTTCTAAAGTAGGCAGTCATATTTAATTTATCCTGATATATCTGACATTGGATCAAAAACAGACATGGTATTTTTTTTGAAGGTCGTTGTGGAAAAACATCTGTAAAGGGATTTCCAAGAAGGGCAATTGCTCCTTTATCATGTTTAAAACCTTGTAGCTTACGAATGATGGAGATTGCAACTTGGTCGATTCCTCCCTCTGGAAAATATTTTTGAAATCTATCGATATTGAGATGAGGGTATATTTTCTTTAGTTCATTAATTTCATCATTTGCGAAATTAAAGAGTCTTTCACCATAGGTATAATCCTCTGTCATTTTATCTGGATTAAAAAAACCATTGTAGTAATTTTGCAAGTCAGTTGCACTAAATGGCATATAGCCAGGAACATTTGGGGAGTCCACCTCCTCATCAGTAATAATTACTGAAAGATTTAATAATTCCTTCATTGATTTGGATGTATCTGAAACATAATTCATAACTGGCTCCGACTCCAAACCAAACTGCATCACGTGTTTAAGTACTGATAAATAGGCTTCGGATATTAGCGGACGACGAATTCTCATTAAATCTACTTCTGATGGAAATGTGGAAATATCTGGAGCTGGTGGTTCTTCGAACATCTCGGGCTCAGACCATAATGAAATGTCTTCGTTGGGTTTTATCGCAGTTTTTAGTGAAGTTAATTTATCAGCTCCACGTAAATCCACCAATGAAACTTTTTCTCTCAAGATATTTATTTTTTCTATTGAAATTTCCTTATCTATTACTGCAGAGTCATCACCAATTATTTTATAATTTTCATCGATTCCATTTTCAAAAAACTTAACTAGAGCTTCGCCGCTTTCCATTAAGTCGTTTCCAACCAAGTAAATATTTTTAATAAATGGATTGGCTAAAATATTTCTTAATAGATAGTTGATTCCCTTTTTTGTATACAACTGGCCTAGAACGCAATATGCTTCTGGAATAGTGAGTTTTTCAATTGTTTCTTTTGGAGTCCAAAGGCATGCAATAGCGTTAGCACTATTTAAATTCGAAATAGTTAGTCTGTCTTTAAAGTATACGGGCCATTCACTCATCTATTAAATAATACAGCATATATGTTATCTTGCGAGGTACGTCCATCGGATTTAAATAATTCAAATTGTTTATATTTATCTAAGAGTTTTATCACTTCTTCTTCATCGAATAAGTGACAAAACCTCGGTGTTTCATAATCTCCTTCCCATCCAAAAAAGAAATCATTCTCACCCATTTCACTATTTAACCTAAGAGCTTCGCCTGTTAATTTATCAAGTGGAATTATTCCTCTTCGATTTGGATTACTCCAGAAAGTTAGAATTAAAATTCCCTTCTCATTAAGTAAATCAAAAAGTTTGGAAATAACCTGCTCTCGAATTTCCTCCGTTGGAACATGATGCATAAATCCAAAAGAAACAATCATGTCATATTTCTCTCGACCGGGTAATCCTTCATTTAACAAATCACGATTAAAGAATCGGTGTCTTTGATGATGTTTCTCTGCAATGCCTAGCAAGTCCTCATTTGAATCCACCCCAGTATATTTAGGTTCAATATTTTGAGAAATTAGGTAATCCAGAAAACGACCGTTTCCGCATGCAAAATCTAGTATAGTTTGTACGTGATTTTCCTCAATATAAGTCAGAACACGTTTCCATCCATCCCAAGGATGTTGTCTTGTATTCGAAAAACTTTGAGCAACCTTTTTGTAGAAGTTGTTGTTTAACCTTATAATGGAGTCTATCGTTTCGGCATTCATATGAATAATAGCTATCATTTTGACATAAATAAGAATAAAAATCAGACAATACCGCTAATCTACAAGCTGGCTAAAATGGAAAAGGCTGATGATAAAGACATTCAGACAGCATTTAGGCAGTTTCCAAAGGGAGATAAAGGAATTTTCAAAAAAAGCGATCTAACAGTATCACTAATTGAATTTTTGAAGACTGATGAAATAACCCTTACTCCTACCGAACTTAAAACTTTGAGACAAAATTTGAAATCCAAAGAAGTAAGATCTATCTCAGGAGTAACTCCAGTTACCGTACTTACCAAGCCATTTCCATGTCCTGGAAAATGTATTTTTTGTCCAAATGATGTTCGAATGCCAAAAAGCTATTTATCAGATGAACCTGGAGCACAAAGAGCGACTAGAAATAAATTCGACCCGTATGCACAAACTTTTAACAGGCTAGTTGCATATAAAGCACTTGGCCATTCAACAGATAAAATTGAATTAATTATTCTTGGTGGAACCTGGACCTCATACCCCGAACCTTATCAGATATGGTTTGTTAAAAGATGCTTCGATGCTATGAATGATTTCGATACTTTTACGTTGCCAACTCCTGTTGAAACGAAAATGGAGATTCCATTCGAAGATAAGTTATTAGAAGAAATTGATGGAACACAGTTTAATAAAACTTATAATCAAATCGTTTCGATGGCGATACTTCCAAAAAAACCACAATCTGAAACCGAACATGCAACATGGGACGAATTATTTACGGTTCACTCACAGAATGAATTAGCAGAAACTCGCTGTATTGGACTTGTTATAGAGACAAGACCAGATGAAATAACAGAAACCGAAGTTATTCGTATTCGAAAACTTGGAGCTACAAAGGTACAAATTGGTTTTCAAAGCTTGAATGATAAAGTCTTGATGCTTAATAAGAGAGGACATGATTCTTCTGTTACTGCAAATGCAGTCGCGATATTAAGGAAAGCAGGATTTAAAATTCACGCGCACTGGATGCCAAACTTATATGGTTCAACACCACAAAAAGATATTGAGGATTACAAGAAAGTCTTTAGTGATCCTAAATTTAGGCCCGATGAAATAAAAATTTATCCATGTTCACTAATCGCTAGCGCAGAGTTAATGCAATATTATAAAAAAGGTTTATGGAAACCATATACTTATGAAGAACTAACTCACGTTCTAGAGGAAGCTTATAAATTAACACCAGCATACTGCAGGATTACTCGAATGATTAGGGATATTGGATCTCAAGATATTGTAGTTGGAAATAAAAAAACTAATCTACGTCAAACAGTTGAAATAAATATCAAAAATCAAAAAGCTGATATACAGGAAATCAGATATAGAGAAATTCGCGGTAAAAAAGTCGAATTAGGAGATCTTAAATTAAAAATTTTGGAATATGAAACATCTGTCTCTTCTGAAAAGTTCTTGGAATTTGTTACAAACGAAAATCAAATTGCAGGATTTTTACGTTTATCTTTGCCTAATCTGGATTCACCACATTTTATCGAGGAATTGGATGGAGCCGCGATTATTCGTGAAATTCACATTTATGGAGAAAGCCTAAATATAGGTGAAAAGGCTAAAACCCAACATTTAGGTTTGGGAAAGACATTAATTGCAAAGTCCTTAGAGATTTCAAAAGAAAATAATTTTCAAAAACTTGCAGTAATATCTTCAGTTGGAACGAGAGAATATTATAAAAAGAATGGCTTTAAAACCACAGGCTTGTATCAAACTCTAGTTAAATGAAATTTTCTCTGAAATTATTCCGTTTGTCCTAAGTATATCCATTCCTGTTGTGTCAGTATGCTCAGCTAGATAATAAACCTTAGAAACCCCAGCTTGAATTAGATTTTTTGCGCATACATAACACGGCGTATTTGTTATAAACAAAACCATCCCTTCTGTAGAAATTCCATATCTTGCGAATTTAGCTATTAAGTTGGATTCAGCATGAATTGAACATACTTTCTGGAAATCTCTACCTTTTAAATTTTCAACTTGCCGGATACAAACTTTATTTCCTTTGTCATCACATTCTTGGCAAAAAATTTCGCCATGTAAAGTTTCATTCCAACTTTTAAGATATATAAAACCGTCCTTTTTTCTATATGATAAATCTTTTAGAGCGCTTGATGGAATAGTCTGTCCAACATCTTCAATAACACCAACACAACCAACTTTATATAAACATGATGATTTGTCGGCAATAAATGCGGCCTTCTTTATAAAATCATTTTTCTGGTGGTTATTGAGTTTCATTTTTCTTGATACTTTTTCGTAATTTCTCTGCTAGTTCCTGCGGTGAAATATTTAATTCTTGATACTCCATTTTAATTAAATCAAGTGAATATGGAATCAAGTGGAGATGACTATGAACGACGGATTTTCCAGCCCTATAGCCTTCTCCAATTCGATATAAAACCCAGACATCCTTTATTTTTAGAGTTTTTTTTAGCAACTCAGAGCCCAGTTCGATAATATGTTTGAACTCAACCCATTCCTCCTCCGTAACCTCTTGAATAGTTTCAGAATGACGACGTGGAATTACCATTAAATGCCCATCGATGTATGGAAATAAATTTGTTGTAAGGACCACTCCATTTTTCTCATAAATAATATATTTATCTCTCAAGTCACAAAACACACATTTACCGGTAGACTGCCATGCTTTTTCGTACTCTCCATTTTGTCGTGCTTTAAAATTAGAATAATCAGTATGCATAGTCATCAATCTTTAAGACTAGTAAGTTTCTCGGCTTCATGTAGGACTTCTTTAAAAAGTTCTCTTACACGAATACCCGCAGCTCGTTTAATTAATTTACTAGAAGAAAGTCCATCTGCTTGTGGAGGAGCGGTAACAATTCGTCCTCCCCACTTTTTAATATTATCAGATATAGATGAATTTTCGATATTATTCCATTCTTCTTTGACCGTAAAAAAAACATCAGGCTGTAAATCAATAATAGGTTGCAAAATACTTTCATCATCGAATAGAAAAATATAATCAATAAAAGGGAAAAACGACATAAGTTCTGCTCTAGAATTTTCATTTATGATTGGACGTCCTCTACCCTTTTGCTTTTTAATTATTTTATCCGTTGGTATACCAAGTATCAGAATATCGCCCTCTTCCTTGGCTTTGGAAAAGAAACGAACATGTCCCACGTGAAGTAAATCACAAGAACCTGCTGACAGAACGACTTTCTTGGAATCTTTTTTCAATTTTTTAACGATAATGCTTAATTTATTTTTAGGGATAATTTTTCTTCCGAATTTACTCCCAAATAATCCAAGTGACATTAAGTGCTCTGGAAAAACTAATGATTCTGTTCTAATTTTCGTTTTTAATCCAGAGAACGCTCCAACTTTCCAATTACCATCCGTTAGGTCAATCTTTATTTTTCCAAAGAAATATTCGACAACTTCTTTTATTTTTAAATCGGCAACTAATTCTACAATCATAGAAGAGGAAACAAATGGTCCCTGTGGTTTTCGTTTATAGACCTGTCCACCATATCCCTCAACAAACTTTTCTTCTGCAGGTTTTCTTAAATGGCTTTTCCAATCTAAAGAGTGTGTAAAAAAAATATCAGGTTTAAGTATTTTTAGTTGTTGAAGTAAATTTCGGTCATCAACGTATATAACTCCATCCACAAAATCAAAATATGTTAGTAACTCCGCGCGGTTTTTTTGATCAACTAGAGGAAATCCTTTTCCTCTCATTTCTCTACGAGATTTATTAGTCGTAACGCCAACGATTAACACATCACCTAAGTTTTTCGCTTCAACTAAATATGCTGCATGACCGCTGTGTATTAGATCAAAAGTCCCATAGGTAAAAACAATTTTCTTAGTAGTTGGTGTTTCGGATTTTAATTTGGCTAAATCGTCTTTATTTAAAAATTTGCTAACCATATTTCTTACCGATTATATCACCCATTACGAACCAGGGATAAACTCTATTTATTGTTTTCTAGCCTAAACTTCACTATAATTCTTCTGTTACCCCTTCTGTAAGGGGGTGTAGCTCAACGGTTAGAGCGCTTCCCTGTCACGGAAGAGGTTGCGGGTTCGAATCCCGTCACTCCCGCCATAATAAATTCCTTTACATTCACACTGATTTTATATAGATTACTTGTATGAAAAGTATATATATACCTCTTTTTTTGATTTCACTTGCCTTACTATGTTTCCCAGCTAATTCAATAGCCCAACGGGAAGTCCCAAATGGTGTACAGAATCAGTTACAAGTTGACCCCGGTCGTGAAAGGCTGGAACGACAACCTGAAACCACTCCTCAAAGGATGGAAAAATACGAGGAATTTCGAAAGGCATTCAAAGAAAGAACTGAGTTAAGAGTAGAAAATCTCAAAGGAAAATTCTCTGATCAACAGCAGGCAAGACTTTCACTTATCAAAGAACATACCGCTAAATCACAAGCAAGACTATTGAAGGTAACAGAAAAGTTAACTGAAATAGTAGAGCGAATTCAAAAAAGAATCGTAGATAGTGGCTTCGAAAACGATGTAGCAACAGCTAAGCTTGTTGCAATTCAAACAGAAATTGACCAATTAGAAGTAGAAATTTCTGAACTTACAGTAAAATATGAAAACATTGAGGAATTAGAAGTTGAGGAAATTAAAGCAAAGTTAACGGAAATAAAAGAAGATACTAGAAGTATAATTAGTCGATTGAAAACAATAAAAACGGATTTAAGAGAAGTAATTTCTAGTTTAGAATAATCAATGGAAAATATACAAACGATTCAACCCCAACCAGATACAACTCAAATTAACCAAACTTCTAACACAAACCTGACCGAAACACCTGAAAAAGGTAGGAGTAAATTACCTTTATACGTTGCGGTCGGAATAGTATTTCTATTGCTAATTGCAGGAGCTCTATATTATTTTTTAGAAATGCTTCCAAACGATAAGATAGCTACGAATGAGGAAGCAATAGTACCAACACCAACAGCAGAGGCTACTCCAGTAGTAACTCCAACCCCAGTTGAAGAAAACGAATTGGATTCTGACTCCTTAATTATGGAAATTGATGGAAGTACTGATTCTCTAGATGAAAGCACCGATTCGATGAATGAGTCTCTTGATAAGCTTGATTTTGACTCAGCTGACTCTGAACTTCAAAATACGGTTTTCTAGCACAAGTTGAGTCTGTGAGGTTTATATCCTATAATACACTCACTAATAATTTCCCTGCCCAGAAAATATAAATATGGCAGATGAAATAAATACAACCGTAAACGAAAGTAAACATACAGGCAAAGTTGCTATCATCTTTTTGGTAATTGGCCTTCTCATTGTCAGTACGATTATTGTTTTTATGTATCGATACTTCAAAGAAGCTGGAGATAATAATGAAATTCCTTTAGCAACAGTGGAAACTGGCGAACCATCAGAGTCTTCTCAAGATGTGGCATTAGACGATTCGTTGCCAACCCCAAGTAAAGCTCCTACTTTGGCAACACCAAATGTCAATCAACCTGTGTCCGATAAAGTACTTGGTTTTGCTGGAGGTAATAATGTTGGAAGTCAAAAAGGTGGAAATATTGCAACTCCTACTCCAACAACAAATAAGCCCAGTGGAATAGTTAGCACATCAACTGATTCAAACCTAACTAAAAATGTGAAAGTCGCACCAGGTGTTTGGGTAGCAGTTAATTATAATCCAGGAGACATAACTGGTAACACTCACTTAGTAATAAGAGGCGATACACTTTGGGAAATTTCAGAAGGAAAATACGGCGAAGGAAAGCAATGGAAAAAAATAGCTGATATTAATAAAGTTGGATATTTGCAAAACGGTAATCCACTTATAATACCTGGAACTAATCTTCAACTACCATAAGCTGGTGTGAGTTATAATATAGGAAAGTGCGACCGTGGTGTAGTGGTAACATGCTTCCTTCCCAAGGAAGAGACCGAGGGTTCAAATCCCTTCGGTCGCTCCAATAATATAGCTATGGCTCGATTCCCTGTACTCCACCATTAAGACTTTCTGAATCCCCCTTTATTGATGATGTCTGTGGATTCCTCGTCGATCCTATTAGAATTTGCACATCATAAATCGATGAAGCAGGCAAATATTCCTCAGAAACAACTACAGAATAATTGTCCAGTAAGTCTTGCAATAAATCCTGTCCAAGTTTAACTTCTTCAGATCTAAATTGAATTGTCGTGTCCAAATAATCAAATTTATCTGCATTACCTACATTAACCCTATCAAATTGTAAAGGTACAACTAGATCTCTCATTTTATCTGCTTCCCCGGGAATTCCTGACCCATTTAAAATCTCCAGTCTATATCCTTTAAAGTTCTCAAGTGCTTTTGGCCTTTCGACAACCTTACTATCAATTGTCTCTTGCTCTTTTTCGTCAATTTCGCTTTCGTTTAAAACTTCTGATGCCGGTGTGGGTGTTGGCGAAACTAATTTAACGTCAGTAACGTTCTCTTCCGTTTCCTCATCTTTTGTAAAATAATAAGTTAATGCTCCAGCCATAACTAAAAACATCGTTACAATTGCAATTATGGAAATCCATTTCTTATGCTTTGATGGTTTTTGAGAATCTTGTGGTGACTCATTTCTCTGTTGAGCAACCTCGGCAACAAAACTGTTATCATTATTTAAATTTAGTTTAGCTTCGTCGTTCCGGCTTTTGATTTCAGCATAATCCTTGAATAAAAATGGCGTCAAATCTAAAGCTGTAATTTTGGCATTGGATTTCTCTAGTACTGATACAAGTTGCTCAGTAAGCACATTATTATTATCAGAAACTAACATCTCAATTGGGAATGACATTGGAATCTTTATCTTAATGAATTCGAAAAATTTATTAAGTTGTGACTCTAAATCTTCATTATTTAAAGTAGTGACCATACTAATGAAACCGTTATTTGCGAGAGCAATAATTGATTCAAGTGGAGACGTATACAAAATTACGTAATATTTATCTTGTTTTGATACCCCTTGTGCAAGGAAATAAGACATAGGCTCAATGAATGAAAGAGCCATCTTGGAAATCTTGGAAATCTCAAAAGCTCGGTAAATATGTTCGATAAGAGACTTTTCTGAGGCCGCAATTTGAACTGTAGAAAAACCTTTATCTCTCAAAATTTTATAGTCCCAAACTAGTTTGTCAGAATATTCTGGTATCTTTTCAATAACTTTCTGCCTAATTAAACTCTTTTCTTCGTTAGGTTTTTGAGGTTTATCTATAGTAAAAGAAATAACGTAATTCAAGTCATTATTTAAAAGCACACCCCAATTCTTAGATTTAAATTTAGCCAATAATTGAGCAATTACTTGCTCTAAATTTGACTCAACCCACATCACCGGTTCCTGAATATTTAAAATTTTATTATCAGTATGTGAATACAAATAAATCTTATCTTTTGTTATTAATAGCAAATTGTGGTTCATTATTTATTATTCCAACTTATAATGTATATTTTATCAGTTCTGTCAGCAACAATATTTATTGTGTGGACCATTTGAGATAAACTTACACTGATATCAAAATCCCATAAAGTACCTAACTGACTATTTTGAACGACGTTGCACGTAACACCATCCACTGTCACGGTACTCGGAAGTAGATTATCGTGATTTAATTTTAACAGAACATCATCTGCGCAAGACTCCGCTACTAATTTAATATTATTTACGCCTTGTTCATTTAGAATTCCGTTAATTCTATAAGCTGAGGTAATTGAAACTGTTACTAAAATTGACATAATCACTGCTGAAAGAATCAATACAGAAACTAAGGCAATATAGCCATTTAAATTTGTATTATTCATGTTGTTCTAATGTAAACTGACCCACTTTGCGTTTCGCTATATCTTAACTTTTCATTATTATTATCTTTATATTGAATTGTAATCTCGAAATGAATAATAGAGTTCGCATCAGTACTTGTCGTTTGAGTCACTTCAAAATTTGTAACTTGAACTAAATTGCTAGTTAGGAAACAAGGACTAGCTACACTGCATGAACCAGAATCTCCAACTCCAAATAAAACAGCTTCTGCCTCGACTCTATAAATTGAATTACCTCTAGCTAGCTGACTACTCGTGATAGACAGTGAATTGGAAGTGGAAGACACTGCTGAGGCATTCTTGAGTTCATACTCTAATTTGTTAATTACTAATTCTAAATTATCCTGAACCTCTTCTTGTACCTTAGATTTTGCACGACCATTCATAATCATAAATACATACGACATGAGGGCAGTCATAAACATGACCAAAATGGCAACATAAAGGACTACTTCAACTAATGTCATTCCTTTTTTATTCTTCATATTCCCTCCAAGAAAATGCATACCAAAAATCTTCATTATATGACCCAAAATCACCTTGTTTAGTAAGTTGAAGCCCGACTGAATCATAAAATTGATTATTATCACCATCCCAAACTATGGTATGAATCCTTTTAGATTGATCCCCCATTACTACCATAACGTCATTGGAATTATGTGATGGCAAAACCCTAGTCGTAGTAAGAGCATATGAAGAAGTCGGCCCTAGTTCATCTATTTTTTGCTCACCTGACCAACTCAAACTACTCGCATTAAAGGTTCTAAATTTCGGTTCTCTCAAATCCGCATCGGTTGGTCCGTTACTGTAAACTACGAGAGCGTCATCTCCACTATTTTCGTATCCTACACTAAAGCTTCTCTCAGCATTCCCGTGAGTACGGGTAGCAATTTGTGTTGCATTTGTCCAAGATGGAGTATACGTAGTTGTAAGGCAACTAATTCCGCGAACAGAATCTTTCGCACACCCTACAAACTGATCCCTCTGTGGATTATCACTAATTTCAAAAATACGTGCATAACCTGGTAAGGCTACATTTTCCACATTACTACTCCAGCTGTTTGTTGAGTCATTCCATATTTTAATATTTGGATTATTATCGTTGGCTTCATTAAACATTAACGCTAATCTTGAACCAGAAAATCGATTCCACTGGAGTGAAATGTTTTCAATTGATGAACCAGTTGATGAACTACCATGAGTAACACGGCTTCCCCAGCTTGAACCATCCCAAACATAAGTTGTTGTTTTCTGTAACCAATCTCTTACAACAAAAATAGCCCTATTACTACCTGGTCTAGCCTCCACTTCCATCCAGACTGGGTAGCTTAGAAAACCCAAGTTCCCAATAGATCCTTCTGAACCCCAACTTGTACCATTCCAAATTCTATATTTTGGTGTGAATGTAAAATCATCAAAGACCGCTAAAAATCTTCCATCCTCTAAGTAAGTACCACTAAAATTTCTTGTATTCGGATTAGTGTTATCACCATACCCAACCAACTGTATTGGTTCTATCCAACGAGAACCATCCCAAACGTGAGCAAATATAAATTGACCATCCTCGGTATGTTTTGACATAAGAACATATTCATCCCTTGTATCTGATGCATAGAGCTCAATACGCCGAGTATCTCGATTAGCGGGCACTCCTGCGTCTGGAATAGTATACTGGGCCGACCAAGTACCATCCTCATATAAAAATCTGTACCGTATAATATCATCTGAACCAGAATAATCTGCATAAACCAACATGCCAGAACCACCTCCAGGAACTTCCCTTTCCCAATTCGTAATTAGAAATGATTGAGTTATTGTACGATCGTTATTATTTGCATTATCCCAAGTAACAGTTACACTAACTTTTTTCGAAAATAAATCCAATGCGCTTGTTGGGCTATTTGTAACGATTGTTCCATCTTCTTCCCGATAAATATCTGAGATAGTAACTACTCGCGAATATTTACTATCTGTAATGTCTAGGTTAGGAATGTATTCCCAGTCTAGTGACTGATTATTATAATTAATTCCCCACTGTCCGTTAACTAAACTGTCCCAACTTTTCCTTTTCAAATATTTAGTAACCTCTAACCCTTCATTTACCAATTGTCTGGCTTTAGTGTTTTGTTCACTCATAGTCGTAAGTTTGTAACTGGAAGTGATAAATCCAGCACCGCTAGATATCACAATTGTGAAAACGCCAAGAGCTACTAACAACTCTACAAGTGAAAAAGCTTTCTTAATTGATTTCATATCCTCCGATCTCATTAATTTCAATTAATCGACTCTCGATTCCATCTGTTATGGAAATACTTATAGTAGAAGACAGTTCACCCGTATAACTTTCGAAGAAAACATTGTTTAATCCGTTAATTGATATATTTGGCTCTGGTATATAAGTTTTCTGTATATTTTCTGAAGTACATGAGTTTTTATACTGCATAATCTCACCATCAACCATACAAACTCCCCAGTTGGCATTTTCAATCCTATCAATTGAATACTGTTGAGATGATCTAAGTAGCGAAATTATGATTCGAGATGTCTGTTCCACTTGATTTGACGTTAAGGAATTCAATAAATAAGGTCCTGCCATAGCAGAGAGGATTGCTATAATCGTGACACTTAGCAACAGTTCATTATAAGAAAATGCTTTATATATTCTATTTGTTATAGATTTCATTTAAAAACTACTGGTAACTTTGTAAATTGGTCCAATAATTGCTAATGCTATGAATGCTACCATCCCACCAATTCCCACCAATAGAATTGGCTCAAGCATAGTGGTTAAATTTTTCGCCATATCGTCAACTTCTTCTTCATAGAATTCGCTTAAATACAATAGAACTTCTTCGAGATTACCTGTTTTTTCACCAACACCAATCATTTTAGTTAACATTGCAGGAATTTCAGAAAATTTTCTTGCTTCAAGTGAAACACTAATACTTTTTCCTTTAATCAAATCCTCCCTAACTATTAGTAAGTAATTTCTATAAACAACATTGGACATTGTGTTTGAAGCAGTCCTTAATCCCTCCGCAATTGGAACACCACTCTTTACCAAAGTAGCTAAATTGCGACTAAAACGAGCCAACTGACCATATTTTAGTAATTTGCCAAAAATTGGAATGCGTAATAATATTTTATGCCATACCGGTTTAAAATATTTTGTATTAAAGAACCATCTTAAGAAGATAAAAAATATTGCGCCTCCGCCAAATATCAAAACACCGTGGTCCTTCATTATGTTCGCGATGAATAATAAGATTTTTGTTGGAAGAGGCAATTCTATATCAAGAGATGTGAAAAACCCTACTAATTGGGGCAAGATAAAAAGAGAAATGAAACCCGCTATTCCAACTCCGGTGACCATAATTATCGCTGGGTAAAACATAGCTCCCTGGATTTTTTTTCGTAGTGCGTAGTCTTTGGCGAGCTGCTCGCTTAAAAATTCTAAAGTCTCTTCTAAAGTTCCAGAATCCTCGCTAACTTTTATCAAGCTTGTATAAAAATCATCGAATATTTTCGGATATTTTTTAAACGCATCACATAAGGACTTACCGTTTTCAATACCAACTAAAACATCTTTTAATACAAATTTGAAATACTCACTCTCGCTATTAGCTGCCAAAGATTCTATAGCCTCAAATATTGGAACACCGGATTTAATCATTATCGCTAAATGTTTTGTAAACATTAGCTTATCTAAAAAGGATACCCGTTTAAGCAAAATCATTTTATTCTTTCGTTCCACGAATTACCTCTGCAAGTGTTGTAGTTCCCATTTTTACCTTTTCAAGACCGTCTTCAAACATCGTTATCATTCCCTCTTTTTTTGCAATTTCAGCAATCGTCGCTGCGTTTTCTTTACTTACTATTGCCCTCCTAATTTCCTCACTTACGTACATGACTTCATAGATTCCGACTCTACCCTTATAGCCAGAATGGTTACAAATATCACAACCCTTTCCCACGTACGTATGTATTTCATTTTTATCTCCAAAGACTTTCTTAATCATTTCTTTTGGAAATAATTGAGTGGATTCTTCCCAATTTTTTCTATCATGAACTTCAGTAACTCTACATTGTTCACAAATTTTTCTCACAAGTCTTTGCCCAACTATTACATTCGTAGAGGAAGCAACAAGAAAAGGCTCAATTCCCATATCAAATAGTCTAGGAATGGTTGTTGCGGCATCATTTGTATGTAAAGTCGATAGAACGAGATGCCCGGTCATAGCGGCATTTATAGCAATTTTGGCGGTTTCCTCATCTCTTATTTCTCCAACTAGTACTACATCTGGATCTTGTCTAACAATTGATCTAAGTCCAGTAGCAAAGGTTAATCCTGCTTTTGGGTTTACTTGAATTTGGCTTATCCCTTCAATTTCATACTCAACAGGATTTTCGATTGTCATAATATTAATTTCACGAGTATTGATTTCTTTCAGAATTGCATATAGGGTTGTTGTTTTTCCAGAACCAGTCGGACCTGTGGTTAAAATCATTCCGTAGGGTTTTCTATATGATTCTTCGATTCTCTTTAACGATTCATCTCTAAAACCTAATTCAACCAAACCAAGTCCTTTATTTTTTTCCGCTAGGACTCTAAGTACAACTTTTTCACCACCAAGAACAGGAACAATTGAAACCCTAAGATTTAAGGTCTCCTCACTTAATTTAATGTGGATTTTTCCATCTTGTGGAGCCTGCCTAACGTCAGTTCTTAAGTCACTCATAACTTTTATTCTTGTGACTAAGCGATCATGTAACTCTTTTGGCAATTTAACAATATCCTTTAACAAACCATCAACTCTAAATCTAAGTAATGAATACGTATCTACGGGCTCAAGATGTACATCCGAAGCTTTATTTTTGAACGCATATTCAATAATAGTATCTACGATTTTAATAATTGGTGGCTCGGATGTTCCGGTAAAAGAATTTTTTATTTGTTTTATATTTTCAGCAAGGATATCTTCGAAAGCCAAAGTTACATTCTTTGCATAGCTATTTAGAGTATCTTTAATATTTCTATCAGTTGTGTAATGTACTAGAATTTTTTTATTTATTTTTTTTTCAAGAAAACTTATCATCTCTACATCCTCCGGACTCGGAGTTGCAACATGTAAAATATCCTTTTCGTCTAAAAAGCTTATAAATTTTCTCTTTCGCGCCGTATCTTCGGGAATTATTCTCAACACGTTATCTGGAATTGCCACTCGGCTTAAATCAATGTATGGAAGTTTGAAGTGATTTGCGATTAACTGACCTAAATCAGTATCTTTTATTGTGTTGGAATCAACAAAATAATGGTAAAGAGTCGTGCCTTGAGCCTTAGCACTCTTAATAGCTAATTCAAATTGTTTATCGGATATCAATTGGGTATCCAACAAAATCGTTTTTAGAATTTCATCAGTAATTTGCATGGGCAGTAACTAAATCTTATATGAAATGGAGTCGTTTAACAACAAAAAGAAGAACAAAAAAGCGCTTTCCCGCATTTGCGGGAAAGCGCCATGTATCTAAACTTGTACTTACTTAGATGTATAGATTGGATCTACACCTTCTGCACCACATGAGGTTACAGTTACGATATTGTTAGCATCAACCGATACCGAATATCCTGTTGTAGCTGCCGTACCTGAATCCGGATCTGTTGGGATTGGGTTAAGCTTCTGGGCTAATACTGTTGACAAGTCTACACAAGCGGCTTGTGCACCTGGACAAAGTGTATCTGCACCCGCTGCGCAGGTTCCTATCTGGTATGTCAAACCATCAGCCACAAGTCCTACTGGTAAAACTCCAGCATCATCTATTGTTTGTAAAGCAATAGCCTGTGAGATATTTTCCACATCAGTCCTTCGAGTAGCATTTTGAGCATCTCGAATTCTTCTTACAGGATCTAAGGCTACAAAAGCAACAACTGCCAAGGTAGCAATAATAGCAATGACAACTAATAACTCAATTAACGTGAATCCTTTTTTCTTTCTATTATCAGGAGTAAACATTAAGTTCCTTTCAAAAATAAAAATAAACTATATTTACACTTAAAATATACATTACCAAAAAATAGTTTACAAGCTATCGGATTTTCTGATATGCATTTCTATATTATTCATCACCTCTTTCAGAGAAAAATCTTTTTTTACAATATATGATTGTGCCCCAAGATCCATTGCTTTCTGAATATCTTCAGCCTGCCCTAAATTTGAAAAGAAAACTACACTAATATCTTTTGTGAGTTCATTTTTCTTTATTTCTTCCATAGTCTCGAAACCATCCTTGATTGGCATAATTATATCCAGCAAGATTAAATCTACTTTAGTATGTTTTAAAAAATCTATTGCTTGTTCACCGTTATATACGATATCGACTTCATAACCATGATTTAGTAATTCACTTTTAATAACTTTAGCGAAGAACTCATTATCATCCACTATTAAGATTCTTTTTACTTTGCGTAATTCACCCATATGTTGTTGAGAACTATAATATTGGAAAAACCAACTCGAATTTCGACCCAACACCAGGGTTGGAGGAAAAACGAATATCCCCGCCAACTAAATTTAAACCCATTTTCGACATATATAACCCCAAACCATTTCCATTGAATGACATTTTCATGACATTTGAAGCACGATAAAACGGATTAAAAATTAGATTTTGATCTTTTTCAGGAATTCCAATTCCAGTATCCTGGAGAGAAATTTTGACAGCCTTAGCACTTGAGGTTAGGTCGATTTGTATTTTGCCTTCTTTCACGTTGTAGTTAACTGCATTATCTATAACAGATCTTAAAATTTCTCTCATAAAGTATTCAGAGCCTGGCAAGTGGTACGAATCTTCGTTTTTAACATTATTGATGATGGTAAGTCGGTTTTGTTTTATTAGAAGTGAATACTCCTGCAAAATCTGATCTACTATTAGTCCTGGAGAATAATTTTTAAATGATCCAACACTTGGACTAGTTGCAACTTCATAAATACGAAGCAATAATTTAGTAATATCATCTAAACGCTGCACATTATTTTTGATATCTAAAAGTTTTTCTTTGTCCTTCTCAGATAATGCACTGCTTGATTCCATTAATAGTTCAAGATTCCACTTAATAACAGTAATAGGTGAAAGAAATTTATGTGAGGTAATCGCTATAAAAGTTTCCTGTAAACTCTTTAAATTTGCTTGTGTTAGTTGTTCTTGTTTGACTAGTTTTTTGGGCATGGATTAAATAAATAATATACATAATTAGGTTAGCACAATTAGTATATAATTTGTTAAGGTTATTTTAGTTATGCCACCCTAGCTCAATTGGTAGAGCAACGGTATCGTAAACCGTAGGTTGACGGTTCAATTCCGCCGGGTGGCTCCATTATTTATGATAAATAAAAAGAAAAACGTAAAAAAATATCTAATTAAAAGAATATTACTTTTAAACTTAGGCTCCCTCGGAATTGTAATATTTACCTATCTTTGGATGGTGTTCTTTCTAGCAAGTGTTAATTCGTTTTGGGATTTATTCCGAAACAAAGACATATATGAAGTAAAAGACAATATTGCACCAGTTTCACCATATCTAGAACCCATTCCAGAGGCTACAAAAGATGATAAGACTACAATATATGGAAAATCGGAACCAGGTATCAAAATCATACTGTATATTGATAATGCAAAACAATCGGAAACAATAACAGATAATGAGGGTGGCTTCAGTTTCTCAGACATCCCAATAGGGTATGCTATATCAAATATTAAGGTTATTGCCGAAGATAATAGTGGAAATAAGAGCAATGACTCTAAATCCTATAGCATAGTCCGCGATATCACAGCACCTGAATTTGAAATAGTAACTCCAAAATCTGGCGAAACTTATAAAGCGACCGAACGTACTTACGCTGTTACAGGAAAAACTGAACCAGGTATAAATGTATTGGTTGAAGATCAATCAGCGATATTAAATTCAGAAGGTGAATTTACTGCTCAAGTCTCTCTAGATGATGGCGGTAATGAAATCAACATCAAAGCAATTGATAAGGCAGGTAATGAAACGGAGAAGAAAGTCTTCGTTACATTTGAAAAGATTCAGTAAAGAACCTATAACTATTACTATCAGACTTCGAATATCTTTGCCCAACTTATCGGCAATAATTGCTCAATACGAAATAGAACCTATAGCCTCCCATTCATTTTATAGAAATCAAATGTCAAGTTTAGAAAATTAGTATTAAGACCTTTCAACTAGTTAGAATTGGTCGACAGAAAGGGAAAAACGTTAAGGTTCCCCATGAATTATCACTTTGACGCAGTTATTTGATAGCCTGTATTCATCCTTTACAGACAACCCTTTCATACTATATTATGAATACAAATTAAAGTCGATTAATAAAACTTACCCACGTCTCATCAACATATCTCATTTTGTGACAGGCTTTGTCATAAGGCTTCGGCTTAACAATGGGTATAAAAACACACTTAGAACGATAAGTTCAGAAATAATTTTGAAAATAATCGGCGAAACATAGCCAATAGATCCTATAAAGCTAATATTTCCAATAACGTTTACTATCAGTGCAACAAAATAAGCCAAAAGCATAATTTTATATTGCTTTTCGGTAGCATATAACCAGTTTAGAGGAGATGTTATATAGAAAAAAGGAATTCCTAAAGCAAGCATCTGTAAAGCTCGAACACCATTCACTAATTCTTTCCCCCATATAAAAGGTATTAAATATGAAACCCCTATCAGCCCTACCATAACGCAGATTGATATAATCAATAAATAACGGATAGATTTCATAGTGCCTGCTAATCGAGTCATAGCATTCGACCCCTCCTCCAACACTAGCATTGGAAAATAGGTATTCATAATATAGGTGGGAATAATTAAAGCAAATTCAAAGATTCGATAGGAGGTATTGTACACTGAAACATTTGCATCATCTGAAAGTTTAGCTAATAATAATCTGTCCAAATTTAACATAAGTAAATTCACAAGCATTATTACTGCAAAAACCCATATATCAGAAAGTATTGATTTACTGAAGGCAAAATCAAATATTTTACCCTTTAAAACCAGGTAACTTCTGTAGACATAAGACAGTCCTGCCGCGATTATAAGTTGGACAAGCAAATAAACTGCAATTAACTCAAAAATACTTAAAACTGAATTAACCGAGGATACACCGATATATGCTAGAGCAGTCAAATATACTACGAAGCTTATTTTTGCAAAACTTGAATAGTCTGACTTAACTTGAAAAATAACTGTAAATGATTTTAGAAAAGCATTGATCAAAACTGCAAAAAGACCAAACAAAATTGGGATATATAATTCCTTCGAATATCCAATAATATATAGCAATATTAAACCCAAAATAAGCGAAAGAAGCGAGATAAGAATTCTAAGACCAAGTAGTTTTTTAAAATTCTCTCTCAACTTCGCTTCTGTATCGAAAAATTTAAGAGTACGAGTATTTATACCAAGATCTGATAAGGCTACAAAAATAACAACAAAAGCTATAACAGTAGAATATTGAGCTAAAAGTGGAATCCCAGCGTACCTTGCAACATATATTGTTGTAATTAATGTGAATATTCCAGATGAGAATCGTACTACTAATTGATAAAAAGTATTTACAGCAACAAGCTTTTTTCTATTCATAGACAATGGCAAAATCAATGGTGAGTCGGAGTGGACTCGAACCACTGACCTCTTCGATGTGAACGAAGCGCTCTAACCAACTGAGCTACAGACTCTAATAAATTATTTGTTAATTTTACCATTATTCTTGTTATACTACTCTGGTATGGCTCGAACTTTCTTCTCATATGCTGGCTCGATTTTATTAGACTTTCTAGAAAGCCTGATTATCGGACTAGCATTCTTTGTTATTACATATCTTTTTGCGTTTCAACCACATGAAGTTGTTGGTTCTTCAATGGACGGAGTTGCGAATTTTCATCAAGGGCAATATATCCTTACTGATAAATTAACCTATAAATTTAGAGAGCCACACAGAGGAGAAATAATAGTATTTAAATATCCCCTTAAGAAGAATTCAGACTATATTAAACGAATAATTGCACTTCCTGGTGAGGAGATTATGCTCAAAGATAATAAAATCTATATTTATAACTCAGAAAATCCGGCTGGTTTTATCCTGGACGAGGGTGAATATCTATCAAGCAAGGTTATTACTGAATCCAAAGCATTTCTTAAGGAAGGTGAAAAAATAACAATTCCAGACAATTCATATATCGTCATGGGAGATAACAGGCCTGATAGTTCAGATTCTCGAACTTGGGGATTTGTACCAAAGACAGATATTGTTGGTAGAAGCTACTTCCGTTATTGGCCAACAAATGAAATTGGTCTCATAAAACTTCCAAAATATAATGCTACTGAATAAAAAATGAGGATTAATTAATCGTCTGTAGAAACGATATTTACACACTTTTTCTCTTTACTGTAGTTTGTAAATTTTACGTATCCATCTTTTGATGCGAATAGTGTGAAATCCTTACCCATCATTACATTTTCACCTGCCAAATAAACAGAGCCAACTTGTCTAACTAAGATTGTTCCACCCAATACGTATTCCCCATCTCCTCTTTTTAATCCTCTATGTTTACCTTGTCGATTTCCTTTTTGTGATGCATTTGCTGCTGTTGCTTTCTTATGTGCCATATTTTATTCCTTTGCTTTTACTACTTTCTTATTCTTTGACTCAGGTTCGGCTTTTATCTTTGATGGTTTAGCTTTCACCTGTGTTTCTTCTTCTTGAGTAGGTTGTGGAGTTTTACCTTTATTTTCGACTATTTTTATTCCACCTTTTGGTGATAAATCTATAACTTTTAACATTGTTAATGGTTGCCTATGGGTTTTATTCTTTCTATATCTGGATTTGCTCTTATATCTTCTAACTTGAATCTTTGCTGTTCTAAAATCTGACATAACTTCAAGTTCGAGACCTATTTTCGTTAATTTCTCTAAATCAAGCTCTACTGCTGAATCAGTCGCAAAAGCTAACACCTGTACAGGTGTTTCTAACGTGACTCGGTCAACTGTCAATAAGTCACCTTTCTTTACTATAAATTGTTTGCCGTTAAGCTTTATTACTGCAAAATCCATATATGTACGTAGGAAATATTACCAAAACTAGCGAATTATAGCAATAAACCATTACCTGGTGGACTTGAGGGGATTCGAACCCCTTGCCTCCTCAATGCCATTGAGGCGCTCTAACCAACTGAGCTACAAGCCCATAAATTAACTATTATTCCGACATAGTTTAGCTAAACTTGCATTTAAGAGCAAGAAACCCTAATTTAGCTTAAATTCTCCACCCTTTATAAAGGATTTAACTAACGTTTTTTGCTTGATTTGATACTCATATTTAGCCAATACATCTGAATAACCTTCGATCTCCGGATATGTTACATCAACCAATTTGTCCCACTCAACATTCGCCTCTTTACGTAATTTCTGAATTTCGCGAATAAATTCTCTGAGAATACCTTCAAGCTTCAATTCTTCTGTGATATCGGTGTTTAATCGTATTTCAACCCCATTATCTTCTTTATTTATCCAATTTCCTTCAGATAACATAAATTCTGTAACAAAAACAATATTTTTTACGTTTATCTCATCTTTCACAATTTCTAAGATTTCTTCTGACAAAGCCGTTTTCTCTTGATATAACATAACTTCTAAAACGCTTAATGGCTGCCTAATAGGTAGATTGTTTTCTTTTCTAATAGCACTTGCGACCGATGCAAGTTGCCTTGCAAATACCATCTGATCAATTAAATTGTCATCTATAGTAATCTCGCTTGTTGGATACTTTTCCAAATGGACAGATTCTAGAGCCTGTTCAGATGCCACTGATAAATTTTTATATAATTCTTCGGAAAATAGCGGCATAAAAGGTGCTATTAATTTCGAAAAATCGTAAAGTACAGAAAATAATACATTCATAGAAACTTCGTCACCTTCAGATAAGCGATCACGAGATCTTCTGATGTACCAGTTGGATAGGTCATCTAAAAATACAGTAAATTCTCTTGTAGCATCTACCAATCTAAGATTTACCAAATCAGAATTCACTTTTTGTTTAACCTGATTCATTCTAGTTAATATCCATTTATCAAGAATTGTAAACCTATCATCTAGCTCCGATAAGTTTTTTATTTCAAAACCTTTTAAATTTGCGTAAGTTACAAAATATCTAAATGAATTCCATATTGTTGGGAAAAATTCTCTCTTAGATTCTTCAAGAAGACGGTAGCTAAATTTTGCAGTGCCGTTCTCGACAATTGGTGATGACAAAATATAATAACGAAGCGCCTCTGAACCATATTTTGTTAAAGCTTCATCTACAGGAGGGTAATTTTTCTTGCTCTTACTTAATTTCTTACCGTGTTCATCTCCGAGCATTCCGATTACCAAACAAGACTCATATGGGGTCTTGGCAAAAAGAGCTACATTAATAACTAATAGTGAGTAAAACCATCCTCTAGTTTGGTCAACTCCTTCGGCTATGTATTCAGATGGAAAGGTACGTTTAAAATCTTCTACATTCTCAAAAGGATAATGGTGCCTAGCAAATGGCATTGCTCCTGAGTCATACCAAACATCGATAACCTCCTTTACTCGTCTGTAAGTTCCTCCGTTTTTATCTTGCCAGGTTATTTCATCAACAAAAGGCATATGTGGATCAAAATCAGCAGGAAGTTCCTTATTACTTAGCCGACTTAATTCTTCAAATGATCCAATTACAACCACTTCACCAGTCTTATCATTAATCCATACAGGAAGCGGGGTTCCCCAATATCGATTTCTGCTAAGTGCCCAATCTCTAGCGTTTTCGAGCCATACACCGAATCTTCCATTTTTTATATTATCTGGAACCCATTTTATTTTTTCATTTTCTGAAAGTAATTGATCCTTTATTTTAGTAACGGCAACATACCAACTCTTTACAGGTTTATATATCAAAGGAGTATCAGTACGCCAACACATTGGCATTTGGTGCGAGTAATCTTCGAGTTTAAATAAGAGGCCTTTTTCAGTTAATTGTGAAATTATGATTGGGTTCGCCTTCTTGTAAAATTTCCCCTCAAACTCTGGTATTAAATTGTTAAATGCGGCATTTGAGTCTAGATAATCAAATATCTTAATACCAAGCTTCATAAATATATCGAAATCTTCTGCTCCGTATGGCGCAAGATGAACAATTCCAGTTCCGTCTTCGGTTGTAACATGGTCTGCATAAATAACCTTAAAACATCCTTCATCTCTTTTTGTTTCAAAGTAATCAAAAAGTGGTTCATATTCCATACCAATTAATTTTTCAGCGGAAAATTCCTCAATAATTGCAACCTCTTGATCTTTGAATATTCTCTCTACGCAATCCTTTGCTAGGATAAAAACTTCATTATTTGAACTAACCTTACAGTAAGTGATTTTTCGCCCCACTGAGAGCATTAAGTTACCAGGCAGCGTCCAAGGAGTAGTTGTCCATGCTAGTAGGAATTCATTTTTTCCTTTTACCTTGAATTTTATTGTAACGGCTGGATCGACGACTTCTTTATATCCACCCATGGCTACCTCAGAATTAGACAATGGAGTGCCAGCTCTTGCTGAATATGGAACAACTTTTAGGCCTTCATATAATAGATCTTTGTTGTACAACTCTTTTAGAGACCACCAGACGCTTTCAATATACTTTGGCGACATCGTCTCGTATGTGTCAGTAGGTTCTATCCATCTTCCAATTCGTTCTTCGTACCTCCACATAGCATCCCTGTATTCCATTACCGAATTTTTACATTCCTGATTAAATTTCTCGATTCCAAATGTTTCAACTTCCTTTTTTGATTTGAATCCTAACCTCTTCTCGACTTCCATTTCGACAGGAAGACCTTGGCAATCCCAACCAATATTTCTTGAAACAAAATTGCCAGTCATGGTCCAATATCTTGGTATAACATCCTTAGCAGTCCAAGGTATGATATGACCATAGTGCGGCATAGCATTTGCCGTAATAGGACCATCATAATAAACCTTTTCAGGTGCATCTTTATATTTTTCTTTAACTTTCTCGTAGATATTATTGTCTTTCCAGGCTTTTAGAATTTTTAACTCTATTTCGGGTAAATTTAACTGTACTGGAACCTCATTAAATTTCGTTTTCATATATGTAAGAAAGGTTAACACTGGGCGAACTCAAGTCAATATTTTTGCTAGACTTCTAGTAGCATGCAACATAATCCTGCCGCAAAAAACTATTCAGCCTATATACTTGGAGAACACTATTTTACTGAATCCAAAGCTTTATATATCACTAATACACTAAGATCTTTTGCCGAAGCTGTAATGGGAATCTATATACCGATTTTTATTTATCAAAGTATTCACCTAAACCCATTAGGAATATCAAATGAAATTTCTAGAGGAGTAATCAATATATTTCTTTTTTATGGATTAAAATCTCTTGTCGCATTAATCTTACTGCCTAGTATGGTGAATCTAATATTTGGCAAATTAAACTTTAAAGGTTCGATTGTTGTGGGCAATATTCTATTAGGAGTTGGGCTATTCTCCCTTTATCTTGCACCAATAAATCTCTTTCTATTTCTGCCGATTTCTATAACTTTGCTAAGTGTAAATAGCATTTTATATTGGATTCCCTATCATACCTATTTCATACGAAAATCAGCCTCCACAGAAGGAAGATACGGGAAGAATATAGGATTCAGACTCCTCTTATCTAGGATTGCATCAATGACAGGACCTCTTATAGGAGCCATGCTAATTTCTTTTTCAGGTTTTGAATCATTATTTCTTGTAGGACTGGTGATATTGCTATTTGCGGGTCTTCCTCTGGTATTTAGCAACGAAGAACATAAGCATGGTAAACATAATGCCAAGCAGATATTTTTTAAATACATTAAAAATAACAGTCTAGTAAACGATTCTATTGCTTTTGCCGCAATGGGTGTTGAAAATGTATTTTTTGCTATTATGTCTCCGCTTCTAATCTTTTTTATATCAAGTGATATTACTGTAATTGGAATTATTACTTCTTTTTCAATGGCATTATCTACAGTTCTATCGTTTAAAATCGGGAAAGCCGTGGATAGTAGCGGCCCCTACTTATTACACAAGATTGGAGTTTCATTGAACACAACTTTATATGTCATTCGCGCTTTTGCTTCAACCCCTTCGATTATTTATTCCGCTGATTTTTTAGATCGATTAAACAATAGTTTCTTTTCGATACCATTTTTAAGTTCTATGTATATGCATGCAAAACTTGGAAAACATGAGACAGATTTCGTTATCTACAGAACTTATATTATTGAACTGGCGGTGTTGCTGGGAATGATTTTTGCTGTAGTTTTTATATGGTCATTTAATAATTGGCAATATTTGTTTTTATGTTTAGCTTGTATTTCGCCTCTAACTTATGCAATCAATATAAATCGTAATATTATTGGAAAAGGATCAACGGTCAATTAGAATTTTTGGGGATTTTATCAATTGCTTTGCTTGTTCCTCACTTTTAAATCTATAATATGGATCGAATCTAAAAGTAGCTTTGTAAAAGTAATACGCAATGGCAATTAACCCACAGAAAATAAGAAAAAAAAACACGAAAAGTTCTTTTTTAGTGGCATTACTTGGCATGAAATTATTTCTTTCGATCCTTCATAAAATTCCAAAAGTTGCTCTTGGTATCATCAGAGCTATCCTGATCAGAATCATCATCTTCTGAATCAAATGGTGATTTATCAGTTGAAGGTTTTTCCTTTTTTTCCATTTCCTCTACTTCTTTTCGTAAATTCTTTAATACATCTGTATCATCTTTTGGAGTCGAATCTATTTCGCTAAAACTAAAATCCCTATCTTTTTGTTGTTCTACCTTCTCTTCTAATTCTTCAATCTCATCTTCTACAACAACTGGTTTCTTTTTAATGTTGTCATATCTTGAATCTATTTGTTCAATTACGTCTCTATCGCTAATCCCGGTTGAATTATTTGGAATAGAAATATCTTTAAAATCTGAATCAAAACCTGTCGCGATAACGGTAACCTGAACACCATCAATTGTAGGATCGATATTGGCTCCAAATATTATATTAGCGTTTTCATTTGCTGACTCTGATACTAATTTAGCAGCTGTGTTAACCTCGTGCATTGTCATTGTTGAGTCTCCAACAATATTTAATAAAATACCCGTTGATCCTTTTATATCAATGCCGAGCAGTGGGGAATTAATAGCCATTTTGGCGGCCTTCTCCGCTCTATTCTCACCATTTGCCTTACCTATACCCATTAAGGCGGATCCAGCATTACTCATAACAGTTTCAATATCAGCAAAGTCTACATTGATTAGTCCAGCCGATGTAATTAAATCAGAAATTCCTTTGACAGCATTTCCAACAACCCTATCAACAACCTTAAACGCATCTTGCATAGAAGTTTTTTCTTCAACAACTTCTAATAATTTTTCATTTGGAATTACAATAAGTGCATCCACTCTGCTTTTCAAATCTTTTATACCTTGATCGGCTTGAGCCATTCTTCTTTTTCCTTCGAATACAAATGGTTTTGTGACAACTCCAACCGTCAAAATCCCAAGTTCTTTAGCAATTTGGGCCACAACGGGACTAGCTCCGGTTCCAGTGCCTCCACCTAAACCAGCCGCGACAAACACCATGTTTGCGCCCTCTAATAATTTTTTAACATCTTCAACTGATTCAAATGCCGCATCTTGTCCAACGGATGGATCTGCTCCAGAACCTAAACCATGAGTACGTCCAGGACCAAGCTGTAGCTTTGTTGGTGCTTCGCATGAATTCAAGGCCTGAAGGTCGGTATTCATAGCAATATACTCAACACCGTATGTCTCTCCTAGGTTAACCATAGTGTTGATGGCATTCTGACCTCCACCCCCAACTCCAATTACTTTTATTTTTGCAGGATTTTCGCTCTTTGGCGCTATAAATGGCATATTTTTAAGGCAGAAACGATTTGAAAAAACTTTTTATTCTCTCGTTAATCCCCATTATAGTACCACTTCTTCTACCATTTGTTCTACCAGTTTCTTGTATAGTGCTTGAGATGTATTTTAATGCGCCAATAACCGCCGAATGAGATGGCGTTTGTATCTGATCTGCTAGTCCAATTATTCCGGATGGCTTACCAACCCTTACCGGTAGTTTAAAAATATCTTCAGCAATATTCTCAATTCCTGGAATCATAGAGGTACCACCAGTTAAGACAACTCCAGCAGGCAATTTATCTGCAAACCCTGCTTTCTTAACATAGATTTTTACGAATTTAAATGCCTCTTCTAACCTTTTGTATATAATCTCGTTTAGGACAGCAATTGGCACACTATCCATTCCGAAATTCAAATCGCCGACATACAGCTCTCCTTTGGGAATTTTTGCTTCTCTACCATTCTTATCTATAATCACAGCTTTCGATGAAAACTCCTCATGATCTGAGAGTCTAACTTTAACTTTTTCGGCATCTTCTAATAATGCCCTTAGTCCAATCGCCAAATCATTTGTAATATCCTGACCGCCTATTGGAAGTACCGCAGAATATGCTGGTCTACCACTACTGTAAATAATTAAATCCATAGTCCCGCCGCCAATATCAATCAAAATTGTACCAAGTTCCTTTTCTGTATCAGTTAAAACTGCTTCGGCGGACGATAGACCTGAATATGCTAACTGATCAACTTCAATTCCTATTTGTTGAACACACTTAACTAGATTTTTAATGGCTGTCGTACTACCGTGAATTATGTTTGCCTCGACCTCTAAACGGATTCCAGTCATCCCACTTGGGTCGGAAATTCCTCTTTGACGATCTACTACATACTCTCTTGGCAAGACATGTATTATTTCACGTGACGATGGGAGTGAGAGGGCTTGTGCAGCATCATTGACTCTGCTTATGTCATCTGCGTTGATTTCTGAATTCTGACCAGATACAGCTACTACACCTCGTGAATTTAGCGACTCAATATGTGTACCACTAATGGTTACAACAACTCTTGAAATAGCCTGCCCAGACATCATCTCAGCTTTATTGATAACATCATTAATGCTACTAACGGCCTTATCGATGTTATTAACTACACCAGATTTAATTCCTTTTGACTCTCCTGTATGCGCACCTATTACGGAAATTCTTGAACCATCAAGATTAGCTACAACACATGAAATTTTTGAGGAACCTATATCTAATGCTACTACAAATTGATCTTTCGACATTTTACTTAAATTTAATTATAGGCTTTGAGTATCTTAAATCAATTAATTCGATAGCCCTGTTTTCAATCGTATACTTTTGACGAATCTTTTTCAATATATCTAATATTATTTCAGCATTCTGATCTTCAGGAAGAATAACTTTTGATCCATCTTCAAATGTTATTGATATCTCATTACCTACTATCACTTTGGCATCTAAAGTAGAATATTTCAACCCTGCAATTAATTTTTGATCTTCAATGTGGCGTCTTACAAGCAAATCAGACTGATATTCAATCTGAGCGTTCCCCTCCTCCGTACTTTCAATCACATAGTAATCAGCATCAATAGTGAACAATCCATTTGGTGCCTTAATAATATACTTTGGTTGTCTGGGCTCTACAACGACTGATATGTGTGAAGGATAGGTTTTAACAATGTGTGATAATTTATGTGAAAAAACGAAACTTGATAAATATGCCGACACATCAATATTGTCGACAAAAAACATGCTCTGACCAATATACTTTGTTTGTAAAGATTCTTTTGCCGTGATGAAATCAGCATTAGCTTCGGCACTGTTCGATACAACTTCGAGTGAATTAACCCTAAAAACATATAGGAATAGGATTAGAAAAATAGCAACAAAAAGACTAACTAATATAAAAATAAATTTACGCTTTTTGAATATATTTAATAATTTCATGGCAGATTTTTTTTGTACCTTCACGTTCTATCTTAACGGATTTTGGATACATATCTCTATTAGATTTATCTAAAACAATATCGATTGTTTCGACCAATTTGGTGGAATTGAAGTTCTCCTCAAGTATGATTTCTGCTAATCCAAGAGATGCTAACATTTGTGCATTTTTCAATTGTTCCTGGTTTGATGACCATGGTATCGGAATCAAAATGGATGGTTTTGCATAATACGCATACTCGTATGTGGTATGGGCTCCTGCTCTTGATAATCCGAAATGAAATGACCTATAGATTTTCTCGACTTCAAGTTCGTTAAAGTATCTACTATAAATTATTGATCCTTGATAATTGGGGTGTCTTGTTAAATATTCTATCAATAGTTCTTCTGAAAAAGATACAAAATTCGAACCTATCGACCAAATTATGTTTACCTTTGTTAATAAAGTATCAAGGGATTGAAAAATCGTAGTATTGATTACATCTGATCCGAGTTTTCCACCGGAGACATATAAAACGGGTTTTAAATTTTTAAAGGCATATTTCTCACCAGTCTGCCCGATAATTCGGGTTGGTAAACCTGTTTCGATTATTTTTTTCTTAAAATATTGGGGGTATATTTCCTTCTTCCAAGTCACATAGATTTCATCTGCTACAAAACCAATAATTTTATTTGCTAAACCAAAGGTTGCAGTTTGCTCGTGGCTTACTACTTTAATCCCTTTAAGTTTTCCTATAATAGCTACGGGAACTGCAAGGTAACCACCAAACGAAACTATAATATTCGGCTTTATTTGGGCTAGAATATTATAGGCTTTAATAAAACCCAAAGGAATTTTGGCCAAATTTATTATGACTTTCCATATGTATAAAATGGAGTGTGTTCGAAATAGTTTTCCGGCACTAAATTCGATAAAATCGACTTTGCGTTTTGTAACTTCAATGAATTCAGGGGATAAGACTGTGCATTCCTTGTCTATGTATTTCTTACCTAACCAAAAAAAAGCATGACTTTTTCCTTCTTGATTCAATTCCTCATGTAATGCATCAAGAGTAACAAGTGCTGAATTATGATGACCTCCAGTAAATACAATTTTTACCATGCAATTATTTTACACTAGTACGCAGTTTAACTTTTTTTGAGACGTTAGTATCTGGTGAATTATTGTCGGCGGAAATATTCACAACTAAACCAAGCGCCATTAAAAGGAATATTGCTGACGATCCCCCATACGAGATTAAAGGTAAGGGAATTCCTGTTAATGGTATAACTCTAACAATCGCACCAAGATTAATTAATGTTTGAACAGCTAACCAAGTTCCAACCCCGCTGCATATTAAAATGTTAAAGCGAGTCGTACTTTTTGCTGCCAAATCAAAACATTGCCAAATTAACCCAACAAGTAACAAAACTACAAAAGTAGCTCCGATAAATCCTAATTCTTCGCCAATAACGGCAAAGAGCGAATCCGCAGTGACTTCTGGTAAATATGAATATTTCTGCCGAGACTTTCCAAGGCCGAGTCCAAATAATCCTCCAGAACCTAGGGCTATCATAATTTGGTTAATATGATATCCCGTACTGCTTTTATCAATTGAATCCGGTTCAAATAGTGTCATTATTCTTAATCGCCTATATTCGGAAGAAAATACATATGCAGAGGCAAGACCGATTAAAGTTGGTAAACCAATTAAGAAATAATAAAGCCTACCACCGGCAAAAAAGTATAAAGCAATTAATATTGAGCCAATAATGGTTGCTGTTGAAAAATTAGGTTGCAAAAAGACCAAACCAACTGTCACACCAACTATACCAAGATATTTCAGTAAAAATTTAAAATCATTAATTGATGTAGTTTTTGAAGAAGTCAGGAAAGTACTGCAATATAACAGTGAAGTAAACTTAACTAATTCACTTGGTTGAAAGGATAGGCGTCCTAAAAACGGTAAAGCTGGTAATAATCCCTCGGGATTCAAATATATCCAACGTTTCGCTCCATACACTTCAGGAGAAAAAGGTGTGGGCAGTAAAACAAAAATCAAAAATAAAATATTCGCAATCCACAAGTAAAAGGCAAACTTTTTTAATATTTCTAAATTAACTCTAGAAATTAGATATCCAACAGACAAACCTGCGATCATCCAAGCACTCTGCAGAAATAAAAAATGGTATCGATTCCCAAAGCGCTGGGTAGCATATACAAGTGAAGCTTCATATACCATTAGAATTCCAATAAGTATTAGAACAAGGATATTAATTATAAGTAGGTAGTTTGGGCCAGTTTTATTTGTTTTTAAGGTGTTTCTTTTTCGTAAATTTAGCATATCCTATTAATTTAATCATATAGCAACTCTACGTGATATGTTGGGTTGAATGACGTTATTATACTTTATGAGTTTAAAAGATATTAAACATACTATTGCTAGGGTGACAATTGGAACAATTGTGCAATTTACTATCAAAAAGCACAAAACAACCATCGTAGTCATTGTTTCTGATAGAATTCCAACACTTATACGGGAATCCTTGTATAACAATCTGTCACCTTCCTTAAACCCACGTCGTAATATAGAATCCACAAGGAATGAATTCTCGACTGGATTATTTATATTAGGAGAAAAATATTATCCACGTGACATGCTCTCTTGGATTCAATTTCTTGCAATCTCGATTATGCGATTAATTTACATTAGACCATACCCCCATACGTTGATTTTGGATTTAAATCATGAAAATCCTTTTATATTCAATTACTGGATATCGATACTTAAACCATTTCTATCCTTAATCGACGAATCTAGTGCAAAAATGGAAACTCTAAAGAAATATTCAAAAAACACGGAAATTATAACTAGCCAGGATATAAAGGAAATTTCCAAAGGAAATGAATCAATTCTTCTAGCTTATATTGATAAATATTTTCACGAAAATAATAACCAAATAGACAGAAATAATAGCATTCCGATACCTAGAATACGCTTTACTAATTTGCCAGATGGTTCAATGGTCGTTGACGCTTGCTATTTTTTTCATCCAATCCCCCTAAATAGCATATTAGAAATGTTCCCTGAAAACAAAATATTAATTACTAATCCTACTAAAATTAATTCAATAGAAAACAAACCAAATACAACTTATATATTTTATGGAAGAAAACGGGATTTCGAACCTAAAATCAAAGCTTTTATTGAAAATTATCTTCACGCATATGCTTGAAAATGAAGAAAAACTTATAAATAAGGCAAAAAAGGACAAAAAGGCTTTTGGGAAATTATATGAATATTACTGGCCAAAGGTAGTTAGATATTTGCAACATAAAGTGAATGGAAATTTACATACTGCCGAGGACCTGGCATCCACCACTTTTGAAAAGGCACTCAAGAATATTTCAGGTTATAAATGGCAAGGTACCTCTTTCTCCGCGTGGATATATAAAATTGCATACAATACATATGTAGATTATTTGAGAACTTTAAAGAATACCGTTGAGATAGATATAGAACATGTTATTCCCGACGCTAAAGAATCAATCGAAGACCGGTTAATTGAAGATGAAACTTCGATTACTTTGAAAAATTTATTAACGAATTTGAAAGATAGAGAACAGGTAATAATCAAACTAAAATTTTATGAAGGCTACTCAAATAAGAAAATTGCAGAAGTTCTGAGTATTAGTGAAACAAACATTGGAACTATTATAAACAGGGCAATTACTAAATTACGGGATATTTAACTTGCTCTAGGAATTAATTTTAGATCAAGATTTTCAAGTGTTTCTTCTAAGAATGGAATGTAGTCAGAAATTCTCTCAATATCAGTTACTATGCTGTTTCCAATGTAAGCGATAGCTGCGGCTAAAACGACTCCTCCCCATCTACCATTAGGAATTGGCAATTTAAATGAGACTAAAACAGATGGCTTAACTGTTAATTCTAATATTTTATCCTGTAGTTGCTCATAACTGATATAACAACCCATTATATTCAACGTTTTAATTAAATCTCTAATATCAAAAGAATCCCTACAAGTGATACTAATTTTTTTCTCGCCGTATAGAGTATGAAATAGTAAAAGATATCCTAATTCATCTGGATTTGAGGATATATAGTTATACTTTGGCTTTAAAAACTTTAAGTCTTGCCAGATTTTCAATACTTTCGATTTTACTTCATAAGTCGCCCCTATCTCATCTAAATCCATTAGAAAACCTAATGAAAGCTCTAAATCTACCCCTTTAATATTTAATTCGCCATCAGTTAATACTGCAAGCATCGCATAAAAATTCACCTCTGAAACATTTGCGGATACGCTATATTTATCTTGCTTCATATATTCTTGGTCGCTAAAAATCCTAAGTGGGTGTGGCTTATTATCAAAATCAATATGTATTTTAGGATAAATATATTTTAATAGAGAATAATTCAATAAAGCGTAGAAATCTTTTTGAAAAGAATGTATATGATATTTGGGCAAAGCTACGTTGTTATGTATTGGTGCCTGAATTAAGAAATAATTATCATCAGAGAATTCGACAATACAACCCAATCGTTTATATCTTGGTAAATGGGTCCTAAATTTTAGCGGAACTTTTACTGAATATTTTTTTGCTAATACTAGGTTTATAAATATCTCTGAAAAAGTGGGAACTAAATCAGGCAAATATTGAACAAAATCAGGATCAAATACATTCCAATCAACATCAACACTAATCTGAGAAATTGAAATCCATTTAATTTCAACACCTAATAATTCTAAGTTCTTCAAAAACGCTAAAAAAATATTTGTTCGAGGAGCATTTATAATGATTTTCTTTTCGCCAGTAAGTAATGCTAAGCATGTATTTGCAATGGCGGAATTTGTATCGCCAGACACCTCAACATCCCCATGCGCAGACCAACCGCCCTTTATTAAATATGTAGAAGCTAAATCCATACAGTGTAATACTAAATTATTCTTTATCAGGTCGCAAATTGTAGTAGTTTGCTAATTCTTCAGCTAAAGACATCCAAAGAGGTACCGCGGTCTCTGCTGCATAGCCACTTGGTGATGATGGTTCTTCAAGTCTAATTAACATTACAAAATTTCTATATGAGGGGAAAAATCCAACAAAAGTCGCGTTAGTTCTACTAGGATCGTAACCACCAGAAACAGGAACTTGAGCTGTTCCTGTTTTTCCGGCGATTTGGTATTTTTTTGATACAAAAAACTTAGCCTCACCGCCAGATACAGCCTCTGTTAACATTCCCACCATCTCATCCGCGGTCTGTGTACTAATCGGTCTAGATAAAATTTCAGGCTCAGTTTTAGTGGAACCACCCGGACCCGATACTTCTTCCACAACATACGGCTTCATCAAGTAACCTTTATTTGCTATTGCTGAGAATGACATTGCAACTTGGAGCGGTGTTACCGAAATACCTTGCCCAAATGACGCATTTGCTAATTCAATTTCCTTAAGTGGAGGATTCGAATAAACTAATCCACGCTCTTCTCCATCAAGATCAATTGATAATTTCTTCCCTAAATAAAAATTGGCAAAATAGTCCAGCAAAGCCTTATCTCCAATTTGGGTCCCAATCCACGCCATTCCCATATTATTTGAGTGCTGAAGAATCTCGGTCATCGTTTCTTCACCATGGTGTTTACCATCCCAATTGTCTATCTTATGACCTGAATAAATCTTTGGACCAGTATCGTTATATACAGAATTCATGCTAATACTTCCTGCATCCATCGCTGAAGACATAGTAATTGGTTTAATGACAGAACCCGCCTCGTAAACGGTTCCTATTGCAGAATTTCTTAATAAATTTTTCTCATCGACAAAATCCGCATATTTATCTAGGTCAAACACGGGATAATTTGCCATCGCGAGAATTTTTCCTGTATTAGGCTCGACTACTATAACGCTTCCTGATTTTGCATTATATATATCAACCCCATGTTTTATTTTCTGCTCGGCTAAGAACTGAACATTACGATCGATAGTGATATGTAAATCACTTCCATTAACGGGTTCAATAATTTCTGTATTTCCCCATAGAATTATGTTGCCTGATGCAGATTGTTCTTGGAATTTATTGCCAGGCGTACCAGATAAATCCCCATCATAGTATTGCTCTAATCCGTAGTATCCTACATCGGATCCATATTTGTCTTTTCCGACAAATCCAAGCAAATGGGCTAACATATCATCTTCTGGATATTCCCTAACGTAGTAAGGCTCGATTATTACTCCTGGGATTTTAAGCCCTTCTATTATTGTTTTTTGCTGGTAATCAAGATTTGTTAATAATTTGGCTCTTCGAGTTTCCTTCAAGAGAATATTTCTAACCTCATTCCTATCATATTCGATTACTGTATCAAGACCAGCGATTAGTTCAGTTTCATCTGTTTTCTCAGAGGCTTCGTAATATAAATCGTACTTTTGAATACTTTGAGTAATCGGGTACTTGTCAGAAGAATAGATTGTGCCTCTTTTCGAAGGGATTGTATTTCCCTTCCATTGTTGTTGCTTTGCTTCTGCTCTGTATCTTGAAGTATTTAGTACTTGGATTTGAAAAAGTCTGAAAATAATAAATAGAGTTGCGAAATATAGGAAGTATTTTGGCAGTGCCAATCGAAAATTTGTACTGTCGCTGAATTTCCTCATAAAGGGTTTTACCTATATGCGTATTCTGGAACATCCATATAGTCTACGCTTGCTTTAACAAACTGAGCTGTTTGGATTCTATCATATAAAACTGCAGTAGAATTTAATCGATTTAATTCGGTTGTTAGATAATAATTATATTTTTCTTGATCATCAATTTTACTTTCGATATTGCCTAAATTAGCTCCTGCTAAGGCGACTTTATCTGTCATATACAGGCTTCCTGCAAAACTTAGGACTAATCCAATAAAGAGTAATATATTTAAGATTTTTAGATAATTATTGTTTTTCATAGACTCTCATTTTTGCGCTTCTTGATGGAGGATTTTTTTCGACTTCATCAAGCGACGCTTCTACTGGCTTCTTTGTTATTGATATAAGCTGCTGCGATTCCGCCAATGATTTTGATATCTCATCTTCGAGTGAATGAAAACTGATGATTACTAGCCGGCCACTCGGTTTTAGTAGCGGAATCGCATTAGCTAGTGATTCTCGCAAAGAATCAAGTTCACTATTAACTGCAATTCGTAATGCTTGAAATGTTCTTGTAGCAGGATGTAATTTACTGGAAGGATATTTTGAGGCTTTTCTAATTACCTCTGCTAAATCCGAAGGAGTTCGGATTTTTCCATTTTTTACAGCAAATTTTATCGCTTTTGAGAAAATTCTGGCTTGTGGATCTTCGCCGTATTCAAAGATTAATTTGCTTAATTGATCTTCATTCAGCAATCTTATTAGATCGATTGCCTTCACGCCAAGTGTTGTATCCATTCTCATATCGAGTTCACCAGTGTCATGAAAGCTAAAGCCACGCTCAGAATCTTTAAGCTGACCTAGGTTTAATCCAAGATCATATAAAATTCCTGCTACTTTGTCTTCTAGAGGAATTTCATTTATTTTACTGAAATTCATATGAAGAATTTTTAATGTGCCACTTGCTAATTCCTTCTCAAATCTTTTTCTACAATGTTCAATTGCTTCATGATCGGCATCAATCCCAATTACTCTTGCTCCTCTTTCCAAAAGTAGAGAAGTATGTCCACCAAGACCCAAATTACAATCAATATAAAGCTCATTTGCTTGAACGTTCAGTGCATCCAATGCTTCTTTATACATGACTGGAAAATGATCCGTTTTATACATCTTGATCTCCAGTTTTGGCAAGACGATCTGCTACATCACCACTTGAGTCACCAATATCTTTTAGTTTTGCATTCCAGTTATCGGAATTCCAAAGTTCTACCCATCTACCGAGTCCTAGAAAAACTCCTTCTTGGGATAAATTTGAATAATCCATTAAAAAAGGTGGAATTACAAAACGTCCTTGTGAATCAAGCTCGATTTCGCTTGCTCCGGCGAATAGAAAACGTCGGGTGTCTCTAATCAATGAAGAGACGAATGGACCCTTGATTGAATCTTGGGTCATCTCCTCCCACTGGGCAGGTGACATGACTATGAGACACCCTTCGTAACCACGAGTTATTATTAGCTTGTTTCCTAGCTCTTCTCTAAATTTTTTAGGGAAAGCGATCCTATTTTTATCCCCTATTTTTTGTTTATGCTCGCCTATAATCATGCGAAATTGGCAGGAAACCTAAATACTTGCGTGGTTTCTAATCGTTGTGTTAATTTAAATGTGCTTCATCACCACTATTCACCATTCATCACCACTTACTAGGTATATTAAGGCAATAAGAGTATTGTGTGAACACGAAGAACACCCGAAAACAACTTTAGTAGGATTCTATGCTGACTGTAGATTTGCTTTAAATAATGGGAAAAAACGCCGTAGAGCTGTGAGAAGGCAATGTTGTTTAGTGAATTCTATGCTTATTGTTTAATAATCTTCTGGTTCAGGCTGAAGCTCATATATGAATTGATTGTCCCATGAAGTAGTTCCATTAAGACGTTTCTCAATTTCCTTAACTCCTATTTCAAGACTTGGTTTAAATATTTTTTCCAATGCACTCACCTCATTAACATTTGTCCAAAAATACTCACCCTCTTTACTACTCTCGGTTAAATTACCAAATATCTTATCTGTGTAACAAATATAGAAAATCCCGTCCTCAATAACTTCACCTTCACTATTTTTTCTAATCTGTCTCATACTTCCGATGATCTTGAAGTCTGCCTCTAAATCTGTTTCCTCCTTAAATTCACGTTTTGCTGTATCCAATATCGTATCACCATATTTAATTTTTCCAGAAATAAAACCAGTATATCCGTATTGAGGTTGCTTTAATCTTTTATATAAGAGTATTTTGTTATCGATAACGGGACATACGTATACACTAACTTTATAATTTCCAGAAAGTGTTTTACTTACGTGGTCAATATTTGTAACTAGCGATTTACCTTTTTCTGTTAAGAAATATAGAGCATTTTCCTTTTTCAGGAGAGAATTTTTTACAAGATATTGTAGATGGTAATTAAACAAATCATTTTCGATTTTTATACTTTGTGGTTTTAGCTCTGAGTATTTAGCTCCATTAGGAATAAAACTACAAATCGACAGTATCTCTTTCTGGATTTCGTTTTCAAGCATCTTTTCATCATATTACGCAAATAGTGAAAATACTAGCGAAGAGGTCTTCGGTTAAATTAGTAATCGTTAAAGGTCATTTATATTAACTCTAACTTGTTCCATTGAATCTCGATCTCTAACTGTAATTGTATCGTCTTCAAGAGTCTGGTAATCGATAGTTATACATTTTGGAGTACCGATTTCGTCTTGGGAATAATATCTCTTACCAACATTTCCTCGGTCGTCATAGCTGACTCTAAAACCTTTATTAACAAGTAAATCGTAAACCATACGTGCTTTACCTACTACTTCTGGCTTATTTCTCACTAATGGGAAAACCGCATATTGATATGGTGCAACTTTTTCATTAAGTTTAAGAACAACTCGATCTCCATCTTCTTCGTACGCATTATCGAGTAAAGCATAAAGAATTCGATTAATTCCCATCGAAATCTCGATAACATTTGGCAAAAATCTCTCATTTGTTTCAGGGTCTCTATACTCAAAATTCTCTCCACTATATTGCTGGTGTCTGGACAAATCCCATTCACCACGGTGATTTAGAGGAGATAATTCAAACCATTTTCCTGAAGAAGACTCGAATTCAAAATCACTTTGTATTTTTGCGTAGTGAGACATTTCCTCTTTTGGAATTTCCCTATATCGAAATTTGGTCAATGGAAACCCAAGTTCTTCAACACACCAATTAAGCATAAATTGTTTCCAATACTCATACCATTTTTCTCCATCATTTGGATGAATGAAAAATTCTAATTCCATTTGTTCGAATTCTCTAGTTCTATATATAAAATCTTTTGTGGTAACTTCATTTCGAAATGCTTTACCAATTTGAGCAATTCCAAAAGGAATTTTCATTCTCATCGACTGAAGTACATTCAAGTACTGTAGAAATATAACCTGGCAGGTTTCTCCCCTTAGATAAGCTTTAATTTTGCTTTCATCAGTACTTCCAAGTTCGGCTTGTACTAAAAGATTAAAAGACTTTAATTCGGTAAGTTCATTCCCATCCGGACTTATAATCTTATTGTCATTTATGATTTTCTGCATTTCATCAAATGACATTTTAGCGGTATCAATTTTTAAGTTTTCCTCGATTAAATGGTCTGCTCTATATCTAATGTGAGTGACTTTATCTTCTACTAATGGATCGTTAAAAGAATCAACATGTCCGCTGGCTTCCCAAGTCTTAGGGTGACTAAATATTGCCCCATCTAGCCCTACTACATCACTTCTAAGCTCTACAAAGTATTTCCACCACAAATCCCTAATATTCTTGAGCATTTGAGCTCCCATAGGACCGTAGTCGTATGTAGAACTAAAACCACCATATATTTCGGATGAGGGAAATACAAAACCACGTCTTTTTGCGAGAGAAATAATCTTTTGGCTTCTATCCATATGTGAGTATATTATAATAATTCTTGATGTCTGACTATATAAAGACTACAGGAATTGTAATAAAAAGAACAAATTATAAGGATGCGGATAAGATACTTACCGTTTTAACTCAGGAATTAGGGAAAATTTCCTGCAAGGCTAAAGGAATTCGCAAAATTACTTCTAAAAAGCGTAGTCATCTGGAACCTGGTTCAATAGCTACGATTTACCTTATTAAGACCTATGACAGATATTTAATAACGCAAGCTAATTCCATTCATAACATAAAATTGTCGGCTACTGACTATGATGTAACTCTTTATCTTTACTCCATTTTAGAAATAACCGATAAATTGATTCCAAATGATGATCCAAATCCTACTAACTTTAAATTACTCAAAAAAGCTATTGAGCTATTTAATCAAACTCCGACTAAAGGATTGGTCCTAGGGTATTTGGTAAAACTTATGAAGATTAATGGTTTTTATACGAAAAGTGAATTTATGGATTTCTATGAACAGATGAATATTAAAAACCCAGAATTAATGAAAAAGATATTTTTTCTGGAGGATTCTATTTTTGAAGAAATTGTGAATAAAGAAGATGCGTATTTCGAAAAAACAGACCAGCCTATCCTTAAATACTTAAAGGAAAAGACTGATCTGTTTATAAAAAGCTACGGAATTATCGACTAATATGTATCACCTTGTCAGAATTTAGAAGTATATCTTCCGTTTTTCCGTTAGCAGTAACTTTATATTCATCGATCGTAGTACCTGACTGTCTTTGTAGGACTAGATTGTAATCATCCAAGTTAACACTATCTGGAAGTTCGTAAACATACGTTATAGTTAAATCAGTTTCTTTTGGCTGCCTTGTAAATGATTCAATATAAGTTTTTTGAACTTTATCATCTACAAATTCTGCACCTTTAGCATCTTGACCATCGGATGTTGTTACAGATATCATTTTTGATCCTATCGGTACATATACCCTCATATAAGCATTATAGAAACAGCATGGATCTATATTGAACCACTCCGGACGCTTTGGATTCTTAACCGTGACGTTTACTGTACTAATTTTTTTACCATCAACAACTTCGACTTTTTTATCTACAGTTTGATATACAAATCCAGGTTGTGTCCAATCAGCTTTTCCTGAACCATAGTTACTTCTGTTTACATGAAGATAATCTGAGCCCTCTGGTACAGAAGCAATCCGCCCTCCATATCCTAAATCTTCAAATGCTTTTTGCACTTCAGGATCATATGAATATAGCATTACATCCTTTTTGCTTAAGGAATCAAGACCAACTCTCATTATATGAACTAGATTTGTTGCTTCAGAGGTATAAATTTTCGTCAAAATAGAAGTCGCTAAAAATTTAATAATCTCCTTTCTTCCCAAAGTTTCAGCTAATTTTCCACCTGCAATATTCTCTAGTTCGTAAATAACATTATCTGCATTGAATTCAGTGACTGGTACCGTTACATACGTATTATCATCTCTCTTAATTGAATATTTATCAGTCATAACTGGCCCCACTGCTCTTAAGATATCCACCGCAACATCATTATTTATGCTTATAACTCCATCAAATTGTTGTATTAAGCCACCTGCGTTTTTCCAGTGAAGATTCACTAAATCATCTGCGGCAAGCGGGAAATCAGCATTGTTGCTGGTTGCATCCCTTGCATACCATCTAAATGTGTTTCCAGAAAGGTATAAGTAATTCTTCAAATGGTATGGAACCGCCCTAACTGGTCTTCCAAAAGAGCCAGCTCTAGCGCCTTCGTCAATAAAGTATGTATCGATGGAATTTGTAATATCAGGAATTCCATCTGCAAATGTAACTAAAATTATATATGTATTAAATCCACCGCTCATTCGTAATTCATAGTTATTGGCCATAACTATCATGTAAGTTTTTGGCTCATTCAAACCCATAAATTCTGGCACTGCATTAAAGAATGCTTCAAACTGAGGCGCCTTTTGAGCAATTTCTTTGGTAATAGCCTGAATATCTAATATCTGCTCCTGTAAATTCATTTCAGGATCTACTCCAGCATATTTGACCACCCATGGTAATTTAGTTGGATAATTTGAGGCATCAATTTTATTTAATTCATCATTAATCTTCACCATTCTTTGTGAAATCTCATTAACTTTTGGAGAGAATTCTGGCATTAATCGCATAAGTTTAATAACACGCTCCTGTGCCGGAATATTTCTTGCTTCTTGGTCACCCGAGGCAAAACCCAAGTCAGAGGCATAAGGTTCAATAATACTAATTGTCAATTCACCCAAGCTTAATGCTTCTTCGGCCACTACTACTAAATTTTGCCCATCCTCGTAATAAATATTTGCTCTTGGTAATTTTCTTAACAACTTAGAATTAGTTTCTAAATTTCCTTTAAATCTTTCGAGCTCTTTTTTAGTGTTATCAATGCCACCTTTTATTTCTTCAAGATCTTGATTTTCTAAGCCTGCATTTATCGCATAGGTAGAATCTTTTAATTTTTTTGCGTCATCTGCAATTGCTAATACTGGTTTAGCAACTAGAAAATAACCGGCTAATCCTATTACTAAAACTAAACCGAGAAATATTCCAAGAGTAATCAAAATCCATTTCACATTTATTCTAATCTTAGGGAATCTGAATTTATTTGAAAAATTATATTTTTCTCTTGAGGCACTTCCGCTTGGAGAAAAAGAAGGTGAGGAACTACTAATTGAATTCTTATTTGAGAAATTTAAACGTTTCATAATTTACCAAAACAATCTAACAACTAAACAATTAGTTTACCATACGAATATGATAAATATAGGTTACTTAATACGCTCCCTCACCCTGAATCGCAGCAAGGGGAGTTTTCGCTAAGATTGTAATATCAAGCATAATCGATCTTGCTCTAGAATATTTCTCTTCTAAAATCATTCGTTCCTTAAATGAAATATTAGATCTTCCACTTACCTGCCACAAGCCAGTAATTCCTGGTTTCATCTCAAAGACTTTATCCAGCTGTCTTGAATGTTCTTCACTTTGATCTCTATATAACTGTGCCTCATCAGGCCGAAGAGGCCTAGGACCTACTAAACTCATACTACCTAATAAGACATCAAACATTTGAGGAAATTCATCTATAGAATATTTTCTAATAAATTTACCCAGCTTAGTAATTCTCGGGTCATCTTGTATCTTATTATTCTCACTTCTTAATTGGTTATATAAATTCGCGTCCTGCATCATTACCAGGTCAGCATTAATAACCATTGATCTGAATTTATGAATCGTGAATATCTTGTTAAATTGTCCAACTCGTTTTTGAACATAAATGGGAGAATGAAAATCTTGAAACCAAATTAGTATCCCAAAAATAATATAAAAGGGGGAAAAAATAATCATGAATACGATGGAGCCAAGGACATCCATAGCTCGCTTTGAAAAAGCAAAAAACAAGGAGGACTCACTTTTGCTCTCCAATTCGGGAAATTCTGTTTTCATATGATTGTGATAATTCTAAACGAAACTATTATAAAAATCCAAAGTTTCCTGTGCCATCTTTGCCCAAGAATATTTTTTTATATTCTCATAACCTTTTTGTATCAACTCATTCCTCAATTGGTCATTATTCTCAATCTCCAGTAATTTAGTTGAAAGGTCGATATTACTATCTGCTTTAAAGTATAAAACTGAGTCACCAAAAACTTCTTTATGGACCGGAATATCAGAAAGCAGAACTGGAGTACCAACAGCTTGGGCTTCTAATGGGGTTATACTAAAACCTTCATTCAAAGAGGGAAAAACATAGGCTAATGCGCCTTTATATAGTGTGGCGAGCTCTGTATCATCCACAAAGCCATTGTCTGTATATCTGGCTGCAAATATAATCTTATCGCTTAACTTAAGTCCATTAACGAATGCAGCGAGTCTTTGAGAGAAAGCGTCAACTTTGCCAGCGATAATTAATTGAGAAGTGGTTTTTGCATTCTGTAAATTCTCTTTATGAGCGACTATTAAATTGTTTAGATTTTTGTGAGGATAAGCGTTTCCGACATACAGAAAATATTTGTTCTTAATTTTGTATCTTTCTAATTTTAATCTCATCACTCCACCATCGGTAGGGATATGTTTTGTAATACTGTCATCAACGCCTTCGAGTGTTACTCTAATTTTAGATTCCGAAACGCCATAATTTTCTAGTACATCCTTTTTAACAACTTCTGATGGAACTAATACACCTGCAGATTTTTTTATAGCCTTTTTGATAATCAGATTTTGCCCTGTATGTTTTATTAGATATTCCATTTGATTTTTAGAAGTAGCATCGAAGTTTAGTCCAAGCATAGTAAAATCATGTATCGTCGCAATAAATTTTCTCTTATAAAAATAAGGAACGTTGAAATGTGGAACATGCAAAAGACCTAATCTAGCACTCATAAATTCTTTCCAAAGAGTAGTTTGTTCTTCTATTGAATAAACAGGGGCATTAACTAGCCATTTTTTAAATCGAGGATTCTGGGGTTTGTATACATCACTTATCTCTTTAGTAACGAAAATAATATAGTCGTTGGTGTTATCGATTTTTTCAAGTTCAAGAATCAAATTTTTAACATAACGCCCAATACCAGAGTTACCATAAAGTCTTGCATCAATTCCAATCTTCATACAAATAAAAGTATAACAAAAGGAATAAATTGTACTAAACTATTTCCAAAATTCTCTGCAGTTGGTCTGCAATCTTTTTACTACTGTGCCTTAACACACTCCTTTTTACGACATCGTTATTCTTTTGCTCGTATAGAATTTCAGAAATCAAATCAGCCTCTATAACCCTTTTATCATCTTTCATATCATTTATCACAGGTATTGCCTTCTCAACGGTATAGTTTTCAATAATATCCTTTGGAATGGGAGCCGAGTTAACCAAAATATAGTCAACCGGTTTACGTAAATATTTTTCAGTCTCTTTTATAAAATCAGATACTTTAAAGTCATATGTTTGAGAATATTTAGTCATCATATTTGTTATAAATACGATTTTAGCTTTAGAATGACTGATTATTCCAGCAAAATCATCTATGACAATGTTTGCTATTGTGCTCGAATATAAATCTCCAGGACCAAATACAATTAAATCAGAGTTCATAATCGACTCTTTGGCTCTTGGAAATACTTCTGCATTTGGCTGGACCCACAACTTTTTTATTCGCATCGTTCCATCATGTACTGAAGGAGGTTCATCAATCATCTTCTCTCCAATTAACATTGATCCATCTTCATATTCAGCAACTAACTGAATTTTTTCGAATGTTACTGGGTATACTTTCCCTTTTATATTTAAAATCTTTGAAACTTTTCGAAAAGCTAACTCTTCACTTCCTAAAATATCGGTTAAGGCAGTTATAAATAAATTACCAAAGTTATGTCCTGATAATCCGGTGCCTCCTTTAGAAAATCTGTATTCGAAAAGATCACGAAGTAAATGTTCATTCTGTGGTGATGCGCCATCCTCAGCTAACGCTACTATGCATTGTCTGAAATCTCCTACTGGAAGTATTCCAAATTCATCTCTTAGGACGCCAGTACTGCCACCGCTATCTGCCGACGTTACAATCGCTGTAATATTTACATTAGGAAGGTCCTTAATACCCTTTAGGACGGTATACGTACCCGTGCCTCCTCCTACAACTGTGATGTTCATAATCTATTAAACGATATCAGAAAATTATAGTCACGTATTAAATTAACGAAAAATTGATAAAATTATACAAATGAATAAAATATTACGATTAGTAATGGATAAACTGTCAGGAGATAAGTACATACTGAGTCGCTCTTTTATCATAATAGCCGCTTCACTTTTTGCTAATTTTTTCGCTTATCTTTTTCAACTCGCCTCGGGAAGATATCTTTCGGTTGAAGACTATTCAATTTTGGTTTCATTATTTTCACTCAGTGGAATTTTATTAACATTACTAACTTTTTTTACTGGAGGCATAACTAAATTAGTCGCTGAAATAAAAGACGACAATTATCCAGTACGTATATCTGCACTCTTTGTAACAGTTTTTAAAGTCCAATTTTTTCTTGCGCTAACAATTAGTCTTTTAATTATCTTTTTTACCCCATTTATAAGTGATACTTTAAAAATCACTAATCGAGAAATAATTTTTGCTTTCTCCTTCGCAATTTTCGCAGGAAACCTGATTGGCTTTATGGTTCCTTTTCTACAAGGGTTGCTTAGATTCAAAGCATATTCTTTGTCACTATTTTTAGCAGCGTTTACAAAATTTCTTGTAGCCATATTTATTATCCTTCTTGGATTAGGGCTGGTGGATATTTTCTGGGGACTCTTTATAGCAACACTTTTAGTTGGATATATACAATTCATTTTGTTACAAAAAAATCTGACGATAAAAAATTACGATTTCGCAAGAGAAGATTTTAGTGAGCTAGTGAAATATTCAGTATATAGCTCTCTTGGTGTCGCCGGTCTCAGTCTATTGCAAAACGTAGACGTACTTATGGTTAAGTATTATTTTCCGGAAATGACAGCCGGAATTTATAGTTCAGTTTCGGTCATTGGAAAGATTATCTTTTTTGCAGCGTCCCCAATAACCATAATAGTTTTACCAATTTGCGCTCAAAACTTTAAAAAAGGGTTGGATTTTACTAGGCCATTTTTACTAGCAGTATTAGTTTCTACTACGATATCTTTTGTAAGTTTTTTGGTCTATACCTTCTTCCCAGGATTTTTGGTTGAAATTCTTTTTAGTAACAAATATATAGATGCTGTTCCACTTCTTGGAATATACGCTTTATATATGATTTTCTTCACTTTATTAAATCTCTTAACGATATTTTTGATTTCAATTTCAAAGTTTAAATTAGCGTCAGTAACTTTCTTAACACCAATTATTCAATTAGCAGGAATTGTTTTTTATCATGATACATTACGTGAAATAATAGTTGTAAATATCATTTCGTGCATAATAGTTATATTAGCAATCTCAACGAACATCTTTAATTTAATTAGGAATAAAGGCAATGCAAATTGAACGCTTATCTGTAATCGTTCCGGCATATAAACAAGAAAAATATATTCTAAACGATATTGAAAATATCTATAAATCCTTAAAATCCACTCCATACAAATTTGAAATTATAGTAGTTGTTGATGGAACATCATTGGATAAAACATACGAAAATGCGAAGAAAACTAAACATAAATCTATAAAAGTATTTGGTTACAAATCAAATAAAGGCAAAGGGCAGGCGGTTCGATATGGTATGGAAAAAGCTAAGGGTGACATAACAATGTTTATAGATGCAGGGGGAGATATAAATCCGCAGGGACTTATTATGTTGCTTGAACATATGAAATGGTACGACGCGGATATAATAATTGGCTCAAAAATGCATCCCGCAAGTTTAATCGAATATCCATTCAAAAGAAGAATTCTCAGCTATGGATACTTTTTATTCGTAAAATTATTGTTCGGATTAAAGATACACGACACTCAAACTGGAATTAAAGCGTACAGAAGTACTGTACTAAAGAAGGTTCTCGATAAACTGGTGGTTAAGCGATTTGCCTTTGATATTGAAATATTGGCAGTGGCTCATTTACTTGGATTTAGAAAAATTTACGAAGCTCCGGTAGAAGTAAATATGGATTTTGGCAAATCTACTATAAAAGGTGTTTTTACACAAAATGGATTATGGAACTTTGTCATCGATACGTTAGCAGTGTGGTACAGAATGAGAATCTTGGGATATTACAACGATGGGAGAAATCGCATTAAACAATATGACGAAGAATTAAATTTATACGTCAACACCGGTAATATGAAAAATGAGAAACAAAGAATTATTAATATTGTTAATGGAATCGTTCGGAAATTATTTCAAAAAGATAAGTAAGCGCTACTAATCTAAAAGATAATAATTCTCTTGCGCATACTTTTCCTTGTAATCATCCAAATAATCAACATCCCATCTGGATTGAATTGACTTATCTGTCCAACATTTTATTTCTAAATGACTGTAATACATTATTGGACCTATGTCCCAATAATCTCCTACGCAATACTTTAGACCCGCTGATTTTATTTTCTGAATATCCTCATTAACTATTCTAGATTGTGATTGATCTTTAGTTGTTAAGTATTTGCTCTGGGATTGAAGAATTGGCATTAAATATAGAAAAGGAATAATAAAACCTAGTTTATAAGGTAGTAACCTATTAATGTAGCTTACTGACCAAACAAAACATAAGGCAAAGGCCGGCCACCAAATTATTAGATATCTTGGGGTCGGTGTCATTTGAGGAACTGAGTTCACCAAGAAAATCGCGGGGAATAATATAAAGAAAAACATCACTGCATTAAATGCTTCGAATTTAAATTTTTCCTTTTTTTTATAAAAGTAAATAATAATAGCTACTAGAATAAATCCCAGGATCCAATATTTATTTTCACCAAGTAAACCGTCAAAAATTATAGTATCAATAAATCTCGAACGTTTTTCAAAAGTAGCTCCTGAGCTACTCACGCGCGAAAAGGAGTTGTAATGGACATTAAGATATAAACCGATAAAAAATAGATTGCTAACAATTAAAGTATTTTTAAACAGAACTTTTCGCGCGGAAAAAATATAAATAATTGTCAGAACCCACGAAAGTATAATAAAGGTTGTTAAATGAATACTAAATGTATCTATCGGTACCCCAATATCGATTCCGAACTTATTTATTAAGGTTGAAATAGGATCATAGAACATCCTCTTTCTAACCATGAAATAAAACACCAAAATCGAACTTAAACCTACTACAAAGGGAAACGAATAATCTCTAATATATGATTGGACACTACGTTTATCAATTTCCTTCCATTTTATAAGACTAATCAACTCATTAAGGAAAAATAGAAAAATGAATCCAACAATAAATGAAAGAGACTGCATGTTGAGCCAAAAGGATAAAGCCATTAACAATCCAATTAGAATAATGTATACAATCTTTTTCTTTTCCAGGAATAAGAGAAATAATAATAGAATTAAAGTAAACGCGAATTCAATGAACACATAATTCCCCCAGGCCTTAGCATGAATATTCAGATTCGCGATCGTGGTTACCGAATATATGACTACTGACAGCGAAGCATACAGATATGATAAATTTGTTGAAATTTTATCTGTTAGAACTTTCCTAGTAATTACGAATAAAAGAACCGATGTAAGAGATCCGAAAATAATGGAGTTTATACGCAAAATTGAGTTTCCGAACAAACCGAAATACTGAAAAATCGCAAGGATATACGCTTCCATTGAGCCAGTATAATTTTGTGTAGCAAAATACACATAATGCCTATCTCCTCTTAAAATATTATCAGCCATAACCGACCACATTACCTCATCGGAATCTATATTGATAAATTTATATGCAAAAAAACGATAAATAAAGGAGAGTAGAAAAATAATAATATACAGAATCAAATTAGATTTAGTCATTCGATTGCTAAATTTTAACAAATATTCGTTTATAATAATTTAAGATAATGATTAAAATTAAGACATTTCTTCCGTTCCTGACATTTTTTCTAATATTTTTAATACCAAGAGTCATTGGATTAGGCTGGGATGAATGGAACGTAGATGCTCAAAGATGGATGATACGAAGCGATTTATTTATTAAAAATCTTTCTAATGGCGATTTGCCTGGGTTATTTCAAAGTTATCATCCAGGAATCACTTTAATGTGGCTAAGTGGAACATCCAAAGCAGTCTTTTATTGGGTTTTCGAACAAATGGCCGGATATTCCCCTAAACTCTCCAGTGGCTTTGTATACCCCGAGCAATTTTATTTAACATCCTTTGTTGCAAAATTTCCTTTGGTTTTTGTAATATCGCTATTACTTACCTATTCCATTCTTCTACTCAAGAAATTAGGAATAAACAAGACCCATTTGATCTTCTTTGCACTCTGTTTATCGCTGGAACCATTTTATTTAGGAATCACACGTTATTTCCATTTAAGTGGACTGGAAAGTGCTTTTGTGTTCGCCTCATTTACATCTGCCCTATATGGGACTTACAACAAGAAGTTACTTTTTATTATTCTTTCAGGTTTCTTTTTAGCATCTGCTTTCTTTACCAAAAGCTCTGGAATCATTCTTTTGCCTGCGTTAGGAATTCTAATTTTCGCCACACACGTATTTAAAACTAATCTTAAAGAATCAGTACTGCCAACAATCAAATATTTTTCGATACTGCTTGTTTATACCATTGCCTCACTATTTATTCTTATGCCATTAATGTGGATTGACCCTATCAATACGATTAGAAATATATTTGTGCTAGGAGTCGAAGGAAAAGGCTTTACAGATGGCCCACACGCTTCAATATTGCAATATAAAATTACATATTATTTTGAATTATTTTTTGTTAAATCTCTTGGACTTACTTTTTTAAGCTTCCTTGTTGGAATGCCTCTATTATTTAAAGAAAAAGATAGAACATACAAATATGTTTTAACCACGGCTATGGTATACGTCTTTTATTATTTCTTGGTCATGAGTATTCCATCAAAACAGATGACAAGATATACATCACTTATTTATCCATTCGCAATCTTAATATCCTCATATTCCATATACAAACTCTTTGAATGGGTAAATAAATACAAATATGGCCAAAAACTCTTGATTGTAGTTATTGGACTTTACTACTTTATATCACTACAAATGTTCTATCCAAATTTTTCTGCATTTCATACAGATTTATTAGGTTGGATGCCAGGATATTCCAAAATTCGTAAACCGTACAACGATGGAGAATTTTATTTGCAGGTTGCTCAGTACATAAATTCTGATAAAAATATTAATCCGAGAGAAACAGTTTTAGTAATTACCGAGGGCAATAAAGATGTATCCGCATCATTTGGATTTTTAGGTACAACTTACTCGGGTGAGATAAAAGAAAAAGAAAAAAGGTATTCGCATCTTTTCTATGCAACTGACTATACCGACACCGAAGATTTTCCAGAAGGATGCGAAAAAGTTAAAGAATTAGGTCCAAGGTGGCCTGGTAGATTTGGGTTTGTATATATTTTTAGATGTAAGTAAGTTAATTCTGAAAATCCTCTTTAATTGCACCCGCACATCTGTAAACTTCCACCTCGCCATATCCAAAAGGATTATGTGGTCCAAAAGAAATTTCTAATTTACATTTATCTCTTGGAATATAACTGTCACTTCTTTTATGTCCAACTACATAGTGAACCTGGGCATTGTCTTCTAAATTCCCAACATCCGCATACGCTTTACCTATAAAAGCCGTAGAGAAAGTTGGGAGCTTTGCGTCGTTTAAGAAATAAACGTTATCATCAACCGCTCCATCTTTTTCATTTATATAAAGAGCGGCTTGAATATAATATTCCCCGCGATTGGTAACTGGTAAACCTAATTTCTCGATTCCAGCTGGTCCACCAACAAAATCAGTAAAATAAAATGAATAAACCGGATAGTATCGGTATAGGTTTAGCAAAATTAACAGTCCGACTATAGTTAACATAACTATCCTTCCTGTTTTTGCTAATGAATTATAAATGGCCGTGAATGCGTACGTCGCAAAAATGATATAAGAAGGAATTAGTTCAACTAAGTATCGATCTTTTAGTTTGCTAGGAATAGACAAGGCTAAATAGTAAACAATAAAATAAATTAATACTGCAAGATACAATCTTGATTGAGGTTTCTTCTGAACATAATTCTTTACGATTAAGAATATTCCCAACAAATATAGAACGAAAGTGTAAGGAGCTAACCTATAAAAAGACTGCTCCAAATAATATAAATATGGCTGTTTCGATAATGATAAACCACCACTATCATCTAATGCAGTCTCAAGTATTCCATCCACATAAATTTTATTTAAACTCTGAAGTGGTGAAACCCACATGTAGGGACTTACTACAACAAATGTAACCACCATTGTTAAAACAAATAATAGTGATGAAATGAGAATAAATTTGATTTTTCTAAACCTTATAAATTCTGCCAATAAATATAACGCGATAATAGGAAGAAATATTATTACGGAAATTTTTGTAGCCACTCCTAGCCCTAACATTATTCCAGCGATAACTAGATATTTTTTCTGCCGAACTTTAGTAGCTAGAACAGCAAACAATAATGATGTAAACCCAAACATAGTTGAAAGCGCAGTTAAGTGTAAAAATCTACTTATTCCTAGAAAGAAAGGTTCAACACTTAATAAAACGACAAATATCAGTGCATACGGTTTTCCAACTAATCTTTTTAAGACTAAATAATTTATTAATCCAAGCAATGAAATTACAAATACAATCGGGAATGTTGATGCAAATTGGACACGAGTAAATTGATGTGGAATGTCGATTGGATTGAAATTATGTTTATATTCAAAATACTTTTGGAATGCCAAATTGCCAGCACCAGATAACCAAAGCATTGTCGTGCCAGGATGATATGTTACATAGGTATCAGCAAACCGGCCTTCAAGAATTGCCTCATTAAATGTTTCAATCCTCGGATACCAATAATGCACTGCATCAAAATTAGCTATATCGGATCCAAGATTAGAAACACGTGGTATTAGAAATATGAAAAATACTCCTAAATATAATAAAAATCCTTTGATTGAAGGTAGTCTAAACACATCGTAATTGTAACGTAACGGGTATACCAAGTACACGTATTTGCATCATTTCTAACCTATAGTATAATTCTCCTAATTATGGACTTCGAAACCTCCGCGATTATTGATAAATATGCAGCTTCCGATGTGGAATTCTTAAGAGAGCAAGTCAGTCAATTAGATCCCGTTGAGGTTTTCCCAGATGATACAACTTCAGAAATCAATGAGGAAGTCTTGAAATACTACGCTCCGGCACCTTTTCCAGAAACTGAGCAACTTTCCTTCCTTGATGAGATTTTGAAAGATAGGATTAGAGCTCCTTATTCTCCTCCAACCCAACTTCGAGGTCGAACTAACCTGGTAACTATAAAAGATAATAACTTACCGCATTATCTACATAATCCAGATAGTTTATATACTTACGCAGAAGAGTTCTTAAATAATGATGTCATAAGTAATTTTAGGAAAGGTGAAATACTTATTGAATCAAACATTTTTCCAAATATCTACTGGAACACGTCTTATACAATTACAGTCTCTAACGATTACAATACAAGTGTAATAGATTTTTCCATTAGACCTGAAGGCGCCTACTCGATCAGAAGAAATCCTTTACTTAAAAATTTATATTCTGGTATTAATACAGTAGAAACTCTTTCTATAGTGCTGGACGGAAGAACTACTCAGATAATTGGCATATCTCACGCAAGCAACAATAGCACATCAAGGTGGGCAAGAGCGCCATATGGAGTAGCTTTCAATAGAATGAACAATACGACATTTGTGACTTTTCCAATAGTAGATAATAAATATCCCTACAATGAAAATCTTTGCTTATCGGAAGCGCGTATCCGACATCTATTAGATGTATTTTCTGGAAAATCTAAATACCAACATTAAACCAGAAATGTATATGACTGAACACAAAAGTCCTATATAAAATAACCTTGGGAAGTACCGTATTACGATATTATGCTCCCCTATTGTCACGGGAATTGATATAAAAATACTATCACCTGAATTCACAACTTCGTTTCCATCCACAAACGCACTCATATCTTTATAATTTCTAATCGTAGTTTCTAATATCGTATCCGTGTCAGCCTTAACTAAATATGTTTGATCTCCTTCCTCTCGATTTATTACTTCAACATATGAGATTTCTGGGGATTTTAATACATTTCCCACGGTATTTTCATTTATTAGCTCAAGAGTGCCTCCTGATACATATGCATTTACTCCGATTTTTTCCCAATCCGTAGAAAACTTAAAATCACTTGGTGTTAAGTCATCGGTTTTGGTGGCTTTCATTCCAGCATTATTCAAAATTTTAATGTAATCATTTGGGGCAAACTGACTGTAACCAAGTGGTGACCATGTATCGTAATAGACCCCCTTTAAAGCTAGATAATTCTCGCTATTATTCAAAGTTCTAACAGAACCTAAGCTATCAGGTATCTCATCAATTTGTACATCAACTGGTCGAAACCTGTAATTAACTAAATCCTGACTAAAAAATAGAAAATCGGCGAATATTACGAAAATCAGAAATACTAAAATTTTTTGTCTAATATTTCGATATCTAATCATTAGATAAATTGAAATCCAGGTTATTATTGCAAGAATGAGCCAAATTAAAGTTTGAGGAGCAATAATAAATTCTCGAGCTTCTTCATCCGTCAAAACATTGTAATCAGGAAAATGGTTGAAATTTAATTTCGCAGCTAATAATAAACCAATAAATGGTAAAAGTATTAATACGATTCTTTTATATGAAATATTCATCGACTCTCTAATTGAAGAAGTTTCGAATATGTGGACGACCTTTGCTACGAGTAGTGCTAATGCGAATTGAAAAATTAATACAGAACGGATCCAATATCTAAATGATGACAGGATCGGCCACTCATATTTTATAAATGGAACATATGATAAGAAGCAGAAAAACAAAAATAATAGTAGGATGGCAAAGAAATACTTACAAATAAAATCCAACCTCGTAAATATGAAGCCAAAAATTGCTAAAGAAAAAACTACAATTCCTACATAGACATATGCTTCTGTATAAGAATAGCTTCCGTCAATATATCTTCCAATAAATTCATCTCTTATTCCCCATACCTGCGGATAGACTATTAGAGAAAATAAACTTGTTGTTAAACTCCCTTGTAAAAAATCGACCGTTCCTTCTCCAAAACGTTTGCTTTGTAAATAGACTTCAAGTGTAGGAAGATACTGATACAACGTAAGTAAAATGCTAGATACTCCAATAAATATATTAGATCCTATTACTAAATAAATCTTTTTTGCATTACTTCCCCATACTTTTAATACCGAATATATAAAAACACCAATCATTATTAGAAGTGATGTCTGTGGATGTCCCCATAAAAGTCCGAGTCCAAAGATTATGGAATTAATGGATAAATATTTAATTGCACTTCGATATTTAGCTTCTTTAATCTTTTGGACGGCAATATCCACTAATAATATGTTAAGTGGCATGAGGTATGAGATAAGAATTAGGTTTAAGTGAATTTGATGGTTTATTAAAAAGTAGGCAAAATAAAAAGCTAGATTTGCTGCTGTAAACGACAGTAAACCAAACCCAAATCGTTTTAATAATAAATATAGAGATATAGATCCTACGAGATAATGAAATAATAATAAAAACTTTACTGAAACATTTGGACCAAAAATTAAGAGCGAAACAATATTAATTGGATTTAAATAGCCAAGTTCAAAATCCGCGTAAATTGGAAATCCCCCAAACATTTTTTCAGTCCAAAAGGGAAAGCGATGTTCTTCGACGATTTGTTCATATAAATAAACCCTAGCTGGGTAATGTTTATTTTCGAAATCGCTCCCCCATACCAAGTATCCCGGCAAAAACAATCTATAAAAGAATATAAGGAATAGTGATAATGAAATTAAACTGGCTAAAATTATTTGTCTATTATTCGAAAGAAACTTTCGCATAATTTATTATAGCTTAACAAACTTTAAGCGCCTTTCCTGCACACTAAAAGGCGAAATGTAATAAACTATCTCTAATGAGAATTCTGATACTCAATTGGCGATCTATTAATGACCCTCTTGCTGGCGGTGCCGAAAAAGTAACTTTAGAACATGCTAAAAGATGGGTTCAAAACCATAATGCTCAGGTAACTTGGATAAGTCCTCGTTATGAAAACTCTCCAGATAGTGAAGTAGTAGAAGGCGTAAATTTTGTATATACAGGTTTTCCACTGACGCGTAACCTACTTTCACTACTTTTCACCTATCCTATTTTTTTATTATCAGTAGCTTTTCTATACTTAAAAAAATACAAAAATAATGTGGATGTAGTCATTGATGAAGTCCATGGTCTTCCTTTTTTAACACCATTATATGTAAAAGAAAAAATTGTGGTCTTCATTCACGAAGTTGCCGGAGAAATTTGGGATAAGATGTATCCTTTTCCAATAAGTTCTGCTGGAAAACTTTTCGAAAACCTAGTTTTCAAACTATATAAAAAAACTAAGTTCGTAACCGGTGCATACGGAACCAAAGATGATTTACTAAAGTTAAATATTCCAAAAGAAAACATTCAAGTTATAAATCATGGGCTCAAGGTCGATTACGATTTCAAACATTTGCAAAAAGAAAAAGATTTTACCCTTCTATATGTTAATAGAATTGTAAAAATGAAAGGTCCCGATACAGCAATTGAAGTATTCGAAAAGGTCAAAAAAGAAATCCCAAATGCAAAACTATGGATTGTAGGTAAAGGTGATGAGGAATATGTAAATGAATTAAAACAACTTGTTACGAATAAAAACTTGAATGAGTCTGTAAAATTCTTCGGTTTTGTTTCTGAAGAAGAGAAATACCAATTAATGGCTAAGGCACATGTATTTATAAATACGTCAATTAAAGAAGGATGGGGTCTAGGAAACCTCGAAGCAAATACACAAGGCACTCCAGCTGTTTCATTTGATGTAGCAGGAAATAAAGAGTCCATAAAAAATAATTATTCAGGATATGTGTGTAAAGATATGAACGAACTTGTAGAAAAAATAATTGATTTAAAAGATAATCAATTGAATAGAGAAAGAATAATAAATTTTCCAAAGCAGTTCGATTGGGAGGTACAATCAGCAAAGTTTTATAAATTAGTTAGTGCTAAAATATTCCAATGAAAGAAATTATCCATGAGCATATGGAAGCAAACCGAAGTGATTGGTGGATGAATGGAAGAACAGCAATCGTATTAACTCTCCTCAAACAATTAGTAGACAAAAATAAAAAAATCGTAGACATCGGAGCCGGGACAGGAATAATTGCGGAGCAAATTCTAGGAATGGGATATAACGTTTCTACTATAGATAATTCACCTACAAGCTTAAAAATTCTCAATCAAAAGAATTTACAACCAATTGAAGGTGCACTACCCGATTTGAAAATCTCAAATAAGTTCGACGTTGCTCTACTGCTTGATGTCCTTGAGCACGTTGAGGATCATGAGAAATCTCTGAAAACAATATATGAAATGCTTAATGAGAACGGGTACTTGATTATAACTGTTCCAGCGTTTCAATTTTTATGGACACAGAAAGACGTAGATTTCGGACACTTCAGAAGATACACAAAGAGCACTTTAGAAGAAGTAATTTCAAAAACTAATTTTAAAATTGAATATTCCTCATATTATAATTTTTTCCTTTTTCTACCAGCATTATTCTATGCAGTAAAAAATAAGAAGAAACTAACGTCATCTAGATATAGTAAGAAACGCGATAAAATATTTACACCAATTTTTAAATTCGAAAGACACTTTATTAAAAGGCGAATCAAGTTCTTATTTGGAGTTAGCCTTATATGCATACTGAAAAAGAACGAAAAGATTTAAGTATATTGATACCGGCATACAACGAGAGTGAATCGTTACCAGAACTTTACGAACTAATCTGTTCCGAACTTATAAAGCTACCTATTATTTCGGAGATTGTAATTATTAATGATGGCAGTACAGATAACACGGATAGAGTTATAAGAGATCTAATCAAAGACAAAAAACCAATAAGTACCCGATATATATGTATTCAAAAGAATGCAGGGAAAACAAAAGCCATTAAGACTGCATTACAATACGTAGATAGTAAATACATTCTAATGATGGATGCCGATCTCCAGGATAATCCAAAAGATATACAAAAGTTTTGGAATGCAATAACAACTACTCAACATTCATTAATTGTCGGTAACAGAAAGAATCGATACACAAAAAACCTAATTAAAAAAGGTACTTCAAAAGTAATGAACGCTTTAGTCAAATATTTGGCAGGATATGAAATTTCTGATATGAATTGTGGATATAAGATAATGAGCTACGAATGCGCTAAATCTATTCCCTTAAAATCAGATTATCACAGATACATTCCATTCCTAGCCAGTATCAATGGATATTCAGTTGGAGAAGTAGAAATTGAACAAGAGTTGAGAAAATACGGGACATCTAAGTATGGGAAAACTGGCATAAAAAGGTTTATTAAATCGGTCCTAGATATCGTAAGTATATATTTTATTTTTAACTTCAGAGAAAATCCATTTAATCTTTTTGGGAAACTTGGTCTCTTACTATTATCAGCGGGAACGCTAATTCTGATTTATCTAGGCATCGGATGGTTATTTGGTAACTATATTTATGGCAGACCTCTTTTCTTTGTCGGTATTTTGTTTGTAATCGTGGGTATAAATAATATTAGCCTGGGATTATTGGGTGAACTAATCGAAATTAATACGAATCAGAATAAAAACTCAAGTATAATTGCGCACACTATTTCAAATGACGCAGATGACGGTACAAAAAATATTTGATACCCTCTACCTTTTCTCCCTATCAATACTGACGTTATTACTAAGACCAAATCAATTTGCGGCTGGAAATCATAACCTACAACTGCCAATAACATATTGTAAAGTTATTGAATTATCAAAATGACAAAAAAAAGAATTATTTACTGGATATTTTTTGGTGCAGTCTTACTGTATTTGACTCTTTTAACAGTATCAAATCGAATACCACCAAATTCATTATTCCTCTGCGGTGAATATCAGGCGACCCTATCATATACTCCTCATCTTGAAACTTTATACGAAAATATAGATTTTTCAAAGCCATCAAATTTATTTAGTTGCCCAGGATGTATATTATTTTATCCATATTCTTGGCTATATAGTACCACTTACTTTACCTATTTAAGCATCGGTGAAACAATGAATCTTAACCCATTCGTGTTTTATATTGCCTCAGGCATTTTATTGCAAATACTTGCAACATATTCTCTGATACGATTTGGTTTAGGTAAACGCAACCTTAAGTTTCAATATGTCCTTCTAGTCTCTTTCCTGTTATACACCCCAGTTTATAAAGCGCAATTACTTTGTTCAGGTACATCGTACGCAATAAATCATACAATTGTAATTCTGTTCATAAGCTTCTTACTATACATTTTCAGAGACATCAAATCTTTCACCACTAATAAATTACTTCTACTAACTGGAATAGCAAATCTACTAATATTGTTGATTCTGACGCTTGGGATAAACTATCTCCCAATTCTTTTCTATTCGGCAATAATTCTATTAGGATTTAATATTAAAAATATTTTTTCAAATCTGAAAAAGTTTTCGATTATTGGATTCACAACAGTAACCACCTTTATACTGCTTAATATCTCTTGGATTCGCAATATTGGCGAATACGAATTCAAAAAATCATTTTTAGCACCTGTAAATAATGAAACATTCTTAGATGCCGTAACCGGGAGATATTTTATATCACTTAATATTCACCCAACCGTACCTATAATATTTTGTATCTTTTTACTTTTGACAATTGTCGTTCATATTTACTATAAATCCAAGAGCATAAGACTTCTACTTCTAGCATATGCACTAATAGTCATATTATTAATGGGAAGCAATTCGCCATACAATTTATACTTGTTTATCTTTGATAACTTTCCATTAATGTCTTCAATTAGATCATCACACAGATTGTATGCATTTGTATTTATGTTTCAAATAATACTTACTTACACTGCTATAGAAACATTAAAAGGAAAATTGAAAACTGCATACATTACACTATTTAGTATCTTGTTGCTTTTAAATGTCTATACCTCAGTCAAACAACTGCAACAACACGTAATTTTTACAACCATTCCGAAAGAATATACTGAGATAGTTGAGTATATAGAGACAAATCATCCAAACGAAAGTGTGTTATACCTACCAATAAATTCATCTTCGTACTTATACGGTAACTATGATTGGTATGATCAACGAAAATTAACACATAACCCGTATGTCTATATTGATTTAATGCAAAGCCTTCTTTATCTAAAAAATAATATACAAATATTTAATTGGTATAATTACGAGCCTAATGATTACCATCTGAACAGACTTACAAATTTATATATATCTAAATCAGAAATGGCAGCTATTAATCTTTCTGAAAGAATCGAAAATATAAAACCTACTTTAATAATTGATGACAATTACCACTTGAAACGAGAAGAATACAATAATTTATTGCTTGAGAACTATCAAGAAATAAAAACATTTGGGAAAATTAAACTATATAAACGAGTAGCGGAAATAAACTGTGAAAAATATTATGGGAATGTAATTATAGATCGGAAAGAGGTATGTTTTGATTATTATAATCCGACTTTTCTAAATAACAAAACGATTCAGGAATTTATTTTCGAAACTAAACCTTCCAAAACTTGGGAACTGGGTCAGTTAGTGCGATCTGATAAGGTTCACAGCGAACTAATTTATTCTCAAAATGCACGGACACACCTAACAAACAGTGCAATTATTTTTAATACTGACACGATTGAAATAGTTAACCCAGAGAACAACAATGAGCCTACTGAATTTCAACAATTCTATTCGACAAATAACAACGGTTACCTTTTATTCGAGGGAATACATATACCTAATGAATCAGTAAAATTCAGCGAAATCATTATACGATATAATAACAACATAAAAAATGTCACCATCAATAATTCCTCAAAATTCACATTATATGTAGTATCACTTGAAAACCTGAACCATTCACCTATTAAAGTATATGCAACAGGAGGCTATACTTTGCTGAGCAAACCCGTATTACTATCTGAATTACAATATTCGAAATTTCTGAACCTTGCAGAAAAAACGATACTTCGAATCGAACCATAACACTGACAGTAGAATCAATATTTTAGAAAATACTCCATGTAGATTTCGTATATCAAATAAGTTTTACAAATTTATAAGTGGTAAAATATTAAAATTAAAGAAAGAATCCTACATGACAAAAAAGAAACTGTCTGTTGTTGTATCAACGAAAAATGAAGAGAAGAATATTAAGAACCTTTGCGAATCAATTATAAATCAAACGTATGGTAATTATGAAATGATTGTTGTCGATCATCCCTTAACTAACGATAACACCGCTCTAATTGCGAAAAAATATACCAAACTAGTTTATATAATCGGACCCGAACGATCAACACAAAGAAATTTTGGCATTAGTATGGCCACTGGTGATTATATTCTTATTCTTGATGCTGATATGATTCTTGATTCAAATGTTTTCCAAGAACTCATAGATCAGATTGAATCAAACGAAAAACTGTCAGCTGTAATAATACCTGAAATATCAATCGGGCACGGATTTTGGGCAAAATGCCGAGCACTTGAAAAAAAACTATATGTTGGTAATGAATATATTGAGGCCGCAAGGTTTTTCAAGTATTCAGTAATGCAAACATTAGGGGGATACGATACGAACCTAATTAGTGGGGAAGACTGGGACTTATCTCAAAGGGCTAAGAGTCTAGGTGAAGTAGGTCGAATTAACGCCCCAATTTATCACAATGATGGCGAAGTAAATTTTTGGAAATCACTAAAGAAAAAATTCTATTACGGTAAATTTATTAATAAATATGCAAACAAAGATCATAATTCCAAATATTCGAATAAACAAATGAATGCATTCTATAGATATTTCGTTTTATTTAAACGCCCTAAAATTTTATTTGAAAATCCTACAATTGGTGTTGGTTTAGTTATTTTGAAGTCATTCGAATTTCTGGCAGTTGCATGTGGTGTTTTACACCAAAAATTATTATCTGAATATGAAAAACATTCTAAACGATAAACCTAGCGAACAACTAAATGGGCGTTTAGCATACAGTATAAACTTCGTTGATTCCTCTGACATGAGAGAAAAAAGAATTTTAAATATTGGATGTGGTTTTGGGTGGTTTGAATTATTCGCGATAAATAACTCTGTTGAAAAAATCTGTTCTATCGAGATAACTGAAAGCGATTTGAAGACGGCAAAAAATAATATAAATGATCCACGGGTTGAATTTAAAGTAGGTTCAGCAATAGAACTTCCATTTCCTGATAACTATTTTGATACCGTTGTTTCTTGGGAAGTTATCGAACATATCCCATATAACACAGAGAACCTTATGTACAGAGAAGTTTCAAGGGTATTAAAAGAAGGCGGGCATTTTTATCTTTCTACCCCATTCAACCACATAATTTCAAACATTTTTGACCCTGCTTGGTGGTTAATCAATCATCGTCACTATTCATTAAAGCAATTGAGTGAATTCGGACAAGGATATAAACTAGAAGTCGTGAATCATGATATAAAAGGTGGATTATGGACAACATTCGCAGTGCTCAATATGTACATATCCAAATGGATCTTCAAACGGAAACCTTTTTTTGAGACTACTTTTTCTAAGTTAAGCACTTCAGAATATTTAGCTACAAAATCTGGCTTTTATAATATTTTTGTAAAATATATCAAAGGAACATGATAAAAAAATACCTTAATAGAATCTACAATTCGGCTTTATCTTTAAATTACCAAAATGTATACTCGGTGGTTAGAAAAACTGGCCCACATAAAACTATATTAGATGTCGGTTGTTGGGACGGTCAGATTACCAAAGTATATGGCGAATTAGCACATGCTGAAAATATTTATGGTATTGAACCTGTAACTGAATATGCAGAGAAAGCTAACATACTTGGAATTAAAACTTATCCTATCGTGGCGGATGGCGGAATTAACTCGTGGCCAATTGAATCAAATTCTATCGACTGTCTTATTAGCAATCAAGTTATCGAACATCTATCAAACTTAGATAATTTTTTTGAGGAAGCTGCCAGAGTAATTAAACCTGGAGGTTATATTATTACAAGTACAAATAACCTTTCTAGCCTTCATAATATTGGGGCCTTAATGTGCGGTTGGGCACCTTTCGATTTATCTAATTCAAGCTCAAAGACTTGGAGTATTGGAAATCCACTAGCAATTCATAACGGTGAGGAACTTTCTGAAAGAGGCAATACTTGGATGCATAAATGTATATATACTAGTAAGTGGCTAACGGATTGGCAAAAACTATACGATTTTGAATATGTTGAGACTTTTGGAGCAGGGCTATATCCATTCCCGTCTTCTTTTGGAAAATACATCAAAAAATATTCGGCTTTTATAACAATACTATGTCAAAAACCTCTCAAGTCGAATTAATTTCGATTGTCATTATAAATTACAGTGGCGCTAATTATTTAGCTAATCTTATCGGAGCATTCAAACATCAGACTTATGAGAACCTGGAAATAATTGTCGTAGATAGCGGATCTAGTGATGGTAGCCGTGACGTACTTAGGGTTATAAACGGAATAAAAATCATTTATTCTAAAAATCTTGGTTACTCAAGCGCTTGTAATCTCGGGATTGAAAACAGTCTAGGGGAATATGTATTAATTCTTAACAGTGATACTATAGTAGATCACTTCTTCGTAAAAAAACTACACGATGAATTCCAAAACAAAAAATTGGACGTGATTGCACCTCAAGAAAAGAAGTTTAATGGGGAGTTTTTGGGGCGATACACAAGTACCATTGATTTACTTGGATACCCTACCTTTTTATTTGGAAGCGAATTCAAACATATCAAGCCATTTTATTTATCAGGAGTGTGTCTTTTCTGTACCAAAAAATTGTATTCAGATACAGAAGGGCTTGATAGTAATTTCTTTATGTACTTCGAAGAGACAGATTGGTTTTGGCGGCTCAATTTATATAACAAACGTTTTCAATATTCAGATGATGTATATATTTGCCATGCAGGGGCAAATCGCAAAATTTCCATAAACGCTAAAACATCAGTTTGGCGTAATCAGAATAATATGCAAATGTTAATTAAAAACTATTCAAGACTATCACTTCTGATAGTACTGCCAGTATTCATAATAATTAATATTTTTGAATTGTTATTTTTCCTAATTATTCTCAAACCAAAAATTGCTATGACCTATCCGCAGGGTTGGATATATAATCTGAAAAATATAAAACCAATATTAGCTAAACGAAAAATAATTCAAGAAAAAAGAACGGTAAGTGATTTTGAAATAATGAAAAAAATGTATAAGGGAAGCTTAAAATTGAAACACTTAATGTTATATTTGAAACAACATGCAGAATAATTACAAACTAAATTTATCAAAATATTCCACACATAAAATAATAATAGACATGATTGGATCCAACAAAAAGATCTTAGATATTGGATGTAATGAAGGATATATCGGTGAACAATCAGATAAAACAAATGAATTTTATGGCATTGATTATTCTGAGACTGCTCTTAGTAAGGCCTCTAAAATATATAAACACGTTGAACTAATGGACCTGAACAATCCAACCGAGCCATCATTAAAATCAGTAAAATTTGACGTAATTCTTTTTGCTGATGTGTTGGAACATCTCACGGAGCCCGAGAAAGTTTTAAGATTTTTTACTAGCTATTTAGATGATGAAGGCTTTATTATCATTTCACTTCCGAATGTTGCAAATTGGCAAATTCGAATTAATCTTCTTTTGGGGAATTTTAACTATACTGATTCCGGTATTCTTGATAGGACTCATTATCATCTTTATACATTTGATACCGCATTGGAATTAATAAAAAATTGTAACCTTGAGATGGTTGAATTACGAGGAGGTGCTTCTGTATTTGGACCAATAATATCCTTATTCCCATTCCTGAAATCCCTCTTATCAACAGGTATAATTGTCAAATGCAAGAAAAAGTGATCTCGAACGGCATTTCCGCATTTATCGTAGCTTATCATGAGGAAAAACTTATAGAACAGTGTCTACGTAGCTTGAAAGGAATCGTAGATGAAATTATTGTAATTCATGATGGCCCGTGTAAAGATAATACGCTTAACATAGCACGAAAATATACCAATCGCGTATATGAAATGGATGTAAATAAAGGTATAGGTGAATCTCACTATATATTCGCGATTAACCAAGCTTCACATCCGTGGCTGCTAAGAATTGACGCTGATGAATACCTTGATGATGAGCTTAAGAAACATTTAAAGGAACTAACAAAAGATTCAGAAGTCGCCGCATATGGATTTATATGGCCAATTTGGGACGGTACCAAATATATTAGCAAAGGGTGGCCATATAAAAATTTTCTTTTTCAAAAATCAAAAATCGGCATGATTGATATATTTCACCATCCAATATTGGTATATGGCACATCGAAAAATGTCCCTTATATTGTTCACCACAAACCTTTATATAATAACTACACTAATTCGACATTTAAGAGTAAAACTATTAAATGGTGTAAATTACAGGCAATAGACCATTCTAAGGATTTGCAAGGTAAGGAAACCTATAATGTTAATATTATTCAAATTCAAGAGGAAAGAAATAAGAAAGACCTTATTTATAGGATTCCATATTTAACAGGTTTTCTTTCCTTTCTTACTATACTATTGGAGGGGGTTTTTAAACCATATCTTTTGATACAAAAAGGTTTTTGGGCTACAGCTTTAATTTCAAGTAGGTACAGTTATAATGTTGCTAGAGAGGTTCGTAAATTACGAAATAGTTAACTTTAGTTATATATATATATATATGAATTTGGATAATAAAATTATTAAACAACAGGAAGCCAGTTATGATACTTATCTGAAAATTAAAAATAATCCTCGCTATACAAAAATTTGGAAATACCTTAAAGATAATAATATATCTTCGGGAAAATTACTCGATATAGGTTGCACAGATGGTGAATTTTCTGCACCTCTGATAGAGATAGGATTTGATTGTTATGGCCTAGAGTTTATGGACAAAGCGATTGAAGAATCTACTCAAAAAGGCATAAAAGTCACAAAAGGTTCATTTATTGAAGATTTCCCCTTTGCCGATAACACTTTCGATATAGTCTTTGGAGGAGAAGTGATAGAGCATACAACTGATGACAGCTATTTTCTTTCTGAAACTAATAGGGTATTAAAAGATGGAGGAATACTCATAATAACAACTCCAAATTTAGTCTCGTTTGGAAATAGGCTCTTAATGTTACTTGGAAAATTACCAAGATTCGCTTATGCAGAGTTCCACTATCGAATATATAATAAAGCACTAATAACAAGGAAAATTGAGAGTTCTGGTTTTAAGGTGATAAAAACTTACTCAAATTATATTCTAATGTCCCGATTCTTTAATAAATATATAGGAATTGTAGGCGAATTCCTTGGAACCTACTTACCTTCCTTCGGAGAAAACTTTATCGTCATTTCCAAGAAAACATCTACATTTAAAAGTAAATGAAAATAAATTTACAAATATTTGCAAAAATTATTCCATTCATTACATTCATTTTAGTATTGCTTTTATTTAGCACATGGACTTTGAGCTCCGAGACATTATCTAGCGGAGATTGGTATCATTTTAGCGCAGAAAATGGCGCAGAATTTGGATACGTGGGTGTTTACGAACCAACTAATCTAGGAACTGGATCATCAGGAATTTGGTTGAAACCCATTCTGTATTTAATTTCATCATTAGCCAAATCAGGAATTAATCCGGACATAATCGCACGATTAGTGTTTATAATTCCAGGCTTAATAGCTGCATTTTGGGGAGTATTTCTTTGGGTTAAAGATAAATCTAAGTCCATTTTACTAGGCATTATATCAGCATTATTTATGGTCCTAAATACATATCTCCTAACACTTTCTACTGGTCATTTAACCCTTTATTCAGCGATAAATTTAATACCATTATCTTTATATTTTTATGACAAGTATTGTCTTTATCGATCACAATTAAAAGGAAATTTATTTCTATTTTTAAACTTTATAACCACACTGTTAATAAGTTTTTTTGAAATAAGAATCTTCGGAATTTATTTAATTATTTTCACTTCTTATATATTTTTTAATTTTTCAAATAAATGGAAAGAAACATTAAAAAACCGTGGTCTCTTATCGATAATTGGAAGCCTCTTGATAAGTATTTTTTGGCTATTACCCGCTGCAATGGCAAGCTCAAATCCATACTCAACATTTATGAATCGAGAATTATTTGGCAATAAATTTTTAAACATCAATTACGCCCTAGCAATAACTCATCCTTTTTGGACCTTAAATGGCCTCACCCCATTCAAAAACAACATAATAATTGGGCTATATTGGTTTATTCCGATTTTAATAATTTATTTATTATGGATATCACTAGGTAACAAAAACATAAATCCCAGAAAAACTAAACTTTTTGGACTCTTTGCAGTTTTATTTATCATTGGTGTTTTTCTAACGAAACAATCAGGGAATCCCTACAGCGAGACATATAAATGGCTTTTTAATAATCTACCCTTCTTTGTAATGTATCGTGAGGCTTCAAAATTCTTCACTTTACTTGTCATCGGTTTTATCGGTATGTTAGGCACTTTCGCATACAATAAATCGAGTAAAGTTACTAATATTCTTCTTGGAATTACTCTGTTTTCTGTTCTGATAAATGCTACCCCTTTAATTTCTGGCAAAATTGGCGGTGTACACATACCTACTGATATTCCTCAAATGTATAACGAAATAAATCCTGTTATAAAAAATGACATAAATCAATTTAATACATTATTGGTTCCTAGATTTTCACGGTGGTCGTATTATCAAAACGATAAACCGCGTGTGTCATTCTCAGATTTAGCAATCCAATATAAAAATCAATACCCTTCAGTTGATCGTCGAGATTACGAAATAATTACTCAAGATGAATTTATACAACTCCTTACTGAAGCTGACATAAAATACGTAATTGCAATGGATGATGAAGAATTTGATAATGTCGGTGATACTGCAAAAATTCGTACTCTAAGTCTTGATAGACCAGATGCATATACAACAGTTTTACATAACGATGATTACCTTGTTTTAAGAAATAATTACTACGGAACAAATAAAAATATTAACCTTACTCGAGAATTTTTTAATCTGTATAGAATTAATTTAACTAACCATGAAACAACTTTTTATCTGCCTGTGAAATATGACCCTAATTGGAGAATAACCACGAATTCTTCTCTTATGGAAACATTTTTAAGACAGAATTGGCTAAGCAACGTTGACTCAAAACCTAATGTAAGCGGGTTGCAAGAATTTAATATAAAATACGCGTCTAAATCACCAGGTGACCTGTATATTCAATATATACCTGATGTTTATCACAAAGTTGGACTAATAATATCAGGAGTATTTTTTATAATTATTTCCGCCCTAATTCTATTCCCAACCAAAAATAAGATAGAATCAAGTAAATGAACTTTATTATTGGCTTAATCGAAGACAATGCTGGGTTATATTTATCTACTCAAGACTATCCATTAGTCTACATATTCTCGAAACTATCATTCTATACACAAGAACTTTTAACTTATCTTCCAATGCTACTCGCAAATAGGTTTATTGATCCAATTTATACATTACCTTTGTTTATTGGATTTACACTCGGACTTAACCTTTATTTTTCATATAACTTTTACAAATATTTTTTCAAGGATAAGAAACTCACTATATGCCTCACCTTGTTATTCAATCTCTCTCCTTTTCTGCTTTTCAAACTCCAAAACCATCCAGCGCTCTTTGCTATTTGGCCGTTAATTTGGGGCATTTCTTATACAATTTCAAAACTTAAAAACTATAAATCTGCTGTAATTCTAGGAATCATCCTTGCAATTACAATTTTATTTTCAAACTATTATGGTTATTTTCTTATAATTTTTATAGGACTCTACACCCTTTTCGATTTTAAACGGCTTTTCACCAAAACTCTCATCGCCTTTATCACAGGTGGAATTATTACAGGAATATTCCTAGCACCATATATTTACTACAACACCATAGGAGTCCCAGCTCAATCTATTGGAGAAAAAACGGTTCTAGTAGATGGCAAAGAAGTAAATGTTATTGGTGACAGCTGGAAACTAGCGAAAAATGAGAACACAATTGAATCAAACCCTTACACCTTAAAACGTCCGCTGGAGGATTTCTTTTACTTCTCATCAAGACCATGGTATTACATATTATGGCCAGTCGACAATCCATTCTACGGGAAATTAACAACAAATGTTGTCGACTATCTCCAAAATGACGTAGGCCACTGGTTAACACAGAACTATTTTATGAGGGAACATTCAGCTTCATTCCTCGGAATCACAAATATCATGATGGCTTTCCTTGGGTTTTACCACGTATTTAGACTAAAAAAAGCAGATGAAGAAAAACGAATAATCCTAAAACGATTAGCCTTTATTGCCTTAATAATTTTTGTAATTACGCTTCCACCTTACATTACACTTAAAGGATTCACTTTATATTTACCAAGCTATTTGATGTATTTGGTATTTCCTATGTTTAGATCAATCGTGAGGCTTTCAATATTAGTTGGACTTATAACAATACTATTCTCTGGATTTGGGTATAAAGAAATTTTCGAACGAATCAAAAATAAAACTGTTGCATATATTACTGTAGGAATAATATTCCTAATTGCCGTAAGCGAATTTATAGTCCCAATTCAAATTACAGATGTTTCAACACCTCCAAAAATATTTACATACATTAAAGAAAATACTACAGAAAATGCTGTTTTTGCATTATTTCCACCTGAAGATAGTAACGTAATGTTATTTTGGATTAAAGAACATAAACGAACATTCATAAACCCTCGTGGATATGTTTCAGCAGAATTCCAATTTGATTCAGAAAGTTTTACAGATAAAATTACTACTTGCGAAGGAATTCTTGAGGCTCGTAATCTTGGTGTGACACATATTCTTCTATTAGGACGAGAAAACAAGCCATACACACAGCAACGTGAAGATATATTACGAACAAACTTGGTAGTGAAAGAAACAGATATCGAAGAAGATTTCTCAACTATTTACAGCATTAAGCCAAATATTTCTATGTACGACTGTCAAACACCAGCTCCTTCATTTGATTAAGATACCTCACAAAAGTATAATGATATTGATGTTTATAGCATTAATAAGCCTTCTTGTCATAGCTCTAGTCATTTTCAAGAAAGAACTACTACAATTCACGGACAGAATTCATATAAGATATGAATGGATAACCGCCACTCTACTAGCCACAACCCTTCCAATAATGGCTTTCGAGATCGGAATCATGAAATTTGCCATTAACTATCTACTTGTACTATTTTGTATTTGGGCGTTTTTATACGGTTTTATAGTAGATAGAAAATATATATACGGACTATCTTTATTTTTCTTAGTTGGTGCGGCAATATTCTCCACAGCGAGGATGAATCAAATATCTGAATTTCTTGGAGTGCTATGCTATTTACTATTAGTAATGGGAGTGTTTAAAGACTTATTATATGAAAAGATTTTTAATAATTAGCATAACTAGCTTGCTAACGCTCCTAAGCGTGCGCAGTGCAAATGCTCAATCCTATCCAGTAAATTATTTTGAATCACGCGTAGAAGACTGGGGCTTTGAAGTCATTGATGCACCGTTATCAGAGAATCAAGAAAATAACTCCTATATTGAAGTAAAAACGAACCAACGTATAGAATTCAGATTTTATGAGAAGGAACTTGTAGAAGTTGAAGGAGAAAGGGAAAGCCTGAATTTCTACGATGAAATTAATAAACAAGATGCAGTTATCGTAAAGAACGGATTAGAAAACCGCGTAACATACTCAATACCAATCGATTATCTGTTAATTGATGAATACTCATCAAAAATTAATAATTACTTTGATGGTCTTTCAAACTCATATACTTCAATCACAATCGGAAATCGGCCAAGGTCAGTTCCATTTGTAGATCTTGTAATTAAAGAGACCACTAGTTATGCATTAGTTATATTCTTAATCGTAGCTTTATCACTAGGAGTAATACTTACAACAACAAAAAGTGCACTCAATATTAATTGCTGTAAATTGCTCTTAACAAAATTTTACATCGATACTCAAAGAACGTTTGATCATATAAGACCCTATGTGACTGTAATAACAGCGCTTGCAATATTTTCATTAATTAGGCTAGCTTCACTAATTTCTTACCGTGAACGTGGAGATATTGATCCAAGATTTATATGGACAATCCTCTCAAAGATTAATACAAAAAGCTTTATTCTTAATGCCTTCCGCAATAAGAATGACGTTGATTTGGCTCTAGCTATAATATTTCAGCTTATTATTGGATTGGTGTTCGTGATAGCAGTACCCTACGCTATGAAACTATTTGCAATGTCATTTGATAAATTCTCAAATAAACAAATAAAACAAAAACACGTTTCTAAAATTCTCCTTGGACTTTTAATTTTACTTGCCATAAGTTCAATGATATTTCTAAAAGTGGCTTTTGTGATACCTGCAACCCTCACCACACTATCAGTTATTATCCTTCTTAAAATAAACATTTCAGCCTTTCAAAATGTTTCTCTCAGTAAGAGAATACTTTATTTTTTACTATTCTTTGGAATAGCTTTGACTTCTTACGGCCTAGTTGCATTTAAAAAGGCCAATGTATCTCAAACGACAAATAAAATATTCGACTTTGATGCTCAAGTTGTGTTCTATCCAATAATTGAGATTCTTGAGGGTGAAAAACCATTTATAACCTTAAGGCGCGAACCAAATAACATGTATCCAGTGTTTGCCAATCAGTTTTTACTTTATCATCCACGTTACGCTGAGATAACTAACACAAAAAGTGATAAATTTCTTGAAAACCCACCAAGCGATTTTTATATAATACCGAAAGAAGAGACTGAAGATACAATAAAATCAATCGCATCTAAACCAAGACTAATACCATATCTAGCAACCGAGGCACAAACCTCAATTATATATGTAGATGAAAACCAGAATAATGGTTCTGAAGTAGCGCAAATCGAATTTACGGTTGAATGCGCAAACACTAATCCTCAGAAAATTAAACTTAATAGATATAAATCCGAGGTACTCGAATCGAAAACGGTTTTACGTTACCCTGGATGTACAACTATCGGTGACACTAAGATATTTACCATTCCTGTAAGAAATATTATTCCAGGAAGCATTCTTCATCTACACTCAGAAGAAGGTAACGTGAATATATCGATTACGAATTTGAATAACTATCAATATATTAATCTAAATGATTCTGTCAATGTCCCATTTTTCGTTGATATAAATAATTCAAATAATATTATTTTGTATTCATTAAGTAATCCCACAGAATACTTTATTAATAAGGATGAAAATAAAACTTCAACATTGGACGAACATTTAAACAAACTTATTTTAGACAAAAAGATTGAAGGAGAAGTTAAGTTCTATACAAGTGAAAAAGATGTAGTTGCTATAGATAAATCACTCAGCAATTAGACCTGTTGATTATCTAATGGGAGACGTTCAAAGCTGAATACGTCTTCACAAATTCTCGAAATTTCTCCTAACACGTCATAATGATCTTCGGGAGAATCACTAAGTTGCTCTTGTGTCCCATACTTTCCCACTACGACCGCCTTAAGGTTCTCTGTTACTAAATCAACAAAATATGTTCTTTGGATATCCTCAGAATTATAACTAACTGCAACCAAATCTCCTTTAATTGGTCTAGTTATAGTTAAACGAGATGGTATTGAAAAACGAGAAATAGCATCAATAATAAACAATTCGTCAGGTGATTTATTTATTCTTGCCAATTGAGCGTATCCAAGAGAAACAGGTCTCACATACTCGCCCATGCTGATACCATATTCTCTGTTTGTGCAAACTTCTGCACGATATCCATTAAATATAACTCCACGTTCAGTCGAATAAGTGCAAGGAGTAAAAGTTGGTTGAGTTGAAGGACCTATAAACCTTTTCCCAGTCGCTTCTCTACGTTCTGGGTTATTATATCCAAGAAATGAACCCAGCAGTCGTGCCCAGCTAGGGGTTAATAGCATCCTTTGCAAACCACTAACATCTAACGTTGGTTGTAATCTCTCATTGCTATTCGTACTCATAATGCACGCAGTATACACAATAGTAAGCATTCGTTGCAACTAGTATAATATCAATATGCAAAATGAAATAAGACAATTCGTCTACATTTTTCTCGGATTTTTTGTCTTATACTTCTCACTATTTTTACTTGTATATAAAACAGGATTAAACAAACAAACATTTCAAAGTGAGGATTTTATTTCGACGACCACACTTCCCTTTTCCTTAATCAAGCAACAGGATTTTGATTTAAATGAATACTACGAAACCTTGGTAATCAATTATCCACATCCTGATAATTTTTTTCTAACACCTTACTATTTAAAACAAGTTGGGAGTAAGTTCTATTCATTTTTTCCAACCATGACTTCTATCTTAATCCTACCGCTATATGTATTACCAGCATTAACATCCAATTATGATCAGTCAATTGAGGCCCTTGGAATAATGAGCAGATTAGGCGGAGCGTACTTAACAGCTCTATCCGTGGCAGTTATGTGGTTTGTGATTAAAAAGGGCATAAAAGACAATAAAAAGGCGATATTACTGCTCATAATATATGCATTAGGGACCAATTCACTTAGTACAAGCGCGCAAGGACTCTGGCAACATTCATCAAGCCAATTATTAAATGCTTCCGGACTATTAATGATAGTATCGAATTTATTTGGCCCTGCGGGATTTTTATTTGGACTAGCAACAATTGCAAGACCTACAAATCTTTTATCGCTAGTATTTTTTGGATTTTATATAATTTTCACGACTAAAAGTATAAAGAAAACATTAATTTATGCATTTGCCGCAGCCGTTCCCCTGATCTGGGAAATATCCTTAGATACTTATTTATTTGGAAGTATATTTAATACTGGCTACGGTGATCACAACCGCTGGACCGCAAATATTGTTGAAGGATTTCTAGGAATATGGTTCTCACCAAGTAAGGGAATCCTATTTACCTCACCAGTTCTAATATTTGTGTTTTATACGTTCTATAAAGTATCTAAAAACTTCAAAACCGATAAATTACTAACAACAGTTTCAATAATTATAATCTTACATACGATAATACTTGGTAAGTGGTATAACTGGTTTGGAGGATATTCGTGGGGAACAAGAATGGCAAGCGACGTACTACCATATATGGTCTTTGCTTTAATTCCTTTTGTTAATTCTGAACTCTTCGGTAAGAAAAGTATTAGGTATGCTTTCTATATAGCTACTGGATATTCCATTCTTTACCATCTATCTGGACTAGTCTTCTTCGATGGTGTTTGGCATACAATATACGATGGAAAAGACCGCTATTGGTTATGGAGTATTCAAAACAGTGAATTGGTATTCTCGGCTAAACGGGCACTGTTCCAATTGGGTCTTATAGAGAACCCTGTGCCACATACTCTACAGGCTCCATAATTAAAATATAATAATCTTTGTAAGTAATTACTTCATCAAAAACTAGTGCTGACTCAAGTATATTTTTGTTTAATCCTGTAACCACAAATACATTTCTATTATAGAAATCAATACCATAAAGTTCGGTAAGATTAGAAATTTTCTCATTGACTGGATATAGGTTTCCGTGGGACTTTTCAATATGATCTGAATAATATTTTACGAGCATCCTATCTTGGTCAGTTTCAACCCAAATAACTGAATTATTCAATACAGCCCTATTCGAGGCTAATTCTACAATAAAATTAGATTCTTGATTGTATCCATCCTGCATAATTCTATAGTTCACGACGTGGAAACAAATATTAGAAATCACAAGAATAACAACTAATGAAGCGGTAGAAAAGTTAAATCTAACTTTAACAAGATTTGGAACATCAAATAATATAAAAAAAGCACCAGTCAGAGTTACTACAAGAAATATATTTAACCAAATCTCTGAAACTCGAGAAGGTGAAGCAAGTATCATCAAAATATTAATTACAATTGCAGAAACTAATATAGATTTTTCGGGGGAGCTCTTTCGATTCAAGATTGCGAACATTCCAATAAATGAGGAAATAACTAATCCTAAAACGGGTAACCGTCCCGTAAAAGAATAGTTCCCAAGCGTAAATCTCAAGAGATTAATAATATATTGATAAAGTCTAAAAACATAGCTTTGTTCAGTCGTATCATAGAATGATAAGATTTCGCGCAAAGAAAGGGAATAAGTCAAATAAATCCCAGCACTTAATACTGTTAAAACCGATAGAACAACTATTAGTAATTTTTTAAATGACTTGGCATTCCCAAAAATGTAATAAAATACTTGCTTTATATCTTTAAATTTATTTATAACTAAATCTTTCTCCATTCCTCTTGATGCATACACACAAGCAATAACGACAAAAATCCAGAAAAATTCGCTCTTATAAGAATAAAATAAACCCGATACTAAATACGTTATAAGCCCTGAGATAAGTCCGAGTGCTAGATAATCATTGTGCTTTTGGTATAGACGATAAAGTAAACCGATTGTAACAATCCATAACAAACAAAACACAATAAAAGCCACAATGCCTGTTTCAGCCAAAACCTCAAGCCATAAGTTATGAAGCGGAAGTTTATAATTTTCTGCAGCCTTGTCTATATAATAGTATGCCGAAGCATATTCCGACTGTTTAAAGTAAGCATGAAAAGCATTTGCACCTATGCCAGTTGTGAAATTATTAATTCCTACAGATATTCCCGCTTTTAACAAATATAAGTGAGAAAAAAAGGATGTAGACCTGTATAAAAATGCTGCCCTGATTGAATCCTGCAATAAATATAAAATAGAAAAAGGAAGAACAATAAATCCGGCCGAAAGCAGATGCCACTTATACTTTAGAATTTCCGTATATTTATTTTTTTTGTCAAAATTAAACCAAGATGCCTTTTTACTGCTAAAAAGTAGTAAGAAAAAAACAACTAAGGATATTGTAAAGCCTATCCATGAACTTCTTGAACCAGTAAAAAATAGACTTAGTAAGGAAACTGATACAAGTGCAATCAGAAATTTCTTATACTTTTCATATTGTTTAGATAATAAAACCCCACACGTCACAAATATCATAGAAGAAAGATAAGCACCATAATGATTTACATCCCAGAAAGTCGAACCAAATCTAGTTGGATATCCATAAACTGGCCAAATGCCTCCTGTTAATTTATTAAAATAAATCTTTAGAGAAACCTGAAATATCCAAAAACATAGAACGATAGAAAGGGAAATTAAATACGCAAAGATAGTCTTATCTTTCCCCTCTTTTCTAAGATAATTTTTTAAAAATGGATAAGCAAAGACGATCCCTCCTTGAAAAGCGATAATTTTTAAAGTACTTCGGACATCAAGTGTATGTAGAAGGCTAAATATCTGTCCCCATAGAATACCTGAAAGTAAAAAGAAGAAAATATCCTTAGAATACGTCTTCCTATCCTTTATAAAGTAGAAGAAACCCAAGGTCGCAATCACAATCAAAATCCACTTGGATATAACTAGATCAGGATTATAAAAGCTAAACATCTCTTTATGCGTCCATGGAATGACTAGTATAAAGATAAATACAAGCCAATCTGCTTTATTGTATTTTGATAAGAGCTTCTGGAGGGTATCCATATTCAGTCAACTTATTTACGATATTCTGATAATCAACTTCTAAACTATCAAGCTTCTGTACTTCAAATTCGGTTAATCCTACTAATTTTTCCTGTGCATATAAAGCACCTATACCATTCGCGGTTTCTATTATGTCTTCTTTAAGTAAATCTACCTCTGACATAGACCTGACCAATACACTACTTCCAGATGACCCTCTAACTCTTAGATCAACTGGTTTGGAAACTTCGTTCTTAAGTTCACCTCTAACTTGATAAAATCTTGTTTGACTCATCAAAAAAGTGTAAAAACGATCTGGTTTTGCGTCATCTAACATGTCTAATATTTTTTCTGTTGACACTGCAACTGGCTGATGGTCGCTATAGAATAATGCAACGGTGTGCGGGATTCGGGCATAGTGTAAATCCAATTCTGGAAACTCGCTCACTGGATATATTTGATTGTGAATCTTAATCAGCTCTACTATGTCTCTATTAACATCCTCAAAATAAACTTTATCTCGAATACGAGATATATAGAAAGGTGTCAGGAATATGAAAAGACCTGCAACAATAAGCTTCATATTAAACAGACTTGGCAAATTGGACTCCTTAATAATGCTCCTAAAATAAACTATAGATTGATCAATAAATCTTGCCGAAAGTAACGCAATAAACGGATAAATAGGAACCAAATACCACGAAAGCTTATCTTTTGGAATTGAGAAGAATATAAAAATAAATATGGAGGCAGAAAACACGAGTAAATTACTTTTCTTAGATTTATCAACTAATGGGAGAATAATTAAACCACCAATTAAAGGAGCTAGCCAAATTCGGTATGAAACCATAAGAACTTCAAAGTACCACCAAAGCGGCCTAACATGTCCTAGTCCTTCTGTACCTCGATCGAAGATGTGCTTAAATAAATATGTCTCTATAAACTCGCTACCATGCGCTATATAAGAATAGACATGCCATGGCATAAAAACTAATAACGAAATAAAGAAAGTAATCAGAAACCCTTTTAGATTAAGTTTCTCTTTCAAAAATACTTTAGAAGAAATCAGATACAGAATGATAATTGGTAGAGGAAGTAATCCTACAATTGCCTTTGTCATTACTCCTAAACCAAGAGTTACACCAGCTAATATATAAAATAAGTATGAACGCTTTGTAACCGTAGTACCCCAATAAAACGCCATAACAGTAGCCAATATAAAAAATGTAACAGGCACATCAAGCAAACTATTCCTTGTGTAATACAAGAAATGAGCAGTATTTAAAAGAATAATTGCTGCAATCAATCCTGTGAATTTGTTATATAATTTTTTACCCAAAAAGTAGACCAAAACTATCGTGGATAGACCAAAAATAGCTGACCAAATCCTAGCACTAAATTCATTTATTCCAGTTAAATTAAACATCACAGCTGATAACCACATATATAAAGGTGGTTTTTCAAACCAGAAATCGCTTGTACTATCCCACCTTAAATTAAGCCAGTTACCACTTTGTACAATATTTTTTGCAACTTTTGCGTAAATGGCTTCGTCCCATTCCAAAAGTGTAACCCCACCAATATTAACCAAAATAAATACCAAGGCTAAAGGAAGAATCGCTAAAAGAGGCGCATTTTTACTTCCCGCGAACCATCCAAAAATGTTTCTAAAGGACCAATCAACTTTAATCGCGTTCTTTATAAAAAGTGTTACAAGAATAAATAATATCCAGAAAAATTCTAGATTGAATGAATAGAAGATTCCTGTTACTAAAATCCCAACTAACGAAATGAATAGACCAACTCCAAGTAATTTTTCTTTTCGATCTGCGGTTTTGAAAATTACATAGACCAGGGATAGACACATAAATACCATCAAGATTAAATAGGTCATAAAACCCAGGTAACCACTTTCTGCCAAAACCTCACCCCATACACTGTGCGGAGGGACTTCCTGGTTCTTTAAATTAGGTTCTCTCTCAAAGTATTTCTCGGATATATCGGTTTTTCTAAAAGCACTATTAAAGTTTCCAGAACCTGAACCAATGATTGGCTTATTATAAAAAATCTGCACTGCTCCTTGTACCAACATTAAATGAGTATCTGTGGAATCTAATCGGTAATGCATAAAATCCTTGATTTTTTGACTTACAGTTAAATCTTTAAAATCTAGGTAAGTAATAAAAATTCCGCCTAATATTAAACATCCGCCTAAAAATAGCAAAAGAGGCTTATAAAATCCCTTTTTCATGAGTAGTAACAACCCAAGGACCATTGCAATTGAGATTCCTAACCATGAGCTTCGTGATTGAGTAAAAAATAACATTGAGGAGGTCATTCCTAGAGCTACAATATTAAGTAACCTATATTTCCACTTAGATGCGATAAATGTATATATAAAATATAGTGGAATTACGGTTATCAAAAATCCGCCGAAATGGTTTACATCCCAAAAAGTCGAACCTAGCCTTGGCAAATTATTTTCAACTGGCCAAATAGCTCCAACTTTAATATCATATTCGATCTTTAGATACATTTGGACAAAAGCAAAGATTGTGGCAAGTACACCAAGTCCCATATATATCCATAAGATCTTCTTAAAAAAGTTATTGCTTCCCTCTCTTTTTTGTATGTAACTTGCTACAAGATATAAGATGATGGCGCTTGAATAGAATAAAAGTAGATTGTAATTTGTGGTAATGTTTTCTCCGGCAATACTTGAGATAAGACGGATTATCAATAATGTAACTAATAATAGAAAAGGACGGTCATTTCGGGTGAAATTAGCCAAGCGAATTAGGGTGTTTTTAACTCCATTGTTTTTTGTAACCATTAATCCTTTAATTAGTAGAGCTAAGCCTATACCAACTGACGCAAACCTAGCTGGTAAGAAATCCCACTGTACCAGGCTAAAAAGCTCTTTATGCATTAGTAAAATGGTAGCCATAAAAAAGTAAAATCCCCACTTTAGGTTTTTTAAGGAGAGTAAAAATGTTATTAGAGATATTGAAATGATTATGATTAATTCGAAATTCATAGTATTTTAAGTTTTTTGTACCCTTCGAGAGTTTGTTCTGCCGTATTTTTCCATGAGTAGTTTTTGATTATTAAATCAACTAATTCAGCTGATACGGCACCTTTTCTACTCGCTTCAAGTATAGCATTTTTAATACTTTCAGGACTTTCTGGGTTGCAATAAACTATGCTGTCTCCAACGTACTCTTTAAGCCTAGTAGAGGTCGAAACAACATTCATTTCAGACAGCAAGGCCTCTAAACATACCAATCCCGTTGTTTCAAACCAACTTGTATGTACAAAGATTCCTGGAAACCTCATAGCAGATGCTACTAGATCCTGTGATTGAGGTCCAAGATATAAAATCTTGTCATTTTTCTCCACCAATCGTTTAAATTTTGAAGTATACTCATAACTCTTATCAGTCATACCTCCCATAAAAACCAGATAATAATCTTTAAAACGCTGATCATTCTGAAGTTCGCTAAATATATTAATTAAAGAAAGTTGATTCTTTCTTGGTTCTACTCTACCCACACTCAATAGAATTTTCTTTCCATCTAAATTTACCCCAAGCACATTCTTAACGAGGTTTTCAAATTTCTCCTTACTTGTACTTGTAAAGAGTTCAGCATCAACCCCGTTAACAACATTATGATATTTAGTAAGTTTTACATCAAAATCTTTATCAATTTCATCAGCTTCAATTTTAGTTTGAACTAAAACTAAATCAGCATTTTCTAAAATATATTTTTGCTCATTTCGAATACCTCTTAATAATTGTCCAAGGGTTGGTTCTAATTTCTTTAAATTAAAAAGGCTTCTATATAAATTCTTGAATTCATCGCGTAAAGACTGACTGGCAATTAACGCATTATATATACGGCGTATGTCATAACGAGCTAAGTCTTCATATGTTTTTACTTCAGATTCTGAGTGATGGATCGCAGAAAGTATGACTTTTTTCCCATGTTTCTTAGCCCATATAAGCTGACCATAGGTCTCACAAATCCAATCAAGATTGAACAAATGCACAAGATCATATTCTTCAATATTTTTAGGCCACATGTCAGTAACAATATCAATCTGAATATTTTTATCTAACTTTTCAATAGCCTCTTTTGTCTTCTCTATTTGGATGGTATCTCCGCCACGTGGTGAATATAAATCGACCCGTGATTGATAAAGTATTTTCATAAAATTAACCTAAATACAGTTGTCTATAATTATCTCTAAATCTTTCGGTTGAGTAATTATTAGCAATATCAATTCTAGCTTGTTTCGAAGAGTTTAACTCACCAAAGTTTTCTATCATATCCAGTAGTTTTATACTTAAATCAGCAGAGTCACCTTTTTTGAAGTAAACAACTTCATTACCCCCCACATCATGTAATACGGGTAAGTCGCTTACAACAGCGGGTAATCCCACACTAAGAGCTTCGATTAAAGTTATTCCAAATCCCTCTGCAAATGTTGGAAAAGCAAAAATATCGAATACATTTAGTAAGGCTTGTTTTTCGTAATCGTCTACCCTACCAGTAAATGTAATATTGGGAAAAGAATACTGCTTCTGAAGCTTCTCAAGGTCTGCACCTCCTCCTACTAAAATTAAATGTGCACTCTCCCTTAATTTATCATTATCTCTAAAGGCTTTTAAAAGTACCTCTTGTCCTTTTTCAACTGTAAACCTAGCCACATAACCAATAATTGCTTTATCTGGATTCAAATTGTACTGGGTTTTTATTTGAGATTTCTGTTCTGCTGAAATTTGAGGTATAGGACGAACTGAATTGGGTATCACCTTAACCTTGCTTGGCGATATTAGTTCATATTTTGTTCTTACTTGCTTAATATATGGAGTTAGAGCAAGTACATCAGTAGCAAATATATTTCCGGTTATAAAATTCGCAATATAATTTGCTATGATTGCAAAATACCTCTTAACTGATCCATATTTCCAAAAAATAAAAGGCGTATGCACATGAAAAATTCGTTTCGGCACTTTTTCTCTAAAGGCTGCATACATAACTTGTACACCAGTTTTTAATTCGTGACCGTGAACTATTTGAATTGATTCTCTTCTAAGGACTTCTCGAATTTTATTTATGTAATTAAAGTCGATTTCTTTTGTCGGGAATAATTCTAAATGCTCAACTGCACCATATTTTAAGTATTCTTCTACAAGGGGTCCCTTTGGACAGGCAACATAAATATCAATCTCTTGTGCGAGCTCTTTTATTATGTCTAGAATCTGAACTTCAATTCCACCGTATTCAGCAGAATGATAAGCAATCAAAAGCCTCTTTTTAACCATTTTTACCTCTACTCGATTTCATTAATTATGACGATAAATATAAATAGTGGGACCTAATCTATTATATCCCTCCACCTTCTCGATTGTATCAACTAATTTAGCATTTTCTAGTTTCAAGGGCCTTGAGCCTATTATGTAGTTACCTTTATTTAACTGTGTAGTGGGTCTTAACTTTCTAAGTCCTAAGTTATTTAATAAATTAAGTCTCTCGATATCTTCGCCACGAATATACACACTGTTTGTTCTTACTAATTCTTGATATTTATAATAAGCCAAGTTAACTGTTGGCTCCTGCGTGAAACCTATAGAACGATATACTACAACTCCAAATAATATTGCCAGATAGACAGTACTAAGGTATTTATAGTATTTAAGTTTACTCAATTCAAAATATATAAATGACCCGACAATTGCAATTAATGGATATATTGGAAGATAAAACCGTGGTCCTGATAGGACTATCCTGGTGGCATAAAGGAAATAGCCAACTGAGATTAACCAAAACACTGCCATAAATATCTTATTTTCTTTTGTTATGTCTAATTTACGGTAAAAAACCGGATAGAGAATAAAGCCTACAGATAAAAGAATTCCTGTACCATTTAGAATATCTACATAATCCAAGAATGCGTAATATGGCGTTTCAACTAATGTATACTTAACAAGATTCGATTGTAACTGCCAAAATATTCCTACTCCTGGTTTATTAGACCAAAATAAATCAAAATGATAAATAACACTAGGACAAACCACTAAAAATACTACTATTATGACAATTCCTGCAAGAAAATTATTTTTTATATAATTAAGTATTCTGGGCATAGATCGAGCTTTCATTTGAAGAAACAATAAAATTGGAACCGCTACCGAAAACAAAATCGCATTGTATTTCACTCCAGTTGCTAGTCCAATGAATAGTGCTGATAATAGTAAATCCTTTATTTTTCCTTTATTCCAATATCGATATAAAAACCAATAATAAAACGCTAGCCACGACATCATTGCGGAATCCTGAATCGCGTATCTAGAATGAGAAGTTAAATATGGAAACAATAAGTAACTTATTGCAGTCACTGTCGCTGTCTTCTTATTAAATATGTCTTTTGTTACATAGAAAACTGGAATTACCGAAAGAATTGATAGAGTGGTGTTTATAACTCTAGATAAAAAGTAAAACACGAATGGATCATCCCATAAAATTGGCGCAAGGGATTTAAGGCTTCCATCTAAGCCAACCATTTGAATCAAAGCTCTGAATTTAATAAATATCCAATAAAAGATAAAATGGAAATAATAATTAAAGTGTGGCCAGTCAAACCGCTCAATCCATGGACTAAAACGTAAATTTAACGTGGTCTTAACTAAAGTCGGCTCATCCACATTATAGATATATGGGAATCCATGATTTGTTCCAATATAACGAAGAACAATTATTAATAGGAATATATAGAAAAGTGGACTTAAGAAAAGTTCTCTAATTTTCATTTCGATTAAATGCTATTTTCATAAAGTATAGAGAAATAAGTGAGAAAACTGCAAATATAAATATGTTAAAAAATGGAAATGAATAGCTTAACATAACTAAAACGACAGAAATTATCAGATAATTTAAATCAGCTTGTTGAACCGCGATAACCCCTAATTCCTTCTTGATTATCCCTAAATAGTGCAAATAAGCTACTAAGCCTCCACAGGCCATACTTATAGCTATTGCTAAGTTCAGATCCATAAAATTCCTGAACAATAATAAACTAACTAGTGAAACAGCCATTAACTCTAGAAAAACTACTAGTGCTTGTATAGGTTTACCTATTGGAATTGAAAACCCAGATTTAAACAAATTTAAGTGGGAATAAAACCAGAATGCAATTATTAATATATCCACTAATCTAAAGGAAGATTGATATCTTTCAATCAGCGGCTCTTTATCCATAAATGCAAGAACAAAATCTATTATTATGATTAACTCTCTCTTTAGAAGAATAAGTGAAACAGCTCCAAATAAAATTAGTACAAAGGCTTTGGAATTTCCTGCCATAAAAATCAACGAAAATTTATCACGACTTTTTTGATATACACTCGACATCCGAGGAAGTGACACATCTGTTACCGCATCCGAGATGGTGACTACTTTAAGTGCGATGAATAAAGCAACTGTGAATACAGCTACGTCTTCTGGTGAGCCGATTTTACCAATTACTAGTGATCCAAATTGTTCCCACTGAGTTATTATGATTTTTATTACATAGACAATGATTGCAATTTTAAAAATTGATCTAAAAATTTTCTTGAACTCATCCATAGTAGGAACTTCGAACTCGCCCCTCATCACCGATGCCGAATAAATTCCTAACGTAATAGTTGAAAATAATACGGAAGCAAGCTGAGCATAGAAAAATCCAATAAAACCATAGGCGTTTAAAAAATAGATATGAAGCATCAAACTTGGTAGTGCTTCTAAAAAAACCTGATGCGTAAAAAGAAATGAAAATTTGTGTAATCCTTGCATTAAGGATTTTAGTGTAGCTTGCATGGCTTGAACTAAAAGCACAATTCCAAAAATTTGTAAGGGCTTTATAATTTCATCAACATTGTAAAAGTCAGCAAATCGACCTGAACCCAGAATTAAAATTAAAGCTACCGGAATAGACAATAAATATCTAATTCCAAGCGCTCCCAGAAATACCTTCCCAGCATCTTTAAGAGTAGTCGCTGAGGCGATTTCCTTAGTAGAACCCGAAGATAAGCCTAGATTCTGCATAACCCCGAGCATTGCCACAATTCCTACGACAATTCCTCGTACTCCCTGTTCATAAACAGATAAAAAAGAGATTACGTATGCTGATAGCACAATACCAATAATTAGACTTCCAACTCGAGAGATAATTGATATTAATGTCCAGCTAAGTCGCATGTGTAAATTATAACTGTATATCTGTAAAAAATCTTTGTATTATAATAAGTAAGTGTTATTAACAAAGATCCGCGAGCTACTTTCTAAACGAATTAAATTCCTAACCTTTATCGCCATTTTTATGGTATTTTTTATTCCTCGAATAATTGCACTTGGCTCGGATATGGCTAATATCGACACTTTATATTGGTATCCACGCTTAGAGAAATTTCCGAGAGAATTAATAGAAGGGGATTTAAAAGGAACCTACCAACAGTATCACCCTGGGACAACAATGCTGTGGGTTAGCGGTTTCGCAAAATACTCGTTTGAAATGGCTTACGAATACAAATATGGTTATAAACCAACTTATATTCCACACCATTTTATTAAAATTCAATTCGTAACGACTTTTCCACTCGTTTTTCTAATATCAGTTTTAGGAGCTATCAATTACCTTCTAATACGAAAACTATCAAATGCGAAATTAGCCTTAATCTTTTCGATTATTTTAAGTATTGAGCCATTCTTTCTTGGAATTAGTAAATATATACATTTAACAGCTTTATCTAGCATGTTTGGCTTCACCGGATTTTTGACCTTCTTATATTATTTAAAATTTAAAGGAAAAAAATATCTAATCTTCAGCGGAATACTTCAGGGTTTGGCAATTGCAACAAAAATTTCGCTATTGGTATTTCATCCAGCAATCGGCATTACTGCTTTATATTATTTAATGTATGTTTCAAAAGATAAAGGATATTTAAAGAGTTTTGTAGAAGCCACAAAATTAACTTTGATAAACTTTGTAATTGCTGTGGCGACTTTTTTTGCCATCAGCCCATACATGTGGGTCGCACCCATTTGGGGAATTAAAAAAATATATAAGGAAGGAATTGTGGGTACCGGATTTGGAGGCGGTATGCCAGATACCTTCTTAAATAATTCTTATTTATACTATCTGGAGACTTCATTTATTAGACTTACCCCTATCATTTTTATTACGTTCATTTGTGGTTTAATTTTATATTTTTATAGGATCAAACGTGAATCGAAAAATTTACTGCTGACAGGTATTTTAATTTCACTAGTCATCTACTACTTATCAATGTCAATTCCCTCAAAGTTGAAAGATCGATATTTAGTAGAATTTATGCCGATGATGCTACTCTTTTCTGCATATTCTATATATGAAATATTTAAAAAACTTCACAACAAGAAAATTTTAGTATATTCATTAGTTACCGTATATTTCATATATATGGCATATACGGCATATGTATACTATCCAGCTTATTCATTCTTTCATAGTGAATTGATTGGTGGCCCAGGCGGTTACCATTCTAAAGGTTTGCGTCCAGTTAATCGTGGAGAGTGGTATGCCCAAGCGGCTCAATATCTAAATTTTAATGGCGAAGGTAAACCCGAAGAAAAGCAAGTTATAATAGGCAACGAATCGTTAACAAAATCCTTTGCACCTTTCTTTTATGGGACTACTTATGCTGAACTAGGAGCAGTCCCAGATAATAAGGGCATTAAAATTCATTACATTGTAACTAGAAATGATAATCAAAAGTATGTACCACAAGATATTTGCCCATTATTTAAAACCTTTGGTACAAGAGGACCAATGGCTTTTCCAAATGTCTTTGTATTTAAATGTGAAAATATTCTAAAAGACGATCTTACAAAATTAATCCCTACCTTCCCTGACTATTAATTAGTCTGAAAGCACTCCGGTTTGTAATTCTTTGAATAGATATAAGTTACACTAGTGTCAGATGATGAAATCGTAGCAACTAAGTCATAAGTATTTGGTAATGCTCGACTTTCATATTCCCAACTATGCGGGCCTTCAACGTAAATATAATTATCAGCAAGTCCCGGAACATAGGATAAAAAGTCCTGTCTTAATTGGTGTTTGCGTAGATAAAAATATGTAACAGAATCTTTCTCATTTGAATCTATATTTCCTATTAAACAACCATTATCTACATATTCAGCGACTTTTTCCCATCCTCGCCAGTTATTGAAACCAAAAACTCCGTCAATCTTTTTATATCTAACTCTTGGCATATCAAAAACTAACTTACCTAAATAATACCTATCGAACCAAGGATATTCGGGATTTTTGTTTACAAAAATCGAATAATTTAGTCCTGTAATATATAAAACCATTAAAGCCAGTGACCCTAGTACAATATATTTTAACCCCGTTTTATTTACACTAGAATATAATTTATATGCGGTATACCCTGCTAATAATATCGCTGGCATAAATACGACATAAACATGAGTTCTTGGATCCTTAAACAAAAATAAGTAAGCCGAATAGGCTCCAAGGAACCAACACATTAACGACGCATATTTTACACTGATATTCTTACTAAAAGTCAGTAGAGCACTTATAGCCATTGAAGTACTTACAACCATCAGCGTTGACAGTCTTGGTTTAAAATATGTAAGGCTCATCATTGTCCCTACTATATTCAGGATAACTAGAGAAAGTAATCCTATTTGAACTAACCTATCATCTATCTGTTTTACAATAAAGTTCTTGGCAGATTTTAAATGGAAAAGAGCTGAGCTAATTGCTAATAGGTAAATCACTCCAATAAACCACATTGGCTTATACATTGATAACAAGTAAATAGTTAGCCAGGTTCTTGGCATAAATCCACCACCAAAAAGCCTATCTTCGAGATAGCCAGATGTTCGACTTCCAAATTCTTGGTGCATTGAAAATGGTACATAAAAGAAAAGTGGCGGAATTATAAAAAATAAGAAAAACACGAGCAACAATTTCATGTATCTAAGAATACTTTCCTTCGAATAGTTTCCATCTCTGTAAAATTTCCCTACAAATGAAACCAAAAAGAATGGCAAAACCGAAAGCGTATCATAATGAGTAATTAGCATTACAGACATTAGTAAACCCGTGAGAGCCATATGTTTTACTGACATCTTCTTTAGTGCAAGGATAAAAAGCAAAACCCCAATAGGAATTAACGAATACATTACAGACTGATATTGCGTTATTCGAGAAAAAGCTATAAATAGACCATTAATCGATATAAATAATGCTGATAGTAAGGCTGAATTTTTACCAAAAATTTCTTTTGATAATCTATAAAAAGTGTAAATTGCGAGTATTCCGAATAAAGCATAAGGAAATCTAATCCAGAATTCATTATGATAACCGAAAATGCCAACGTTAATTAAGTTTATTATGTATTGAACTGGCCCTCTCTTTTGCGAAAATAAATAATCTATGACCTTGCCGTCCTTCATTTCATATAAGAAATCTACTGTATTAACCTCATCCCCTTGAAAATTAGAGTACCCCAAATCTTGCACTCTTATAACTACAGAAAACAGTATTATTGCAAACACAAAAATCGTAAAAATTATAGGGTATTTAAATTTAATCATTTTTTATAGATATCGTAATATTCAACTCCGGCAATCTTAATTGTCTTAATTAGCATATCATCTGTCAGACTGAACAATGAAATCATTCTTTGACCTTCTGCTTTCCAGGTAGGAACCACAAAATATTGCCCTTTACGAGACTCTGGATTATCTGGATAAATCGTATCAAAGTCGGCAAAGTAACTTAGTATATGCGAATCAGGGCTTACTACATGTATCCTTGTTTCACTATTGCGATTTATTTCATTCAGATATTCCGCGACGTCATTAAACCCAATTACCCACTTAGGTTCAATAATTTGTCGTCCCTTATCCATTCCACCTATAAGTGGAGAATAATATACGAAATAATTGGGATGAATCCATGCCAACAAAATTAGTCTAAATAATAAAATGATAGTAACGAATATCAAGATTATCTTTCCAAATCTCCTTTGAAGATTATCTAATGTATACACGGTTAATAACGCCATTGGGAAAAACATCGGAATTGTGTATCGATCAAGTTTCTTTGCAGTTAAAGATAACATTGCGAAAAACCCCACGAAAAAGATGACGTTAATTAAAGCAAACCGTGTATTACTATCAAGGGAACTAAATTTTAGTTTTGACTTAATAACACGATATGTAACCAGGATAATGCCTGCAATTGTTCCAACCACTGATAATATCGTATATCTGCCAACTAGAGTTACCGGGTAAAACCAAAATCCCGGATTCATTGTTTCAACCCCAAACCATAGGTGTCGATGACCTTCCTCAATCGCAGTGTCGAAGATCCCTTTATAGAAATAGAGCCACAATGTATGACTTGGACTTACCCACATCGCAGGCCAAACTAAAATGAAAAATAAAACTGCATAAATAATTACCCACACTAACCCAGATAAATATTTAGCGATATTTTCCTTTTTTATCAATACGAATAGAATTAGTAATGACAATAACAAAGGTAATAAGAAAAGCGATGCGCTCTTGGTCAGTAATGCCAGAGCTGAAAACAAACCAGTAAGAATAATTATTTTGCTTTTACCAGTTTTTAGAAATCCTTCATATTTATAGTCGCCAGTATAATAATTGTATAATCCAAGAAAACCAAGATAGACGAAAAGGGACACCAATAAATCATTGTGGAGTGATCTTCCAAGAGCAATAAAAAATGGTTCCAATAGAAGTATAAGCATGAATAAGATAGCACTTTTCTCCCCTATGACTCTTCGGATTAGAATAAAAACGAAAGTAATTAGGAATGACGTAAAAATTAGAAGATAAAGATTTTGAATTAAGTGGTTATAAAAAAATAATCTACTTCCGATTAATTGGCCTTTGAAAATTAAATCATCTAGTACTCCAAATGTCTTAATTGCAAACATCTGACTCCACATTAATGGAACTCCTGGATGATAAGTAACTGCTGTTCTACCAAAATCGAGACTAAACATAGCCTCACCAAAAACGTACCCCCGATATTTCCATAACGAATCATCATCGTTTATAAAGCTGGCTAAGTTTGGAAGTCTATATAGAAAAGCTAAAAAAAAGACGAAATAAGCGGAATTAAGGTTTTTTATGCGGATTAGAAAACTCATTTTAATACGAATATTTTAACATTTTATAGCGTCCATTCACCAAGATAAATTGCCGCACCATCTATTTGGTTAGACATTCCATAATAGACTTGTACGTTGTCCGATAATTGATCCCTAACGAATTCGAAATCACGTTTAATTAGAAGATACGCATCGTCTTTAGATTCTGGTAATTTATCTGTTAAAGAAACTGGTACATAATCAATAAACTCTAATGTCTTACCATTTTCATCTATAAAGTTCCAAAATGTTACTTTATCACGTACATCGGCTCCAGGCATACGCTGTAATGCATAAGTAACATTGAAGTTATTACTTGAATTTGGGCTTTCAAGAATTTTTATTGCTATTCCTATCTTTTTATCTTTCATTTGAAGTTGGTAAACATCATCCGGTGAACCACTTTCAAAATACTCAACCGTATCGGTGTTTCCATTACCACTAAACACCATCATTCGATCACAGCTTAATACATGTTTCATATCTCGCTCAACCAATATCTTGAGCAATACCTTCTTATTTATCGTCCATGAATCAACATTATCTAGCGGATCATAAGTCTTATCTTCATAATAATCAGCAACTATTAAATCAGCATTCCAACCAGCCGAAGGAAAAACTGCGTTATATTTTCGTAATGAGGTGTGAGCACCAAGATAATCTGGACCAGTATAGACTTCTAACTTTGAACTATTTACCAGATTAGTGACTAACTGCTTACACTCAAATGTATTGTCTACTGTTTTGTTCCTAACTATATCACCTGCAAGTGGTGTCGTTGTATTGTTCTGCGCATATACATCACTAATATATTGTCCAATTGGCAATTTCGAGAAAATTGGAAATGTTAGCGGATTTCTCGTGATTAATGAAAAATAAATGCACAAAAAGAAATTTACTATAACTAATAAATGCACAAAATATCTCACTTTCGGAAGTTTCTTTGCAACAAACGCTAAGAAATAGATATAACCCAAAAAAGTTGTGAAGATAATGAAAGTTATACGGTGATTGGAAATACTAAAGATTTCCTCTTCGCTTAAAACCGTAATCATAAAATCAGGCATCGATACATAAGTATTAAAGTTAAGTAGTGGAACAAATGCTAATGGTCCGAATAAGTAGAAGAATGTTTCTGTTTTTTCATCAGTTAAGACTACGCTCTTAACCAAATTAGGCCTTGTAACTAAATTTTTTAACATCTCAGGATAATCCTCACCCAAATAGGAATACCGTTGATAAAAGAAATTATCCCCCTGAGCGTCTTCGGGAACTGGGTTGTTTTCACCGATATAATTTAGGTATTTGTCGATACTGTCCCGTCTAACATGAGAATAAGCCGGTATAATAAAGAAAAATACTGTAATGAACCAGCTAAAGCTAATTAGCATCGTAATTAATCCTAGTTTAAAATTTCGACTCATAATGATTATCGAGTAGACTCCAATGATCGCACTAATTTCTTCTTTGCCAGACAATAATAGAATTAGCAGAACAAAATAGATGGCTATATTTTTTTTATTTAGCACGAATTTGAAGTTATACTTTTCCAAAAACCATACTAGCCATAAAAAAAGTGGCGCTACAAAAGATATTCCGTGAAACTCTGTCCAAACTAACGTAAACCCCAGAGCGGGGAACAATAAGTATGTCAAACAGACTGTAATGCTCAATAATTCAGATTGTAAAAGTTTTTTAGTAAGTAAATATAATGGAATTACAGCCGAGGCAATTAATAAGTGTTGAAAAAATACTAGCACTAATGGATGTGCGAAAATCCAATAAAATGGCGTAAAAATGAGCAGAATCGGATCAAAATGACTCATCCCAATTCGAGACATATTACTTCCAAACTGATCAGTTATTTGATAAAAATCACCTCGGGAAATATTCCATACAACCTGAGACATATTTCCTAAATCAAATTTCCCATATTCAAAATTGTAATATCGTTTATATGCAAGCGAAAAAGATAGTGTAACTAACCCCACCATTAAAACTATCAATATAAAGTATTCAAATTTGGCAAGTAACTTATTTAGATGATGATATAAATCTAGAATTTTATTGGGCATTTGGGTTCGTCAAATCAGATATTTTGAAAATAATAATTGGAGGACCCGGACGATTTTTATTATCGATATATTTTACAATCTCAGATTGTGGTAATAAATCTTCTGAACTTCCACCAACATCTTCTATATCCCAATTACTGGCTTTTAATGCGTCTAAGGTTAAAAAATCGTAGCCTAGGATTAAATATACAGGTAGTTCTTTATCAATTACATCAATATCAACTCTTTTTACCCGCAAAGATTCTTTTTCTTCAAATATGACTGAACTTAACTCGTTTCCAGCGACATAAATAAAACGACCAGTTGGGATAATATTCTCTTGAACCCAATTATAGGCTTCTAGTCTGGTATCAATTTTGGAATATAGGTACACGTATTTAAGTGAGGTGTAAATACTAGGTATCAAAATAAATCCCAGTATAGAAAATGACATTATACGCAAAGTATTCTCGGTAAACTTCAATTTACGAAGTTTATCAATAGTGGAGATTATAAAATCTGATAATGCCGGGATATATAAAACGGACAAGAAAACAAAATAATGTGCTGGCGATCTTTCTAATTTGCTAATATAAAAGCTAATAATAACTACAGGTAATAGCAGAAAATTTAACCGTTTATCTCGTCGTCTAAAGAAAAGATAACTAATTAACATCAGCATAAATACAACCCAGAGTACAATTCCTAAATCACCTCTATACATTGTAATAAAGGTTTCATAAGCGCTTTCTGCATATTCAGACCATTCGATATTTCCAACATTTGTGAACTGCCATAATGCACCAACTCGGGGTTCGTACGACCAAAAAGTTTTGAAATCTAAAATTGCAAAAGGTGTTCCAACAAAAAAGGCAACAATTGAAACTAGAGCCGCAACAACTGGCTTTAATATGTTACGAGGTTTAATTAAATACCTCCAACTTGGAAACGCATAGTAATGAGCTATTAAAAAGGGAATTGCTAGTAAGAAGGAATTATATTTAACAGATACTGATAATCCAATAAATAATCCAGCTAAAATATAGTTCTTAATAGATGCCTTATTCATTAACTTAGCCATGAATAAGACCGCAAGACTAATAAAAAAAGTGTGAGCAACGTCAAGTTTCGCGAAAAAAGATTCGTACACATGAACTGGGAGTATTGTTAATATCATTGCTGCCAAAATTGACCTTCTATTTCCTCCAAATATTTCTTTAGTAATCAGGTAAACTACCGGAATTGTTGCGACACCAAACACTGCTGAAAGACCTCTTGAAATCATGAAGTAGAATGAATCATTTTCTGTGGCTAATCCAATTATCTTAAAAATCCAATAAAATAATCCGTAAAACAAAAAATTTATATAGAAATACAAATGTGGCCAGTCAAATCTTTCGGGATTTAAACCTGATTTTAACGAGAACACTGCACTAACCAGTGATGGTTCATCTATGTTCAGTTGTAATGGCAAACCGTATCGAATTGGGATTAGCCTCATTACTAAGCCAACTACTACCAGAACAAAAAGTATTAATTTTGTATTTTTAAGAATGCTGATATTCATATTTATTATTCGCAGAGCAATTTACCAGTAGGATACTTATCCTTTTTACCATAAATGAATGTAACTGGCATATCGTCATTGTATAGTGTTGTTAGAAGATTATAACCCCCAAATTCACGGTGACTTTCGTATATCCAACTTTGCGGACCGTCTACAACTATTAAATTATCGGCTCCACTTTCTCTAATCCACTTATCTCCCATTAACTGCGGATAGCCTACATAAAACGTTGAAATATTATCTTTCTCATTCGATTCATATGAACCTTGTAAACACTGTGCACTAAAAAGTTTTGATATTTCACTCCAGCCACGGTTACTATTAAATCCAAAAACCCCATCTATTCTGTTACTATGTGAAATCTTGTACATTGGTCTACCAAATAGAGTTTTATTCCACCAAGGATATTCAGGAGTTCGATCAAAATACACCATCCAATTGAAATAAGACACATAAACAAATATAAGTGAAAGCATTCCTACTGAAACATATTTGACCAGGTTAATCTTATTCTTTAACAGCCATACATAAAAAATTGCCACGTGAATAAAACCAGGCAGGAAAGCAATGTACACATGTGTCCTTGGATCTCGAACGAAAAATAAATAAAACCAAAAAGAAGCTAAGTACCAAACGGTTAATGATATCTTTGCAGAGGAACTAGTCGTAATTAAAAATAATGTCTTTGCAATTCCAAATGAAGCAATCAAAAAAATTAAGCCCGAGGTACGTGGTTTTATTGGATACAAACTAAAAACAACTGCAAATCCAAGTAAACACACTAAGATTAGAAAAGTCGTTTTTATTAACCTCTCATTAAATGTGATGTTAAAAAATTTATATGCCTTAATATTATTGAAGTGCATTACCAAAATACCTGCCATAGAGGAAAAAAACATTATGTATAACCAGAACTTTGGTACATACATACTAATCAGTTTCAATGTAATTTCGGTACGAGGCATAAATCCACCACCTAAAAGTCTTGCGCTTAAATAGCCAGATGTTGAATCGGAAAACTCAGAATGTAACAAAAATGGTATATAAAACGAAAGAGTAACTCCTAGCACGATAAACATAAAAACTGTTAGACTTCTGAGATTTGCTGCTAAGGTAGTGGAATCCTTGCGAACTTTCATTATGAAATAAGATAATATAAATGGCATTACAGATAGAGCGTCATAATGGTTAAGTATCATAAGCCCATATAAGAAGGCTGATATTACAAGTAATTTAAAGCGTGCGGGCGATTCAAAGGATTTAACAAATAAAAACAAAAAGACAAACAACAACAAGTACATAACTGACTGATACTGCGTAATTTTGGAGAATGAAATGAACAACCCTGAACTGGCGAGAAGTAGTGAAGCTAATAGCGCTGTATTTCTTCCATCGATTTGTTTGACAAATTTATATAATGCAAAAATCGATACTATTCCAGCTAATAAATAAGGAAACCTAACTTGCCACTCTGATACATATCCAAAAAGACTTGTGTTTATATAATTAATTACAAATTGAATGGGACCCTTTTTCTGTTCAAGTAAATAATCACCAAAACTTTTATCAGGTGAATATAAATAATTGATTGTATTAATCTCATCACCTTGTAAATCAGAATATCCTAATCCATAAATTCTTAGAACAATAGAATAGGCAATAATGACGATAGCAAGTACTGTTATGATTAATGGCAGTGAATACTTATATATTTTTATCATTAACTGCTTTCTCAATTAAAAAATTATACTGCTCTACCATTGCCTTAGAACTGTAGTTTTTGAGAGCATGGTTTCTAGCGTTCTCTGATAGCTTTTTCAGCATAGGTCTATCACTATCCATCTCGATAATTTTTTCTGCTATTTCTATCGGGTTTTTCTCATCGATATAATAGCCACTTTGTCCATCTTCTATCAGTTCCTTCAAACCTCCATTTCTAGATGTCACAATTGGCAATCCACATAACATCGCCTCTGAAATAGTCATAGGATGCCCTTCAATCCTTCTAGATGGGAACAAAAATAGATCTGCGTCCTGATAAAACTCAACAATATCATTATTCTTTACTTCTCCTTCAAAGAAGACATTCTTAGAAACGCCAAGTTCTTTTAATAGTTCTTTCATTTCATGTAAGTCACTTCCACCGCCTACAATCTTAATTACGAAATTAACATTACGATCCATTAATACCCTAGCAACACGAATGATTGTGTCTATTCCTTTTTCAAGAACAATTCGTCCAACATATAAGATATGTAGTTCTAAATGTTTTTTTAATTCTCCCGGAACAAAATATTTTTCATCCACCCCATTTCTAATAACTACAGTTTTATTGGAATGTGGAGGATACTGATCCAGAAAATCTTCCTTAAGGTCATTGCTTACTGCAACGATGTATTTAGCATCTCTAAACAAAAGTTTATTAGTAGTGAAATATTCTGATATTAGTCTTGGTAAATCGACTAAAACAAAACGGACTATATTTTTAAAGCTCTTTAAAGTTCTAAATCGATTTTTTATCTCCGCAAAATTCGTCCCATGAATAATAACGATAGAGGGGATAGTTTCATGTAATAATCTTATAACTGAACGTCCCACTGTACTTTGCGATAAAATCACATCACAGTCGGAAAAATCGCCTCCTTGTACCCTATTAGTTAATTCCGCAAAAAAGTCTTTTCTACCTTCTTTTATTTTTCTGTTAAATACACCAAGTTTTATAAAAAATCGCTCGACTCTACTTAAAGGAAGTTGGCCTGGGGTAGTATCACCAATAAAAATATAATCCACTCCGCTGTCGTTTAAAGATTTATCTTCAGAATTAATCGAATCGATATCAACTGATGGATAAGAGGTTGTTACAACTTGTACTTTATGTCCCTTAAGAGCTAATCCTTCAACTAGATTTTTCAGATGTGTTTCCATCCCCCCTGAAGAAAAATGATGAATAGTACTTCGCGAAATTATAAGAATCTTCATATAAGTTTTTCAAATAGTGTTAGGTATTGAGACGTCACCATTTCATAGGAAAATTTTTCCGCGGTCTCTCTTCCATGCTCCTTAAGTTTTGAACGTAATTGAATGTCAGATCTTAACCTTGTCAATTTATCCGCAAGTGACAATTCACTCTCATTTTCGAATAATATGCCATTTACTCCGTTCTCAACTAGGGATAATAGGCCTCCAGTTGCAGATACTATAACTGGTACATTTGCCGCCATAAATTCAAGTGCGACAATTCCAAAAGGTTCTTTACGTGACGGAACAACTCCAAATAGACTACCTTTCATAAAGGCAACTTTTTCGTCGGCAGACATTGTTCCACCAGTTAAAATAACCTTACTTGATAAATCTAGTTCAGACACAAGTGATTTTATTGACTCTAGCTCCTCACCCTTTCCCTCGATAACTAATTTAACCTGTTCCAAATTTGACTCCTTGAATGCAGTAACTAAAATATCAAAGCCTTTCTTAAAAACAAATCGTCCAACTGCAAAAATGTAAGGCTCTTCAATATACTTTCGAGAAGCAATCGAGTCGATTGCTTTTATATCAATTCCATTCGGAATTATAAAAATTTTATCAGACCCTAATTTGAATCTATCCATCACTTCACCACGCATATAATCGGAATTCACAATAATCCCGCTAGAATTATTAATTAATTTATTCCAAAAATATGAATGTGGTGATCTTTTGGAAAAGCTATGAAAATCTTCACCATGCAAATTCAAAACATACTTTGTTTTTATGAAAAATCTGGAAGCGGAAAAGAGAAATATACTATCATCTGGAAAATGATAATTTATTAAGTCGGGATTATACTGCTTAACCTCACTTACAAATGCAAATAAGCTAGCTAAAAATCTATATGGAAAAACTAACCAACCATTTAATGAATCTGGACGTCCCATCCAGATTCTTGTGATTTCCTTACCATTCAAGGTTTCTTTGATCTTTGGGCTGAAAGTTGATTGCGCATGGGAAACAATGAGTTTTAATTCACCAGAATATTTATCAAATAGCATTTGCACAACATTTTCTACGCCTCCCTTATCAGGATGAAATCTAGAACTTAGTACAAGTACTTTCATATAACTACTATTTTACTTTATTTTCGAGAATGTAGTTATATATCAATATTACCTGCTTAGTTCTAGCATCCCAGCTATAAAAGCGAGAGAGGGTTTGTGTATCGACTTCCATTTTAACTGGACTCATTGATTTGATCTGTGAAGCAATGACTTTTGGCAAAAAACTTTTGATTGGAAAGTATCCTTTAATACCTAGATCCTTTCTTACACCAATAACGCATACATCTCTAGCAAGGTTATTTAGCATTTCAATTGACAAGTCTTCTGTTAACAAATCAATATAAATATCATAGCTGGCGCTTTCCAAAGTAGCACCATCAAGAAAATCCAACCGATTTTTTAAGTGTAGATTCTCAGAAAACCTCTTAACATGTCTTCCGTTATTGTTTGTGTAATTACTTAATAAAGTGTAGTTGCTGGGAAGGTACGAAAATGCTTCAACCGTTAAAGAGGTATTCTTAAAATCATCGGATTTGTCCTGTCCGATATAAATCTTAGTAGACATACCGAGCTGTTTATGATCAGGGAGAGGTGTAAGTTGATCACTATCATAACCACACTCTATGAGAAAAAACTTTTCACGATATTTCTTATAATTCTTGCAGTATTCGTGATAGAGAGAAATTTTGTTAAAGAGAACCGCCGATGCTCTTTTAATAAAAAATATATTCGCATCTTCATATAACTTTGCGTTACGACGTGAAAATTTACTTAAGTCCATATCATGATAGATTTGATAGACAAAATGCATATTATCTACTTTACCTAAGGTTTTAAGATATAAATACATCCCTTTTGAACAATAATGCAGATGAATTATTGTTTTATTGAAAAAAAGCAGTCTCGACAAGAACATCCTAGTAACTGGTAATAAATGCATTACCTTAGCTTTATATCCAAATTTTTTTGACCGATTGATAATATTCTTTATGTATTTCTTGTCGTCTTCTTCTGAAATATTTTTAACAAGATGTGTAGCTCGCATGAATGTTATTATAACAACATGCAACAATGGAATTTAAGTTCTTTATATAAAAATGAAAGTGACCCTCAAATTGAGGTCGATTTAGCAAAAAAAGAGCTTGAAATAGACAACTTTGTAAATAAATGGTCTCAAAACGATTCTTATCTGAATAATCCGGATGCACTATTAGAGGCTTTAGTCGAGTCAGAAAGAATATATGAAGATTATGGGATTATTGGAAAATTTGGCTATTTTCTGATGTTAAAAAGAAGCTTAAATCAACTCGATGAAAGATTAAAATCTCTAGAAAATGATCTGGATAATAAAGCTGTGAGACTTTATAACAAAATGCAATTTTTTCATTTGCGCTTAGCAAAGGTCTCAAAGGAAAAGCAAAAGATATTTCTTTCAAATCAAAAGTTAGCCGTTTATAAACATGATTTAGAAAAACTTTTTGCTAATGCTAAATATTACCTTTCCGAAGATCAAGAACAGGTAATGAATTTAAAAAGCAAAACATCACACTCTAACTGGGTAAACATGGTAAGCGAACTTCTCGACAAACAAGAACGAATGGTCCTTACTGAAAACGGAACTAGAGAATCCAAAACCTTAGAAGAAATGTACTCTATGTTAGATTCTCAAAATAAAGAAGTAAGAGAGAATGTGGCCGAGGCCATTAATGAAATTTTAAGTAAATATGTCGAAATAGCGGAATTTGAAATTAACTCTATTTTAGAAAACAAAAAGAATACTGATGAGTTTCGAAAGATACCACGCCCTGATACTGCTAGACACATAAGTGATGATGTCGATTCATCTGTTGTTGACTCATTAAGAGCTGCGGTAACAAAGCACAATAATGTTGCCCAAGATTTTTATAAACTTAAAGCTAAACTCCTTAAAATTGACCAATTGGAGTACTACGAAAGAAATTTAACTTATGGCGAATTAAAAAATACATTTACATTTGAAGAAGCTAAAAATATTTATCTTGAATCGAGCAAACTTGACGAATCTTTTTATACATTTTCTAAGACGATGTTTGAGGAAGGTCGAGTTGATGTATATCCAAAGGCGGGCAAAAGTGGTGGGGCTTTTTGTGCTAATTATTGTAGGATTAGCCCGGTGTATGTTTTGTTAAATTTCACGGGCAAACTCAGAGATGTAACAACCCTTGCTCATGAATTTGGACATGCGATTAATTTTGAACTCTGCAAAAAAAATAGTGAACTAAACTACGGCGTCTCGACCTTTGTCGCAGAGGTTGCAAGTACCTTTATGGAGGACGTAACTGGCAAATATCTTGAGCAGTCACTCAATGAGGATGACCGACTAGCTTATATGATGGACAAATTGAATGGCACAATCTCAACCATTTTCAGACAAATTGCCTGTTATGAATTTGAGATGGCTCTACATACAAAATATAAGGAAAAATCCTTCTTATCAATATCAGACATCGGCGAAATGTTTTCTCAATCAATGAAGTCATATACTGGCCCCGCAGTCAAATTTTCAACAGGCTCAGAGAATTGGTGGGTCTATTGGTCACACATTAGATCTTTTTTCTATGTTTATTCATATGCAGGTGGAGAATTAATTGCAAAAGCTTTAAGTGCAAAGCTAGCGAAAGATCCAACCTTTATTAAGCAAATCAAGGCATTCTATGAAGCAGGACTAGATAAGTCACCTAAGGATATTTTTTCTGAAATGGGATTAGACATATCCAATGAAAATTTTTGGGAAGAAGGAATTCAGCAAATTATTGAAGATTTAAACTCCGCAACATCACTAGCTAAAAAACTTGGTAAAATCTAAACATGACAACAGATTCACTCATTAATACCGTTTATCTAACCTTTGCGCATAATGAATATGCAATAGCATTTTTCTTGGGAACTATTATGTCGTTTTTGCTTTTGCTATATAAACCATCAAGGTATGCAACCCTACTATTAATTGGCTTTTCAACCCTATTAGTTGGCTTCGAATATCAAAAACACATAATGGAGCCTCTACAAAACCAGACGCTTGAATCTTTGGAATCAGATGGTGGTGCCTCAACACTTACACTAGTTAGAGTATTTCAAAAACTACTTCCTTTCGGATTTTTTACGATAGGATGGGGTTCGATATTTTTCTCAATATTCTTCAGAGATTTTCTAAAGGTAAGAACTTCTACCGATTGAATGGTATTCATATCCCAAATCAGAAAGAACTTTAGGGTTCAAAAGATTTTTTCCATCAAAAATTACTTTTGATTTTAATTTATCTGCCATTTCTTCGTAATCTATATTAGCGAATTCTGGCCATTCAGTGAGTATAAAAACGCCATCAGCTTTATCAAATACATCATCAATTACTTCACAATATTCCATTCCGATAGTTCCTAGATCTCTTTTAGAATTCTCAAGCGCCGCCGGGTCTGCTAATTTTATTTTCGCGCCTGCGCCTCTTAGCATTTTTATTACCTCAAGGGCAACTGACTTACGAGTATCATCAGTTCCATTCTTAAAAGCAGAACCTAAAACGCCAAATACATATCCATCTAAATTTGAACCATACTTATTCCATACTTTTTCCATGAAATAGTGTTTTTGTCTCTCGTTAGCATCAATTACACCTCTTAGTAACCTGAAATCATACATCTTTTCACTACTAGTTCGATACAATGCCTCTACATCCTTAGGGAAACAAGATCCACCATATCCAATACCGGCATTTAGGAATTTTCCACCGATTCTATTATCTAATCCCATACCTTGTGCGACTTCTTTAACATCTGCTCCGACTCTCTCGCATATTTGAGAAATTTCATTTATAAAACTAATTTTTGTGGCTAAAAAGGCGTTTGATGCATATTTAATAAGTTCTGCACTTTGAATTGAAGTTTGTAAAATTGTCGTTTCTAAGTGATTATATAACTCTTTCATTTTCTCAAAGGCTTTATCGGTTTCAGTACCTATCACAACTCGATCAGTATTATTTGCATCAAAGATTGAAGTTCCTTCTCTTAAAAATTCTGGATTAGAGCAGATATCGAAATCAAGAGTCCTTCCCTCACTATTTTTCAAAATAGTTTCTTTCACTTTATGATTTGTACCAACTGGGACTGTAGATTTTGTAACGATTACACGATATTGATCCTCTGGAAGTAGTTCACCAATATTCTTAGCTACATCAAAAACATATGTTAAGTCTGCGGCTCCTGATTGGTTACTTGGTGTTCCAACGCATATGAATATTAATTCACCATGTTTCATTGCTAATTCGTAATCCGTTGTAGCAACAAACCTACCTTCTTTTTGTATACGCTTTACTAATTCTTCTAAGCCTTCTTCATAAATTGGCATTATGCCTTCTTTTATTTTGTCTATTTTGTCTTGGTTAACGTCAAGACAAACTACATCATGTCCCCAATCTGCGAAGACTGCTCCAGAAACTAAACCAACGTAACCTGTACCTATTATTGTAATTTTCATATGAATTTAATGACTAAACTTTATATTTTCCTAATAAACTATTTAATCTAACGACTAAAACATCCTTTGCATTATAATACGAATCTTTTATATTATGAACCTTACTTTCATCTTGGTAGATCCAAACTACTGGAACCTCTTTGATCTTTAAACCCATTCTTTTAGCTAAATATAAAATCTCTACATCAAAAGCAGAAACTTTACCGCCAGAAATCACTTCATCATCAAGCGAATACAATAGTGTGTGTTTGAATATTTCTATGGCTGATGATGTCCTAAATAATTTAAAGCCACATTGGGTGTCGTTTATACCGGGTAGTATTACAAGTTGTACTAAATAATTAAAGACACGTCCCATAACATGTCTAATGGTTGGTTCGTCAATTCTTTTCGCACCTTTACCCTCTCTTGATGCAATTGCCACGTCATATCCTCTATCTTCAACAGCGTACAATAACTTTGGTAATTCACCAATATCCACCGACAAATCCACATCAGTAAATAGAACAAACTCTCCTTGTGCACTATTAATACCTGAAATAATTGCTGGGGCCTTGCCTTTATGCAAATTGTTTAACGCCTTAAGTTCTGGCCAGGATTCCTGAAATTTCTTTACAATTTCTAGGGTTTTATCTTTTGAACCATCATCTGAAACTATAATCTCATAATCATATGCTCGCTCATCAAAAAAGGCCTTTATTCGCCGTAAACTACCTTCAATACGACCTTGCTCATTATAAGCTGGTATTACAATACTTATTTTGATTTTATTTTCCATACTATTTTCTTGTAAAAATAAAAATTCCAAATTAGACCGACCAAAATTCCAATTATTTGATATGTATAGTGTCTAACAATTCCCTCTCCAAATAAATACTCTAAAATCTGTCCAACCCAAAGCTGGATTAAAATTGCGATACTGACACCAACATTATTTTTCAAAAACCCGTACACAAGCTTAGTCCCGTGCAAGACATGGTCTTTAAAAGTCCAATAATTATTGACTAAGAACGTGGATAAAACTCCAACTTCAATAGCGAACAACTGTGAAATCAAAAAACGTGGCGCAATACTAAAACCTATAAATTGGCTAGTTATATTTAAATTTAAAATATTTTGGTCTTCAAAAAGAGGATAAAATATCAAGCCATAGGAAAGTAGCTGACAGATTGCTCCTACACCACCAGCAAGTAAAACACGAATAATTCTCACTTTCATCATATCCGAAATCCAACTTAACGTTACAAATTTGAATCCCATAATAAGATACTCTGGTCCCATCTTAGATTCTCCTCTTGTTCTATCCTTGAACTTATATGGGACTTCATGAATTTTAAAACCAGCTCTGTAAGCTTCAATGTTTGTAGAAATGCTAAAGGTGTAGCCTTTGTGTTGGGAAATTTTATCAACTATTTTCTCGAAAACGTTTTTCTTAAATCCTTTGAAACCAGATGTAAAATCAGATAATCCTGCTTGAAAATACAATATTTTTATAAACAAATTGCCAACTATACTCAAAAATTTTCTATGTATCCCCCAATTGCTTGGAATTCCTCCACCTTTTCTATACCTTGTCCCACACACATAATCTGCCCCGGTTTCTAGTAGTGCTACCATCTGAGGAATTACTTTTGGATCATGTGATAAATCGGCATCAAAGGTAATAATGGCATCAGCATTTAAGTCGACAAAAGCTTTCTTCATCGCATTCGAATATGCTTTGCCAATACCTTGTTTACTGCCTTCCTCAATCAGATGAATTCTTGAATCATTAACCATCAATTTCTTAACGATATCAGCAGTGCCATCACTGGAATTAGCGTCAGTAATCAAAAAACTAAATGAGTCGTTCAAATTATTCTCTATTAGGATTTGCTTTACAGTAGATATACAGTCTTCTATATTATCAGCTTCATTGTAAGTCGGTATTATTATAGTTGTATGCATATCGAAGTTCTAAAAAAAGCGGATAACTCCAAGACCAATGGCAGAAAGAAAAACTACAAAAATCGAAACCAATAAATATTCGTAAAACACATATTTATCTATTCGCTCTTTGTGATGATGATGCCATAATCCCCAAATAACGTAAAATATTCCGTCAAAGAAAATAATGAAAAATCTTATGAGATTACTAGACACGTTAGCAAAAAGGACAGCCGAAACAGACACTACAACAATTAACAAAAAATATTGGAAAATTTCTAAGATTTTATGCTCTGTGAGCCACTTTTTCATATTTTCATCATAGCACTAAACCAATGTTTGTATACCAGATTCCAGCGATTACGAGTATTAAAAATCCTATGTGTAATATAGTGTGACCAGTCACCCTAAGCAGGCCTGCTTTACGTACCGCGTATCCATCAATTGCAAATGTTAGTGTCACAAATAAACCAAGTATTAAGGCAATATATTTAGAAACATTAAATATATCGTTAGCATTTAAAACACTACCATTTCCGTCAGCCACTGCAGGTTCATCAAATGCTAATTTATAAGCGATATCCTCGGTCACTGTTGTTGGATTTGGGTTCGCTTCTGTATTAACGGTTACTGGTTGAGAGGGATTCTCTGCTATTCTTTTAGTTATTTCATCATCACTGATAACAGTTTCAACTTTTGAAGTTTGATCGTCAGCTACAGCTACTGCTGGTTGAGTATATCTAGGTTTTCCAAACATTTGTACTACTAAAGTAGTTTTTCTACCTTCTAGTTCACCATCGACAACTGCAAAACCTATTTCTGTATAATTTTTATTCAGCAGATTGTCTTTATGAGTGGGAGATTTAACCCAAGCGTTTACAACGTCATCAGAGTCAGAAAAATCAACAGCCAAATTTTCACCAGCATATGTGTATCCATAACCAGAAGAAATTATAAAATCCCATGGCTCGGTTCCATCAGGTGCGGTATGAGCCCAATAATTATTAGCAAACATATGCTTAGCTTTATTTTCTGCCGCCTTTGATAAAAGTGAATTTAGTTTTAAAGAATCTAACCCGTTATTATTTCTAACTTTGTTGGTAAATGAAAGTAACTCAGAGGTATTAATATTGGTTGCATAACCCAAAATATCAGGATTTTGGATAACCATAAATGACGACCCACCTACAAATAGCGCTAAAAATAGCATATATCCAACCAAAAATTTTGGCTGAATCAATTTGGGCCGCTTTTTATCAATTGGATTGGGCAAAAATAAATTTTTATACATACTATTCCTTTTCTAGTTTATATTTAGTATGCATTATTTCAAGCTCTTTGGCACGTTTTATATAAATATCTGCTTCTGGCCAAGCCAACACCCAAAAATATGCGTTTATTACGACTAAAGCAAGAAAAAATACATTTTCAATTAATTTCCATGTATTTTCAGCAAAAAATATCTGCGAAATAAATAGTAGAATTAGAAACAGAATTAATAAATTAACTATTACACGCGCGTCAATACCAAATAAAGTGCGTTTCGCAATCCTAATGTGAAAGAGTACATAGGATTTAACGAAAAACTTCATGGCTATATTTTAGTTGTAATTCAGGAAAAATCAATTACTATACTATCTTAAATGCCAATAAACCGACATCAAATCTTTATCATGGAATATAAATACTCCATTACCACCATCTCCTAAACAGTTGCGACAAAAATATGCTTCACCATCGGCAACAGATTTTACTGAAATATCACCCATTCCAACCATATCCAAGGCAGGGTGTGCCTTACCCCCATACATCCAGTTATAGCAGGTTTTAGTACCAGAATTTTGGGTAATTCGTGGGTTAGACATCGGCCATTCAAAACTCCCTTTGCCAGTTTTTACATCACCACTAGGATCCCTATAACATCCAGTTCCCCATCTTACTGTTTTTGACTTCAAGTAGTTAATTGGATCGGTATAATTGCTGTAATACCATCCCCATCTAGATTGATCCTCGAAATCGTCTCTCGAATATTTATAAACACTAAAATGTAAATGTGCACCGCTTGAAAATCCGCTGTTTCCCATTGTACCAATGACTTCGCCTTTTTTAACTTTTTCACCTTCACCTGTCCTAATAACTGTTGAAGCAGCATTTTGAATTTGGGATAATTCTCTTTTTGCATCCTCCAATAAATCTTGGTAAATTTTCTCATTATTCTTAGTTTTACTCAGCAAACTATCTTTTTCGCTCTTCTGAGACTCTAAGCTAACTTTAAAACTTTCAGCCTGTGCTTTTTGACTTTCAATCTGTTTTTTGATTTCTTCCACTTCATTTTTCTTATCTTCTAAAAGTTCTTGTTGATCTTCATAATTGCCTTTTGTTGAAGACATTTTATCTATTAATACTTTGTCTTCAGCCTGTATTCGATCCAAGTAATTAAGCTTTGCGAAAAAGCCACCAAAACCATCGGAATCTATTAAGACTTCTAGCATACTATGCTTCTTATCTATATATTGCTGCTTAATTCTCTCTGATAATAGATCTTCGTGGTACAAAATTCTTTCATCTAGCCTATCCAATCTAATTTCCATAAGTTTTATATCCTCATTCAGGATTCCTAATTCTTTTTGTTTCCTATCGATCTCGTATTCAGCTTGCTTAATTTGTACTGTTTTTAAATCAATATTATTTTGTAGTGTTGATATTTCTTTAGATAAACTTTGTGCCTGATTTTTTGTGTTATCAATTTTTTTTTCTAAATCTTTGATTTGTTGTTCGAGTGAGGTTGAACCAGTGCCTGTTGTTTGGGCAAAAACATAATTTATATGCAATGCAATAAACCCAACTGAAATTATTAATACGAGGATGACTAAAGCTCTGATGTATTCTCTTTTTATTAATTTGCCTAACATCATATTTAGTATGAAATATATCGCTTGGTGGCAATATAGCTACTTAACCAGGAGAGGAATACAGCAAATGCTATCTGAATACTAAAACCGATTATAATATCTTGCAAACTAATCCCTTTTACTTCTAGTGCCCCAAGCAATGATGATACAACATTGTTGTATTGGAAATATATAAAAGCTCCAACAATTAAACAAGCAATCAATGACGATACTATTCCATATAGTAAACTTTGAACAATATACGGCCCTCTGGTATACCAATTCGATGCCCCGACTAATTTCATAACTCGCAATTCATCCCTCTGCGAATAAATCGTCAAACCAATTGCCAAAAATACCAACATAAATGTTGCGAATGAGAATATAACAAGCAAACCTATTCCAAATATCTGTATACCTGTGACGATTTTTCTTAATGTATCAACTACTCCGAGTGAGTCTATTACGTCAGAAATTTGATCATTATTACTAAAGTAGTTTGCGATTTCTTCAATTCTGTCTAGTGAATCAACTTTTACGTTTAAATGCGCAGGAAAAGGATTCACAGTCAAATTCTCTAGTACTTCCTGATTATCCTTATTTTCTTCAATGAATGATTCCAATGCTTCTTCTTTAGATATATATGAAACCTCAACGACAAAAGGTTTGTTTTCAAGTTCATTTTTAATCTCTAAAATCCTCTTCTCTTCTACACCATCATTAAAAAAACCTATTATCTCAGGCTTCTCAACGAAGAACCTCGCGAGCTGAGTTGAGAAAAAAAGTACTAATAACAATAAACCTAACATGGTATAGGTTATTGTCATCATAAAAGTAATCATAAATGCTCTCCACCCACTCCTAGTAACATTTGCGAAGGCTTTTTTAAAAACTCTACTAATCATCGTATTTAGCCTCCTTTTTATCTGAAATTATTTTTCCTTTATCGAGATGTACAACACGTTTCTTTAATGTATTAACAATTTCATAATCGTGTGTTCCAAAAATAATTGTTGTCCCCCATTCATTAATTTTATTTATTAAATCAACGACAATCCATAACGAACTTCTATCTAGATTTCCCGTTGGCTCATCTGCAAGTATTATTTGAGGTTCACTTGCTAGTGCTCTAGCAATTGCTAGCCTCTGCTTTTCTCCACCTGAAAGTTGATTTGGAAATTTCTTCTCAGCTCCACTTAATCCAACAAGATGTAGTAAATTCGGAACTAATTTATTAATTTCCTCGTCGGTTTTATCGGCCACCTCTAATGTAAATGCAATATTCTCAAATGCGTTTTTTGATCCCAGTAATTTAAAATCCTGATATATAAATCCAACTTTGCGACGTAATGTTGGAATATCTTTTTTCTTAATACTGCCTAAATCTATCCCATCAATTGTAATATTACCGCTCGTTGGGATTTCCTCTCTGACAATGTGCTCCATTAGAGTCGTTTTACCAGCACCAGATGCACCTATTAAAAAAATAAATTCACCCTTATCAATAGATAAATCGACATTATCCAAACCCGTAGTTCCATCGTCATAAATCTTTGTTACATTTTTAAATTCAATGATTTTATCTGGCATGTCAGTTACTAAACTCTATTGACTCTACAACTATAACAGGAATATCATTTATCATCTTGTCGATCTTTCCATCAACATACACTGTCATTCCTTCAACTAATGACAAATCAAGTTTTTCAGAAGTAAGATATCCCATTTTCTCGCCACTTAGCTTTACCAATTCGTATCTGAAATCAACGTTTTGGTCCTTTACCGTAAAAACTTTTCCATAGATATCCTTAATTTCTTTATTCGAACTACCTAATCTAACAACAGCGTTATCTGAAACTGGAATAATATTACTCCCCGACAATTGATCCTTGTTTGATAAAGTGCTACTTAAATATAGTATTCCGATTCCACTAATTAATATCAATACAATGACAACGGAGACAACTTTGAGTCCCGAATTATGAGTGTCTTCTATAGGGTTGGTGATATCTTGCTGGAAAGCTTTTTCCAGTGCTTGAATGGCATTATCATCCAACGGATTTTCAGTTTTTCCGTTTGATCGAGCAGGTTCCATTAACAATAACTATTATAACAGATAAACTAATTACCTAGCTTCAAACCAGCCCTTATGAATTGATCTAAATTACCGTCAAGTACATCATCTGGGTTTGTTGACTCAACCTCTGTACGGTGATCCTTAACTAATTTGTATGGCTGCAAAACGTAAGACCTAACTTGATTACCCCACCCAGCTGTTTTGTGTTCACCTTTTACATTCTTTTTCTCTTGTTCCAATTTATCAGTCTCTAATTTAATAAGTTTGGACATAAGCATACGCATTGCCGTCTCTCTGTTTTTAAGTTGACTTCTTTCTTGCTGGCTTGCAACAACAACTCCGGTTGGAATATGTTTTATTCGAACAGCCGTTTCATTTTTATTTACATGCTGTCCCCCAGCTCCACCGGCCCTCATCGTTGTAAATTGTAAATCCTCATCTTTTATTATAATGTCACCAGAATCTTCAATTTCAGGTATTACCTCTACTCCAGCAAAAGATGTCTGACGTAGATTCTGGGCATTAAATGGTGATTGTCTAACTAGTCTGTGTGTTCCATTCTCGGATTTAAGAAAACCGTAAAGGTTTTCCCCGTCGATTTTGATAGTAGCAGTCTTGATACCCGCCTCATCTCCATCTGTTTTGTCTATTAGATTAACTTCCCATCCCTTTCTCTCTGCATATCTCATGTACATACGAAGTAACATCTCAGCCCAATCTAGAGCTTCTGTTCCTCCTGCTCCTGCGTACACTGAAAGATAGCAGTTATTCTTATCGTATGGACCAGATAAATATAAATTCTCTTCATTATTCTCGACTAATTCAGTAAGAAGCTTTTCATCTTTCGAAGCAACAGCTAGCTCTAATAATTCAATTGAATCAAGTTTCTTTTTGAGTGTTGTGTATTGTTGGGATATTTTGGAAGAAGACTTAATGTCAGCCCAAAACCCATCAGTATTCATTTGCGCCTCAATTGCATTAAGTTCTTCAACAACAGCCCCTTTATTTAGACTCGCTAGGATTTGATTAGATCGATCTATTAGATTCATATACTTGTAAATTCATAGGAGTCTCCAGGCTTTAGTTCCTTCTGAATAATCTTTTGGGCAATGCTTGTTTCAACTTTATCTTCGATTACTCTATTTACTGGACGAGCTCCCCACTCAATAGAATAACCCTCATTTGCAATCTCTTCAATTGCTGTATCAGAAAAAGTAACTCTTATTTTATATTCTGTTGCTAATCTTTCTTCTAGCTTGTCTAATTTTATCCTTACAATTTGCTTAATCTCATCTCTACTAAGTGGAGTAAATGGAACTATGTTATTAAAACGATTTAGAAATTCCATCGGAAAATATTTTTTCAAAACGTCAAGTGTCATAACCGATATATCGGTTTGATCAGGATTAGATGCTAGAGATGCCGTTATCTCTTTTGTAGCGGAGTTTGTAGTAGCGATGATTATAGTATTCGTAAAATTAATTAAATTACCATCGCCATCAGTTAATCTGCCATCGTCAAGTATTTGAAGAAATAAATTTTGAACCTCTTTTGCAGATTTTTCGATTTCGTCTAGTAGAACGAGCGAGTATGGCCGATCTTTAATTGCAGTAGATAGTTGCCCTGGATTTCTTGAATCACCAATTAATCTATTTACCGAAAGAGGATCATTAAATTCTGACATATCGATTCGGACCATATAATCATTACTTCCGAAATATAATTCGGCTAAGGCTTTTGCGGTTTCAGTTTTACCGACTCCAGTAGGACCTGCAAATAAAAAGCTAGCAACTGGTTTTTGCTGATCTCTTACCCGTACTCGAGCTCTCTTTAGTGCGTTTGAGATTGCTGTAATTGCTGCATTTTGACCAATAACCCGTTTATGTAAAACACTTTCAATATTTAGGAGCTTGGCAGATTCATCGTCATTAATTGCATTTACTGGAACTTTATACAAACTGGAAACTACGTTGGCAATGTCCTCACCGGTAATGATTGAGTTTCGTTTGGATAATATGGATAGTGCGCGGTTGAGAAGCTCAATTGCACTATCGGGATAGCCTCGATTTGTTATATATCTTCCTGCAAAAGTGTAAGAATTTGCATAAGCTAAATATGAAATCTTTATGGATGAATTGCTCTCGATTTTCTTCATAGAATCGACCATAATTTCATATGTTTCCATTTCATCTGCAGATCTCATTTCCACGATTTCAAATGCTTTAGAAAATGAACCATTAGGAGCAATATATTTATTATAATTTTTCTTAGAGGTGGTACCAATAAACTGAAATCTTCCATCAGATAGATATGGCTCGAGAACTGAGAAAATAGGAACGGCATTAGGGTCTTCACTTGCGTTGGAGGAAATCGAATGTATCTCATCAATGAAAATAATTACATTTTTTGAGGATTCTAATTCTTTAACTATTTTCACCAATCGATTATTAATTTCACCTTGTGTCCCCGAAGTTATGGATCCAATATCAAGTGAAAATATTCTTTTGTATTTTAGCTTTGGAATGGAGGTACCAAGTGCAATCTCCCGAGATAAAGCTTTAACGAAAGTAGTTTTCCCACATCCGGGCTCACCTATAAGTAAAACATTATTACGGGAATTTTTCGTAAGTGCCGATATAACATTATTCTTGACATCACTCCTTCCTACTAATCTTGGCATCATGCCTTTTAGGGCAAGCTTTGTTAAATCAGTACCGGAACGATTTAATACTCCTGTATATCCAACTGCCCAATCCTTATCCAATCCACCTGAAGGAGGAAGTTGATATTCATCCTGCCAAATATAGTGGCTATGTTTGATATAGAACGCTGTAAATTTTAAATATTTTATCAGCGTTTTGCTGTCTATATTAAGTGAAGCCAAGTATCGCTCATCTTCATCACATAATAAAATTAAACTCACTAAAAATAGTTGATGCTTAATGTGATTAAATTTAACCTCTTGATTAATTTCAACCATTTTATTCATAAAATCAGCAGACTTATAATTACTAATCTGTTGACCTAGAAACTTTTTTAATTTATTTCCATCTAATTCAGATCGGGATAGAAAATCAACTACATACTTATTCGTGAATAATTGATCTAAAGCTTCTTTATATTCCAAATCGTGGATTTTTTGAAGGAAGGCACGATGAGTAACATCTCCGCTGTTAGCATACTCATCCAATCGTTCATAATTTACTATCGTCTGGATGGGATAGTAGGTGTAATTCAAAATTTTAATCAATATGATTAATCCTAAATAGGAAAATCCCAGAGCTAAATTAGTTTCAAAAGCGTAAAAAACAAGAGCAAAAAAAGACAAGTAAATCGAAATACCAAAGATAGCTACAAACAATAATATAACGAGACTAATAGAAATCGCTGTAGACCTTATTATCAGACCCTGAATTCTAGAACCTAACCCTGGTGTACCAAAAAGTGGCTTGAACAAACTTCTAAACATTTGTACAAATCCGAATTTATGACTTACTTTTACTATTACCCTATAAAGCAATCGGAAGTACTTATAATGGAAATCAAATGCTACAAAACGCAATAGATACTCGGGAAATGTCATTAAAACTATTCTAGTAGATTTTTACTTCGTTAGCGAGTTTTGGAGTTTACTAAACACTGTGTATGGGCTAGTTTCGATTACACTCTGACCATATAATTCCATAGCTCCGATATCAGCAGTTTTTGATGTTAATTTTCCTCTATCTACAATTCTTGTTACAACAGGCACATGATCCCATATTTCAGGCGTTTTTCTTGTAGGAGGTAGTATTGACGCAAGATTGAAACTTACAACCCCTAAGGTTTCCTTCAAACTTGTCAATAAATCACTTATCGTAAAAGCAAGATCGGTGTCAAACCCATCCGAAAGTATTAATAACTCCTTATCCTTAATTGGAGTAATTTTAACAATTATCCTCTCATTTCCGATTTTCATTGCCAAACCTAATTTCTCATGAATGGTAAATTCATCATCAAAATAATTTGACCTATACTGTTCTTGATATTTTAATGCGTGGTGACGTAGGGCTTCTACTTTTGAATAGGCTTGCCCCTCTGTCAACGCAAGTTGCGCATGTCCATGAATAATAGATGAACCTGCTTTCCATAGACAATTCCATGTGAAAAGTGGATAAATTGCTTTCGGATTTACCTTATTTGCCTGTAAAAACCATCTAGTTGCCACGTTAAGATAGTCTTTTACTCGTTTTCTGGAAAAAAGTAATGGATCATGATCATCAAACACAACCAGACCATGTAAGCCATCATATTTGGCAATATTTGAGGCTGTTATACAATATTCACCTTTAATACGACCAAAAACATCTTCTGGAGTACCAGTTAGTGGCTTTGAAAAAGGGCTGTTCTTTGATGAATGTATTTCTTCAATTACTTCTGCAAAATTTGTATCTCCTACAACTGGTCGCATGGTTCTAAGCTCATTGAAAATAGCTCCTTCGTAAGTGATTTTATTTGTTATCTTTAAGAATGATTGTTTTTTTACTGCCTCAATATCCCCAAAAGTCGATTCGATCCAAGAGTACATTTCTTTAGGTGGAATTAATTCTCCATTAGTTTCCCAAACCTGATAAATTCGGTCGAATATTTCACGTTCTTCTGGAGTAAATTTAGCTAACTGTTCGAAAAAATATTCTTTAAATCCTTTAATTTGCATATCTCTTATTAATAGTACTTCTCATAAAAAATTTGTGAAGCATTAACTTGTGCTTGAAGTAATTTTTGTTCTACTGTTTTAATCATATTTCCGTTTCCACAAATAAAAAATTGCGCATCAGGAAAAGCAGATTTATCGAACGTGTCAATAAAATCTCCAACATATCCTGTCTTTCCATCCGTTGGATTATCCTCACGTGAAATATATATTTTGTAATCGTCAATTCTCTTTTCACTAAGATATTTTTCAAAAAGTTCTTTATATATAACTTCCTCATGTGTACGTGTGCCGTAGTAAACATAGACATTTAAATTATCATCTTCTACGTTTAGCACAATTGATTCAATCATGGATTTTAGAGGCGTTATGCCAGTACCGGTTGCTATAAAAAATAAGTTAGGAGCTAATACTTCAGGTAAAACAAAATTGCCAATTTCACCTAGAAAACTAATTTCACTTCCTACCTCAAGATCTAGTAGGTATTGTGATCCTGCACCCTTTGGAGTTGTATCAACAACAATCTCAAAACTCTTATTGTCATCAAGTGGAGAAGACGCTATTGAGTATTCCCTTCTAGTTCCTCCACCAATATCCATGCTTACATATTGTCCTGGAGAAAAATTAATAGCATCCGGTTCAGTCATCTCAAATTTGAGATATAAAATCTTTGCGGTTAAATTCTTTTTCTCAATTAGCTTTGCTTTTGCATTTATTGGCATATTTATTTTGGATAAATTACAGTCCCTTCTACATCATACACTGTAATTGCTAATACAGGACAGCTCTTTGCTGCATCTATTATATCTTCTACAGTATCAGTGGTTATGTCTATAATTTCTGCCTTACCATTTACTATTTTAAAAGTATGTGGCGCTAATACCGCACATGGTCCTGCTCCTATACAAATATCTCGATCAACTACGACTTTTCCAATTTTTATATTTTTATCAATCATCTAAACTCGCTTCGCCTGATAGAACTAAATTAATTTCTTCAATCATCTCATCAACTTCTTCGTCTGTCATCCCGTGTGATTTAGCACCTTCATCAATAGTGTCGAATGCGCTAGCAAAACATCCTACGCAGTGCAGACCATAGCCAAGCATAACCTCTGCCACTTCTGGATGATTGTAGACGATTTCAGCAATATTTGTTGTCTTACCAACCATTGGGACTTTTTTTGTATCGATATTTTTTTTAGTTGTCATATACTTCTAAGCCTTTCTTTAAGGCTCTAAAACTTGTTAAAGCACATTTCTTTCTAGAATTTGTCAGCTCAAAACCCAATAAATTTAAAAAATCTTCGTCTGTTAGCCTTCTGATTTCGCTAATAGATTTGCCAACTAAGTTTTCACAAAGTATTTCACTTGATGACATTGAGACCATACACCCGTCCCCTTCAAACCTGCAATCAGACAACTTTTGATTTTCGATATTAAAACCCAATGTAACAGAATCACCGCACGACAAATTTGTATCGTTAGACTTATAGTTCATTTTTTCAACTCCACCTTTATACTGTGGGTTTTTATAATAGTGTAAAAGTTCCTTTGAATACAAATTGTTCATGTTAGCTTGTTAGTATAATCTTCGCTTTATCGATTGCTTTAACCAATGAATCTATATCGTCTTTTGTATTATAAATTCCTAAACTTACTCTAGCTGTTGTTTGTAAAAGATTTTTCATATGCCATGGCATTACACAATGTTGTCCGCTTCTTATAGCAACTCCTTCTGCATCTAAAACTGACGCCAGATCGTGAGATGGAATTTTTTTCACGTTAAAAGAAATGAGTGACGCTCTTTTTTTGGAATCAACAGTACCATATATCTTAATATCCTCTCTATTTAGTTGACCTAATGCATATTGCATAACTTCTTCTTCTAGTCGTGAAATTTCATCATAACCGATGTTTGAAATATATTCGCATGCAGCAGCTAGACCAACTGCTCCTGAAACATTTGGCGTTCCACCTTCAAGCATCTCTGGCATTGGCGCATAGGTTGTGTGATCTAAATGAACTTCTTTTATCATACCTCCACCAAGAATAAATGGCTTTAATTCATGAAAAATATCTCGATTTATCCATAGAACGCCAATACCCATAGGACCATACATTTTATGTCCACTAAAAGCCACAAAATCAGCACCTAACTTTTTAACACTTACCCGCATATGGGGAACAGCTTGTGATGAATCGATAATAATTCTTGGAAAATGCATTTTAGAATTCGCTTGTTCTGCTTTTAGGTGTTTTGCTTCGATTACCCTTTTTTTTATACATTTATTAATTTCTTTAACATCATTAATAGATCCTAGAACATTTGAGATATGTGCATATGCGACTAGCCTAACTCTTTCCCAGTCGACCTTGGTGTTTTTTATATCGACAAATCCATCTTCATTTACAGGAATATAAACGACCTCACATCCTGTCCTCGAAATTAAATTTTGCCAAGGAACTAAATTTGAATGATGTTCTGCTTCTGAAACTAATATAATTTCACCTTGTTTTATATTTTTTTCTCCCCAGGAGTAAGCAACTAAGTTGATTGATTCAGTGGCATTTCTTGTAAATACAATTTCTTCAGGAACATTCGCATCGATAAAATTCGCAACCTTTTTTCTAGCACTCTCATACATCAACGTAGACTCTTCACTTAACAGATGGACTCCACGATGCACATTTGCCCTATGATTAAATTCGTATTCATTCATCGCATCAACAACTACTTTTGGAATTTGCGAAGTCGCGGCACTATCTAAATAAACAAGAGGCTTTCCGTGGACTTTACGTTTAAATATGGGGAAATCGAATTTATAATTCTTCATTTTTAAGTGCTGGAATTAATTGATCTAATTCAAGTGTATGCTCTTTATCGATTTTTTTTATTATGTCATTTAAAAACCCATATACTAGCATTTGTCTCGATGTTGATTCATCTAAACCGCGGGACATCAAATAATAAACATATTCATCCTCGAAAGAGGAAATAGTAACGCCATGGGAGGCCTTAACATCATCGGCACAAATCTCGAGTTGAGGCGATGAATTAACCACTGCATTATCACCAATTAGTAAATTGTCATTTTGCAAATATGCATCCGAAAGTTGAGCATTCTTATCAATTTTAATTAATCCTTCATAATCCATTTTTGATGAATCTGCAAATACCCCTTTTAAATGTACCCTCGAGAAAGTATTTGGCACAGCATGAATACTCTTAGTTTTTAATTTCAGATGTTCATCTTTTTGTAGAAACACAATTCCAAACACATTAACTGTAATTCCTTCGGCATTTAAAACAATTTCAAAATCGGCTTCACCACCAGTATTACTTACTAATAATATATCCTCATCCTTTGTAAATTCTAAAACTTTTTTGATTGGGTTATTAGATACTTTAATTATTTTCATTAGCCAACCGAGCCTTCCATCTCTAATTCAATCAATCTATTTAATTCGACAGCGTATTCCATCGGAAGTAATTTAATAATTGGTTCAATAAAACCATTAACAATTAAAGCAGCGGAAGCTTCTTCACTTAATCCTCTGCTCATTAAATAAAATAATTGCTCCTCACCGACCTTACTAACACTAGCCTCGTGTCCGATTTTAACTTTTTTATTTTCAATTTTCATAAATGGATAAGTGTCAGTTCTTGATTCAGGATCAAGCAGGAGGGCATCACAAACTACATTCGATTTAACATTTTCAGCCCGCTTGATTACTTTTACCATTCCACGATAAGTAGCACGTCCAGAACCTTTAGAAACTGATTTGGATATTATGTTCGAGGAAGTATTCGGCGCCAGGTGGACCATCTTAGCTCCAGTATCTTGGTGCTGCCCATCTTTTGCAAAAGCCAACGACATAACTTCACCCCTGGCGCCTTCTTCCATTAAGAACACAGAAGGATATTTCATTGTGACTTTTGAGCCTATATTTCCATCAATCCATTCCATTGTGGCATTCTGATAGGCAAAGGCCCTCTTAGTTACAAGATTATAAACATTCTTATACCAATTTTGGATTGTAGTGTATCTAAATCTGGCCCCTTTTTTTACGATTATTTCTACAACTGCAGAGTGCAATGAACTATCGCTATAAACTGGAGCAGAACATCCTTCTACATAGTGTCCAAATGAGTCTTCCTCGCAAATAATTAAGGTTCGTTCGAACTGCCCCATATGATCGGAGTTAATTCTGAAGTAAGCTTGTAATGGTTTTTCAATTTTTACACCTTTTGGAATATATATAAAAGAACCACCTGACCAGACTGCACTATTTAAAGCCGCAAATTTATTATCTGAAGGCGGAATTATCGTTCCGAAGTATTGTTCGAAATATTCAGGATACTTTTTTAGTGCTTCATCAGTACCAAGGAAAATGACCCCTTGATCTTGTAATTCCTTTATTAAAGATCCGTAAACTATTTCGGAATCATATTGAGCCTTAACACCTGATAAAAAATCTCTCTCGGCCTGCGGTACTCCTAATCTATCAAAAGTGGTTTTAACTTCGTCGGGGACATCATTCCAACTTTTTTCTTGTCGGTCAGAGGGCTTTACATAATAATATATATCGTCGAAATCTATTCCGCTTAAATCTCCGCCCCAATTTGGCATTGGTTTTTCTAGAAATATTTTGTAGGATTTTAATCGAAAATCTAACATCCACTGTGGCTCATTTTTCATCTTTGAAATTTCTCTAATGACATCCTCATTTAAACCTTTGCGAGTTCTAAATGTTGTAGAAGTATCCGGCATTGAAAAACCCTCAGCGTAATTCAAGTCATTCTTCAATTGTTGTTCTTGATTACTTAATGTTTTAGCCATGATTATTTAATGTATTTCTCGTAACCTTCTTTATCTAAAGTGGTTGCCAATTCAGGACCACCCGAAGCTACGATTTTTCCTGCATAAAGTACATGTACTTTATCTGGATTTAAATATTCTAGGAGTCTTTTATAGTGTGTTATTACAATCATTCCGATTCCCAAATCTTTTGCTAATTTTTTAGCACCTTCACCGACAATTTTTAAAGCTGATACATCTAATCCCGAATCTGTTTCATCTAGAATTGCATATTTAGGCTCTAATACAGCCATTTGTAAGATCTCTGATTTCTTCTTTTCTCCACCGCTAAATCCTTCATTCAAATTGCGTTCCAAAAAAGATTTATCCATGTGAATGTTTTCCATTTTATCTTCAAGAAATCTTCTAAATTTAATCGGAGAAAGATTTCTGAAATCGTCTCCTTGTCGATGTTTTTGAACGGTATTGTATGCAAGTCTTAAAAACTCGGTGTAAGATACACCGGGAATTTCTGTTGGATATTGAAAAGCTAAATATAAACCTTCCCTGGCTTTTTCATCTACTTCCATTTCAAGTAAATTTTTACCGTCCATCTCGACCTCTCCAGAAGTAACCACGAGTGCAGGGTGTCCCATTAATGTAGCTGCCAAAGTAGATTTTCCACTACCATTTGGACCCATGATTGCATGAATTTCACCGGGATTAATTTCTATATCAATTCCTTTTAATATTTCTTTATCTTCTCTGTTCGATTTCAAATTTTTAATTTTTAACATTTCTCTTTCACTATACACTTGTGTCCATTGTGCGGACAATTTTTATTAATTGTTAGTAATATTTTTTTACCAGAAGGATTTTTATTTATTAATCCTGCAGAATGCATTGCATCCAAATGATAACTAACCGTCGGTTGTTTTAATTTGATATAGGATGTTATATCACCTTCACATACTTCTTTATTTGTTTTTATATATTCAAAGATCTTGAATCGAGATTCAATTCCAAGATTCTTGAAGCATGCGGTACATTTTGCGTCCATCGTATAGATGATAGTCTATATCGAGCGTATTTTCAAGCCTATTTTTAGGGTGGTACAAATTGGTTGCTATGGGTTATAATTGGAAAGTGAAAATCCACTACGAAACATACAAACTCAAAAACGGAATGCAGGTTTTGCTCATTAAATCAAGAAATTCGTATTCTGTGGATATTGGAGCCAGTACACGCCTTGGTGCAGCCCTCGAAAACGAGCAAAATCAAGGAATTTCACACTTTGTAGAGCATATGTCTCTTACCGCGACCGAAAAGTACCCAAATAAGAAGCTTTTCAACGAAATCGCCGAGTATAACGGAGCCAGCACAAATGGTGGCACATCTAGCGAATATGTGTCCTATACCGTGAATTTACCTTATAAAAAGCTAGACTTTGGCCTAGATTTAATGGATCAAATACTATATAAAAGTACTTTTAACCCTAAATACATAGAAAAAGAGCGCTCAATCATCCTAGACGAGCTATCAAAATACGAAGATGATGTTTACCATAGAAACAACGAGTATATAATGAATAGCCTACTTGCTAAAAAATCAGGCTATTCTTTGGAAACCGGGGGAACTAAAGATACGGTTAAATCATTTACACGTAGACAACTTCTTAATCACTATAAAAAGATGCACGAACCGCAAAACATTTTATTAACGGTTGCAGGAAACTTTAATGTAGATAGAACCAAGGAACTCATAAAGAAATATTACGGAGCTGCAATAGGTGGAAATACAAAATATTCATACCCCGATGATGATATTCTAAAAAAGAAATTACTAGTGAAAAATGATAAAAAAACTAATTTAATAATGCACTCATCGGTATTTCCATTTAAAGATGGCGAATCACTTACAACTTATGAAAGTACAATGACTTATCTTATAAGGGTAATTTTAACTGGAATTTCAACTAGCTTACTAAATAAGAGGCTTAGAGAAGAAGAAGGTTTGTTATATTCCGTTTCAACGTCTTTTTCAATCTATAAAAAGTTTTCGTATATAGAGATTTATTTTGAAATTGCACCTCACCTATATCACAAAGCCCTCCACGTTTTACTTGAGGAATTAGATACCTTATATAAAAATGGGATTACAGAGAAACAATTAAAACATTTCAAGGAATTTCTAATTAATCGAAATCTAATTGATATGGATAGTTTTCATAGAAATGCCATTAGAATTAGAAACGCTGTTTTCTACAATAAAGATGTCTACGCGATCGAGGAATTAAATAAGATTATAAGAAAAATGAATGCTAGAGAAGTTAACTCTTATATAAAAACAATATTTAACCTAAAGCACGCGAATCATATTGCATATGGGAACACTAGTGAAGATACCACCGGTATCTTAAACAGTGAGGTAAAAGCTGCTGGAAAATAATTTAATTTGGATAGTGACACTTCTTGTACTTCTTCCCGCTACCGCACCAACATGGTTCATTTCTTCCTAGATCTCTTTTAGTTGGAATAGGGGAGTTAGATAAAGGCCTTCCAGTAACTTCAGCAGACTCATCCGCAACACCATATTCAGGATTAGTATTAGCAATTTCTTTTTGCTGTGGAAGTGGAGCTTCGTTATTTGGAGTATTATAAGCGACCTTTACATCAACCTTTGATAATTTCTCAACAATATCCGCCCAGATTTGATTTTGTAAAGTTTGGAACAACTCCCTAGATTCTTTTTTATATTCTACGAGAGGATCAATATTAGCGTATGACCTTAGTCTGACTCCATCTCTTAGATTCGACATGGTATCAATATGGTCCATCCAATATACATCCATGACATCTAAGGAAACTTTAGAGACAACTGCTGGCCAAATTTTATCACCATGTTTTTTAAGATTCTTTTCAAAAATTTCTTCAATATTAGAATTTTCGACAAATGAATTTACTTTTTCTTTTACCCAGTTTAAAAATTCTTCACCATTCTCACCAATTGTTTCTAATAAAAATTTTCTGCGAATAGCATAAATTGTTTCTCTCTGAACATTCATTACATCATCGTATTCAACGATCGAGCGCCTTCGATCAAAATTAACAGTTTCGACTTTCTTTTGGGATCCTTCTATTGCTTTGGAAATTAATCCGGATTCAATAGGAACATTCTCATCAATCTTTAAACGATTCATTATGTTTTGAATCTGCTCGCCTCCAAAAATTCTCATCAAGTCATCTTGTAACGACAAGTAGAATCTTGATTCTCCTATATCGCCCTGTCTACCTGATCTACCACGCAATTGGTTATCAATTCTTCGAGATTCATGTCTTTCTGTTCCGATTACATACAAACCTCCTACCTCGATAACTTCTTTATAACTGCTATCTGAATATGGATCTCCACCTAATATGATATCGACTCCTCTACCTGCCATGTTTGTTGAAACAGTTACCGAACCTTTTTTACCAGCTTGAGAAATAATTAAAGCCTCACGTGCATGATTTTTCGCATTTAGAATTTCGTGTGGAATCTTCAAACGTTTTAAAAATGTTGCTAGAAGCTGTGATTTCTCAACAGAGGTAGTTCCGACTAATACTGGTTGCCCCTTTTGGAATCTTTCAGCAATATCTTTAGCTATGGCCCTGTATTTTGCAGTTTCCGTTTTATAAACAAGATCAGCTTTATCAATCCTTGCTAATGGTTTAAATGTTGGAATCGAAACAACATCCAAAGAATATATTTTAAATAATTCTTCCGCTTCTGTCTGGGCGGTACCCGTCATTCCACCAAGCTTTTTATATAATCTGAAGTAATTTTGGTACGAAATAGTAGCAACCGTCCTAGATTCTGCCTTGACAGTAACTTTCTCCTTTGCCTCAATCGCTTGATGTAATCCTTCGCTCCATCTATTGCCTTGCAATATACGTCCAGTGAATTGGTCTACAATAAAAATCTCTCCATCCTTAACCACGTAGTCTTTATCCTTTGCGAATAATTCTTTAGCTTTTAGAGCATTTTCAATTCTATGAATAGTTTCAAAGTCGGTCTCATATAAATTACTAACTCCTAAACGTCTTTCGATTTTGTTTATACCAAGTTCCGACAAAGTAACACTTCTTTGTTTTTCATCAACTAGATAATCAGTTATTTTAATTAAATCATCAGCCAAGGTAGAATACTGTGCATATTTTTGCGTATCAGAATTTGTTGGAGTCGATGAAATAATAAGTGGTGTTCTTGCAAAATCAATAAGAATTGAATCGACCTCATCAACGATTGCAAAATTCTGTGACCAAAATCCACCTCTTGGATTTCTCTGAACAGCTCGATTTAATGATTCAATCATATTATCTCGAAGATAATCGAACCCGAATTGGCTGTTTGTACCGTAAGTAATATCAGACATATATGCTTCACCTCTGTTACATGGTTTTAGTTTTTTGGAGTAGTAATCAATTTCATCTCCAGCAATATATTCAGGATCAAATACAAAGGATCCTTGATCTACAATTACTCCGACTTTTAATCCAAGATAATCATAAACAGGTCCATACCAGCCAGCGCCATGTTTAGATAAATAATCATTTGGAGTAACCAAATGCGCACCTTTTCCTGACAAGGAATTAAGGAATAGGGGAAGAGTAGCCGTTAGCGTCTTACCTTCACCAGTTTTTTGCTCGGCAACTTTGCCTTGATGTAAAACAATTCCAGCCATTAACTGAACATCTCTGTGCCTTTGGTTCATTGTTCTTTTTGATGATTCTCTTACAACCGCAAAAGCATCAGGCAGAATTTCATTTAATTTCTGTTCTATAGCCTCGGGAGAATTGTGCTTGTCTCCCCTTAGTTCTTCTTGCCAGCCTTTTACGACGTCTCTTAACTCCTCTTGCGTCATATCCGAATACTTTTCTTCAAGTGCATTAATTTTCTCTACAATCGGTTTTATTTTAGTTAATTTGAAGTCATTGCTATTGGTCAATTTACCAAAAATGTTTGTTAGCATACTCAAGTACAATAGATTAAACACCTTTATTTTGCAAGTACAGTAAGGATTATCAGTAAAGCAAGAAGTAGCCTGTAAATAATGAATGGAACAAGCGAGTATTTCTTAAGAAAAGCCAGAAACCACTTAATACATACATACCCTACAACAAACGAAGTTAATAGACCCGTTAGCATTAGTCCTGCATCAATATCGCCAGATGAAAACGCATCTGGTAGCTGAAATATCGCAGCGGCAATTATAATTGGAGTTGCCAGTAGAAATGAAATTCTTGCGGCATTCTCTCTCGAAAAACCACGAAATAAGCCACTTGAAATAGTTATTCCTGATCTGGAAGTCCCCGGAATTAGTGCGAGTGCCTGACTGAGTGATACCAACAATACATCAATAAAGGATTCTGCATCTTTTTGTCCTTGATTACGTTTATTGTAGAGATGGGCAAAATACATGACAGCGGACACAAGTATTAGCATAAGTGAAACCAATAGGGGACTTCTAAAAAATTCTTCGATTGGTTTCTCTAGTAGTAGGCCAATTATTCCAACCGGAATCGTCGCTACAATTATATATAAGAATAACCGAGACTCACGTCGTAATACACCAAGGCCAAAATTCCCAGGGTACTTATGTGAAACTGATAGATCTTTAAAAAAACTCCTTATCATTAAGACCCAATCTGACCTAAAGTAAATTAATACTGCCAAAGCGGTACCAACATGCAAACCAACATCAAAAGACAAATCCTGAATCTCCCAACCAAGAAGATAAGGAACTAATATTAAATGTCCTGATGAAGAAACAGGTAAAAACTCGGTTATTCCCTGAACAATTCCAAGGACTATTGCTTCGAAATAGTTCATTGGACTCTCCTACTACTAACGTCGTAAAACAAAAAAGGGATTATAGATATAAAACCGACAAAAATTCCCGCAATTACGTCCGTTAAATAATGTGCAGAAATATAAACTCGAAGTAATGCAACCAATACCGAGCTTAGAAGAACCACAAAAACTGATATGCTAAAAGCAAATTTTCGGTTGCTTAAGTTATCCTCCCCTATTTTTAAGACTTTCTTTAAATATCTAGGATTTCTTACACATAATAAATAGAAAAAGAATACTGCAAAAGCAACGGAGGCATGTGTTGATGGAAAACTAGATCCTTCGAATGTTGCATCAGGCCGAGGTTGGTTAAACATATATTTTAGTGCTTCGGAAATAACTAAAGCAAGTCCAATAGAGAGTAGAAAATCCAAGACTTTACCTTTATCAATTCGGTAAGTCAGATATAGAACAAGTATTACTGTAGACCAAATCAAATAATGGTCTAACACGTAAGCAATTTCTAACATGTATATATTCTATAATAATTGAGATTAGTTTTTTGGAGTAATTACGTCTTTGCCGACGTATTTTCTTAAAGCTTTAGGAACGACAACTGAGCCATCTGCTTGCTGATAATTCTCAATAATTGCCATCATCCCTCGGCTTAAGGCGAATGCAGTCGCGTCATTCATGTGAACATAGTTTTTCTCGCCATTCTTTGATTTATATTTTGTATTTAATCTTCGAGCCTGATAGTCGGTCATATAATCTGATGTATGCGTTTCTCTATAACGGTTGTAAGATGGCATCCAACACTCAATATCGTATTGATTATAGTCAGGCTTTCCCGAATCTCCAGTGCAAATTTGTACAACTTGATAAGGTAATTCTAATTTTTGTACTAAATATTCTTGAATTGCCACAATAAAATCTTGTTCTATTTCGCCTTGCTCAACAGTAGTAAAAGATTCCATTTCTAATTTATCGAATTGGTGAACTCTAAAAATACCTCTAACATCTTTACCGTGCGATCCGGCTTCTCGTCTAAAAGCAGTTGAATAACCAATATATCTGATTGGAAGTTGAGATTCATCGATAATCTCGTTCATATGTAATGGACCTAAAGTATGTTCAGCACTCCCAACTAGTACTAAATCATCATTTTTTAAAACATATCTTTCGTCAATTGGATCAAGCCTATCCATTTGTTTCATTACTTCTGGTTTTATCATTACTGGTGGAATAACCGGCGCAAAGGTCTTATTTGAATTACTACCAGCTTTTTTTGCTAACTCTGAAACTACCTCGCTATTTGTTAAAGCCTCCATGACTAGTTGGACTATTCCAAATTGCATTAAAACCGCCTCATTTAAAAAATAGTAGAAACGTGACCCTGTAATATTACCGGTTTTCTCAACATCAATAATATTTAATCTCTTACCCAGTTCAACATGATCCAGAGGAGTAAAATCAAATTTCGGAATTTCGCCCCACTGTCTCACAGATACATTTTCATCTTCATCCTTACCAACTGGCATTTTAGGAGAAGTTACATTTGGAAGTTTTAACAAATTCTCATTCAGTTCACTTTGTTTTATGTTTAGATTTTCTTCTAGAACTTTAAGTTTATTTTTAATCTCGGTACCATTTGAAATTAGATTTTTTCTCTCATCTTCAGATGGATTTTTTTTCATCTCAGCATCTATTTTATTTTTCTCTTGGCGGAGCCCATCAGCTTCCTGAATCAAAGCTTTCAGTTCATCGTCTAGCTTTAAGACTAAATCCACATCAACTTTTCCACTTAAGTTTTTGCTAATAACTGTAGCTTTTACTCTGTCTGGGTTTTCCCTAATAAATTTGATATCTAACATATGGTTGTTTTACTGTGTTAATTCTACACAAACTGCAATTATAATGCGAGAGTACCAGCGTTTTGCTTCATCACGTCTAAAACAATACCTATAAATTCATCAAGTGGAATTTTAAGCTTTTCTTGGCATTGCTCGATTTGCTCACGGTGGACATTTCTTGCAAATGCAGGTTGTTTCCATTTCTTCTTAACACTCTGGGCAGTCAAATTAGATATTTTTTTATCTGGAAGGATTAATGCGCAGGCGACGATAAAACCAGTTAGTTCGTCACAGCATTCAAGAGCCCACTCCATTTGAGTCTCTGGAGGTCTAAGTCCAGTTCGTTTTGCATTATGGGATTCAATCGCTTTATAAATTGAATGTTCTTCTTCCATGCCAGATTCTTTTAACCATTTTAATGTTATTAAAGTGTGCTGCTCCCAGTCATCTTTTGTTATTTCATAATCAGAATCGTGTAAGATTCCAAGTATCTCCCATTCTTCTTCTGTCGGAGAATTCTCATCTAGCATTTTATTTTTCTCTAAGTATTGACGTATGGCGACCAAGGCTATACCCACTGCATAGCAATGTCTACGTAGATTCACGTTATCCATATTTGCATGCAAAAGTTTTAATGCGTCTTCTTTATTCATTTTCTGAAGGGGTTTCTGGTTTTAATAATGGAAACATTACACACTCCCTAATTGGTTTATCCATTAGGAATGAAAATAATCTTTCACTTATTCCAAATCCTGTAACTGGAGGCATTCCATATTCTAAGGCTCTAACAAAATCGTAGTCATGCATTTGAGCTTCAGCATCACCAGATTCTCTCATCTTCTGTTGTTCTTCAAATCGTTCTGCCTGATCTATTGGGTCATTTAACTCACTGTATCCATTTCCCATTTCACTACCAGCTAATATTATTTGATATCGCTCGACGAATTTTGGACTTTCTTCTTTTCTTTTAGCTAATGGTGATACCTCAACTGGATGATTCACTAAGAATGCTGGACCTGCGATCTTTTTTCTTACTTGTTTCCATAATAAATCTACGAGTCTTGGGTATTTATCGTTTGGACTACAGTGAATTTTATTTTGTTTCAAATATTCATGCATTTCTTTTTCAGTGGCTTTAGTGATATCTATTCCAGAATCTTTTTTTATAGACTCTACATAATCGACATGCTCCCACTTTTTACTAAGGTCTACGTTATGTCCATTAATCTCGAATTCATATTTTCCAAAAGTCTCAAAGGCAACATACTTATACATTCTTTCAACTAGATCCATTGAATCGAGGTAATTTGCATATGCCCAGTAGAATTCCATTTGAGAATAATCTTGTAGGTGCTCCCTACTCATTCCTTCATTTCGAAATTGTCTCCCGATTTCAAATGTTTTCTCAAACATTCCTACCATAAGCCTTTTTTGCCATAATTCACCCATTGAGATACGAAGGTATACATCTATATCAAGTGCGTTATGGTGCGTCACAAAAGGTGCGGCATCTGCTCCACCAGCCGTATTTTCTAGTACCGGTGTTTCAACTTCTAAGAATCCTTCAGCAACCAAAAAATTTCTCATAGAATTCCAGAACTTGGCCTTTTTAATAAACATTTCTCTAACATCTGAATTTAATATGAAATCGACATAACGTTGTCGATATCTTTCTTCTTCATCTTTTAATCCGAAATGTTGGCTTGGTAATGGTCTGATTGTTTTAGTAAGTAATTTTATAATTCCCGGAGCGATTGAGATTTCACCGCGTTTTGTTTTTGTGATAATTCCAGTCACCTGAATAAAATCGCCAATGTCTAATAAGCCTAATTCATCAAATCCAATATTTTTTAATTCACTGTTATGAGAAGTCAATCCATCATGTTTTATGTAAATTTGGATTCTTCCACTTGTATCTTCTAAATCTGCAAATACTAGTTCTCCATGTTCTCTGAGTGACATCAGTCTGCCGGATAGAGTTATCTCAGTATTTTCATATTTCTCATACTCATTTTTTATTTCAGAAATTTGATAATCTTTAAAGGCTTTTGAAACAAAAGGATTAATTCCTAATTGCTTTAGTTTGTTTAATTTTTCAATTCTGATTTTACGTAACTGATTTAGAGGTAGTAATTCATTTTCCATATTATAAGCATATTATACATGCTCATAATTTTAACTGATATCTTTTACAAGATATTCAACTCTTATTTGTGGAGTCTCGACAACAATAGTCTCACCGACTTTAGCACCTAAAAGAGCTTTTCCAACTGGTGACTCGATTGAAATTTTTTTCTCAGATGGATCTGCTTCTGCACTTCCAACTAAAGTGAATGAATCTTCTTTTCCATTATATTTTACTTTTACAGAGTGACCAACAGATGCTGTGTCACTTTTTTTAAGTGAATCTATTTCAATTACTTGTGATCGCCCTAAAATTTCTTCGAGTTCTGCTATTCTACCTTCTATTCTTCCTTGGTCTTCGATGTATGCATCGTACATTGTATTTTCGAGTACATCACCCATTTCTCTTGCATCTCTTATCTTCTCTGCGATTTGAACTTTTGCTACAGTTCGTAACATTTCTAACTCTTCTTTTATTTTTTTGTGTCCTTCTGCTGTTAAAAAACTATCGAATGCCATTATTTAATTTCAATTATTTTATACTTTTTGATTCCTACTGGTGCTGTAACATTAAACTCTTGGTTTAATTTTTTTCCCATGAGTGCTTGTCCAAGTGGTGATTCATGTGAAATTTTATTCGTTTTAAAATCAACTTCTTCTGGACTTACAACATAGTATTCTAATACATCTTTATCAGATTGCACTTTTACATGTGAACCAAGACTAACTTCATCTCGTGTAGTTTTGGCTGCAATTTCAGCTCTCTTGATTAAATCCTCTACTTCTCGAATCCTACCTTCTAGAAAAGCTTGTTTTTCTCTTGCTGCAGTATACATCCCGTTCTCACTTAAATCACCCATAGCTCTAGCGTCTTGGATTGCTTGTACAACCGCAGGACGATCAACCTCAATTAAGGTCTTCAATTCTTCCAACAGGGCATCATATCCTCCTTGAGTCATTAAGATGTTGTTTGGGTCTTTTAATGTAGTTGTCATTTTTCGTTTTTCCAGTTGTAACAATCTAATCGTTTTATTTATTTATTCTTCTACAGATATGGTATTTTAAACTACTACCATAGGTTGTCAATACAACCTAAAGTAGCCTTGGGACAGCGGTTTTGAATAGCAAATTACTATATACTATTTATCCTCAAATAGCTAGTGTAATCCGAAGGTAATTATGCAAAAAGGACTGATTTTAAGTTATAATCTCATAAGTTACGGCCCTATCGTCTAATGGTTAGGACGCCAGGTTCTCATCCTGGTAATCCGGGTTCGAATCCCGGTAGGGTCACCATTTGTCTCTCTTAGATACGTTGATTCTTAGGAGTATTAACCATAAAGGTTAGCTTCGGCGTTACACCTTTAAATCCTCCTTTGATTCATCGCATTATGTTTATAGCTTAGACTTCTCTTATAAATTTTACCATTGACGGTAATTTTCCTTCAGCATTTTTTCAGTTTTGAGTTATTATCATTACCCACAGATTTATTGATCTGGAATTTTTAATTGTCCTTCGCATGCAATTTCATTCGAGAGATAAAAAATATCATAATAATCAGACTGCCTATTTTCATTTACATATTGTTCAATTAAGTGCACTTGGCTTTCCGTCAAATCATTATTGTAAGTGTCAGATATAAATGGGTCTTTTCCCAATTTCAACTCGTATAGGATTTCGGCGTTATTTATTGGATTTATTGTTATCGTAGTGAACTCCTGAAGCGTGGTTGGATATTGACCTTTAGTAAAGTAATAATCCGCAAAATCAATTGCTAACTGAGCTTTTAAACAATTGAGTGAAGAAATTCCAATCTTGTCAGTCTGCTTTATCCAAATAAAATTGACAAGTAAAATAAATACAGAATAGATTGCAAGAAACCGTAAAATTTCAAACGTCTTATAATAATTAGTTGCCTCATTCTTTGACAATGTTCCTTTCATAAACATGACCCAAATAATAAAAACTGAGGACACAGCATCTGACATAATAAACAAAACCGCGAATGGTGGTAATTTAATTGCCCCTGCTACAGAAGTTAATTGCTGTGTATCATCAAAATGATTGAGTAAAACGATCCCAAGTACATAAGTGGCAATACCAATTAGTATTGTAAACTTGTGACTAACCTTGAAGTGCCTTGCATTGAAAATTTTATGAAGCAAATAGTCCTTGCTACTAAAATAGACAATTAAGATGGCATGAATGAAGAAAGGGTTAGATATTAAGCTTTCCATTTATATAGTCTTAAAATTACTGAGTAAAACGATTAATCAAATTTTTTGATTGTTTATCATCAACGCAAGTACCTACAACAACTCCAAAACATTGTCCATTACAGCTAACTCTACATCCGTTTTCTTCACAGCTTTCTTTTATAAAAACTCCCAGACAGTTGTTAAAACAACCAGTAGTAGGAGGAAAATTACCTCCTTTTTTTAAATCGTAATTACATGCTTTAGTGGAAATAGAGAGATACGGCACGGGAAAGAGGAAATAGATAAAAAAAGCTATCACTAACCCAAAAAGAATACTAATAAAAAAACGTTTTAAAGTAATCTTTATCATAAAATAGTTCTCTATTTAATTGTATTCCTAAATAAGTAATATCGATAGATTCCTTATTGCTAATTTGTAATCGTGATTTATTATTTTGTTTAGTGGGTGACTATTCGGGAGATACTAACGGAGCAGAAGTAAACCCAACTAACTACCAAAGTTTCCCGTATGGTTCCGAAGTACCCTCAACTCCAGCATATTCTTATATCCCGCATTCTTATCCAGCGCCAAAGAGTCGATTTGCAACTCCAAATGATTTTATCGATTCTTCTGACGATGGTTTCACTGCGAAACAAAAACCTAAAAATGCTGAAAAGGGTGTTGCAACGAATGAATTAGATTTACCAGATGATGAATTAGAAAGAATTTATAATATTTGTTCTGGATATATTACATCTATATGGCAAAGTCCTGACCATTATCACTGTGCTCTTAAGCATGCGTTAGAGCATCACGGCGAAGAGGCAATCGCAATGATAGAATGCTTATGTCAGGATTTCAAAGAGGGACTTAAACCTTACAAACTTGGAGAAGAAGATAAGGTCGTGGACTACTGGATAACCAAACCTTACGGAAACTGGGATGGGAAGACTATCCGATTTTGTATAACTGGTAAGTTAAGAGAACAAGACATGGGAGAAATTGAGCAATCATTATTCCCATTTAAAACAACCGAATATGACAGACAATATTTCAATCCACCTAGGATAGAAGCTTCTACCGTAATACGTACTCCTGCTGATTTAATTTTGGCACTATCATATCTGAGCTGGAATCCACAAAGAATTTATTCACCAAAGGATTCTAATGAAATACTACTAAGTAATATAACCGACTCTATTAATAATCAATACGGAACAACAGTAGAACAACTCTTATTCGCATATAATGATTTACTAACTAATGGCACACTAGATGGATTTGATTTTTCTAAAGAAGAAATCGATGACCTTTATTACTACTTACTTGCAAGGCATGGACTAAAAGGATATGAAGAAAGAAGCAACACCGCTCCCATTAGAGTATGGTGGAAACCAAGAGCCGTTGTGGGATTAACTATGAACGGTAATGTAGGTAAGGGCAATAAGCGAGCATCTTTCAGATATGAAAATGCACATATGGTTACCGCATATAGACATAGAATTAATAAAAAATAACGTTTATTAAATACACCTATGGAAGCTTGGTATAATTAATCACGATGATATCTGAAAAAATCAGTGGTTATATAGGATTAACACTCACAACGGTAATTGGGCTATGTCTACGACTATATGGGATTAATAGCACCCAATTATGGTTCGATGAAGCATATACAGGAATAATGGCACAACTAAGTTGGACTGAAATCCAGCAATCCTTGTACTTTGATGTTCACCCACCTTTTTATATTTTTCTGGTTAAACTCATAACACAATTCACCGGTGTTAGCGATTTCTCACTTCGAATGATATCCGTTGTAATAGGAACACTATTGGTTCCTCTTTCATTCATTCTGTACAAATCTCTCTTTAGAGACGAGAATGGCGAGCATAAATTTTCACCATATATTTTTAGCTTTTTAATTGCAATAAATCCATTTTTCATCGCCTACTCTCAAGAAGCCAGATCGTATATACTTGCAACTTTTTTATATGTGACCACCCTAATCCTTTTCTTAAGAGCTAAAAGGATTTCCGATTATCAACTAAATATTTATTGGTTTATGTATGCTTTTATGGCTTCGCTCTTATTTCTAACTCATTACATAAGCTTTTTGGGATTTTTGTGCATCGGGATATTTGATTTATTAATACATGAAAAAAGTAAGTATATTAAAAACCTATTAAGAAAATTATTACTTTACGCTCGTATATTTTTACCACCAGGTCTAATTGTATTTGTATATTCAGTAAGCATACTAAGTGTGCAATATGAAAATGCACCTGAACAATGGTGGATTCCATTTGTTACACTAGAAAAATTATCTGAAAGCATTTATGCCTTTTTCTTTGGTGTTAGTGCGAAGATGGTTGGCGTACCAACATACCTGAATAACCTCCTTAGTATTGATCCTAAGAATCTTGGTTTTATTATTTTATTTCTATTTACGTCAGCACTTGGATATATTATTGCAAAATCAAATAGCGCCACGCGTTATAAAATCTTCTTTATTTTATCGGCAAGCATAATTCCAATAATACTCGCTATACTATTACAGAATATTGAGCTGAGATTATTTGTAGAAAGATATTTAGCTCAGTATTCCATTGGGTTAATTTTATTGACTGTCTTTATCCTAAGCAAAATTAATAAGTGGATAGGGATAGGAATACTTCTTTTTTATACTGCGAACACTGGATTTATCACTTATCAAAACAACACCAAAAATAATCCTAAAGAAATTATTGAAATAGCTAAAGCACATTCTGAAATTGAAAATAACCAAGCATTAGTTATATTTGATCATCCGCTAGACTACACAGTTGCTAAATATTATTTCGCTCTTGATGGTAAAAAAGATTTAGTAAAACTAGACAGCATTGGAACAATGGACCAAAAGTATGTGGAGTGGGATTTAATAAAAGATACTGATTTACTAAAAAATTATGCTGACCTAAAAGGACAACAACG
>CAYJKF010000001.1:0-201132 GCA_964370865.1 uncultured Candidatus Saccharibacteria bacterium | reverse complement strand
GACCACCTCTATTATCATCTGCTCTGTATTCGTCTGAATTACTATCACCCATTACACCAAATGCTGTTGCAAGGGGAGTGGGAGTAGGAGTAGGAGTCGGCGTTGGAGTAGGTGTCGGTGTTGGTGCAGTTAAAGCAGAATAGACGACCGCAAAATCAAGAGAGTTAACTATTCCATCAGAGTACTGATCCGCAGGCCCCGTATGTGATGTAAACCAATACCCAAATAACGAAGTGACATCTGCTACGGTAACGGATGCGTCTTCATTGACATCCCCATCACCAGTTTGTGGAGCAGCCACTTCGTCCGTCCTACTAATACGAACCGCAACATCAGAAGATAAATTAGAAACCGAGATATCAAGATCGCCCGCTGCAGAAGTTGCCGTAGTCGTGCTTGTAACAGTACCAAGATCCGTATCAAACCATTGAATATTGTATCCACCATCATCAAGACCTGAAATTGTTATATCGCCACTCTGAGGTGTGGGAGTTGCCACTGTATAAATATAATCAACATTACGAATCCATAGATGGGCACGATCTTGCACTACATTTTTTTGCCCAATTGCTTGAATGTTCGCATTCGAACTAATTGCGGCAGCATCAACATACCCACCTTCATGTACATTTAAATCAGAAACAAATGCTGTAAAGGCTGTGGCAATTGCTCCCTCATCAATCACATCTAGATGTTCTGAGTACCAGTAGAGAGGAGAGAATAATGCACCCGGATGTAAACCTGCCCAAAGCATATTGTGATACCAAATACCAGAATTCGCCTGATCCAAAACCGCTGAGTCAATTCCAGTCTCACCAAGCATAACGGGTTTTCCAACTAGATTATCTGCAACATTATCCGCCATAGATAACATCCACATTGCATCATTTGTCGTGTAGTTCTGTGAACTCAATTGGGGGTTACTCGAATATTCATGAACATCCGCAAAACTCATATGAGAAAAATTTACTCCAGACCAAAACACTGGCCGATAACAACACCAAAACGAAGTGGTCGTCATTTGTGGCTGTGGGTTAATAGATTGCATGTATGCACCAAACAGTTCAGCTGTCTCCCAGTGGGGTGAAGTGCCGGAACTAACAGGATCCTCATCTGGGGGTCCTTCATTATTTAACTCCCAAGAATGAACAGAGGTGGAATATCCCCACCTAGCTACTAAATAACGATACCATTGTCTTAACAACCATCTGGATTTGGTATCCTCAGGTTGATAATATCCACCCGCACAATCATCTGTAAAAAAAGTCGTTTCATCATAAGCGCAACCAATCGGGATACTTTCTTCTGTATTTACTAAGTGGCTTTGAATCCAATCATTCTTATCATGAACAACATACCGAAAGTACAATCCATATTGTTCGGCTTGTTGTAACTGGTAATCGATGTAAGCAGCTGGACGTTGATCAACATATGTGTGTAAATCGGCTCTAGGGTTTCTTATTATTTCCGGTCCGTACAATCCCCCTCCTAAATTTTCTTTTATGGAAAATTCGTCAATATAAACGGATCCTCCCGTCACATTACTTAAATAAATGGAAAAATCGTTATAGACCGTACTACCAGATGTATAGGCGAACTCGGATTCAACCCAACCTACCGTATTGTCCAAAGGAGAAACCAATGTAGGATAAGAAGCCAATGTACTATCAACAACATCAGCAGTCTCGGCTATTGACAACCAATCGTGGTTTTTGACTACTAAGCCATAAGCGCCACCATTTCTCGGACCTGTGATATTTTCTGCCTTATACCGTAAAAATATTCGGTAAGTTGTATTTGGTGAAACGGTGGTGTGATATCTGGCATCAGTCCAAGACGTAAGCCAAAATCTAAAATTATCTGGATAACTCAGCAAATACGATAACTCGCTACCTGTCGCATGTTCTTGCCAACTTAGTTTACTCATAAACCCTTCGTTTCCATGGGATTCTCCAGAAGATATCCACCTAGCCCAATTTGTGGAATATATTCCGGATCCGCCTAACCAAACTCTTGAAAGTGTTAATCCAGAATTTTCATAAATATTATAATCAGTAACCTGCTGAAGAGGTCCAACTGGCCAATAGAGGTTACCATTTGTAAAAGTAAAGTATCTTGAATCACTATCGCTAACCTGAATAAATCCAGGGGTAGTGGGAGACACCGCTGTAAATTGTACCGATGCCGAAGTATCGGTTCCTGCTGCATCAGTGGCTCTCAAATAAACGGTATAGATTCCCTCTGTTAACGGTGCATATCTAACAACCCAATGATTATCCGTCGATTCAGTAAATCTGGTTGATTCACCAGTTCCGGTTTTCGTAACTTCATTCATATAAAAAGCTGGCTGTATAACCTCACCACTAGAAGGAGTTGTTATCACTGCTTCAACAGTTATTCCAATTCCTGATGTAACTCCATTTGGTGTAGTTGTATCGTATTCAAATAGGGGATAGGCAGAATTAGTAGCCACATCAAAATCCATTTCGTATTTTTGATAAACGGGGATTATAGTATCTGCAACTACTACATTGGAAATTTCTGCAGCACTTATAAAACTGGGAGACAACAAAGCCAGCCCCAAATAAAAGACAGTTGTAAAAAAACTTATGGCACCAAAAAAGAGGACCTTACGAAGGTTCATTCAATTTTAGTATAGAGGTTTTGATTTAGGAGGTCTACTTATTAAGCAGACGGATAGACTTACTGCATGAAGAAATACTAAATCACTGGGAATACGAAAAGGTATTGCGAATAGCTTGATTGCGTCTTTTCTTAAAATCTAAACAAGCCCAAAAAAAAGAAGAGCCAACGTCACAACTGTAATAATTGCAAAAATACCAACGGTTTTAGCAAATAAATCTAGGGCTTCTTTCTTCTTTCCCTCAATAAACAGTTGGATTGGTTGATAAAAAAACAAGAAAGCCATTACAGCAACAGAGAGAGTTAGTACTGAGAGAAAAACAATTGGAGCAAAAAATGTATCAGGCTTGTCCTGTAGTGGCTTAGTTACAAAAGTCATAACAGAAACAATTAGAATTATATAGCCAGAAGCGCAAAGGGCATTAATAAAAGGATTCTTAGTCATGCGTAGATTCTACCAGAATTGGCTCCCCCTCATAAAAGAGTTTAGAGCTATGCACCTAAGAAGAGAATCACTATCGCATTATTAGTTGATCAGTCTTTTGATCGTAGCATTCCGAAATCATACTTGCCGGAAAGTTCGGATACCCTGTGAGATCGGAACAGAAGATAATGCCATTACCATCCCATACTAATTCCCACTCGCCATTAACTTTTGCCGCAAACCATAGACCTCCTCCACCATCATCGGATGCCATACCCTTTGCATAATCCCCGCTGACTTGAGAAACAGAAACTTTTAATGCGCTCCCATCACTTTCACTATCTGCTAAGATTTGCTCTTTAATCACATCCTCTAACTTAATTTCGTCATCTTGCATTGCGTCTGGTGAAACACTATTAGTTATCGTTTCCGGAGGTGTAGAGATAAGGACTGACTCAATCATATAATCATAAATTGATTGATCAGTATCAAATCCTGAATTCACTCTTAGTAGCGAATTTGGTTTGCCAGGTATCTGAAAATAGGTAATCGGTGCCGACTCGGATTCACCCGACCCATTGTTAACAATTGACTGAACCATCCACGTCGTTTTATATCCTACCGATCCATTAGAAAGTGCAATCGGTTCAACTGAGGCTAACTTGTTATAATTTTGAATCTCTTGGATAGCAGCAACTTTAACGTATTCTTCAAAGGTTAACTCATTTTCGGTCATGGTTTTTTGGCCAACATATACGGTAATCTCATCTGTCATACCTTCTGTTTTAACGCTATTTTGAGGATTAAAACTCACTCCATCCCCTGATGGCGATTCTGTTTTATTCCAACTAGTAGGGTAGTCTATAGAATATTGGTGTTTAGTATTTGTATAAGTATTCCAAGATAAAGGGACCTCTGAATTTGAGGATGTTTCCTCCTCTGTCATGGCGTTCGGCACCGAAGGAACCTGATTCTGATTCTGATTCTGATTCAATTGAAGAAAAACAATTCCAATCACTAAGATCAACCCAAGTATAGCTACTACTATGAATTTCCATTTGTCTGCCGTTGTTTTATTCTGAGCAAGTTGGTTCGTAGAAGAAATATTCTCGTGTTTTTGCATGTCGTCATGAGCACTATCCAAATCCTCGGATTGAGGTGGTATTTTATTATCCATAGAACAATCATTTCAACACCCGATCATTAAGTCAAGGATACTTGCTATTAATTTATGAAATATATCTATTAATAAATTTTTTAAGTCTTAAAACCATTTCCTTTTCAGCTTCATCCCAATCCATCTTCCAAACTTCTTTAACTTCTTTTTCTCCAAAGTCAAAAGCATCTCCATAACCGCCACCAATTTTATTTAGACCTTCTAAAAATTCGTGGCTTGAAAATGTTTTTGATCTAGCGACTACCCAAACAGAGCTACACCATGCCCCTAAGTCTTTTATATCAATAAATTCTTTCTCATAGCCTAGTAACAAATATTTAAGAAATTCAATAATACATTTTTCTTGATTTTGAGATTTGGATGCTTCTACTTTTTTAAATAATTCGTCAAAAGCTTTTTTGTAAGAATCATAGGTTAGTTGGTCCAACATATATCATAATTATACTCCAGTGAGTCCCATAGTAAACTGACTCGCTGTATGGTATTCTTGCAACAATATTTCACATTGGTGAGATAGCGCACATTACAGCAACAGGAAAGGGTCGAATCATGGCTAAGACGGTTGAGGAAAACATTTATGCTGACGGTTCAAGCATCGAGAAAGTGAAGAGTGGCAATAAGACCGACTACTATCTTCATGACTCGAATGCATCGTTCGAGAATGACCCGAAGGGTCGCAAACACGGACATGTGGTCATCAAGGACGACAAGGTAGCTTATGTTCGCAATATGAAAGGAGAAAGTACCAACTTCGACCAGGACTGGGAGGACAACAGTCGCTCAAGTGGAGGTGGCTGCTACATCGCAACTGCAAGCCTACAAGGTGCTATGCCCATTGAAACACTCACCGATCTCAAGCGGTGGCGCTACGAAGTTCTCGAAAAGAATACGATCGGCAGGCACATATCGAACTACTACCGTCGAACTGCCCCGCAGATCGCCAACATCGTGGAAGTCTCTCCCCGTATTGGTTCTCTTCTTAGAACCCTTATCGTCAAACCCGCGGTTCGCATCGCTAACCGGCCGCGAAGTGCGCTCAACAGCATTTTGTTGCTTATGTTATTTATGACCGGACTTTCCATTGCGGAAACGATCAAACTCTTCCCTGCGAAGGATTGATTTTACCGATCACAACTAACACTAGATATCTTAGGGATAGGGTCACAACCCAATAGCACCTTATCCCTAAGATCTTACTTCCTATATTTAATAAATAGCAGTTTATTACCTCAGATCTTCTCTCCTTAGCATCACTCTAATCTAATATATTTACTTTGATTGAAGTTGACCTTAAAGGTTCGTTTAAAACTATCTTTGCGATTGTATGCTGCCTAACTGATTTGGATGTCGAGTGTTTAGTTCTCTATTTTCTTCTTTAATATTAAACATTTCATGGCTCACCCTAGTAGACATGTTCTCTAATAGAGAAATAGAGGTTGGCTTTAGTTTCAGAATATATAAACGGTATTCGACACATTGCAAATCTCCGCATAACAAAAGATTATTTTATAGCCAGGGGCTTCTAATACACAATTAGAAAAGCGCTGCCTACTTTGATAAGTTCTATTACTAATCAACTGTATCATCTTGCGAAGCTTTAAATGAAAAAAGAATATTATGATAGTATTCTCCCTCGGTTATATCTGAGACTGGCCAAACGTCTAATTCTTCTTGGATGTCTCCACCTCGTAAGCAAGCTAATCCTTTTATATAGTTGACCGCATCATCTATAATCTCCATTTGTTCAGGTCGGTTTTTATGGTAGCCCAATCCAACTGATACTAAGGTTTCAGAAGCGGATCGCTCTTCCCATGTTTTTATTGCATCATTAGCAGTAATAATTGCATCAAGCCGTCTATCCATAGGATTATAAGAATCTATAGGTCTTTTTAAGTCATCCCTTAATCTATTCAACCATGCATCCAATTGCCTTAAGTAGGCCTCCGTTTCATTCGCAACGAATATAACTCTTAAGCTCGAGAAATTAGATGTAAGCCTTTCTTTTACCTCCTCCATAAAAGCTCTCGCATTCGTCTCGTGTAGCGGGTTTATTATATCTTCTAAGTTAAAATCCATTGGGAGATTATATTATAGTGTAGGGAAAAATTCAATACTATGGGTTGTCAGACATCTCGGCTTATGGTTAGCAAAACACAAACATAAACCGGCTAACCTCATCTGTAAAATCTTCCTTGTCCTGGACGTCTTTCTCCTCCCGAGTCTTGTTGAAATAATGAACCTTGTTCGTCTGCTCGTGGATAAAACCTCCTCATTGGACCTTGTCTCGACCAAATGTCATTTAATCCAAGTTGATCTATTACAAAAGCCGCTAATACGATTGAAAGAATAAATCCAAAAATGATGAGCTTAAAGTTTTCTTTATAAGAGAAATCATATTTCCGAAGCATCCATATTCCAATTACAATACAAACGACAGCAAGAATCGGTATCCAAAGCGGCATACTAGTTAATAGCTGCTCTAATCTCCATTGCCCCATTGGGCCGTGCCTACGGAGTAAAAATAGAGTCAGATTAGTAAGAAAAACTGCCCCAATACTAAAACCTACTAGTCCCGTAACCGTCAGAATTGAACCGACTACAAAGTACCACTTCGGTTTCATAGAGATTTCATTAGATTTTACTTTTTCCATTATGGTTTCTTCCAAATGGGTTGAATAATTTTTTAGTGTTTTTGACATATTTTTTTCATTAGTCCTTTTGCACGGTTGATTCTTGTACCAACAGTGCCTACGGGAATTCGTAAGATATCACTAATTTCTTCATAAGATTTTTCTTCGAGATAAAATAATGATAGAGGACCTTTATACATTATTGGCATTTGATCCAAGCAATGATAAGTCCGGTTTGTGATTTCATTTTTAATAAAATCGTCTTCTATATCAAGTCCGCTATCCTTTTCAATTTCATAATTCATTGATACCTGTTTCTTTTGCTTAGATAACATATTTATCGCCTCATTGTGGACAATCCGGTATATCCAACTTGAAAACTTCTTTTCGGTATCGAACCTGTTGAGATTAATGTAAGCATTGAGGAATCCTTCCTGTACTGCGTCTGCACCCATTTGTTCATTACCCAGAATATAACTGGCATACCTTATAAGTTTTCCTTGATACCTTTTGATAATCTCCGCATAGGCTTCTTTGTCGTTCGTGCGAACTATTTTGATTATGTCCGAATCGGACATTGTTGTTAAATCGATCATCTCTTATTCCTTTATTCTATCTGTTTGCAAAACTACTGTCGTGTAGCCTTACAAACAGCTGACACCACACTAATGTTTAAAAAGGTGGTGTCAGCTTTTGAAAGTTATCGAATTAACGATTTGTGCATCCTTGTCCCATGCCTTGACCGGCACGTAATCCATTTCTTAAACCAAGTCCGAGTTCAGCTCGGATTGCTTTGGCTTCGGTAATTTTACCTTGTTCAGAAAGCTCATGTGCTTCCGCAAACTTAGCAAAGTTTTCTGCATTCACGACCTCCGTGACTCTGCCTCTACCTTCCATTAATGTTTTCCATGCATTGAAGTCACTCGTTTCAAATGCTTTTTCCATGGCCTCATGACGTTCTTCGGTATAGTTAGGACCCTTTACTGTTGGATCTCCTCTATACGCTAAGGCTGCCTGAGGAATTATACTTGCGACCGCAATTGCGAGAACTGCTAGTCCTAGAAAGATTGATATTTTATTCATAATTTTTCACCACCTTCAAATATATATGTACTATGTTGTATATACTAGTAATACATATAAGGGGTGATTTTTATTTCAAGGAGTTTTTTACACTCGGAATTACTACTTGTAAATCTCTACCTTTTTTAGCATCTCAATAAATTCCGCGAAAGACTCAGGTGTTGTTAATGTAATATTTCTTATTCCAATTAAGTTAATTCCTGCATAAACAATGCCTTGATTCTCCACCCGTTTTTCACAAAGTTTGTATATCTCGCCTTCCACCTGGGCAAGTCTCCAAATCATTTCTCTGTTTTTTACTTCAGTAAATGTTTCGTATTGGGTGGCCATCATCAAATCAGGATCATTATAGTTTGGACTATCCTTAAATACACAATTGCCTGCTCCCCACTCCCCATGAACAATTTCTATAGAACTTCCATCATAATTTGTCAGCCATACATTTAAATAATCATAATTTGGATCTCTTGTTTTTTCCTCAAGTGTCCAATTTGAGGGGTATGACAATTTGAAATCACTAGCAAAAGACTGTGATTTGTCGACAGGACTCATATACTCATAAGAAAGCCACTCAGATTCGGCTTGATTTACTGCATTCTGATCTTGGCCTTCGTTATTTGGGTTCGATTCATTAATATCATTAGCCACTTCATTCACCATATTCGTATTTTTAATCCGTTCTACAGTATTTTTAAGTCGAGTGTTTTGATAAAACAAATAGCCGACTATCATGATTAATAAAACTATAATTATATAGAGCAGCCTATTTGTAGATGGTTTGTTAGAATTTGTAACTTGGGAATTAGGTTGAAGATCAGAAACGGGTTGATTATTTATTTGTTCCATTTGTTTAAATCTTATTTGGTTATACAATTGACGTCAACTGCGCACCGTTCGTACTCTGGTAGAGTATGGCTCCGCGACTTGGATTCGAACCAAGAACCTTGAAGTTAACAGCTTCCTGCTCCACCGTTGAGCTATCGCGGAATATTCAAAACAATGATAGTTTAAAGCAAAAAAGCTCTCAATTCAATATATTCTCAATATAAAGTATACTTCTAACTATGGGTCAGGCTATTCAATCCATTACTAAAGTCAAAACAAATATACCTATATACCAGAATTTACATCCAAGCTATTTTGAAAAATGGCAAAAGCAATTTGTGATTCCAAAGAGAACTTTTCTTGAAGGTTTATGGCGACGAACTCAGATGCAAGTAAACGCTAATGACTCAGAATGGAAAAATGAAACCGACTGCAGACGAAGAATGATTCATTATTACGACCAATATGATCTGGTTCCGAATGAAGTTGGAACCTATGATTTTGTAGTAACTAATCCTTGGATATGGATTTCCCTTTCCTTTCCAAAAGCAGAGATTGATGAATATTTAAAACAAATTGAATCTGGCGCAATAGCAGGAGGATGGGCTAGGAATCAAGTCACTTCTGAATTAACAGCTTTCACGTTAAACAATACCTTTCAAGTGGATGTTAAAAAAGTAAAAAATTATAAAGAGGACGAGAATGAGAATCGAAAATTTCCACCAGGCTACGAACATTTAGAAATCGAATTACATCTTGTTGGAAAAGTCCAAACTAAAGATCTCAAAAATCATGCATGGGAAGTTCTTAAATCTGGAGTTAGGACAAAAGACAAAAGGGGAAATCCAAAACAAATTACAGATTTACGCGAAATTGAAAAATATCTCCCGATGCAAATTGAACTCGGCTGCGGTCCCTCAATAGAGGCGGGAATTCCACCATTACATTATTTACATCAGGTCTATTATGTATCAAATCCATCTAGCCATAAATTCGTATTTGGTGCTAATAACGATAAATTACTTTTTGATATTCTATCTGATTTGGAAGGCTTCTATAAAAAAGCATCGTATCCATTACTAAAATCTTTAGAAGCAAAACCCTCACCTTTTATTAATCTTATTAAAAGTTTATATGATAAAAATTTAGTAGTTGGAAAGGTGATAACTAATAATTTCGATGGACTTTGTAATTTAGTTGGTTTACCCGAAACGTATGTGAGAAGGTACGATGAAGTTCATATAACTCCGAAAATCGACTTTCATCCTGATGCAAAAATGCTTTTAGTTGTAGGAGCTCATGCCGATCGTAGACGAATTCAAAAATCAGCTAGGGAAAAAGGATTAAAAGTAATGTATGTAGACCCCGAAGGATTCTATGCAAAAGATGGAAAGTTCGTTTCTTATCCAACCGAGGCACCACAAGATACTGATTTTATATTTAAAGGAACCGCGGCTGAATTCGCAACGGCTTGGAAACAATCTTTTAGTGCTAAACTTACCTAAACATGTTTCGAATATTCAGAAAAAATACGATTGAAGAACGGGCAAGTTATATGAGAGATTTTGTTCTATCGGCAAATGATGGAATCATAACTACCTTTGCAGTCGTTGCTGGTGCTCAAGGTGCAAATCTCGCCCCACGAGTCGTTATAATTCTTGGTGTAGCAAATCTTGTAGCAGATGCGATCTCCATGGCATCAGGAAGTTATCTCAGCCAAGAAAGTGAAGATCAAATCAAAGACCTTAATAAATCGTTCATAAAACATCACAGCAATTTACTTTGGCACGCATTCATTACATTTTTATCATTCGTGATTGCGGGAGTTATTCCACTCCTCCCATTTATTTTCGAGTCGGAAAATGCTTTCTATTTTTCTATCGCAATGGTTGTAATCTCGTTAATGGGATTGGGTTTTGCTAGAAGCATTGCAATTAAAAAAGGATATGTTCGAAGTATATTAGAAACTTCTATTGTGGGATCACTTGCAGCGTTCTTGGCGTTCTACGTTGGTAAATTACTAGAAAGTTTAGTAGGATAAAATCATCAGAATGAATCTTGCCAAAGTTTTTAAAAAATACACGGTCGTAATTCTACTTATCACATTAACAGCAATCATAATTCTCTTAGCGATGGTTCCATTCGTTTTGCCCGCGGGAAGTCTAAGTTTTCTGCCAACATTTGAACCTGTTACTAAGAATACTTCAGCAGCAGGAACAATCCAGTGTGCTTCCTGGTCTAGCGTAAATCTTAATGGTTGTACTTGGGAAATGTTTAAAACCAATCCTAAAAATCCAAAATGCATAACGGCGAGTAGAGTTGTAAACCTAAATCTAAAAGCAACCGGTGCAACTTCGGTTAGATGGAAAGAAGTTCCCGCAGCAACATACTGCACCGATCCAACTGTAGTAAAAGCAGTTGCCCTAGCTCCAAGTTCAGCATATGCAACCTCGAAAAAAATAACGATACCATCGACCAATGCAGGTGATAAAAAAATCTGCGTACAATTTTACGGAAACGGTGGATCTAAAAGTCCAATATGTGGAGGAATAATTAATTACAATCCTACAACATCAACCAATCCAATTTCTGAATATTTACCTTCCTCAAATATCAGAGCTTGTTCACGTGTAGCAAAATCAGGCAAAGAAATTAATCTTGCGACCTATAATTTAGGAGGAGTCTGGGGCCCAACAACTGCTCAAAATGTAGCAGTGTCTGAGTTCGTAAAATATTACGGAATAGACGTGTTAATAATGCAAGAAATAATGGTAACGCCAACGGCTAACGATGTAGCGGAAATTAGAGCGAACTTAAAAAAACACTATAACCGTGACTGGTATTATCATTTTCAACCACACAAAGAAGAAACACCTATAAACTCATATGGAAATATGATTATTTCAAAATACCCGATTTTAGAAAATGAAAAAAGACTGTACGACGCAAAATCAGGAGGGGACAGATATTTTATGAGGTACAAGATCAAAACACCTTACGGCAACATGCAAGTATTTAATATTCACACAAGAGCTGGAACAGAAGCTTGCGCAGGAACACAACAAGCTGCCCAATTTATAAAAGACAGAGTAGGGACATCAACTGAATATGCCGTAGTAGGAGGAGATTTCAATCTGGGATGGGATGCAATTGAAGGGAAAAATGAGGGAGGATGTAATCTTCCATCAACAACGAGAATCTTCACGCGAAGCTGTATAAGCGGAGCCTCGTCATGCGGTTATGACAAAATTGATCATATTTTCAGGCCAAAAACCAGTGCATACAGCTTCGCGGAACTTTGCAGAAAAAATAACTACATTTACAATGGCGTCGGGGCATCCATGGATCACCATCCAGTCCTGTCAACTCTAAAATTTAATTAAACTAAAAGAGACCCTTTTCAGAGTCTCTTTCTTTTAATTCCTTTAGGAAAGGATTTCTTTTATCCTAAGTAATCCTTAAGTTTTCGGCTTCGTGAAGGATGCCTTAACTTTCTTAAAGCCTTTGCTTCAATCTGTCTAATACGTTCTCTGGTGACGCCGAAAACTTTTCCGACTTCCTCTAATGTTCTTGGCTTACTATCTTTTAATCCGAATCTAAGCTGTAATACTTTTCTTTCTCTCTCACTTACTGTATCCAAAACTTCTTCAATATGTCTTTTTAATAAATCGTACGAAGCCATATCTTCTGGAGAATCAGACGTATCATCAGAAATAAATTCTGCAAGTTCGGTATCGGCCTCTGGTCCAATTTTAGATTGTAAACTACTTGGCTCTTGAGAAATCTTAAGAATCTCTTCTACTTTTATTATTTCGATCCGCATTGTTCGTGCGATTTCTTTTGCGGTAGGTTCTCTTTCTAACTTCTGGCTTAATTCTCTTTGAACTCTCTTTAGTTTATTAATCGTCTCAATCATATGAACTGGAATTCTAATTGTTCTTGCTTGATCAGCAATAGCTCTTGTAATAGCTTGTCTAATCCACCAAGTTGCATATGTCGAGAATTTAAATCCTCTTCGCCAATCGAATTTATCAACAGCTCTCATTAATCCGATATTTCCTTCTTGGATTAAGTCGGAGAAGGTTAATCCTCTGTTCATGTATCTTTTTGCGATTGAAACAACAAGTCTAAGGTTTGCATTAACAACACGGTCTCTGGCTTTTTTCATTAGGAATTTTTTGTGATTAGCCAAGAAAAATTCAGCCTGTTTTCTGATTTCTTTTACTTTTTTGCGTCTGATTGCTTTTGACTCATCTCCTTCTAAAATCTCATCCGCTAACTCATCATCAGTAGGAGTTTTATTTCCTTTTTTCTTAAACATATCCATTGCTTCAGTATATTTCTGAGCCTCAACCATTTTTGCTAGTTCTACTTCTTCTTTTGCAGTTAATAGGGATTCTCGACCAATTTCCCGTAAGTACATTCTAACGGGGTCACCTGTTACGGCTCTGTCTAAAGTGGTTTCGAGTGTAGTTTCTCTTAATTCTTTCTCTAAATTACTAAGATCTGCTAAATCAATAACATCTTCGGCACGAGATTCCAAAACGTCGATTTTTTCCTCTAGTAATAAGCCGTAAAGCTCATCTAAGGCGTCAACGTTATACTCAGCGTCTGGAATTATCTTCAATATTTCATCAAAGGTAATTGAGCCAGTACTTTTTCCCTTATTTAAAAGGCTTTTAACTTTAGGATTGTTTTGCAGTGATTCTGACATAAATGATTTAATCTGATAGTGCTTTTAAGGCCAAACGATGCTCTTCTGCTTCATTTAATAGGGTCTCAACTTGGGATGAATCCTGAACCGCTTCGGCTTTTTTGATGGCTTTTGATATATCTTTTAGCTTTCGTGAATGAAAGTCTTTTTTTAGCCTTTTTATAACCGAGCTGATTTCTTTGTTTAGCAAGAGCTGATCAGCAAAAACGCTACCTAGATCTAATAAATAAATCCTTTCAAATAAACTATTTGTGTTTGGATAGCTGGTCATTAGCATATCATAAAAGGCCTTTATTTCAAACTGCTTGCTATCTACCGCTTTTTTGAGTTCCTGAAAGATATTTAGAAGGATTTCGTTCTTAAAATAGTCTTCGTCGACCTCTTTTAGGTAAACTTCGAGGGCGGTAGGTTCTAAATGGGTAAGTAAGGATAGAACATAGATTTCAGGGTCCAAATTATCTCCGATAGACGGAGCCGCCGCACTCTCATCTTTTGCGAGTCTCGAAGTCGGCTTACTTTTCTCTTGGTTCTTGTGTTCTGCCATTTCTACCTCAACCTGATCTCGATCTATTTCAAAAATATCGGCAAATTTCTTAATGTAGTTTGTCCTCGTCACAGAATCTTGAATATCATTTAAAACTTCATATAAAAATTCCGCCGCTCTTTTCTTTTCAAAAACATCGCTAAGTGAAAATTTCATTAGAGCATATTTAAAATAAAAATCCCAAAGGGGAAGTGCGTCTTTCAAAATATCTTTAAATTGTTCAGGATTCGTTTTCATTAAATCATCCGGATCTTTTACATCATCTGGCATCACTCCGATTTTTATATTAAGTCCAATGTTTTGAATTATTTTGATTCCACGTACCGCGGCTTCTAATCCTGCCTTGTCGTTATCGAAAATAAGTATCGCCGTCTCTGTGTATCTTTTTAACATATTAACCTGTCCTGGGGTCAATGCTGTTCCTTTAGAGGCCACTACATTCTTGTATCCGTTTTGATAAAGTGACAACATATCAAATTCTCCTTCAACAATAATTGCTGACCCTTCTTCTTTTATATATTTTTTAGTTTCTTGTAATCCGTATAAGAATTTTTCTTTGTGGAAGATTGCTGTTTCAGAAGTATTTATATATTTTGGCATTTGTTCAGCAGTCATAGCGCGTCCCGCAAATCCAACGATTCTGCCTAAATGATCAAATAACGGAAACATTATTCTTTGCCTAAACATATCGTATGAAGAATCTCCTCTTTTCCTAATTCTTCCAAGCCCTGACTCCTCGATATCTTGATCGTTATAACCTTTTTGTTTTAATGCTCTAGATAATAAATCCCAATTGTTTACTGCATATCCAATTCTAAAAGTTTTTATTGTGGATTGCTTTGTTTTGCGTCCTTCTAAATATTCTAAGGCTTCTTTTCCTGATGGATGTTTATGTAAAAGAAATTCATAAAATCTTGCGGCTAGTTCATTCATCTCAAAAATTTTTGCTGAGAGTTCTTTCGCTTTTTCATAAGCTGGATTTTTATCCATCTTAACTTCAACTCCAGTTTTTTCTGCTAATATTTTTACAGCCTCTGCAAAATCCACTCCTTCATAATCCATTACAAAATTAAAAATGTCTCCGGATTTTCCGCAACCAAAACATCTATAACGTTGTATATCTTGAGACACCATAAACGATGCCGTCTTTTCATTATGAAAAGGGCAGTTTCCTTTATAATTTTTACCGGATTTTTTTAGAGTGACGTACTGCGAAATCAAATCAACAACATCAAGCTTTTCCTTAATTGCATTTACTGTATCCATATTAAATCGGGTCCGCTCTGCTTAAAGGTCGTAACCCTTCCTGTAAAACTAAAATATCTGGTGCACCCGACAGGATTCGAACCTGTGACCTCAACTTCCGCAAAGTTGCGCTCTATCCAACTGAGCTACGGGTGCGAATAAGTTTTGCTTATATATTTTAGCATCAAGCTTATCTTGTGGAAGTAACCCAATATTGAATATGACGGCTAGCGCTATTTAAACCGTTTCCTTTTAAATCATGCGTCCCTTCATCCCCAGAATAGACTAGGAGCGTGGTTCTCTGGTCAACTAGCTTCGTAATTTCTTTTGTAGCAGTAACTTTGTCGTTTAATCCATGTACCAATAATTTCGGCATTTCAAATTGGCGATAGCTTCTTTTTATTTTTGCTTTTAGTTTGTATAACAAATTTTCTTCGTTTATTTTTTTAAACATTTTATGTGCTTGCACTTCGTTGTATCCGTAACATAACCATCGTTCATAATGCTTCGGTCCAAACTTGTATTGCATAAAAATACTGGGATCTAGGACCGTAGAAATTAGCGTTAGTGTCTTAATTGTCTTTAGGATCTTTTGAGGAAGTATAAGTAGGGCAGAGCTTCCGATAGAGACACCCAAAAGACTTATTCGAAAATGCGGATATTCTTTTGCTATGTAATTAATGGCGGCCTCAATTGTCTTTGCGCTAGAGAGTAACGAAAATTCTTCGTCTTTTCGAACTCCGTGTCCTGGAAAGTAAAATCCAGCTGTTGCAATCTTTGATTTATGAAGAATTTTCTTAATTGTCTTAAATCTTTGACTCTCATTAGGCCCCGATAAGATTCCATGCGAAAAGAGAACTAAATCTTTATTACAACCTTTTGGGATTTCAACCTTCCCATACAGCTGTAGCTGGTTGTCAGAAATATTATGAGTTATCGTATGTTTCTATTATATAATATGTAAGTAATTGTTCAAATGGAGGGGTGCAGGAGAGGCTAATCTGGCCGCTCTCGAAAAGCGTGCGTCGCAAGACACGTGGGTTCAAATCCCACCCCCTCCGCCAGTTATATGAATTTAGGAAAAAGGAAAAGGATTACTCAATCGCAAAAATCACTTGCACATACATTTGGTGACTCATTTCTCCCCCTGCAATCTTGCTAGCAACAGCATCTCCAGCACTAGAATTAATACTCATAGCAGATAATTCCATCGCACTATAATCAAATTCTGCGGCCTTACTAAATTGTCTCGATTGATCAACGATTGAAACAGGTTTTCCAAGTCTTACTCCTGATAAATCTGCAAGTTGTTTTGCTTTTGCTTCGGCTGCTTTATAAGCAATTTCTCGTGATTGTATTGCTAAAGATTCTTTGTCTTCGAAATCAAATGAAATCGCACCAATTTGTAATCCATTGATTGCGCTAACTTCATCTAATAGGCTCGTTGGTTTTGTATCGGTCTTAGAATATGCCATTTCTATCGATAAAGTTTGGTGTGCTTTATAACCTTTAAAAATCCTTGTGTTATTTGTCCATGTATATTCTGGATATAAAGAAAGATTGGTAGTTTTCATCTTCTTTTCTTCTACTCCATATTTTTTTGCAGCATCCATTACTTGATTCATTTGAGATGTTACTTTTTGCATTGCTTCTTTTGTTGTTGGAGAAGTTTGTTCTGCTGAAAAAGAAATCCTCAACAAATCCGGTTCAACAGTAACTTCACCATCACCGGATACGCTAATTGTATTTGTGAGAGTTCCATCTTTTGTAACAGAGGTTTCGGTGGTGCGAACAGAAAAAGAGGATCTAGAAACTAAATAAGCTCCTGCGACTACCGCGCCAGATAAAAGGATTACGGCTAAAAGACTTATTTTGTTATCCATAATTATTAATTTTACTGCAGTACAAGAATCGTAACATTCAAGCTAGACGACAATGACACGTTTGTTCCAGCATTAAAAACAAGATCTAAATCGGTTCCGTTTCTAACAACTTCGGCTGTTACATTTTCCCCATACAATTCCGATGGCAAGACAACATAAAAAGAATATTCTTCGCCTTCATACTTTTCTGGAGCAATACTGTAAAAGGTTTGATTTGAATCCTCGCTTAAATTTAAATTAAGTGAAAATTGGTCAATTATTTTTAGATTATTCTGAGCAGTCACTACTGCTTTCTGTGAAGTACCTAATACTTCTGGCATAACCTCATCCGCTGGCAAAGAAGTGGCCCCAAGAACGACGGGAGAGCCGACCGGCTCCGGATCATACTTCAACATTCCAAATCCAAGACTTGGTAAACCTAAAAGTCCAACTAAAACAAACACTAATGCTGAGTTTTTAAGAATTGTTTTCATTTAGATAAACTCCTTTGAAACTTCTGAAATTTTTATCAACTTCTTATTTCCTACTGAAATTTCTAAGTCATCATTTCCATCGTATCTAAAAGTTGGTTTTACATTTGCTTTTATTTCTCTTTCGAAATCTAATGCAATTGCAGCCGTGGCAATAACACTAACTCCAAGTGCTAAATAGAATACCCACCAATAAGCCAGCCCATAAAAACTGTAAACTCCAAAAATCAATGTACAAAGCCATGCATATGAAATCCAAACAAAACTTTCTGAATAAATGACTCTAGAACCTTGAACCATACTATGCATATTCATATCTAATAGTTGTGCAGCAAAACCTGGCTTTACGTGTGTGTTATGAAAAACATGCGCCTTTACAACAACCCACATTAGTCCGGCAAAGACTGCAGAAAACATTAGTAATGAAGAATAGGAATTAACCGCAATAAAATCTTGGGCGTTTGTATAAACCAAACTTAAACCTTCGACGGAATATGAAGTGTCAAAATAAGAAGAAAGAAAAGTAATACCGATTATTTTAGCAGCAATAATAAATACAGCTGGAAATATTGCAGAATCTATAAGTTTTAATAATGCTTTTGAAAACATGACAGGTTTTTACTTTCTATCTATCAATATATATTTGTATCAATCAAACGTCAATGAGTCAGCACTACTAAAACCCTTGTGGATAATTTCGGGTTGACTGTGGATAAACAAACGATAGAATTCACATACAAATGATTAACTTAGATCCTAAAGATCTCTGGAAGTCAGTTAAAGGTGAACTAGAAATAGTTTCAAATCCCGCCCACTTTAAAGCACACATTCCAGGTACAGCTATAAAAAAAATAGATGAGGCTGACCATCTAATCGAAATTTCGTGCACTAGCGAGTATCAAAGAAGTTTCATAGAAGAACGAATGTATGGATATATAAAAGACATCATTCGAAAAATTGCAGGCGATGAATATCGTCTAATGTTCACTGTAGAAAAGATTACTGATCAAAAACTAAAAATCGATGACTTCGGACCTCTTTTCAATACTCCACAAGAAAGCCTTAATAAAGCAAAATCAGTTGGATTAAATGAAACTTATTCTTTCAAACGATTTATTGTTGGAAATCACAACAGGCTTGCATACGCTGTTTCCACTGCAATTGCCGACAACCCTGGAAAAATTTATAATCCATTCTTCCTATACTCCGGCGTTGGACTCGGCAAAACACATCTAGTACAAGCTATTGGACAAGAAGTCCTTAAAAAGAATCCCAACTCCAAAGTTTTATACATAACCGGAGAGCAGTTTTTAAACGAAGTAGTAGACGCAGTGCGAAAAGGCAAGCATACCTCAAATTTGACACGGAATGAATTAAAAAATAAATATAGAAATGTCGATGTGCTAATTGTGGATGATATCCATTCTATCGCCGGAAAAGAAGCCACCCAAGAAGAATTTTTCCACACCTTTAATGCGCTTCACATGGATAAAAAGCAAATTATACTAACGTCGGATAGACCTCCACATGAAATAAAAACATTAGAAGAGCGTTTATCCTCAAGGTTTTCCAGTGGAATGATTGCAGACATCCAACCACCAGATCTAGAAACTCGTATGGCGATTTTAATTGAACGAAACGAAGAATTAAAACTCGGTGCTCCAAAAGAAGTAATCGAGTATATAGCGGAAGCAATTAAAACAAATATAAGGGAACTTGAAGCAAAATTACTTCAAACAGTCACCACCGCAAGAAGCTTAGGACAAAATCTAAATATAGAGACTACTAAATCAATAATAGGGCAGATTGAAAAAACCCAGCAAAGCCGAATCACTCCAAATACGATAATAAGAGAAGTATGTAAGTACTACGGAATCACGATCAAAGATCTAAAGGGAACGAGACGTATGAAAACTTTAGTAACTCCACGTCAGATTTCCATGTTTTTCTTAAGGGACATCAGCGAGCTAGGGTTTCAAGCAATTGGTGAACTTTTAGGAGGAAGAGACCATACAACAGTTATGCATGGTGTTAATAAAATAGAATCTTCTATAAAAGATAACCGTTCTTTTCAAAAGGAAATTGATCAAGTTAGAAATGCTATCTTAAATGCTGATTAATCCCTTGTTATAATTAATTCATAATATTTTAAGTTTTTCTTAATTCTTATCCACATCTCTCGTAGATACAAAGTATATTATTTAAATAAAGTAGTAGTAATAGTAGGGATAGTGGAGAAGTGCATAACTCTTATATGAGCCTTTATTCCAATCCAATTAGCGAATCACCTCTGTTGACAACTAGACTAACGCTTATTTAACGCAAATTTCTTATTTCCATCGACATCTTTTGTACTTAAATTATCACATTCTATTTAGTGGATAAAAAACACTCTTCGGGTAAGCTTCTGTTGGTAAACTAGCCAGTTATGAACAATAGCCTATAACAAATTACTATTTTATGCACACCAACACGCTATGGGATGGTTGGTGTCGAAAAGGTTGCGCATTCAACGAAAAAGCCGGCCGGCTTTACACTGTCTCCCCTTGTCTCTCTCTGCTTCCAAGTAATTCCAGAGGCCCTTAAAAGGCGCTTAGTTTGTTTACTTCGGCTAAATATTGTTATTTCCAGCATATCTATGCTAAAATTCCATCGTTTATGTCAACTAAAAGGACCTGGCAACCAAAAGTAAAAAAGGGAAACCGCAAGCATGGGTTTCTGAAGAGAATGTCTACGAAGGATGGTCAAAACGTTCTAAGAAGAAGACGATTAAAGGGTCGTAAGAGATTGGCTATTAACAGAGGTCATAAAGCTAATTAGCCTCTTTCTTAAAATTTTTATTTAAAAATTGATCTCAAGAAAGTACAGTTTAAAATCTAAATCCAGTTTCAAGTATTTATATAAAAAGGGTCTTGAATACTCTGGCAGATTTTTCATAGTCAAATATTTGATATCGAATAACAAAGAAGACCTTCCTCTCTTTGGCATTGTAATCTCGAATAAATTCGCAAAAAAAACGGTCATAAAAACCAAAGTTAAGCGTATTTTTTTAGGTACGATCGCTGAATATATAAGGTCTAACCCAGGTTTAGTAGGTGGTCAATTTGTTTTTATTCCAAAAAAGCAGATCCTATCCGAAAATGGTAGAATTACTCACGATGTTGAAGCAATTACTGCTGAAATTAATACGTTTTTATCAAAAGTGGTTGTCTCTAGATCAGGGGAAATATCTTAAGAGATTTGGAATACGAGTTTGCCGATTTGAGCCGTATTGTTCCGAGTATACATACCAGGCAATCGACAAGTACGGTATTATTAAAGGAGGAATAAAGGGAGCTTACAGAATCCTTAGATGTAATCCTTTTACAAAGGGTGGCCACGATCCAGTTAAATAAATTATATGTTTGAAATTTTAGGTACTATTTTTAATACAATTTTATATCAGCCATTATTAAACCTTCTTATTGTTTTCTACAATATGTTCGGAAAGGAACTTGGCTTTGCAATTATCGCAATGACGGTTTTCATTAAACTTGTCACGTTTCCTCTTTCTAGACCTTCAATCCATTTTGCAAAAAAACAAAAGGAGCTCGCGCCTGAGCTAAACAAGCTAAAAGAAAAATATAAAGATAAGAAAGTTTTTGCTCAAAAACAAATGGAATTGTATAAAGAGCATGGGCTTAACCCTGCCGCCGGATGTTTACCTATTATCGTTCAGCTTATTGTCTTTGGATTTTTATATAGAGTTTTTACTGACTTACTTGGTGCAAATGGTCTGGTTTCGGAAAAAGTCTTTAGCATGCTCTATGAATTTCCTTTGACAACCATTCAATTTACAGAAACGCTTAAAACTTCTTTCTTAATGTTTAATTTGGCAGCTGTGGATAGAACTTATGTTTTGCCAGTTCTTTCCGGTCTATCTCAATTTGCTTTATCTAAATATATGGCGAAGGTAAATAAACCAGGCAGTGAAGTTGCAAAGACAACTCCTGACACTAAAGACGACATCATGTATAATGTGCAAGAAGCGACAACATATACGCTTCCGGTAATGACTTTCTTTATCGGAATAAGCTTACCTGCCGGTTTATCATTATATTGGTTATTTTCGACATTACTAACTTTCCTCCAGTATTGGATGATGAACAGTGATATATTAAAATATATTTTTAAGAAAAATGAGCCACGAACAACTACAAACTAAAGTAACAGAAATTTTAGAGAATGTTTTTAAAGATTCCGGTGTTGAATACCAGGCTAACTTTGAAAATGAGGAGTCGGTTACAGAGGATCAAGTCCCTGTTAACAAACTTTTTGTTAGTTTAAAAACAACCGATGATAGCTTGTTAATTGGATACCATGGAGGTACCTTAGCTTCTCTTCAACATTTGATTAATATTATTTTATTCAAATCTTTTGGAAAAGAAGGCATGGTCATATTGGATGTTGGTGAATATAAAGCAGAACGAAAGAAAAAGATTTTAGAAGTTGCAGAAAGTGCAATAGAAAAGGCGAGAGCCCTTAAGAAAACAATCGCCTTATATCCAATGAGCAGTTTCGAAAGAAGACTCGTTCATGAAAAAGTTTCTGAAACTGATGACTTAACCTCCTCTTCAGAAGGAGAAGGAAGAGATCGTAGAGTCATAATAAGTTTTAAAGAATAATTAAATGCAATTTACAGTTAAGAAAGTTAACTTAACTAAATCCCTGTCTGTTTTAAATAAAGCAGTAAATCCCAGAGTTAGTCTTCCAATGCTTTCAAATATTTTAATTAGGACCGAGAAGGGCCGATTAAAATTAACGGCTTCTGACTTACAATTAACAATATCCGCTTGGATTGGGGCAAAAATTGATTCCACTGGCGAAATAACAGTGCCAGCAAAATTACTTACGGAGTTTGCCTCTCAAATCACCGAAGAAAATATCGATGCCGAATTATCAGGATCAACATTAAAGCTTAGTACTCCAAAAGTAAAAGCCACGTTTGCAGGAATGCCAGCAACGGAGTTTCCATCCATAGAAGCAGCGAAGGGAACTCAATCTTTTACATATAACTCAATCGAATTTTTATCTGGATTATCTAAAGTAGCATTCGCGGTTGCTTCGGATGAAAGCAGGCCCGTATTAACTGGAATTTATTTTAAATTATTAGGTAATACTTTGACGGTCGCCGGAACCGATGGTTTTAGAATGGCCGAACATAAATTCAAAACAGAAAGCACATACGAGGAAGAATTAAAATGCATTATTCCCGCGAGATCATTTTTGGAAGTTGTTAAATCATTTTCAGCAGTCTCGGATGTGCTAACTTTCGACATTAATTTAGAGAGAAATGTTATTTTAGTAACTACCGAAGATTTAGAAGCACAAATTAGACTATTAGAAGGTGAATATCCAGATTACGAAGCGGTTTTACCCGATGAATTCGCCACTGAAATAAAACTAATGTCGGTTGAGCTGGCTTCCGCAATTAAACTAGCCAGTGTGTTTTCTAGAGAGAATGGAAATATGATTAAAGTTATAGCCGAGAATGGAGCTGCACAGGTTATTTCTCAGCCAACGGAGCAAGGGAGTAACTCTTCTAACTTAGTGGCAGAAATCGAAGGTGATGACGTTCAGATAGCATTCAATGCACGATACTTACTCGACTTTGTAAATGCTGTAACTGATGTTGAGTTAGCTTTTAAAACTGTTGAAGCACTAAAACCAGGTATGTTTAAAATTATTGGAAACGAGGATTACTTTTATCTTGTTATGCCAATGCGGGCGAGCTGGTAATTTATCTCCAAAAGGCTTTGTGAGATCTTATAGTTCTGCTAATTCTCCGATGCCGGATTCTTTTCTCTCGACATATCGTAAATAATTTTCTGTAGTTGAAAGTCTTTTGTGTCCGGCGATCTTTGAAACGAGTAAAACACTTGCTCCCATTCTTAAATGCTCAGCAATAAAAGTATGTCTCAAGTCGTTAACGGTTACGTCTGATAATCCTACCTGTTTGAAATATCTGTCTAAGGTTGCTCTAATATTTCTTACTAAAAGAGGGTTCCCTGTTTTTGTAATAAATAAATTATCGCTTTTGGCAGCAGGTCTTTCTTTAAGATAATTTCTAATTGCATCCTGAACAGCCTTATTTAGAGGGATAACCCTTCCCGTACTACTATCGGAATGTGGGATGGTTAAAGTTCCTGCGCTCTCAGGGTTTTCAGATAATTTTATATCTGCTTGCTGTATGTTTTGTAGCTCAGAAATTTTTACCCCGGTTTGAATTAGGATTTCAAAAATTGCTTTTGTTCGAACATCATCCTTGACTGTATCTCTTAATGCTCTGTATTCCAACTTACTTAATATTCTAGGAGCATTCTGCTCTAATTTTGGATGTTGTATTAATTGTGAAGGGTCGCTTGTTATTAAGCCAATATCCGTTAAATATTTAAAAAAGGTTTTTATAGCGTTAATTTTTCTGGATATAGTCTTTTTCGTGTAGTTATGCTCTGCTAGGTATTTTAGAAAGTTTTCAATATCTGACTTGCTAACGTCATCTGCATTAAGCTTGTTTTCCTTTTCCGTGATATACATAACAAGTTGTTCTATGTCCTTTGAATATGCGATGACGGTGGCATCAGCTCTACCTTTTTCTGATAAATGATTTATAAACTTCTCTCTAGCTTTTGTTAACAGTGTCATATTATGAGTTATGTATCTATTGGCAAGTAAATTTAACTATGAGTTGATGATATAACCGAGTGTTTATAGTGTCAACTTTAACTTTTAAAAACATTTTTTTGGCAGGAGAAACTTGGTTGCGGGGCCTGGATTTGCACCAGGGTCTCGAGATTATGAGCCTCGCATGGGAACTACTCCACTACCCCGCGGCATTTATGTACTTGCATATTGTACCGTAAACGCAGCTATAAAGCAAAACGACTATAGGTTAAGATAAGCCTTCCATTTAGATAGTGTGCCTACTTGTTTTAGTTGTTCAGCCGGTGTTTTCGCCACTTCGACCTCCTTCAGTGTTCTGGCTCCTTCCAATATGACTATAGTTGACTCGGTTCTCGTCATGTTGAAGTTTTCTAAGGCGACTTTGTCTAGATATGCTTGGGTTTGTACGTAATCTATTTGGTTAATCGTTTCAAGATTTGTATTTTCCAGCTCCGCTAGAGTCGTTTTGGCGGTATCAATTCTTTCCAGACTCCTTCGAGCTTCTAAAATAGACTTAACATTTCCGACAATAAAATATAAAAAAACGCTTGGAATAGCAATTTTTATAATTGTAGATCTCTGCATATACCTTAAAATGTAGCATATATATATGTATAATATGCGAGAGCGGTATTGTATTTTATTACTTTTGACATAGCTCAGGGGTTTAGATCGGCAAAGCCGGTCGCCACGCCTGAAGCAGGTTTTGGAGTATAAGGTAGAGTATATGTGAGAATTAGGCGGCGTAGCTCAGGGGTTAGAGCATTGCATTCATAACGCAAAGGTCGGTGGTCCGATTCCACCCGCCGCCACCAATTAACCGCTCTTTTTACAAGCAAGCACATTGTATTTGTAGAGGTATCTCCATACAATGAAGTAAAATATGCCATTCTTATTCTCAAGAAATTTATCCTTTCTAGTTTTCTTTTTTTTCCTATCAATTAGTAGTAAGTTTGTCTATGCGGAGGGGACATATGGCAACATCGATACTCCGAGCAGTAATACGGGGGGTTATGATGCGGTTTCTTGGTCACAGGGCAGACCAATCATGATTGATGCGTATGGGCACTACATGGTTCCAATTCAGGAACACGGAGATAGTAGCCTTCGAATTGCTTACAGTAATGATAAAGGAGTTAATTGGAATGAGTTTGATTTTGCCACAACGACGATCCTGAATCGATCATCTGTTGTTTATGATGATTCCACTGACAAATTGCATGCAATTGGAAATGTTGTTGGTGGAGCTGTTTACTACACACGAATAAAAATCACTCGAAATTCTAATTATGAAATAACTGGCTTTGTAGTAGACCCCGGGACAACAAACCTTAAATTAGATGACGGGACGGGGTGTAGTGATATGTGGGGATATAACCCCATCGCAATTTTAAAAGAATTTAATGGGCAAAAAGTATTAGTGGCAATGTGGTTTGCTGGAAAAACGGGTTGTTCGGGAGAAGATATTACGGAATTTCGTGCAACTACACGTATCTTAAGCAATAATTCAAACGATTTTATTGCTGGAAATTGGGACGCGCTCAATGGAGTTTCGGATACTTCTGTCTCTAATGCATTAGTCGATTACAATATTCTTTATGTTGTGTCTGGTTCGGCGGCGGTCCAACAACAATCTGCTCTAGTCGTTGATAGTGGTCCCAATATAAATGACTTGTACTATTTTGCTTCGGGTAATGATACGTATATTTATCGTCGGTTGAATTATGATGAAGTCGAAATGAATTGGAGCGGTAGTTGGACTACAGCCGAAGAGTTTGGTGGTCCAATCAATAATAATAGCGGTTATTCGTTAAAACATGAGCTCATAAGCAAACCCATTTATGCACATGAAAAAGTTTATATTGGAATTGCTCGCTGGATCACAGGTGGGTCGGGTGATACTCAAAGTCTTTTCGAAGTTAGTGCGGATGATACCGTTTCACTTGTAAGCAATGTATATTCGGCAAGTGGAACACATTGTTTATACCCAACTTTTGATATAAGTTATGACAATGTTGAAGACAACCTTTATTACTTTTATTTAATAAGTGGGGATGCTTCTGTTTGTGGGCATACTTACTATAAAACCTTTGATGGAAATAGTTGGTCCTCATCGGTTTCGTACTACACTGTTCCGAATCGTTCCATAGATATTCCCATTACTTATGAATCTAGAGTTGATGATAAAATTCTGTTGTTTTACAGACTCAATAACGCGTTGGATGCTAGCACTCCTCCCCATGAAATCCATTTTGGCTATGTAACACTCTCTGACAGTAATACTTTTTCAGATATCAATGTAGCAAGCTCCCCATATGTTCAGACTGACTGGGATGTATTTGGTGGTTCATGCGCTGTACTTGAGGATACGGTGGTGAAGAATCGAGAGGGAGGGGAAATTTCACTTCTTAATACTCTTGCTGATGATTTTCAGACACCTCAGGTTCCTTACACAAGTCTTTTTTCAGATAAATGGACGGGCGGCGTATATGCTTCAGGTTTCTTTGATCCTATCCCCGATGGAAATCTACTGGTCTATAAAAACTCCACTGGAGTTTATGTGAAAACTAGTTCTAGTTTTGCCGTAGGAACAACGCTAGAATTTAGAGCACAATTTACGGCTCATAATGACCAACATATTGGATTTGCATCGGATGAAGGGTTTAACACATTTGTTATGTTTAGTACAGGGAATGAAGCTACTTTAAAAACGCGAACTTACGATGGGGGTAGTCAGACACAGACAACGCTAGGGACTTCGTATCTGGGAGCATTTCATAAATATAAAATTGATTGGGATACAACTGAAGTTAGATACTATATCGATGATGTCTTAGTAGATACCGTGACTACAAATATTCCAGCGTCGAATCAAGTTGTAATTCTTTCCAATAATACAACGACGTCGGGTTCGGATCTTACTCTGGATTGGATAGATACACCAGAATCGTATACCGCCACTTCTGGTGTCTATAATTCATGTTTTCTCGATTCGCAGACTGCCAACACCGAGTGGGGTGAGCTGTCTTATAATCTAGAACTCCCCGGAAGCACTACTCTTGGAATTCAAGCGAGGACCTCTGATGATGCAATTACCTGGTCTTCTTGGTCCAGTGATTTTAGTGATTTAGATGAAATCGGATTGGTAGGAAGGTACCTACAGTACCGTGCAAATTTTGGAGGAACCTCTTCTGCTAGTTCAGAGCTACAAGATATTACTTTTAACTATATAACGCCGACGCCAACGCCTACTCCTACACCAACGCCGACACCAACTCCTCCGGAAGAAGTTGAAGCAAGTAGCAGTGAAAACGATCAATGTGAAGATGATGATATTCCCAGAGAGCCAAAAATAATATCAGCCATTGCCGAAAGTCCTTCAGAAATTAAGCTATTCTATGGAGAGTTAAAAGATGATTACGAGACTTTTGATTTAAGGTATGGCAAGTCAAAAGTAACGCATGAAAAAACTATAAGAAATATTTCAAAAAGAGGTGATTTATCAGATACTATTAAAAGTCTGGAGATCGATACTGAATACTTTTTCCAAATTAGAGCAACTCATGATTGTGGAGATAGCGATTGGTCAGATCATATTTCAGTTAAAACCTTGAAGAGTGGTGAATCGAGTAGCCTTTTAATTAAGTCGGTTGTCGAGAATTCTGAAACGGAAGTATTCCCCGGAAAGACCGAAGTTATTGAAGAAGCGGAGGAGATTATTTCACCTACGCATTCGGTTACAACTGAAAACGAAACAAACACAGAAGTTTTACCTCAAGAAAGAATTGAAAGTTTACTTTTACAGATAGTAGATAAAAATCAAAACGCTGTTATTGGCGCCAAGGTCATTCTTCATTCAGAAGTTCAAGAGGGGATTACAGACGAAAAGGGTGAGGTCCTATTTACAAATGTAGAAAAAGGTGCACATAAACTCGAAATCTATAAAGGAGATTTATTAGCAAAGCAAGAGTTTACGATTGATTCCACTTCTGATAACAAAAGAATTGAGATAAAAATTCAACTAGAGGAAAATGGTACACAGTCAAAACTTAAATATGTGTATGGTTTTACCGTTGGAATAATCCTGTCCGCAGTCTTCTTGTTTATTTTTCGAAGACGTAAAAAGAATAACGTATAATATTCCTATATGAAGAAACGAATTTTAACGGGTGATCGTCCTACTGGTCATCTACATCTTGGTCATTATGTTGGAACACTTGCAAATAGAGTGCGGCTTCAAGACGACTATGAAACATTTATTATGATTGCAGATGTTCAGGCTTTGACTGATAATTTTGACGATCCAGAAAAAGTTTCAAAAAATACATTACAAGTTTTGCAAGATAATTTAGCAGTAGGATTGGATCCAAAGAAGGTTACTTTCCTATTACAGTCTGCAATTCCACAAATTGCAGAGCTAACTATTTTTTATGCAAATTTAGTAACAACTGCTCGGCTCGAAAGAAATCCTACTGTTAAGGATGAAATAAAAGAGAAACAAAAGTTTAATGAAGGTGTGCCACTTGGGTTTTTCATGTATCCAGTTTCACAGGCCGCAGACATAACAATTTTTAAAGCAAATCTTGTGCCCGTGGGTGAAGACCAATTACCTCATATAGAACAAACAAGAGAAATCGTTCGCAAATTTAATTCTGTTTATGGGGAGGTGTTTCCAGTTCCAGAAGCAAAAGTGGGAGAGACCGCAAGACTTATTGGTTTAGATAATAGTTCTAAAATGGGAAAATCCTCTAATAACGCTATTTATCTTGATGATGATTCAGAGATGGTTAAAACGAAAATAATGTCGATGTACACAGATCCAAATAGAATTAGGGCAACTGATCCAGGAAAAGTCGAAGGTAATCCCGTTTTTATTTACCACGATATTTTTAATCCAAATAAATCAGAAGTTGAAGACCTAAAAAATAGATATGTAAAAGGTGAAGTTGGAGATATCGAAGTTAAACAAAAATTAGTGATTGCGGTTAATTCTTTTCTTGACCCAATAAGAGAAAGTAGAAAACTTTATGAGGATCAATCTTTGTTAATGGATATTCTAAAATTTGGAACTAACCGGGCAAGAGAAATTGCTTCAGAAACTTTACATGAAGTTAAAACGGCAATGAAACTCTTGGATATTTAAAGATCCTCTACGACCGTAACTTCATCCGCTGGTTCTTCTGGTAAGCTCTCTTCTATCGAGTCGGCCTTGACTGTTGTTTCCTTGCTTCTAAATAACGAAAGAACTACAAAGGATATTACAACTACCGATGAAACAACTCCTGCATCTATTAATGCAATTAAAAAGTTTAATTGCATAAATGCATAGCGGCTAAAAAGTGTAGGTAATACAAATCCAATAGAAATTAAAAAACCAACTAGTGCAGATTTGGCTACATTAAATAAACTAAATTTATTTATGAGTACAGAGGTTATGTAAGCAAGAATAACCGTAGCTAAAATATTAACAATATATGGAAATGGGTCGGTTGAAACATTCACAACGGTTTCTTTGCCTTGGAGTCTTGCCCATTGCCCCCCAAACATCGGTGCGGAGTACCAAAGTAAAGAATAAACTTGCAGAGCTAAAACTAGTATCCAGATTGCTAGGTGGTTATGTTTCATGTATTTATTTTACCAAATTTATCGATTTACTTTTCCAATAAATATAGTACCCTATAGCCATGAGCGACGAATTTAGTAATTTTGACCCAAAATATGAAGAGATTGAGCAGGCTCGAAGAGAGCTCGACCCATGGGTTACGGCTCTAGACGACGCCTACGACATTTTTATCGAAGCTTCTAATCATCTTAAAACTTGTCAAAGAAATCCCTCGGCTAAAGGTTTTCCTGAGTTCGACCAGACGTTCTTAACCGTAGTGGAGCAGACGTTTTCTGATTCTACCTGGGCGTATTTTAATAGTAATTCTAGAGTTTTTGATCCCGATAATATTTCTCACACTGTACTTAACAACCTTGGTTTGGCGCCAGTGAAGATGCAAGACTTACCTAGAGTCTCTCGTTTAGGAACGTATCAAAAAGGAGTACTACCCTCATTTCAGCCGACACTAGTTGATAATTCACTTTCTGAAGGCAAAATCATAAGATTAAGGATGGAAAATATGGGGTTTCTAATATTTACTAAAACAGATGAGTTTTGTTCAATTGAGATGGAATTTTCCCAGATGGATAATACAAGGAGAGGGAAAAAAATGACTTATCCTTTTAAGAGTGTTGCCGTTGGGTTTTCAAAAGCTCCTTCAGGGAATTCGTGGAGACTTCATCGGGGATTTCATCTAACCGATGATTATAAAGAATTAGGTTTTCAGTCTGCCTTACAGGTTCATCCAGAGTTAGCAAGAGAAGAAGCAAATCTACTAAAAGGCCTTTTGGACTGCTGGTGCGCATTACCGGAAGATCCATATAAGGCTAAGTTTGAGCATTATGTACAGTCAAATCTAGGACCAGGTTTTCAAATTAGGATTATTAAATATCTTTCGCGTTTCTCTCCAGATTTTGCGAGGGAATTTAATGCTGGAGGTCCGATTACCTCTCGAACTATTGGAGATTATTTGAATAACCACCCTGACCTGTCAAGTTATATACAGTATTTGTTATTCGAATAATCTTGGCGGAGGGAACAGGATTTGAACCTGCGCGGGAGCTTTTAGACCCCCAACGGTTTAGCAAACCGTCGCCTTAAACCACTCGGCCATCCCTCCTCGTTTAGCCTGTAACTACGCAATTGTATCACGATTTTAGCGCTTAAATCCGCATAAAATTCCTACTAAGAGATGTGTTTTTCTGCTACTATAAATATATATGACTCGTATTTATCTAGTCAGGCATGGGGATGCTTATGGACTTGATGGTCTTCAGTTAGATAATTATCCATTAAATAACCAAGGAAAAATCCAAGCGTTACAACTTGCCCGACGTTTAAAAGAAAACAAATTTAATACTATGTACTGTAGTCGACTTCAAAGAGCAATGGAAACCTGCCAAATTGTTAACGAAGTTCATGAAATGCCTGTTATTTACACCTCAGCCTTAAATGAGGTGGGAAATGATGATTGGCCAAGACCAGGGCAACCTACTCCCGTTGCTGGGATAAAGGATTTGAAAGAGCATTCTGATAGAATCTATGAATTATTTCACAGATTTGTTAAACGTCACTTAAATGAAGAAATTATTCTGTTTACACATGGCAATCTAATAAGATCTTTATTAATGCGAATATTGGGAGAGGCCAGTCCAACTACATTTACACATTTTGTTATTCATAATACTTCTTTAACAATCATAGATATTGACGATACAGGCTTTGAACATATCATTTCGGTCTCAGACGCGGCTCATACACGGTTGTATGATACGAAGATATAGTTATGTTAATATAGCTATATCAAATGGCTATTTTTAGTAAATTCTTACCACCAGAGCAAACCGAGGTAGAGAGTGCCCCTAAAATCATAAAACCAACACAAGTACTTCTAGAATGGGAAGCCCCTGAAAGAATTTTCGTGAAAAAATCCAGAGAATTTTACAGAAAAATCGCGGTGATTATTATTTTCTTTTCTATATTACTTCTAATATTTAAAGAGATTGTTTTTGTTCTTGTGTTGTTTGCGGTTTATTTCGTCGTATACGTTGCTACCTCAATCCCGCCAAAAAATGTAGTTCATAAAATAAGTACGAGTGGAGTACATTATGCGTCCGCACATTTATACAAGTGGGACTATTTCAAGAACTTTTTCTTAGAAAAAAAATATGGTTACGAGCTTTTGACTTTTAACACAGTAGATCCCTTACCTGGGAGATTATTTCTTATACTTCCAAACGATATGGATAAAACGGCGCTGGTACGTATTGTAAACGAGTATCTATCAATAGAAGAAGAACCAGAGAGTACCTTTTACGAAGATTTAATAGCGAAGATAGGTAGAAAAATCAAAATCTAGCGGTTTGCTATAATTGCATCAAATGGTATTGAAGTCGGATCATTTAATCTATCATATTATTCGAGCGTTTAGGCCAAGGCAATGGATTAAGAATCTTATAATTTTTGCCCCTGTAATCTTCTCTGGAGAACTTTTTAATGCTGAAATTTTTTGGAAATCCACGAGTGCATTTGTATTCTTTAGTGTTATAGCTTCCGGAGTCTACCTAATAAATGATATAAAGGATATTGAAAAAGATAAGCTTCATCCTGTTAAAAAGAATAGGCCAATCGCGTCAGGAAAGCTTCCTGTTCGATTGGCCATCGCTATCGCGTTGGTAATTTTTGCAGTATTTTTGCCTCTTTCATTTGTAAATGTTGGAAAGTATTTTGGGATTGTACTCTGTATATATGTGTTACTTCAAATGGCTTATAACCTTAAGCTAAAAGATGTAATAATTGTTGATGCTTTAACGATTTCATTAGGTTTTATTCTTAGAGCATTTGCAGGAGCTTTAGCAATTCCGTTATCAATTTCGTCTTGGTTGATACTGGCAATTACTGGGGCGTCACTTCTACTAGCTTTTGGAAAGAGACGTGCAGAAAGAACATTGCTTGAAGCCCAAGGAATTTCGAGAGAGAGTACACGAACTATTTTAAAACACTATCCAGATAATTTATTAGACTCAATGATTTCAATGTCGGCGTCTTTTTCTATAATCACATACGCTTTATTTGCGTTTCAAACATCTCCAGACAATCCATTTCAAGGGGAATTTGGAAAATTTCTTCCATCCACTTTAGCCGGGCCAAAGTTATTAATGTTAACTATTCCAATCGTAATTTATGGAGTCGCTAGATATTTATATGTAATTTACGAGAAGAAAGAAGGGGAAAGTCCAGAAAGAGTCTTGCTGAATGATCGCCCTTTACTATTCTCAGTAATTTTAATGACAATTATTATTGTAGTGATTACAAATGTACTGCCACTCTTTGCAGAAACCGTAGTTATTTAACAGCAGGTTCTTTGTCTCTTCCAATAAAGTTTAGTGCGGCGATTCCTAAAAAGAATATTCCAACCATTGTTAATGCCCATAATGCTCTGATTCTTCCAGAAGTTAAAATACCAACTACCCCTAACATTATTGATGATGCCCAGTAAAAAGTAGCTACTTTAGATTTATTCCATCCAAGTCTAAATAAAAGTTTATGATGAAGATGCTCACGATCTCCCCAAAATGGAAGTTGCCCCCTTCGAATTCTTCTAACGACCGCAACTAATCCGTCAAAAAATGGAATCAATAATACCAATAACATTACCGCAACTTTTGTACTACCGATAATAGACAGCGCCGCAATTATTAAACCTGCGGACGTTGCACCAAATCCCCACAATATTTTTTGAGGTGGCCATGTAAAATACGCCATTCCAATTGCGGCGCCAGCCGACAACGCCGCCAATTTTATAAACATAGCTTGCTCCGGATCAACATCGAGTGTTTGAAACATAACTATCGCAATTACAAAAGAAGCAACGAAGACTAATCCTGCGTATGCTCCATCTGATCCATTCGCAAAAGACATAAAATTCATGGTGACGCCCATCCAAAGCATTGCGACAAGGACTGAATAATAATAAACACTATGTTCGCCTAAATAATTAAAAGTAATTCTGTATTGGTCTAATACGACGGCGTCACCGAAAGGGTTGGGTATATATAAAAGAATTATTCCTGATAAAACCGGTATGCTGACAGTTAAGATTTGCACGATTAGTCTGGTAATTGGATGAATATCTTTTTTATCATCCTTTAAACCAACTAGAACACATACGGCTGCCCCAATTAATATTCCTATAAGTTTTTGACTGCTAAGTATAGGTAGAATAATTAGTCCTGGAATTATAATGCCAAGATAATAAGCGAGTCCTCCTGCTCTTGGAGTTGGTTTTTTTATTAGCATTCCGGGATGTTTATGCGCGAGTGGGTCATCCATAAAGCCATTTCGTCTAGCAAGTTTTATTACTATCGGCGTGACGAATAAAACGGTTATGGCCGCCGCTACCATTGGTAATACTATGATTCTAATAATCATAGGGACTTCCATATCAAAAAGAGTAACCGCAGAAATCGTATTATTGATGAAAATTGACCCCGTTACGATGATGAAATAAGAAAAATAATGATAAAGTTTTGAGATTTGATAATTACCTTTTCTAGTTTCAATCATTGCCATTACCGAATTGATTATGCCAATAAATACAAGAATTCCATAAAAAATCCAAAGATAATTACGAGGTCCAAGCTGTTGAGTTCCCCATCCTAATGCGTAAAAAAGCGGGATCTGAAGTGGAAGATTTCGAAAGTTCTGTTGAATAAACCCAGCTAATGAAAGTAATAGAATCAAAACCATTATCATATACGGGAGGTTTTCATTGAATAAGTCTCTAATTGTTCCTAGCTTCTTAATTCGAGGCTTCATATTTACCTAGTATATAACTATCTTGTTTTGGGAGTATAAAAAGTCACTTTTGGTAGTTTTCCAAACATCATTTGTGTTTCTGCTATTAACCAAGGGATAAATGAAAAGGTTAATAAGTTAATCATTATCAAGGGTCCTTCCAAAAAAATAATTGCCTTTCGCCAAAGTGGCCAGTCTTTATGAATTAAATCTTGGTAGAGCTTATATTTTATATATCCAATTGGTATTAACATTAGCAATCCAGTTGTAAGTAAGACGCTTAACGTTTGAGGAAGTGCATAAACGGTAGTCGTGCTTTTGAAAGTTATATTAACTAAGGTAATAATTGAAAACCCAAATGTTAATAAGAAAACGCTTGTTCGCAAAAATAAATGTCGTTCCATTTTTGACCACACCCATAAGACTTTATCTTCGAAGGAGGTTTTCTTTCTTAAAATAGTTAGAACGGTTTTTAAACCAATTACTGTAGTAATACTTCCCCAACCCCATCTCTCCAATTGTTTATAAAGATTTTTATGGGCCTTTAGATAAGTATCGCCATCGGTTGCATCGCCATAGATTGGAATATAAAAATGCTTTGCAGTAAAATCTCCCTCTCTTGCTAATAATGCTCTCCAATAAAAAACCGTATCATCAATCATTGTTGTATCCCAATAATTAGCATCAATTACTGTTTGTAACGCAGCAGAGTAACAGGAGAACGACTCTTTATACTGTGGAGATAACGTCCAGTTTGCGAGCATCCCAAGTGTTATATTGTGTGATTCTATCCGCGAGATTAAAGGAACCTCTAGCAAGTTGTTGCTAAATAGATGGACGACGGTTTCATAAAATCTATTAAATCTTTTTTCATCGGTTAAATATTCGTAAGTTAATCTTGGAATAAATTCTTTATGTAATTTCCAGTCAGAATCAAAAGTTGTAAAAATATAATTCTTAATATCTTCACCTTCTGCTAATAATGTCTCAATCCCTTTTACCGTTGCCCATTTTCTATTAGGTGAAGCAACACCAACGATTTCCCCAGGCAAACCACGTGGATGAATGAAATGCATAATCCTTGGAAGTTTGTTTCCAAACGTTTCTTTAACTTGAGCTAAAGCATTTTCAACTATTTCTTTTCCGATTTCTTCGGTTCCAACAATAATTATCATATTTTCTTTTGGATAGTTACTGTTTATCAATGCTTCAAATGTATCTTTCAGAATTGAGTATCCTTCCTTTACTGTTGGAATTAATATGAAGTGTTTAGTTTTCTCAAATGAGTCAGGTAGAGTTTCTTTTCCAGGTAGATTTTTATAATCAAGAGCTTTAATCCTCTGTAGCCAATCAATCTTTACTTCTCTTTCATAGCGGTAATATCCCTTAAATAAATTGAATACATGAATGACAGAAAGATAAACCCAATACACAGCAAGAAAAGTTAAAACAAAAGCAGCGCTTCTTGGAGATGTTAGCCCAAGCCAAATTGGCATAAAAATCATTACCCAACTGGAAAATCCTGGTATGAACATTAAAAATCTATCTAGTTTCTTTTTAGGATCAATCATTTGGTTTTAGACTAAAAAATTGAGTGGCATTTAGCGTGGTTTGAGCGGCCACCTGTTCATAAGAAATCCCTTTGATTTCGCTTATTTTCTCGGCAATAATTTTAACATATTCAGGCCGATTTATTTTTATGCCACTTGATCGAACCGGCTCTGGTACTAAATAGGGGCCATCAGTTTCTAGCATCATTTTTTCAAGTGGAAAGTGCTGGATAACGTCCGCAAGTGGACTTCCTGTTTTATAAGTTATTATTCCAGTAAAAGAAATTAACCCTCCGAGGCCGAGGGCTTTTTTCGCGACTTCGAAGTTTTCAGTAAAACAATGCCATACAAATTTAAATTCCTTAGTCTTTATTTCTGAAGTTAGAATTTCTAGTGTTAAGTCAGCGGCATTTCTCGAATGAACAATCACGGGAACATTCATATTTCTCGCGATTTCTATTTGTGAACAAAATAATTTTTCTTGTTCTTTCTGTGTTCGCATAACTTCCCAAGGAGGAAGACTTTCACTAAAGTCTAAACCGCATTCCCCGATTGCCACGACATGCTCTTCTTTAGATGATTTGTGAATGTTCTCTATTAATTCGTTTATTCCTAAATTCATATTTTCTCGAACATTATCCAGCGGATAAGCCCCAACCGATGAATAAACATTGTCAAATTGTTCAACAAGTTGTTTATTTTTATTAATTTCCTGTACGGTACATCCAATAGTAATTATATTTTTTACCAAGTTTTGGTTTGCCGACTTTAGAATTCCTTCTACATCAGTGTATTTTTCATCAGAGAGATGGATGTGTGTATCAATTAACATTTATTTATTGGAAGAGTATTCCATACCCGGCTACGTAAAGGGCTAGTCCCACAGTTGCAAAAACTAGTCCAAGGATTGCGCCTCCGACAACATCGACTAAAAAATGTTTCCCTAAAAATATTCGAGTAATCCCAACTACGCCGGCTATTATAAAAAACATTGTTGTCGTGTAAATATCGGTTTTGAATACATTTGCAAGCAAAAAGGCCATCGCAAATGCATTGGATGTATGCCCTGATGGAAATGAACCACTAGTCATTCGAAAACCTAAAATCGAATCGTTTTTATAGGTTTTTGGCCTTCCACGATTAAAAACATATTTTATAACTTCAATTAGAACAAGCTGAAATAGATAGACCAATAAAATTAGGACAAATACCTGAAATCCGTATAATATGCCGATAACACCAATTAGTACTAATAATAGTACCGAGCTACCGATTTCCGAATATAGTTTAAGCGCTAACCTAAAATTATTGCTTTGAAAGTCCTTTTCTAGGTCGTAAATTAAGTTTTCTTCGTTATTCTTAAGTTTTTGAAAGAGTTTAAGAGGGTTCATGTTTCTACTAGGTATTTTACTTCTTTATTTGTCCTTTGCAAAAGATGTTGATTTCTGGTAACTTATAAGCGTTAGAAATTTGTGTAATGGGTGGGTTTTGGCTCACCTTTTTTATTAATATTAGTTGAAAAAAACATGGCAATATCAGAATTTACAGCAGCAATCAATCAGGTTGCAAGTGAAAGGAACATATCAGTAGATGACGTTTTAGAAACCTTGAGAGAGGCTTTAGTGGCGGCATATCAAAAAGATGTAGAGGTTTCCGAACAGGAAGCTGAAAAACTAGTTGCCAGCATTGATGATGAGAGTGGAGAAATTAAAATCCTTCTTGATGGAAAAGATGTAACTCCCCCTGGTTTTGGCCGTATTGCTTCACAAACCGCAAAACAGGTTATCTTACAAAAAATAAGGGAGGCTGAAAAAGAATCAATAGCTGCCGAATATAAGAAATTAATCGATACAATTGTAATGGGTTATATTTTCAGATTAGATAAAGAGACTGCAATTATGGATATTGGAAAAACCCAAGGAATCCTTCCTGTGTCAGAACAAATACCATCCGAGAGATATTCAATGAATTTAAAAATGAAAGTCTTGATAAAAGAGGTTAAAAAGAATGATATAACAGGAGCGTCAAACATTATTCTTTCAAGATCCGATCCAAAGTTTATAGAAGAATTATTCAGACAAGAAGTGCCTGAGATGATGTCTGGAATTGTAAAAATTGAAAGCATCGCAAGAGAAGCTGGCGAACGAACAAAGATTGCCGTTTCTTCTTCTGACGACAAAGTTGATCCATCTGGAGCATGTATTGGACAACGTGGAGTTAGAGTCCAGGCAGTAACAGACGAATTAAATGGAGAAAAAATAGATATCGTAAATCATAGTCGAAGCATCGATAAATTTATTGCAACATCTCTTCAACCGGCACACGTAATTGACGTTATTGTGGATGAAGAAACTAAATCAGCCAAAGTAAAAGTATCTGAAGATCAATTGTCATTAGCAATTGGAAATAACGGACAAAATGTAAGGTTAGCCGCAAAATTAACTGGTTGGAAAATAAATATAGACGGTGAAGCTCCTCAAAAAGCAGAAGATAAACCAGACTCAGGGCCAGCAGAAGAAGCTAAACAAAGCGAAAGCCCAGAAGAAACAGCATAAATCGCAACATCGTTGAGTGTACTTAGTATAGGAGGGGGATAAATGCCAAAGGCGAAAAAGACTGTCGCAACTAAATCGAATACATATCGGCCACCGGTAGTAACTATAATGGGTCACGTCGATCACGGTAAAACATCGATTCTCGATGCTATAAGAAATTCTAATGTTGTTAAAGGCGAATCAGGAGGAATTACTCAGCATATTGGAGCCTACACAATAGAAACCAACGGAAAGAAAATAACCTTTATAGACACCCCAGGACATGAAGCTTTCACTCAAATGAGATCTCGAGGTGGTGCCGCCGCAGATATTGTAATTTTAGTTGTTGCGGCCAATGATGGAGTTAAACCACAAACAAAAGAGGCGATTATGCACGCGAAGGCTGCTAATGTGCCAATTATAGTTGCTATAAACAAAATTGATTTACCTACTGCCGATCCCATGAGGGTTAAGAAACAATTAGGTGAAAACGGCATTATGGTAGAAGGCTTTGGAGGAGATATCGTAGCGGTGGACGTATCGGCAACACAGAAAACAAATCTCGATCAGTTATTGGAGGTCATAAACCTCACTGCCGAAATGGAAGCGGATAAGTACAAGACAGATGTTTCTGACCGGTTAGAAGCAATTATCATAGAATCAAAAAGAGATAATCGAAGAGGTGTTTTAGTAAGTGTTATTGTAAAAAAGGGAATTCTCAAATTAGGCGATGAAATTGTCGTTTCGGGGATTGTAGGCAAGGTAAAATCAATGTCTTCTTGGAATCAAAAATCAATTAAAGAAATCTTAACTGGAGAAGCCGGAGAATTAATGGGAATTTCAGATGTTCCCCACGTTGGAGATATTATTTATCGTAAAGGAGAATCCCCCGAGCAAGAAGAAGTATCTGGCACGTCATCGGAAACAGTACAGCAAGTCGATACCAATAAAGATAAAAAGCTAAACCTAATAATTCGAGCTGATACAGTAGGTACTCAAGAAGCAATTGAGCAATCACTATTGAAAGTCATCGTAGATGATGCGAGACCAGAAGTCATACTTGCTGGAACTGGAGATGTAAAAGAATCAGATGTATTATTAGCGTCTACAGCAAAAGCAATAATAATTGCTTTCAAAGTTTCCGCTCCTGGAAGTATCGCTAAGATTGCAGAATCCAATAAAGTTATTATTCGTGAGCATGAGATTATATATAAATTAATCGAAGAGATTGAGGGAGCGCTAGAAGGCGTTTTAGAAATTGAAGAATCGAAAATAAAAGGTAAAGGTATTGTGATTGATAAATTTGTCTTACCAAAATCCGGAATGGTTGTTGCGGGAACTCTTGTAGAAGCAGGTAGATTTAAAGTAAATAACAGAGTTGGAATCTTCAGGGAAGATATGGATACTCCATTGTACGTAGCTAGAATTAGAAGTATTCATATTGGCAAAGGTGAAAAAGAGACCGCAGGTAAAGGTGATGAATGCGGATTACTATTTAAACCAGAGATTCCAGACATACAACTCGAGGATACTGTGAAAATTCTTTAGAACTAATTCTTATTTATTAAGATTGCGTTTACTTAGCCATTAATTCTGGAGCGACATCCACGGCTTCTTGCGTAGTTTGGATAAAAAGAAGAAGCGAAATCGACAAAGCTGCTAATATCAACAGAAAAATTAGTTGGTGCTGTCTTTCCATACAATAAGCCTAACATAAAATATATCCATATCGAAGAGCCCATTCATAGGCTCTTTTGTGTCCCCTCCTTGACATCCCCGCCTATCTTTGATACATTTATCGGATTTCACATTTCCTGCCGATATAAATTTAATTACTGCCGACAGAAGATATGGAAGATATTATGAAAAATAACAGTTTAGATACAATATCAAAACTAATAACCGAAGCAAAAAACATCGCGATTTGTACATCATCTGATAAACAGTCCTTTAATGCAGGAGTTGCTATGGCACTCTTTATGTCTGAGAAATTTTCAAAAAAGGCTAGTTTGGTTTACACAGGAGATATTTCCGAAATCGAATCTAGTTTTTTTGATATTGTCGAAATAAAAGATTCTTTTGCAACAAAAAGCCTTAAAATTACAATTGACTATTCTGATTCTGGAATAAGTGCAGTCGGATGGGAAAAAGTCGATGACACAAAGCTAGTTCTAGAACTTAAAGAGATTAATAGAAATTTCGATAAAGCCAAAATTATAATGGAAGAAGTAGGGGAAGACGTAGATTTAATCTTCACCCTCGGTATTGCTGATTTACAAGGATTAGGGGATTTCTATCAAAAAAACAAAGCGGACTTTGATTCTGCTGAAATTATCAATCTAGATGTGAATGAAAATAACAAAAAATATGGAAGTATTAATTATGTATATAGCGAGTCCGATTCAATCATAAGCCTCGTACTGAGAAAGTTTGCAGATTGGAAATATACGCCAAGTGCACAAATCTCCACCGTGCTATTATATGGATTACAAAAGCATTTTATCTCAGAGATGGGAGATGATGTCAGCGTAGAGCAATCGGCATCTGAAAGCTCTAAACTTAAGGAATAACCAGTTTGATAATATAAATTCGTTCTGTTAATATATAGCAGTAATTATGGCGCTCAAAAAAGATACAAAAACAAAAGTAATAAAGAAATTTCAAAGAGGCGGAAACGATACTGGTTCTTGCGATGTTCAAATCGCCTTATTAACAGAGAGGATTAACTCATTATCAGACCATTTAAAGGTACACAAAAAGGACTTCCATTCAAGAAGAGGACTCTTGCAATTAGTCAGCAAAAGGAGAAAATTATTGAATTACCTAAAGACAAAACAATATACAGTTTATACTAGTTTAGTTGAAAAGTTGAAGATTAAGGGATAACGGGACAGGGGATTATTTCGTAGTTGGATATCTGATTAAAATTTTCGTTAGATACTCGATTACGAATCTTCCATCCATAATCTCAAAAAAAATAAATGAATAAAAAAATAATAAAGCAGGAAGGCTCTTTTAAGGGTCAAAGTATTAAGTTGGAAATTGGTAAATTAGCTGAGCAGGCAGATGCTGCAGTCTTAACGACTGTCGGTGAAACAACTGTCTTGGTAACTGTTGTTTCACAACCAACAGTAGAAATAACTGATGGATTACCTTTAAAGATTGATTACGAAGAAAGATTTTATGCCGGGGGAAAACTTGGTGGTTCAAGATATACAAGAAGAGAAGGTCGACCAAATGATGGAGCAATTGTAAACGGACGTTTAATTGATCATGCAATTAGGCCGTTATTTCCAAAAGATTATGCAGATGATACTCAAATAGTTATTACAGTTCTTTCGATAGATGGTGTTAATGATCCATTATTTGCAGGATTTTTGGGAGTTACTTCAGCACTTGGGATAAGTGGGATTCCTTTTAAAGGACCTATTTTGCCACTTCGAATTTCTAAGGTTAATGGTGAAACAAGATATGATTTATCAGAAGGTCATCCAGAATCAGCAATGGATTTAGTAGTTTCTTACTTAGAGAATGGAAGCAAAGTCCAAGCCCTAGAAGCTCATGCCCATATAATTCCAGAAGCAGAAGTTGTTGCCGCTATCAAACAAGGAGGAGAAGAAGTTAAACCACTTTTCGATTTAGTTAATGAATTTATTTCCAAACTAAATGTTCCAATAAGAAAGTACGAAAAGAATTGGTTGAGTAAAGACGCCATAGCTGAATTTAAAGAAGTTACGTTTGCAAAGATTGATGAAATGTTGGCAAATGGATTAACTTATAAAGATAGAGAATGGAACAGAACTTTAAATGGAATTGCAAAAGAAGTTGGACCAAAATACGAAGATAAATTTTCCGAAAAACAAATCGGAATAATAATTAACGAAGTTCAAAAAGATTGGGTCAGAAATGTAGTGATGGTTAAAAATAGCCGAATTGATGGACGACCTGATAATCAAATCCGAGAGCTTTCAGCAGAGGTTGCTGTATTACCTCAGGTTCATGGATCAGGATTATTCAGCAGAGGATTAACTCAAGCATTATCCATTGTTACGTTAAGTTCTGCAAGTGAAAAACACTACACACAAAGTATGTATGGCGAATCTAAAAAAGGTTACATGCATCATTATAATTTTCCTCCGTACTCGACAGGTGAAGTAGGAAGAGTAGGTAATACAAACAGACGAGAGATTGGACATGGAATGTTGGCTGAGAAGGCTCTCATAGCCGTTCTGCCAGACGAAAAGGATTTTCCTTATACTATTAGGGTTGTCTCAGAAATACTATCCTCAAATGGTTCTACCTCAATGGCATCAACATGCGGATCTTCATTAGCATTAATGGATGCAGGCGTACCAATTAAATCACATGTAGCAGGTATTGGCGTTGGTCTTTTTGTTGATAAGGATAAAGAAAATTTATCCCTAGAAGATTACAAATTGCTGACTGACATTATGGGTATTGAGGATTTTGCAGGTTATATGGATTTCAAATTAACAGGAACAAGAGAAGGTATGACTGCAATTCAATTAGAATTAAAACTCCAAGGTTTGCCTCTTGGTATATTCGATAAATTATTCGAAGTATCCAGAACCGCTAGAATGCAGGTCTTGGATGTTATGGAATCTGTTATCTCTACACCAAGGGCAGAGTTGGGTAAGACCGTACCAAGAATCGTTACAATTATGATTGAAAAAGATCAAATAGGTATGATTATTGGAAGTGGTGGAGCAACTATTCGAGGAATCATGGAAGCAACTGGAGCACAGGTAGATGTCGATGAAGTTCCCGAAGGTGGAGTCGTTTCAATAATGTCTAACGATCCAGAAAAATTAGCAGCAGCCGTAGATATGGTTGAGCGAATGACTATCGAAATAGAAGTCGGTGAAACATATGAAGGTGTTGTTACAAGAATTGAACCTTATGGTGCGTTTATTGAACTCGCTCCAAAACAAGAAGGTTTACTTCATGTTTCTGAATATTCTTATGATTTTATCAATGATATTAGTGAATACGTAAATCTAGGTGACAAAATAACCACAAAAGTTAAGTCACTAGATAATGGAAAAATTTCACTATCACGAAAGGCTTTATTAGAAAAACCAGAAGGATATGTTGAACCAGAACCTAGACCAAGCTTTGATCGAGGTGGCGGAAACAGATTTGGTGGAAGCCGAAGAGATAATGGCGGTCGTGGAGGATTTTCACGTGGGGGCGGGAGATCTAGGTACTAACTCACTAAGGTTGACACTTTACACCTATTAATAAAGAATACAGGTATGGAAATTGGAGTACACGATTATTGCCCTAGTTGTAAAGCCATTAAAAAGACTGATTTTTGTCATAATTGCGGATATTTAGAGAAACGAGATGATTTAGATGGTAGTCCTAAAACAGAGGTTAAATCCATCTTTGAACAAATGGTTGGTTCGAATGTTGATTTAATTACAAATAAACCCCAAGACAATCGTGTATCTTCCCGCAAAAAATTAAAATTCCTAATTCCGATATTCTTATTTTTATTATTTGCGACCACTGCTGCACTCGGTGCTTACTACTTTTTCTATATGGGTCGTTCGTATATGACTCCTGTTAAAGATGATTTAAAAAAACCTTCACTTAATTCTGCCTTAAACACTGAAGATTTAAATCTAGTTCAAATAGTCGGTGATGAAAGAAGTATCGATTTAGAAATGGATTTGAAAGAAGGTAACTTTGAAACAGTAGCTTATGCCAATTTTGCCGGAGCTGACATAAATGTTCTCGCAGAGCTTTTTGATTTTAGGCATTTCCTTAAAAATATTTTAGGACATGATCAAATGTTGGAAGAGATAAAAAAAGACTTTGATATTTCCGACGACGATTTTGATGTTTACTTCGATAAAGAGTTTGCTTTTCTCTTTCCTGATAATAATTTTGATAGATGGGGAATCGTTCTTAAGTATAAAGATGAACAATTTGTAAACGATAGGGTGGCTACTTTTAATAAGTATAAAGAGAACCCTAAAAATAAATACGCTGCCTACACAATTATCACGGCTTCAATGGATGATTCTAAATTTTTAATAATATCTAATTCCAAGGTTTTTTCAGACCAGATGAAAGAATTTTCAGAAGGAAATATTCAAAATCTAAAATCCGACGCAATTTATTCAAAGAGTATTACCGATCTTCCAAAATTGGGGATTGCATCGATTTATAAAAAACCTGGTTCGACTTCTTGGGATTATATTTCTGATTGGGCGGGAGCCAGATATGATAACTATGTTGGGATAAATCAGGTTCTAGATTCTATGCAAAGCCGTGCCATTACTATCCAGAGCAAAGAAGGGAAAACTCGATTTGTTACATCTATTGATGAGTAGAAATTAGAGCAGTAATTCCACTTAGCCCTTTTGATTTCCTTATACTACTAGACATTTCTTCGTGTTAAAATATTCGTGCTTGGTCTAAGTTGAGCTAAAGGTATACCTTCAAGCAAATCACTCTATCAATCCTTCAACGGGCGGATAGCTCAACTGGTTAGAGCATCAAGCTTATACCTTGGAGGTTCATGGTTCGAGTCCATGTCCGCCCACCAGGCTCTTTGACCATTAAATATAAAGTAGGTTATATTTATAGTAATGGTTAATAGTACTGACGAAAGTTTTCATAAAGACTTAAAATATAATTTTACAAAAGTTACTCCATTGTCCAAGACATTAGCTTTGATAATATTTATCTTAATGCCCTTTATCGGCTTTTATTTTGGTATGAAATATCAAAGTCTTATAACTATACCTAAGTTAGTAGAACTCTCGTGTAGCAATTCGCTAATAGTTCCCAATAAAGCTGAAACAAACACAATTGATGAAAACGTAGTAACTATATCTACAAATGAGGTTGTTAATGATGCTATTGATAAAAGTGGAATGTTAAATTGTCAGCAACCCGAAATGTATTGTTATGAAAAAGCCGATGAATTTAAAAATAAAGTAACAGTACCTTTAGATGGATATAAAGTTAGTGGCTATAGCTTGATTTATCCATCTGATTGGACGGCAAGAATTGCTGGTGCGGAAGGGATGAATTTTTTATTTAATGAAAGTAAACAAAATGAGATATTTCTCCAGTTAACAACCACTGAGTATTCATTATTAGATTCGTATAAAGCTGACTATGGTTTTGAATTCAGTACTCCAGAACCTTTAGTGGATATGGAAAATGGGGAAGTCACACAAAAAAGAGTTTTCAAAATACAAGGAAAAGACGTAATGGTTATGGATATTAAATATGCAGATAATATTAAAAGATATTATCTATTAATACACGAAGAGAAATTGTTTAATACACTTTATGTATTCAGCATTGAGAATAACACAGAAAACAAAAATTCAATAGATGAGCTCGAAAAAATTATTGGAACGATGAATTTCACTCAAGATAAATAATTATAAGTTTTTAAGAAATATTTCTGGGTGCTCTTTAGAATTGATCCAACCTATTTTCAGTTCGACACTTCATTCAGTTCTGCCCACCACATATGGAGTTATTTTTCCGCGAGTGAATCCATGACTAAGGGATGGAGCTTTCCATTTGTCGCACAGAAATTGTTTATCTGCGAAGCGGAGTATTCGAATTTTTTCCCATTTTTCCAATTCGTAAAGCGACCTCCGGCTTCTGTAACATGAAGCATTCCAGTTATATCCCAAAAAGATTGGTTGATTTGAATTCCGACATCAACTCTTCCAGCTGCCAAGTTTGCTAATGCTAATGCAGTTGACCCTGTACTCCAGATGGTACGAAATCCAGACCTAAATTTAATTGATTTAGAATTATTAAACTTTCGAAGGTAATTATATCCAAAGAAGAAGCATCCTTTTTTCATTTCAGTAGTATCAGACACATGAATTCTTTTTCCGTTAAGATAAGCACCTTTTCCTTTTTCAGAATAAAATAACTCTTTAGTAACTGGGCAGTATGTTATGGCTAAAACGACGTCTTTGTTTTTTATATAAGCCACATTAACAGACCAGTCTGATAATCCTCTTTGGTAATAGCTCGTGCCATCTAGGGGATCGACTGTCCAAAAATTTCCTTCGACTTAGGTCGGAGATTCTTCGGCTAATATAAATGCACTTGGAAAATTCTTTAAGATTTCTTTTTTTATAATGTCTTCCATTTCTATATCTTGTTCAGTGACAATTTCATAGAAAGTAGTTTTCTCAATTGCGTTTATTGGATGGTTTCTAAAATGTTGTAATCCGATATTTCCTGCCTCAATTATTTTTTTCTTAATTCGATCTACCTTGATGTTCCAATCATCGGTTTCCATGATACCGATTATAGCATTCCTCGGTCGGCTATTCTTAAAAACATATGGAATACTCCTAACTATAAATAATATTTTGAAAACCCAAAAACTGATTTGACATAGAAATCAGTTCATATAGTATAAAAATATGATGAAATTTAAAGATCTCGTGTTTTACCTAGTAATTTCAATTGCTCTTATTTTAAGTCCGGCAATTTTATTCAGGTCAATGTTTCCCTCAAAAGCCTTGGCTTTTACTTTTTTCGGCTACGTCCTTGGTGACGAGGATGAGTCTGAGGAAGATGAGGAAGACGATGACGAAGATGAGGATGATGAAAACGAAGGTGAGCGTAATGGTAGGGATGAAGATGATGACGATGAAGATGATGACAATGATGAAGATGAAAGAGATGATGACGAGCAAAAAGAGACTCGAACTACTAAAGTAAACCAAGATGGAACCCGCACTGTTACAAAGAAAAAGGTTGAAGATAACGGAAAAGTGGAAATCGAGACTAAAACCTATGGAGTAAACGGTAAAGTTATCGAAGAGTATAAAGCAAAAGACGAAAACGGTAACTCGGAACAAGAGTATCAAGCCAAAGTGTTTTCAGAGAATGGTGGTAAAGTATCCGAAATTAAGTACAAATCAAAGGATGGAGAAGAATTTAGACTCATGATTAAAAACGAGGACCAGAGTATTACGAAAGTTAAATATGATGAGAATCATAATTATGTTAGGGTAATTGGCAGAACGAGTGATAATGATGAGCTAGAAGATGAGTTAGAGGACGAAACAGAAGATGAATCAGAACCTGAGGATGACGATGTATTAATTAGAAGTGAAGATGATGAGACATATGAATTGGAGCACAGGGGCAAAAAAGTTAGAGTTAGATTGCCATTAACTGTAGATGACGCGACTGGAGATATATTGCTTTTAACAGATAGTGGGGAAAAATCTCTCCAATATTTACCAGACGCAATATTAAGCAAAGTGTCAGAGTCGGATGATTCGATCGAGGTCTCAAGCGTTGAAATCGTTGAAAAAGACGGAAAAATCGCATATGAATTGACTGCTGAAAAAGCACAAAGCGTATTAGGTCTTTTCGAGACGAGAATAGATACCTTAATCACTTATGATGCCGAAACTGGGCAAGAGCTAGAAAGCCTTCAAAGCTTTTGGGGAAGAATTGTAGACGCTATAAGTTTTTAACTTAACGAGTAGTTCTTACAGTTCAAGCTCGCCGACATCCTCTTCGTCTTCATCTTGTGGTATAAGAACCGTATCGATTCCATGAACGATTCCATTTGATGCAGGTTGGTTAGGAGTTACGATTTCTGCGCCGTTTAGCAAAGAATTTCCACCTAAATTATTAGTTACCTGTATTTCCCTGTTCGAAATCGTTATTAGTTCAGGTAAAGAGTTAATAGTACTTGTCGTCACAATTTGTGGTAAGAAGTGATATCCGATTACCGCGACCAAGTCTTCTTGATCTTTTACAAGTTCTGCCCAGGCTAATGGATTAACATTATCAAAAGCCTGATTCGTTGGAGCCAATACAGTAAATGGTCCAAGACCCTCTAAAGCGGACACCATATTTTGTGATTCTAATAGCTCAACGAATTTAGAAAATTCAGGATTTGATTTTAAAACCTCCCCGACATTTTTATCCGAAGTTGGAGTGGAGTTAAATTGATTTACGGAATTCTCGACTGGCTGAATTGTTACATCTCCTTTGATTCCTCTATTTGTCCAAGCAATTAAAACGGATACTAACACTATTAACCCAAGTATTAAGATTAGTGGTATGTTTTTGTTATTCATGCCTACTAATTATAGCGTATTATCCAAACGATATGACAAACAGGCTTAGCACCGTTATAATAGCCTAATGGCAAAACCACTTGTAAACGCCGATTTATTAGGATTTTCTAAAAAATCTGGGATTCCTTTTTCCCAGCTTGTGGAGTTATTCGTGCTGCTTTTTAAACAAGGTAGTCTAGTTAATAAAGAAGTAATCCAATCAACTGGCGTATCTTTGCAAAGTCTAACTTTAATCAAAAAAGAATTAAGTCCTATGTTCGAGAAGATCGTTCCTCAAACTATGCTGAGCGAATACGGTAAAAAAGTCGCGCAAAGTTTAGCCACATTATCCGATAACCGACAGTCCGTAAAGATTGAAAATGTTGAAAGTACAGAGCTCTATAACACAATAAAGGATATTAGGGAAAAGTCTCAAGTCCATGATAAAAGAGAGTTCGACCAATTTGCCGCAACTTCCGAAACTATTACTAAACGAGCTTTATACATGAGTAAGAATTTTGATTTGTCGGGTAAACGAGTTTTATTTCTTGGGGATGATGATTATACTTCGGTTGCTGTAAGTATATTGAATGAAGCCGAGCAAGTTAGCGTGTTTGAAATAGATGATCTTGTTATTAATTCTATAAAAACACATGCCGCTGGTTTCAACTTACCAATTAAAATCATAAAAGGAGACGTTAAAGATAATTTTCCTACAGATTTGAAAAGTCAGTTCGATGTGGTTTTTACCGATCCACCTTATACAGAAGAGGGAATAAAGATATTTCTTTCCCGGGCAATTCAGGCACTAGATTTTCATAACAAAGCCTCAAGAATTTATTTCTGTTACGGTAATAGTGAGCTTTCTAGGGAGAAATTCCTCAAAATCCAGAAGGTTGTAACCGACAGTGGGCTTATGATAAGATATTCACTCGACAGGTTTAATGTATATAAAGGAGCCGAAAGTATTGGATCTTCAAGTAATTTGTACGTTTGCGACGTTACTCCGTCTACAGAACCACTCGTCAAAGGACAATATAATGGAAAAAGCATCTACACACATCAAAATTGATCATTCGGTCATAAAAATCACTACTTCTTCGGAATATAAATATTCAAAGGAAGCCTTATATTTATTAGCCGATACTATCTCAAAAGAAGCGCAATTAAGTGTTGTTGAAAAATGCTACTATGCTTATCCCATTCAAGGAGAAACTTTAGTATACATTTTATCGGAGTCTAGTTTGGTTTTGCATACTTGGCCAGAGCATTCCTTTATATACGTAGATTTACTTACAGGAAATACCAACCTCAAATACGAACAAATTGAAAAAGCCCTCAAAGCACTAAAAGGAATTGTTTCAATCGAATCCCAAGAAGTTTCAAATCAGGTATTATAGTAATAATGAACGTAATTTATATTGCATGTACACTCGTTGTTGTGGCGTGTGTTTTCTATTTATCCACAACCTATTTTAAAATAAATAAAATTAAACCCGACGATACCTATTTATCCGGCCTTCCAACTAAATCTATATCCATCAATGAACAAAACTATAATATATGGATTGTTGATGATGACGATAAACGGCAAAGAGGGCTAATGCATGTTAAAGAAATGGATGAAAAGGCAGGAATGCTTTTTATATTTGAGTCCACCTCAATATATCCATTTTGGATGAAAAACACCCTAATAGCACTTGATATTATTTGGATTAATGAGGAGGGAAAAGTTGTTTTTATAAAAGAAAATGCAAAACCGTGTGAATCTACAGTAGATGCTTTATGTCATAGCATTGTACCAACAAGTCCTGCTAGATTCGTTTTAGAATTAAACGCGGGTCAAGTTCAGAAGTTAGGACTAAAAGTAGGAGAAAATATTAATATTACGCCGTAGGTCTTGAATTTCTTTCGTTTAGAATAATTGTTCCAGATTTATAATTTTCACTGTCATCTCCAGTTATTCCAGAGTAGGGATTTGGCATTGGAGTAATGCCGGCATTGCTTATAGGTTTAGTCTCATCTGAAGTTGAGACGGGACTAATTTTATCGAAAGGATCAATAACTTCACTATTGGTTTCTACTGGTGTTTGTTGCGGAATCTGTTCAATAATTTGATATTTATTAGCTATCCCCACTTGCTGAGGAGCATTAGTTTGGTTTTTTTCATCTACGGTTTTTAGTGAATCATTAAAGCTTTTATCAGCATCGATTTTCGCAACTTCCTGAGGATTTGTAGTAATTAACAAATGTTCTTGTTTCGAAGCCTTGAATTGAATTGCCACGTGGTTGGTTCCAGCAAAGAATAATCCCTCGCCAACACCTGCTGAAAGCAAGAAATTTCTTTCTCCTGCTGACAAGTAAAAGACTTCAGCAACTTTATCGATTGCGGCTGGATGTTGTTTTAGTAGTATTTGAATTGAGGAGTTATTTAAAACAGCTTTTCCATAATCTGAACCTAAGAAGTCGGCAACATCTTGAGTAATAGTTGTTAATCCTAAGAAATATTTTCGGGCTCTTTTCGCTAATGAATAAACATATGCAGCCGAATCAGGATATTGCATTAACGTCCAGGCCTCATCCAAAATTAATATACGTTTTTTGAGATCATATTTAACCTTTGTCCAAATAAAATCCAAAATCATAAACATTGCGATTGGCCTTAATACATCCTCAAGGTTTCGAATCGAAAATGCAGTGAAGTTATTATCTAAATTGATATTTGAACGTTGATCAAATACACCTGCTAAGGAGCCCTTTATAAATCTTTCGAGTCTCTCGGAAATAGCTTTAGACTCTGGTTCATCCATGGCAAGTAGAACTTTATATAAATCTTCCATTAGAGGAGGCTCATTTTTCTGTGTGGCAGCATCCTGTGTAATGCCTTTTAGTCTATATACATCTACCAAGGCTCTATCCAGAATAGATGATTCTGCAGGGGAGAGTGCTCCTAACATAATTTTAAAAAGAGCATGAAGGCTTAAAATTTTAAGACTTAACTGATCTTCTGTATCAGTGACAACTGGTAATTCAAAAGGATTTATCTTAGATTGACTTTTTATATTGAAGTCTATATAGTCTCCCCCAACAGCTTCGCATAATCTTCTGTATTCAGTTTCGGGATCTATGGCGATAATATCCACGCCAAATAGCAAATATCTCAGTGCTTCAAGTTTCACTAGATATGATTTACCAGAACCTGATTTGGCAAAGACTACAGTGTTGTAGTTCTCAAGACTAAATCGATCAAAAATAACCAATGATCTGTTATGTTTATTTACACCATATAAAATTCCTTCATTCGCCGTTAAATCGCTGGATGTAAACGGAAAGGTTGTAGCCACGGAAGTAGTATCCATGTTTCGAATTATTTTTAGTTTATCTAAACAAAGAGGAAGGGTGCTTTTAAAAGCATTTTCCATATCAAGGGAAGCTTTTTTCGACATCAGTCCCATTGACCCTAATGTTGATTCAACTTGATAAGATACGTCCTTTAGTTCCTCTAAGGAATCGGCTGAAAACGTTACATAGAACGAATAGTGAAAAAATCTTTCAATCCCTTTTACTAGTTGTTCCTGTAGCGATTTCGCATCTTCCAGAGCCACTTGAATTCCAGGATCTACAACTTTACCTTTGTCGCGCGCAATGTTTATGGAGGCTTCCATTTCTGCGATTTTTCTTCTCATATCATCTAAAACATTTCTCGCATTTACTGGATAATAAAACATTGAAATGCTCATTGTATGATTGAAGTTTATTATTGGTTCTAGCCAGTTTGCGCCTAAGAATCTTGGGTATGCAGAAATGAATAGGGTTCTGAAATATTTATCTCCAATTTTTATATGATTATAATCAACTTCAATTGCGCTTGGTGCGATTATATCTTTTACCCCTGGAATTCCCTTTAAGAGTGCTTTCGATACATTTTCGGGTTGTTCCATATCGCTTGGAATATTAGTTTTTGGTTTCTCTTGTTTTTTCTTCCCAAATATTCCTAACATATTTTTATCCTAATTTTGGCTCAACTAATACAGACGAGAAGTCTGCCATATTGGTCCTCATTTTCTGGCTCTGAGCACTCTCACTATTATATAAATCATAGAAAAGTTTAATCAATTCGCCAGTTCCTAATTGTCTTGCTTTTATTCCCATCCTCGAGAATTCTTTAAGTATAAACGAAATTTTCGGGGCTAGATCTGGAGTAGCTTCTTGTAATATGGATTCGACATTTATTTTACTTTTGTTTTTTGTATCTAAATTCATTAAGTCATTTATCCAAGTCATAGGTGAAATTGAACCAAGAGAAACTGTTTTGTATGGAATAGTGACGTAAAAATTTTTATCTAAAACTTCCTCTTTTGTAACAAGTTCGTCTTTGATGAACGTTCTGTATGCCATTATTTGTCCTCTGATCTTGGGGTTTGTTTGTTTATCTTCAACTTCTTTAATCCTTTCTAAATACTCGCTTATGTCCATTTTTTTTGATCTAATTGTAATCTGCATTGGAAAAGTTAGGGAATTGAGCAACGCACTAAAGGATGAAATCGCTGCATCTTGTTCGGGTAGGGATAATAAATCAAAATTAATTGCATTGGTTTCTATAATTGCGCAGGCTCCTCCGTTTGTTAAGATTACAATATTATTTTTTATATCTGCTATGTCAAGGTGACCTTGTGTCGTAGTTTTGATATTGTTATTCATTTAATTTAACTCCTTGGCTACTAAGTAAATTGGATTCAGATGCCTTCCAACGGCTTCAACTATTATAATATCAAAACTCATGCCACCTTTTAGTACTTCAATTGTATATTTGCCATTTGGTACAGAAGTCTGCGTTCTGAACTGTCCGACTTGGTTAGTTTTTAGGGCTCTAATAACATTTCCCTGTGAGTCTTTAATAATAACCGCTGCTCCTTCTACTAGTTTACCAGAGATGTCTTTTACAAGTCCTTCGATAATATTAGTGTTTTGATACGAACTATTGACGGATGGCCTTGCTTTGAATTTAAACTCATCGACCTGGTTGTCGATTGGTTTTGGGGTAATTGGTTTTTCAGGTGTAAACACTTCTTCAGTTTTAGTTTCTTCAGTTTCAACCTTTTCTACAGGTTCTTTTTGCTTGGAAGCCTTGTATTCTGGTGTTCCTTTCAGTTCATCAAGTTCTAAGTTAATTTTCTTTAGTATGGTTTCAAGTTCCTCATTTTTATGTGTTAACATCTGAATTTGGTTTTGAAGTGTTTCTCTGTTTTTGTTTGTATTATCTATAAGATTTACTTGTTCTGTGCTTTTATCAATTTCCAATTTAAGTTTTTTCTTTTCCTCTCTTAACTGCGTAACCCTGCCTTTAACGTCCTCAACAATAGGTGTATTAAAACTAGGTTCTTTTCCACTTTTAATTTGATACTGTGCTCTAGCTTTTTTTGCGAGTATTAATAATTCTGATACTTTTTTTTCTAGAGATTCTTCGTGCTCTTTTATGCCTTTTATATCTTCGGCAACGATTACCGTTGGGAATTTACGTATATTCTTTAATTTAATTTCACCCTTCAAGGAGAAGTTATTGGATCCAAGCTCAGGTAGATTTAGAATAGGTCTGTTAACCTTTTGTTCAGTAAAGATTTCGATTGGCCCATCTTTATTATACCCTCCCTCGATGTTTGCTAGGGCATTTAATAACTCCTTCTTACTCTCCAGCTCGTCTTCAGCAATGGTATTTTGGTGTGGAAGAGAAGCTATTTTTGGATTCTTTTCTACGTCAATTATTTCATGTGTTCTCTCTGGAATTCTGGCTTTATCAATAGTCGGAATTACAGGTTCTAGAGTTGGAGTTTCTTCAAAGCGAGTTGTGACACTAACGTTTGATTTAGCGCTTAGGTTATTTTGGATTTCTCCCATTCGGGTTATCTCGAATTGGTCATAATTAGAATCTTGAGTGTTTTCAATCATACCCAAATATTCTTCTAGTCGGTTACGATTCTTAATAGGTGTAAGTGAGACCATTTCGTTTTTTATTATTTGAAGTTGGTCGTAGTTTGATAAAAAGGATACAGAGGCATAATTAACAGACTTTCTCCATATCATTTGGGTCGGATTCACGATTGAATTAATAAATATAACTAACCATTTATCAAGCCCGCGTTCCTGAATTGGAACAAAAGCAACTGTCGTTCCGGTAATCAAACTTATTCCCATTAGTATATATTTCCAGAAATTTGGTAAACCTGTTTTATATAAAAAGTATGCTGTAACTCCCCCAAATGCAATATACATGACTTGCCTTAATGTTAAATCTCCTACAACTTTAAACTCAACATCCATGACGTTCTGTGGGACTGGGTGTTTTTGACCTGCATTGGCCTCTAGTGATTCTTCTTTAATTGGCATAGTAATTTACTTCAACATCTTTAATAGTGCGACCTTGATCAATTGGATTTGCTTGTTTTGTTTCGATGTTAACGGTAGCTAAACTAATGGTTTGATAATCGAATAATTCACATTTTGAACCTAAACAGTTATCAGCTTTTATCCCAACAACGGTAGAGTTGCTTATCCACTGTGGAAATAGGACGCCTCTTAATATATTCCTTTGAAGGTTTAGGTTTCCATCAAAAATAATTAATAAAGCATCTGAGAATCCACCTGTAGGGCTCCAATATGCATACTTACTTTTGTCAGGAGAAACATCTAAGTTGAATCCTGTTATTGGAGTAATAGCTGTTTCTGATAATGTCCCAATTTCCCTATGTATGAGCTGTGCTCCCTTTTGATATGCGATGGTTTTTTCGTCTATGAACATCGGGTCTTTGGCATCGCTGATTGTATCCAACAATACTCCGCTTACTCTATATACTAAGATTTTAGGTTTTGCTGTATATGTAATAGTCCGGCCTCTTGTTGAAGCAACTAATTCTACAAAACCAAAGGCTATATGATCCTCGTCTTCTGAGAAAGTTACTTTTGAGACTTGTTCGATATCTTTTATTTCTGTTTTATGTGTTGATAAAACAGTATTGGTTGTTCCAGTCTTAAGTCTTAGTTCCACCGTTTGGTTCTGAGATCCTTGGTCTTTGTATTGAAAATACCCGATGAATTTATTTTCAGGTGCCCAAGTTAATGACTCCACAAATCCTTCTTCTGAATTATTAATTTCTGTTACAGAAGACTTTGTCTCTAAATTATAAGTCTCCACAGTACAATTTGGATTTGTGTCACAGAGTGAATAAGATAGAAACCCTTTGCTTTTCCAAGTCAGATCCGAGAAGAACTGATCCGATGATCCAGGCAGTTCGAGCAATACTTTTTTATCAGTTCCATCAGTGTTTACAATCCAAATTGATTTATCATTTTTAATATAGGCGATTAATGGCGATGCTGCTTTTGGTATTTCAGGAGTTGGTGTTGGTGTCACCGGTGGAGTTGGTTCCGTCACATTAAATCTATCCATAAAACGCATATAGATAACGACAGCAGTAATTATTATGGCCAGTCCTAATAAGCCACTCACCGCGATCATTGCATATTTTTTTATAGTTTTTTTATAAACAAGTGGCTCTTTCTGTGCGAATTCTGAATTGTTGACTTCTTGGGTGTTTAATTGCTCATTGGCAGGATTCTCCATAATACCTAAAGTTTAACATAGAGGGGAGAATTTGAGGGCGCCGAAGGCGCCCTCATTTATATCTTTTCTAGCGTTTACATCATGCCATCCATTCCGCCATGTGCGGAGTGGTCATGTTCTTTTTCTATTTCTGGTTCATCGGCGATTAACGCATCTGTCGTTATAACACTTATTGTTACACTGACTGCGTTCTCGATCGCACTTCTGGTAACTCTTGCTGGATCGATTACTCCAGCTTTTATCATATCCTCCAGTTTGCCGGTTAAAACATTAAGACCAATGCTTTTGTCTAAATTCTCTTCAATTTCTTTTATATACATTCCTGGTTCTAAACCTGCATTGGTTACAATTTTTCTAAATGGTTTTTCCAGAGCATTGTATAGAATGGTTGCGCCAATTTTCTCGTCACCCTCTAAGGATATATTATCCAATCGTTTGCGGGCTTTTAATAAGGCAACTCCACCGCCAGGGACAATTCCTTCAGCGACTGCAGCTTGGGTTGCATTTACTGCATCTTCAACTCTATATTTTTTCTCTTTCATTTCCGATTCGGTAGCGGCTCCAACGCTTATAATTGCAACGCCACCAATTAATTTAGCGAGCCTCTCTTGTAATTTCTCCCTATCATAATCACTCGTGGATTTATCCATCTCATTTCTAATTGTTGCAACTCTTGCATCGATAGCTTGTTTGTCTCCTTTTCCACCAACTATCGTTGTGTCTTCTTTTGAGGAGATTACTTTATCTGCTTGACCAAGGTCCTCTGTGGTTACGGAATCTAACTTACGTCCTAAATCATCACTAATAACAGTACCACCTGTAACTACTGCAATATCTTCTAACATGGCCTTTCTTCTGTCACCAAATCCTGGAGCCTTTACAGCTAATACTTTCAAAGTGCCCCTCATTTTGTTAACAACAAGAGTTGCAAGGGCTTGTCCCTCAACATCATCAGCGACAATAACTAAATTGTTTGTTATTTTGACTAAACCTTCTAGCATTGGAACCAAATCTTGAATGTTACTAATTTTCTTATCCGTGATTAAAATTCTGGCATCTTCAATTTCTGCCATCATCTTATCTGGATCAGTTACAAAGTAAGGGGAGAGATATCCATTATCAAAATTTAATCCATCTTTAACTTTTAATTCCATCTCTAAACTTTTTCCTTCTTCTACAGTGATTACTCCGTCAGCGCCAACTTTTGACATTGCCTCGGCAATAATTCCTCCGATTTGTTCATCTTGTGCAGAGTTAGTTGCAACTTGAGTTTGATCATCTTTTCCATTAATGGGAGTTGCCATAGCTCTTATTTCTTCGATTAAACTTTTTGCTGCTTTTTCTAAACCTCTTCTTATAAACATTGGGTTCGCGCCGGCAGCTACATTTTTTAAACCTTCTTCGACAAGGGCTTGAGCAAGCACGGTCGCCGTAGTTGTTCCATCTCCAGCAACATCATTTGTTTTTGTTGCTGCTTGAAGCACTAATTTTGCTCCCATATTTTCAAACGGATCTTTTAATTCAATTTCTTTTGCAACGGTAACTCCGTCATGTGTAATGTTTGGTGAACCCCATTTACTTTGGATTCCGACATTTCTACCGAGTGGTCCCATTGTTGCGCCAACTGCATTTGCAACAGCATCAACGCCATTCTTTAATTTATTTCTTGCCTCTTGGTTGTATAAAATTTGTTTTGACATGTATTTTTTTATAATTAATTAATCCTCTAAAATTGCTAGTACGTCGTTTTCGCCGACTACTTTATATTCAACTCCATCAACGGTTACGTTATCGCCTGCCCATTTTCCTCTTATTACTACTTTTTGACCAGCTTGTACGCCAGGTTTTACAAGAGTTCCGTTATCAATTACCCTGCCATCTCCAACGGCCATAACTTCTGCGACGTGTGATTCTTCTTGCCCAGTCTCTGGTAAATAGATTCCGCCAGAAGTCATTTCTTTAGCTTCTAATAACTTAACGACGACTTTATCGGATAGTGGTTTTATTTTCATACAGAAAAATATAACAGAAGGCAACTTAGGCTGTCAACTTCAGAGGTAGAGTGACAGGCGGTTTCACACGGTTTTCTATCACTCAAAAAGATTGTCGTGATAATCATTTTCGACTAAGATGAGGCATATGAAACCCCCGCAGATTAGTTTTGTTATACCTGCATTAAATGAAGAAAAGAGAATTGGTGTCGCAATCGATTCTATTCACAAATTATATAAGAATAAAAAAACCGTTTACGAAATTATTGTTGTAGATAATGGTTCAACAGATAAAACGTCAATTATCGCCAAAAGAAAAGGAGCAAGGGTCGTTCACGAAAAAGCTCGTAACAAATCGGTCCTGCGAAATTTCGGGGCGAAGTCGTCCCAATTTAAATGGATTTGTTTTCTGGATTCTGATTGTGAAATTAGTTCTGAATTATTTGAACAGGTCTTATTTTATTCTAAGGACTATGAATTTATTAGTGCGAATACGAGTTTTAAAAAGTATATTGGGTTTAGTAATTTTATCGTCTGGTTGCACAATCTAGTAAATCTATATTTTAGATTTGGCATAGGTCGATTTATCCTAGTGAAGTCATCTGTTTTTAAATCTGTTAAAGGATTTTCAGAAGACCTAACTACTTTTGAAGATATCGATTTATCGAGAAAAGTTCATTCTCAAGCTGGAAAAGATGTCGTGAAAATTTTAAGAACGCCTATTATTTCTGATGCTCACCGGTATGAAAAAACTAACCAACCAGGCAGATACCTTATTCATTTATTAGCTGCTCTATTAGGCTATCGAATAACTACAAGTTTTAGTTTTAATAAATCAAAAGCAACCCTTAAAAAAACTACTGCAATTAAGAATAATGCTTTAATTCTAATGGTATTACTGATGTCGATAAAATTGATATTTAGCCCTGAAAACACTGTGATTGCAAGCTTATCCTTTATCGGGATATTTTTTATTTTTTTATTTTTAACGATTGTTGTAGGAATTAATATTAGAACTTTTTTCATTACGATAGCGATAGTATTATTTATAGAACTAATTAACAGAAAAATTGGGTATGTTTATGGGAATAACATCCACAATTCCGAATATGCTTTTTTTGGTTTATTGGATATTCCATTTTATTTCTTATTAGCCTGTTATGTTTTCTTGGTGGCTCTTTCACGCATTATTGCAATTCCTTTGTTAGTTTCTTATTGCGTAATATTATTGGCGGTTATTTTTCAAAAATTTTCACTGATTGATAAATTGTGGAGATGGGATCAACCTCATTTACTGGTTGCTCCTGCCAGTTATTATTTAATGGTTGGTGTAATCGCATTTATATTTTCTTATTTATTTAATAGATTTGAGATCCCCAAAAAATTTAATTTATTTTACTCAAGTGTTTCGATGGTGCTATTGGGATTGTACTTTAGTCTTTCATTAATGCGGATTTCGTACGGCTATGGAATTGTGGGTATTATTTTTACATTATTTATCCTATTTTTAAGTGTTAGAAAGGGAATTTTAGAAAATCTGTAGTTTTTGGAGGCGCGAGCCGGACTCGAACCGGCGGTGGGAGTTTTGCAGACTCCTGCCTTACCACTTGGCTATCGCGCCAAAACTATGCATATTTTAGCAGAAAAACTCGGTATAGATTTTATTCCGAAGTTTCTTCTTGGTGGTTTCGGTCGACTGGTTCCATCTTTTTTGTTTCGCTTAGAACTTCAAGTTCTTTCGGGCTTAGTTCTCTAAATTCTCCTGCCTTTATCCTGCCAAGAGTAATAGGACCGATTTGCACACGATGCAAAGATTTTACGTTTAGACCTACGTTTTTACACATTTCTCTAATTTGCCTTTTTAGACCTTGGTGCAAAATTATTTGAAATGAATTTGGGCCCTTAAGTTTTACAAAGGCTGGGTCAGTTTTTTGGTCATAAACCAAAACCCCATTTCTAAGTCTATTTAATTGATAGTCAGAAATGTTTTCTTTTGTAGTCACCTCGTAGGTTTTAGGTAGGTGATATCTTGGATGAGTAAGTCTTAAAGCCAAGTCGCCGTCATTTGTAAGGAGAATAAGTCCCGTACTATTTTGATCAAGCCTTCCGACTGGATAAAGCCTTTCCTTGAAAGGGATCAGATCCATAACTGTAGGCCTGCCTTTTTCATCGCTTGTGGTGGAAACTACTCCAACAGGCTTATTTAAAGCTATATATATGAGTTTATTTGTTCTGACGATTCTTTCGCCATTCCTAGTAACCACATCGTTGTCATCGATTAGTTGTCCAGGAACTGCTTTGACACCATTGACCTCTATTTCGCCGTCCCAGAGCATTCTTTCGACTTTTCGTCTAGCTCCAACTCCAGCCGTAGCTAAGTATTTGTTGATTCTAATTTCCATCGGTGTAATTATAGCGTATTTGAGCGGTCTATTGGGGACTTGTTTTATAATTGATTTCACGATTCCGCTCTTGAAAAGAGTCCTATAGTTTGCTATTATGCATTCAGGTTCCTTTCCTTTCTTTTCCGTTCCGGGTAGGTTGAGCTACCAGGCAACTTAATATTTATTTTATGAATCCGCGGAACCTATGTTAGCGGATTTTTTGTTTTTAGGAGGTGATTTTAAATGGTTAAATATTCAAATTACGCAACAGGGTTGTGGAAATTTTCTGATTCCATAGATGAAAATCAATTAGTAGAGTTGGCAAATGAGTGGGCAAGTGATGATAAGTTCATAAATCTTTACGTTAGAAAATGTAGTAAAGACCAAAATGGAATTGGATTCACTTATAAATATGTCGAAGATGGTTACGATAATAAAGAGGCTTTCATCAAAGACTTTACAGAAAAGTTTAAGGATGAATTATATAAAAGGTTTGGAGTTGGTCTGGTTGGTTGGGATCTTAGTAGCTCAACAATTGTTATAAAGGGATTTAATATCCAAGACTAAGGGAGCGGTTTAACTGGAAAGGAACCGCTTTAGAATCCTAAAAATTTTATTTCACCTTGGATAATTGATTCCAATCGTTCTGGAGTTGAATTCCTAGATAAATACAAACAGTTAGAAAACCATTTATTAATGTTTTCATACTCCGCGAATAAGTTATCCATATAAGGAACGGCCTTCTTAACATCTTTTCCCATTTTCTCAGCACGTATAACCGATTCTTGTACTGGAATTAAAAATATAAAAACTTTATCTACATATTGGAGATGAGGTTTAAGTAACTTTTCCATATCCTCATATTGTGTGTCTGTAAGTACGCCAATTTTTTTATAGGTTCGAGCAATTACTAATCTATCAACTACCCCACGTTCAAATATATGTATGCCTTTTTGTTTCTTCGCTTCATTTAGTTTTTCTATGCAGTACTGCGCATACCAATAACTTTGTTTAAAGTTATCTTCTAAATATTCTTTTGGGATTAAATCATGTCGTTCGGGATAATATCGTAAACTGAGGATGTCTTTTTCTAAAAGTTTCGCTACCGTAGTTTTTCCTGCTCGAGCAATTCCGACGAATTCTAGTACTGGCATAAAACAATTCTATAACATTTATTACACGCCATTACTGTTTAACGGGGGAAGCATTCCTCTATAACATAAGGGAATAACCTAATGGTGGTGAGAGTGAGAATCGAACTCACATAGTCGGTTTTTCAGACCGATGCCGTGACCAACTTGGCTATCTCACCACGCGGAATACTCCTGGATTAGACAATTATTCGTAGTCCATAGGCGGATGACCGTTTTTGGTATCTCACCATATTGTCTAATTTCAAGAATCTAGGCTATTATAACGTATTACCAATGAGGATTAAATATATATCTACGACAGATCAACGAAATCTAAAAGTGAACCATATTGTGGAAAAGTACTTCAATTCGTTTACGCTTGAAACGATTCCAGAGTTACTTGTGGTTGCTGGTGGAGACGGAGCGCTTTTGCATGCGATTCAGGAACACAATAAACTTCAAGTTCCTTTTTTCGGAATTGCAGGCGGAACACTTAACTTCTTGATGAATCCAACTGACGATATAAAAAAATTATTTGGAAGGCTGAAAAAGGAAAATGTCGCACTTACCGAAATTAAAACGACCTCAATTAAAGTCAGCGTTTTAAAAGAGACTGGCAAAAAAATATTTGCTGGTTATGCAATAAATGATGTTGTGATTGGCTCAACAATAATGGGATATCATCATTTCGTTCTAAATTCAGAGGATGGCTCGTTTTCTGATTTTGAAATAAGTGGGTCCGGAATTTGTGTTAGTACGGATCTTGGCTCGACTGGTTACAATTTTAATTTAGGAGGATCAATCTTGCCTCTTGGGTCATCTCTTTGGTCAATAAATGGTGTGGTTTGTAATAGATTCCTAGAGGATATCTTAACTATCCAGAAACTCGAGATAGTTTCTAAATCCATAAGAGAACCTGAAATAATTTATATCGACGGAATAAAAAAAGAGATAGAAGTCAAACAAAACGATAAAATAATTCTAGAAAAAGGGCAGACCATAAGAATCGCATTTCTTGATAAAAGCGACTTCATCAATCGTCGACTGGAAATAGCTTCACGATACCGTAAACACTAAAATTTAACTCTATTGTGGTTGAGTTTAATCCTCCTAGATGCTACCTTTTAATAAGTATTATTATGAAAAAATTTGATTTTTACCAAATTTCAAGCATCTTCTTAGGACTCGCGATTCTGGGCGCAGTTGTATTCTTTATTTACAATTATTTTACAGGTGGTTTCGGAAGATCTGCTATACAGGTTGAAGTAATGAATGGAAAAGCCTCGGTTTCCGTAAACAATAAGGATTACGGTGATGCGCCTGTTTATTCTGAAGATATCCTAACAAGCGATATTGAAGTAAAGATTAGAGGCGAAACAAATGATTACTCCACCTCAATTAGGCCGGCAAATAGTACTTTAGCAATTATAAGTAGAGATCTTGGTGTAGGAGAGGCTTTTAGTTCAGGTCAAAATATTTGGATGGAGAAATCCTTTAGCCAAGATGAGGCTCAAATTTCCGTAGTTTCACCATTGGTAGAAGGTGTTTCGGTAATCGTGGACGGAGTAGAAATTGGCAAAACTCCAACTAAATTCGCTACAAAAGATTTATTAAAAGAGAATGAAAATAATAGATATATCCTCACTTTTAGAAAAGACGGTTATGAGGAGCAACAAGTAGCGGTCACAGCTGTTCCTGGATACCAATTAAATATTAGAGTTGATTTATTTCTAATTCCAATTCCCAAAGAATATTCATCTTTAGACGGATTACCAGAGGGAGTTAAATTCCTTAACTTCTCTAAAGTTTCAAATCCAGGATTTATGGATAAGAAAAGTTGGGCAAAGGGAATTAATTACTGGATAAAGACTCGAGAAGCTAATGTATTTGGAAATTTCAAGATAGATAGATTTAATTATTTCATTTCAGACAATGGTGAAATATATGATGGTGATGGAAATCAAATCAATCCAACCGAAATGAAAGCAGAAGGCGATACTGCCATCGTGTATTTAGGCTATGAAGATAAAATGCAATTGACAGATCAGGCAAAAGAGTCAATTAATCAAGCTTTAAATGGAGAAGTGAGTATCACTGAAAATGATGGAACTGCCCCAGCTGGTGCTGGTTTTAAAGTTAAAATACAGCCAACTGGCCTTGGATTCTTAAGAGTAAGAGACAATGGTGCTACTTCGGGTAAAGAGGTCGGCCGAGTTAATGAAGGGCTTGAGTTTGATGTATTGGAAGAAAAAAGCGGTTGGTACAAAATAAAATATGAAGGAGAAAAAGAAGGTTGGGTATCAGGTTCCTATGCTAAAAAAGTCGAATAAAACCAATGAATACTACTAAGTTATTATTTACACTGGCGATCGTTTTTATTTCCCTCTTGGCTGTTTTATATCTAGTAACTAATGTCTCACTCCCAGGAAATAATCGTCCAACAGTCGCCTCTAGAACTGAATTCACATACTGGGGTATAAACTTACCAGTAGAGGTAATTCAGCCATTAATTTCTGAATACGAGAAAAGCAATCCTAATGTATTGATAAAGTATGAAAGAAAGAGTTATGACGATTTAACTGAGTATAAAAAATTATTGGCAGAAAAATTACGCTCAGGAGAGGGACCAGATATATTTCGAATCCATGCAACCTGGTCACCATTTCTATCATCAGAGATGGCCATAAATACATCCGTTTCAAAGAAAGATTTCGAGGCGGCCTTTTATAGAGCCTACCGGACACAATGTATTATTAATGAAGAGGTCAAATGTATTCCTATAATGTATGACGGATTGGCACTTGCTTATAACAAGGACTTGTTTCAGCAATCGGGTGCTGGAGTTCCAGTTACATGGGAAGATTTTCGAAATGCAGCAATAAGGATTACTAAAAGAGACAGTCGGAACAATATCATTGTAGCGGGGGCTGCAATTGGTTCCACAAATAATGTTGCAAACCATTCTGATATTATTTCCTTGATGTTAGCGCAGAGTAATATTAAGATTCCAGATAGTATTGACTCAGAAACGGCCGTTGAGGTTATTGGCTATTATATGAATTTTTCAAAAATCGATAGAGTCTGGAGTGACAGTTTGCCAGATTCTATAGGTGCATTCGCTGAAGGTAAAGTTGGAATGGTTTTCGTGAAAACGGGTGATTTAAAAACTATTTTGAACCTTAATCCATCTATGAATTTAGAAGTCATTTCAGTGCCGCAGTTACCACTTAGTGAAGGAGGAACAACCAGGTTAACAGTCGCTTCTTCGTTCGTTGAAACGGTTTCGACTGATCTCTCCAAGGATGAACAAAAGTTGGCATGGGATTTTTTAAATTGGTTAAGTATGCCTGAACAACAAACAAAGATGTTTAGTGAATACTCCAAATACGCAAATTTTGGTGAAATTCCTAGTGTAAAATCGCTAGATTCTATTACGAAAAGTAATGAATATTTACAAGGGTTTATTGAATATGCCGACTCTTCTTCGCATAGCTACTTTACCACCAATAGTGGTAATAAAGAATTCATAGATGTTTTTAATAATTTGGCTATAGCTATCGGCGAGAACGACAACAGTTTATACAAAATCTTTAGCGCAGAAAAAGAAAAAATAAGAAGTTTGTTTAGAACGGGATTTTAGCCTCTGCCCACACTATCAGCTTTTACCCATACTATCGTATAATATTACAAATGGATAAGGTATTTGACCACAAAACTAAGGAGCCCGAGATATATTCAAAATGGGAAAACGCGGGTGCTTTTTCTCCTAAATCAAGTAAGCGTCCTTTTACAATATTAATGCCTCCCCCAAATGCAAACGCACATTTACACATTGGTCATTGCACATATTCAATACAGGACCTTGTTGCCAGGTATAAGAGGATGCAGGGGTACGATACTCTGTACTTACCAGGTACCGACCATGCTGGTTTCGAAACTCAATATGTATACGAGAAACATTTAAAAAAAGAAGGTAAAAGCCGTTTTGATTTCGATAGGGTTACTTTTTACAATAAAGTTTTAGACTTTGTAAAAGAAAATTCGGATATTGCGATAAATCAATTTAAAATCTTAGGAATTAGCGCTGATTGGTCAAAAAATACTTTTATGCTTGATGATGAGGTTATTAAAACTGTCTACGATACTTTCCTTAAAATGTATAAAGACGGAATGGTTTATCGGGCTGGGTATATGGTAAATTACTCCACTTTCTATGGGACAACATTTAGTGACCTAGAAACTGAATATATTGATACGGTTTCACCACTTTATTATGTTTCATACAAGATTGAAGGATCAGAAGATTTAATAACAGTTGCAACAGTACGCCCAGAAACTATTTACGCCGATGTGGCTATAGCAGTAAATCCAAAAGACAAAAGATATACAAAATTTGTTGGTAAATTTGCGATTAACCCACTTAACGGTCGAAAGTTGAAGATTATTGAAGATGGTTATGTCGATAAGAAATTTGGTACTGGAGCTTTGAAGATTACGCCTGGCCACGACCAGAATGACTTTAAGATTGGTAAGACTCATAATTTGGAAGTTATATCCTTAATAAATTTAGATGGAAGAATGAATGAGAACGCAGACGAGTGTGTTGGTTTCTTTGCCAAACAAGCGAGAGTAAAAGTTGCCGATATATTAAAAGAAAAAGGAGCCTTGCAGAAAGTCGATGAAAAATACACTAATCGTGTTTTAGTTGACTACAAAGATCATAATCCAATTGAACCTATGGTTTTAGATAATTGGTTTATAGATATGGAGAAATTCTGCGATCTGGCAATTGAGGCCATTGAAGATGAAGAGGTAACGTTCAATCAAAAAATGTGGAGAAGAGATGTTCTTAAATGGATTGTGCAAAAAAAGCCTTGGCCAATTAGCAGACAAACTGTTTTTGGAATAAGAATTCCTGCATGGTATTCAGTTGTAGAGAATCCTAATTTGTCAGTTACATTTCGAACCAAAAATAATGAAACTCAGATTGGGAGTATCTCAAATTTATTGAAACAATACTCCTTTCAAGAAATAGAAAACGGTTTACAAAAAGTCGTTGCACCAAGCGATGCAAAATTCAGAATTAGTGTAGATTCACCTGGAGATAATTATCTGCAAGATACAGATACATTTGATACATGGTTTAGTTCGGGTCAATGGCCTTTAACCACTACTGACTACCCCGATGGAGATCTACATAAGCACTTCTATCCAACTAATTTTTTGGATTCTGGCTACGATATTATGTTTTTTTGGATCGCAAGAATGATTATGTTCTCTAAATATCTGACTGGTAAAGTTCCTTTTTATTATGTTTATTTTCATGGAATGGTTACCGATAAGCATGGGGTAAAGATGAGCAAAAGTAAGGGGAATGTGGTTGACCCTTTAACAATAATAGATAAATATGGGGCAGATGCACTGAGGATGGGCATCTTAGTTGGTGGAAATACTGCTTCAAAGCTTACACCTTTTGATGAAGATAAAGTTCGAGGCTATCGAAACTTTGCAAATAAAATATGGAATGTTGGTCGATATTATCAAATAAAAACCGAAAGTCTTAGAATACCTAATAAATTTACTACCAATCTTGCAACCGATTTAGAGATTGTTAACAAATATAATTCTTTAGTAGATAAAGTTACAAAAGATCTCGATAAATATAATTTCAAAATAGCAGGTGAAAAATTATATGATTTTATATGGAATGATTTTGCGAATGGATACCTTGAAGAAATAAGGAATCGTGAGGATGAGAATACCATGGCAATATTTAAACATGTATATTTCGGATGCCTAAAATTATTACATCCATTTATGCCTTTTGTGACGGAATCAATTTGGCAAGAGTTGAAGCAACCAGATGACGCAGATTTAATCGTTAGTAACTGGCCACAAAAGAATGGATAAAAATAATCCCTATGTCTCAAGGGCCGGTTTAAAACTCGCCGCAGCCCTAGAAGCATTTTCAATAAATCCAAAAAATTTAATTTGTGCGGATTTTGGTGTAAGTACAGGAGGATTCACTGATTGCCTATTACAGAATGGAGCGCAAAAAATATATGCAGTTGATACTGCTTATGGTGAACTCGCCTGGAAGTTACGCAATGACCCCCGTGTGGTTGTAATGGAAAGAACTAATGCCTTACACGTGCTTCTTCCTGAACTGGTGGACTTATGTGTTGTCGATGTCGGTTGGACAAAATTAGAAAAAATAATTCCGAATATCCTTAAAAATCTTAAGGAGGAAGGTGTGATAATCGCATTACTTAAGCCTCAGTATGAAGTAGATAAAAAGTATTTAATAAAAGGATCCGTGTCTGAAGAATATTTAGAGGAGTTCATTCCTTTGTATATTACAAAATTAAGAGGAATCTTAGAAAGGGATAATAGGGAACTCGTTAACAATATAATTTCACCTATTCTTGGGGATAAAGGTCACAACAGAGAATACTTACTTTTGATTCGATAATACTCTGGGGAGTTCTATTCAGTACTTTTAGCATCAGGTTTTGAATCTGTTTTTTCTGCTTCGCCATCTTCTTGTCTGCCTTTAGCTTCTTCTTCAGCGATTACCTCGACACCTTCGACGCTTTCAGGTCCTGTTTCTTCTTCAACCTCTTGCTGTTCGGCGAAGTCAACTTTTACGATAACTTCGTCTAAGTCTGACAGAATCTCAATCTTATCGGAATCTACTTTAATAGCATCTTTTACTGTTAAGAAATCCTCGACATTCTTTAATACGCTAACGTCAATTTCAAAAGCTTGTGGAATAAATTTAGGTAACGATTTAACTTCTATTGTGTCCAAAACAGTAATCAGAATACCAAGATTGGCTTTGACTGGTTCACAAATATCCTCATTTATTAAAATGATAGGAATTTCGGTAATAATTGGTTGATTCATATCAACTTCGAAAAACCCAACATGAATTGGTAGTAAAGAGATTACATCTAGTTGTACTTCTTTAACTAGAACATCTCTTTTCTCGTCGTCTATATTTAATTCGATAAGGGTTGATTCTCCCGCCACTGAATATAATTTTCGGAATTCTAACTGGTTCATTTGAATATCAGTAACTTCACCCTCACCTCTTGATGTTTTAGTTGAAAATATTGCTCCAGGTATAATCCCTGCGCGCCTTAATGTTTTGACTTTGGCGCCTTTGATTTCTCTTTTTTGTACAGATAATTCCATAGTAAATTTGTATTATTTCTTAATAACTTTTTAACCAATAGTACATCTTCATGTGTTACCGATTTGCGCTTATCCATTTTACCCGAACTTGCTATAAGCTCGTCCAGTAGTCTGGTTTGCGAAAGGTGCTTATCAGATGTCATTTTTGGCTCGTTTATTCTAGCACTAATTAAACAGCAATTAAAGCGGTATTTCAACGTTAATATCGTTATCCGCCAAACCTTCCCATATTATACTATTTCTGCCTTGGGCTGGATATATGCCTGTAATTACAAGCTTTTCATTGATTTGTCCAGGTTGTTTTTGTACGAAGAGGTTAATTTTTTTATCCTCTAGTGATTTGTATGGAGATTCATATTCAATAAATAACGCTATTTCAGTGCCGTTTGGAACTAATACATCGGTTGAAATAACGTTATATTTTCCAGCGGGCAACATCTTGATGGATCTTGTAATAGATGTTTTTTCGGAATTATTTATAGATAGCGATCCTGAATTAAGTAGGATATTATTTGGAACCACAATCCTTAAGTGATTTATATATCCGGTTCCTTCGGTATTGTCGTTTTTATATTTAATTATTAATTCTCTTGCAAACGTATTTTCATTTTCAAGCGGCGAGAACTTATATTCGATTGACCTTGTGATTTTATCATTGGTATTCTCCTCCGATAAATTCGTGTCCACAACATATAAATAATCATCTTCAAAAGGTTCGATTGAACCAGTCCATTTATTTTCAAGAAGATACCCTTTGATTGGTCCATCAGTATGGTAAAGGTAAATATGCCTGCTATTTAGACCGCTAATTACTTTGTTTAATTTATCTATATCGGAAGATAGGCTATTAGATGATAATTCATCATAAATTTTTTGATCTATAGCAATTACACCGTCAAAAGCAGTATTCCCATAAGTGCTTTTATATACACTTAATAAATTTTCTGCATTTTTATTAAAATCAACATCCCAATTTATTTCACTTGCAGGCATAAAGTCGACTCCTTTTATTACTTTAATTTCATTTGGTGCAATAAACGATGAGCTGGTTAATTTAATTGAATCATCAAATTCTTTTATGTCTTTTTGCTCTGCAAAAGTTATTTTTCCTATCTCAAAGTCTAGATGGCCGAATTTTCTAATAGCTCCACCAGTTGCCTTAATGTTGCTTATATCTTGAGTTACAAATAAATATTTCTGTTTCGAACTAAATCCAAATACTTTTCTTAGTAAAGTTGTGTCTACTTTAGTTATAAACTCGGAATTCTGTATAACGTCTGAAGAAATATTATTTAGTTCATCTGTATATAAAATGTAATCGGTATTATTTCTCGGAGAACTTGATAATAATTCCTTTAATTTATCTATATAAATATTTGTTGAGTCTGAAGTATTTGCTCCCAAGACTGAATTGTCAGAGATGGAAACGTTAGTACCTGATGGGTTAATCGAATTTATTGACTTATAAGTAAATGCTAAATTCTTCTGTAATTCTGCTACTGTTGATAAATTCTTAGTCGCTTCGTAAATTTGTTTATCACCTAGACCTAATTGTTGAGAATATAAATTTATTAAAAAGGGTGGATTGTATAAACCATTTGATTGACTCAAAGCCTTGTCTGCAGTTTCTGCAGATTCCTCGTATCGTTGATTTTCGAATAAGGAATTACTATCGTCAATTAAATTTACAACTTGTTTATATCTACTAATATAAGCGACTGACGAAAGGCTAGATAAGACCAAGAGTGAAGAAAGTGCTATTCCGACTGTTATGTTTTTTTTCAATTTTCTGGTAGATTTTGATGTCTCTTTTTTGTGGGACTCAACAGTTCGAGCAGGTCTATAATACCTAGTTCCGGTTTCAATTTCTGTAGAGATATTATCTACAGAATTTGTTTCTAATAGACCAAGTGGGTCAATCGGATCAATTGAATCCGATTGTTCTATTTGAGGTTCTTCGTCTACAGGTTCTGGATTTATCTCAATTGAGATAGTTGATGGAGGGGTTTCGTCCATCTCATTCGTATCATCAACCGTTCCTATGTCTACCTGGTTGGATTCTTGAACGGATTTATTTTCCTTCAATGGGATTCCATAATACTTAAATAGCTCTACTATCCCTTTATCAATAGATGTTTTTGGCATCCAATTAATTGGATACATTGTGTCAATATCTACTTCAAGATTTCTTCTGTTAATGTCTTCAGATAAATATTCGATCTCAACTGACAAGTCAGTGAGTTCCGTAACCAAGTGGGCAAGTTCAATTTCGGTTATAGGTTCTTCAGGAAAGAGAGTAAAGAATCTCTGGGTCTTGGTAGCTTTAACATCCCTCATTGCGGCGATTATTCCAGAAAACAAGTCTTTTTGATGCATTAAGTAGAACTCTGTTAAGTCTGATTCAACATTAATGCTTTGATTAGAGGCCAACGATGTTAGGTAGTCTTCAATTTTTTGGGAAGTATTTAAATCAGGACCATAAATATCTTCAATTTGTACCTTTACGAACATCGAAGTAGGTTTCTTTAACTTATCTATGTTTTCAATTGCGTATGTAAGAGATGATGTTCGGTCGATAGTTAATGGTTCCTTATAAACAAAAAGGAAAGGAATCTTATACCTATTCGAATAGTGTAGTAGTTCTATAATCCCTTCATCATTGTGAAAAAAGATTTGATCTTCTTCTATTGTTTCTATCGCGTTAGACGCATCGATAATACAGTCGATAACAGTGTCTCCATTGAAATGCTCACTAATATCAGATGAATTAGTAATATCCAAGGTTTCATAGTCGAAGTAATTTAGTCCACTTAATAGAAAGTTTGATACTGAATTATTCCCGTAGATTAAGATTTTTTTCATATTGGCAGTAACTTTCGTCTAAAAAAGCCTACACTAATATTAACAGTTTTCAATTTAAAAAAGCAGTTTGATTTTATTTAAGTACGGTTATAATAGGTTGTTACATGGACAATAAAGTAATATTACAAACGGATGGAGGAGCAAGGGGTAATCCAGGGCCTTCAGCAATAGCCGCGGTCTTTTATAACCTAGATATGGAAATTTTGGATAGTTATTCGGAATTTATCGGCACGGCAACAAATAACGTGGCTGAATACAAGGCATTGATATTGGGAATAGAATCAGCTTTGAAGGGTTCTTATTCAAATATTGAGATACGAATGGATAGTGAATTAATCGTTAAACAAATAAAAGGGGAGTATAAAGTTAAGGATGAGAATCTAAAGCTCCTGCACGCCAAGGCACGTGAGTTGCTTAATAAGTTAGAACATTTTACTATTTCACATGTAAGACGAGAACAAAATAAAGAAGCCGATAGATTAGTAAATGTCTGCTTAGACAATAAAGCTGCCGATGGAAAATTATAAGGAGAATTATTTAACTGAAGACTTATACGACACAATTACATTTTTATCTGAACATTATTTTTGTCCTACAAAAGATGAAGTGCATCACTTTTTCTTAAATGAACAAATTTCACCTGAAAATTATAAGGAGTTACTTACAACAGCAATCACCTCTGGAACACTTTATTTCCTAGATAATTATATTTATCCTGAAGGTGAAGAACTAAAAGGATTAATTAATAGAAGGGTTCTCTATTTTAAAGAACTTAAGGATTCTATTAATTTAATGTCGAAAGATATAAAAAAAGTCTTAAGTAAGCCGTATGTCCTTTTTGTGGGAATCTATCCTAGTAAATCCACTAAAATATTGGTGATAGTTAAAAAGCAAAGTAAAGAGATTGCCTCTTTAAGGCTTAATTTTCTTAAACGAAAATGGCTTAAGAAAAGGCCAGAAATTGAATTTATCATTAGTGAATCCGCTCAAGAATATTTTGACATTCGTCAAAAAGATATCCATCAATTATCCTTTGAATTAATGAACATGACGGTTGTTCTAAACCGAGCTGGTTTTTATGAGAAATTTTTAGGTCACTTACTTTATAAACAGAATTCTTTTCCTAATTATCCTTTAATAAATTTTAAAGGGATAAAATTTGAGAAAAACCTACCTGAAGAAGCGGAGGAATCTCCTGTTACAAGGGGAATTAATAAAATAGCGAAATTTTTTAATTAGTTATTCACGATAGCGCTAACCCGATTATCGTATTTTCTAACTAAGGCATCTAGTTCTTTCTCCATGCTTTCGGGTGTATCGTTTATATCCTTAAAAACTCCTTTACCACTCGACATGAAGTATTTATTTAGGATGATTTCAAATTCAGAAAGAAATTGATTTTGAAGATTTTCAACTTCTGATAATGTCATGTTCGACATAATTTTGCTACCAGCATAATCTGCATGCTTATCTTGTTCATATAATTTTCGAATTTGAGGAACTATATCTTGATCTAAATTTATTTCAGCGGCAACTTTATCTTGGCTATCAGTAGTAGCAAGTAGATTTTGTTCTATTTGTTCTACGGCTGCCATCATTCTTTGATCCACTGCTGAAGTAGTGTCGCCACTAGTAATGCCAGAAGTCCAAAAATCCTGAGAACCGCAAAGCGTATTATGACTTAGTGGAACTCCGGTTCCTCCGCCAGGCAAAGGAATCGGTTGAGATAAGAAACGCTGTTTTAAACACTGTCCACTCGTCTGTGGTTGCATAAAGTAGTAATACTCAACAAACATGGTTCTTTCACCAGAGTCATTAAGTCCTAAATAAAACGTATTTTGTGCGCCAATTTCAAAGCCTCGTTCGGATCCATTTGGGACCTCAAATCTTACGGTTTCGTCATCAATTGTTGGATCTCTTAACGATAGCTTTAAGGTTACTGGTGCTTTTGTACTTTGTGGCCAAAAATATTGGTCAGTTTTGTTACTTAATCTGAACATAGCATTGTTTATAGACATATCGACCGTTCTCTCACCAAAGTCGCCAATATATGTTATTGGATATGCATATACTAAATAATCTCGCGATCCAAACCAACATTCAATTCCTATTGGGAAACGAATACCTCCCGGGGACTCTGAAGGAAGAGAATAGTCGATATCGCATCTAACGCCAGTTCTTTCTGTCTCTAAAAGTCCAGCCAAGAGTCCACTTAGCCAGGTAAAATCCCCTTCTCTAAGTCGATCGAGCCAGTTTATAATCCAATCATTTATATCATCGGGGTCATCATCATCATCCTGCCATGGAATCTCTTTTTCTATGCTTATTTTTCCGCTTGAGGTACATGCTCCATCTGCACACTCGGTTTCTTCGGGTAAGGGGTCTGCGATAATTGGTGCGCATAGCCAACTGGGTGCCCAACTTGCACATTGACTACAATCAACGGGTGGTGGTGGAGGAATTATTCCACAGGTTTGAGTTATCGTTCCATCATTTGCTCTACAAATTTCGCAGGAGTCTTGATAGGTATCGCTACAACCTTCTGGACCAACTCTACCACCTCTTGTGTGAACACTTAGTGTTGTACAAGTTCCTGGTGCAAGATCTGCTGTAATAACTGGAGCATTTCCCCAGCTTGGTTTTAGACACCTTGGTATATTTGCTTGAGTAACTGGTATATAGTTAAAAGTTCCTTGTCCATTAATTGTTGTACTAACATCTCGAATTGCACAAGCAGATCCAAGTTGATGCCAAACACATGTTTCATAGTCTATTTGAACCTGATTGCCTCCTAACTCGATAACAACAACACCGAGTGACCCTTGTGGTTGAGCCATTGGATCACCTTGAGCATTTGCCACTGCAGGTTTGATTAAAGAACCATTATTAGTGTTGGCAACTGTTACTTCTTTTCCACTTGAGGTTTTATAGTTTGTATTTCTATTTTGACTTATCTCTTGAATATATTTCATACCATCCGCTAACTCATTTAAATCAGGATCTTTAAAGACATAGGTTGATCTAGACAAATCTTCTTGTGTTACAACAGCTCCGAAACTAGTTGGTTCGCCTGGTCTATCTACAAGTTGTCTCTTTTGCAATTCAAAACTTCTTGAAATCGAGTGAAGTTCAGTAGGTTCTCGATGGCCAATCCTGCCAGTCAAATTAAAAGTTCGTCCAAATGGTCTACAATCCTCAGCATCATCGCTCCCATCGCATAGCTCACCGCTTCCGTCTGCCCTCAAACATTCTTCTACACCAAGGTTGCAGGCAGACCGTTGAATACATGCTCGAAAAACCATTGCTGGCATTTCTGTGAGCCATCCGAATTCTGGTTTACGTCCATCTCCAGGTTCAGGAGTTTTTTTGAAAATTCTCTCTAAATATGCTTCAGGTGTCTCATTTGACTCTGCAAACTGAAAGGTCTCATTTATGCCAACTGAATAACTACTCGGAATTTTTACTCCAGGTAAGGCTGAGTTGAAAATAGGCATATTTGCTTTCAGTGGACTTATAAATCCATCTTCGTCTCTCAACCGATCTTCGAAATAGAGATTGTTTGGATCATCTGGATCTAATGAACCTACCATTTGATCGGATACGACTCTAAAATCATTGTGTCTAAAAGTATTTGGCGGGACTCTTATTATAAATTCTGCTTGGAGGGTTGATGCTAATTGACCTTCAACCGTTCCACCTATAAGATCTTTCTGTTGATGTAAGTTAGAATTGATACTCCATGGAATTTCACCATTATGTCCAACGACCTCACCTCGATAACCCACGGGTTTTTCATCAATTCGTCCTCCACATAACATGTCAGCTGGATTAATAGGTAAGAGGTTCATGCATTCTGGACTTAACCAGCCCTCTAAATCCGGTTCGTTTGGACCAGCAATAGCAAATACGCTAGCTCCAGGGGGTAAACTGTCACCCAATTCTTTAAGAAACTTTATATAAGCTTGTGGAGTATCAAATCCTCCTGAACTTGATCCAACTCCAATTCTTACAATTACATCCCCGTTAGAATTGTTTACTGCCTCTATAATACTTGGAATACTTCCCATGTCGGCGATTTGCAGTCCTGAATTCATATTGTAGTTATTAACATCGTGATAATCATTTCCACCAAAATACGTTCCATAATTAATACCAATTTTTTCGCACCCGTTAGTTATGCTGCAAAGATAATTTATTTCGTCTTGAGACCACGAATGATGACCATACGCGGGATTACTTCCGGTTGGAACAAATAGCGAAATATTTTGAATGTTAGGATTGCTTTGCAGTAATGCGGCAATATTATCTGCAGTTTGTCTGTTTGATAGTCCGCTATTTTCAGTATTTCCTGTTTCAGTAATATAAATTGGGATATTTCCAAATAGCCCGTTAATATTTTGGTTCGACCAGTAATCTCCCATAGAATTTCCACCACTAGTGTCATATATATTACCTGCAATTCCAACTAAATTTGGATGATTAAAGATTCCTGGAGCTGCTTCGTTTACAGCACCAACAATAGGATTAAGAGTACTCGAAGTCATATTAAAGGCTGGAGATAGTAGTTTGATATTAGAAGGAATTAATCCAGCAGCTTGTGCATCTAATATTGCTAGCATGTATGCTGCAAGTTCCGGTCCTATACATTCTGCGAATGCGCTTGCTGGGTCAAAGCCCTCAACTTGTGCGCACACTTTTTCGGTTTTTCTATTTGCAAAAATTGCCATTACCACAACAGGGATTAATGCAACCAATATTATTTTATAAACTATTTTATTTGAAAGCATTGGCGATAAAATAAACAGGCGATGCTTGCCCTCGTTGGTCAGTTGCTGTTCCTGTAATTCTATATGCAGGAACTATTTGACCATCAAGTGCATAATAAAAGATAGTAGCTTCCGACACAACGATTCTGTCAAATACCGCATCAGGTTCTGCTAACGTATCTATTAATTTTAGGTTTCCATTATCTATATCTCTAATAAGGTCATTTAATGAAATAATCTTTACCTTGCCTTGTTCACTTGAAATTTCACCTGAAATTACTAATTGAATTTTTGTGATGGTGTAATTATCAGCGGATACCGCGATATTAATATAATCACCTTGAACCGAATAGGGTAGAGTAGATACTTCATAGCCATCAATTTTATTTTCAAATAAAAATTCTACAGTTGTAGACTGATTTAGTGGGGTTGAAGTTTCTGGCTGTTGAGAAGATATTTTATCATCTCTATATAGAGCGCCAATTAGACTATAATTTTCACTCCAGAGGTTTAATTCCTTCAAAAAACTTTCTGCTGAATTACGAGCCTTTTCGATTTGATCGTTGGTTTTAAAATGTATAGCTTTGTCGTAGCTGATATTACTATAAGTTAGAACGTTGTTTTGTTTATTTAATGTGATACCCCTTGCACTATCTTCTGAATGCAAAACAAGGACAGTTCCTTGTCCAACTGAATTAATTTCTTTTTTTTTGGTGAGTCCAACTTCTTCGGCTATTTTTCCTATTAACTGCTCATCAGTAGTTAAATCATTTTTGTTATATTTATAAATTGGAAGTATTTCACCGCCGTGCGGATTCGTAACTTTGAAATAAAGAGATCTTTCTATCTTATATTTACTTTCTTGGTTTCCAGCTACATTAATACTTGGTGTAGAAAGGTCAATGACACTTGTACCTGGTCCAGGACCTAAAAATATACCGCTCGAAAATAGATAATAAATTAAACCACCCAAAAATAAAACTAGAATTAATATGGCTATTTTTTTATTTTTTTCTATCAAAGGTTTTATACTAATCATTTTAACTTATTTTACAACACTAATACGACGGATCATAAGGTACATAATATGGCGTGAAAGGTGGTTTCATCTTAAGTGGTTGACCTTGGCAATAGCCCCCGATTCTGAATTCATAGTGCAGATGCGGACCGGATGAGTTACCGGTATCACCAGAATAGCCGATTAAATCTCCAGCCTGAACAGTCGCTCCGTTTTCTACCGCGAAACCGCTAAGATGTCCATAAATACTAGTAAACCCCATCGGTGAGGTGAGATAAATATGTGTACCATAACCGAAGTTACCAGTATTTGAGGTTGCTACGGTTCCGCTATGGGTGGCATAAATTTCAGTTCCTTCAACAAGTGACAAATCTATTGAATGAGGCCAAAGACCTCTGTGTGTCCAACTTTCTCCAGGCCTATTAGTTATATTAACCGCACCAGTGACAGGCCACCCGCTAGGACATGTATTACACCCCCCGTTACCTATGTTTGTTGTTGAATTCGCGATGGCATATTTTCCAGCTATTTTTTCTCTAGATTCGTGGACGTTAATATTGTTATTATACGTTGCATCTTTGTCTGTAATATTCGAAAGAGTATAAGTAATGGTTAAGCTTTCACCTGTTGCTAAAACATGGCCAGTATATTGGTTGAAATTATAACCAGCATCGTAGTTTCCTATGAAGCCAGCATCTCCATATCTGTGTGAAGTACCGCCATTAGGTTCGTCGCATCCTAAAATCATTGACGAGACATCACTAATCTGTTGGATTGTAACTTCACCTGTATCATCTGGTTCAGTCGGTGTGTGTATATTCGTAATTACAACTGTGTAGTTTATTTGAGTATTGTCGCCGCTAAGTGTTGCTGATTTATTAACTTGTAGTAAGTCGGATTGACTGAGAGCCGATCCGACATTTACGGCTTCACCAACTTCTTCAAATGGCGCCATGGAACCTGGTACCATAATCGCGATTACGGCAAAGGCAATACCTACGATTGGAATAATAATGCAGCCACAAAACCCAAGAAGAGGATAACCGACGACAATTTTTGCTACTTTTACTAATCCTTTAAATTCATCTTTAATCGCGATTTTTGCGCCTTTTACATCACCTCTAATAAGTTTTAAACTGGCACTGAACGCCATCGTACCGAGAGTGGAAACTACAAAAGCTACACCACCAGTTATTACAGAGGTTAAACCTTTAAGTGCAAATCCTAATCCTTTTAATGCTGTGCCAGCAAATTTTCCTGTTAACTTTGATGTTAAATTCCTTAAAAATCTTGATTTAACAAATAATGAACCACTGCTTCGTGCCGAAAGTGATCCCCCTATGTTCGACGCTTTTTCTCCTGTTCCGATTAGCCGTTGAACCCATTTCCACTGTCTCACAGTTGCCGCAATTGTAACTTCCTCGCTAAATCCAATCGTACGTAAGACTGCCTGAATAGGAGCAAAAAGTTTTCCCAAGATAGGTACACCAAGTAGTACATCGCCAAATATAATATTTTTTTGGATGTAATCATTGAAGAAGTTGGCATAGCGGTTATATTTTGTTAACCAGCCTGTATATAAATCATTTAGTTGTGATGCACGGCCACTTCCTTTGAAGGTTTTTAAAAATTGCCACCTGTCAATGGCATGCAATTTGCCAACTCCCATTTTCGCGTCATCAGATATTTTATTAAGTAAAACTTTGCCTGATACTTTATATTGATTGTATCCATCCATTACCTTGTCGATGACAAACTCCCCCGCACCTCCTAATGCCTCGTGGAAATTCATTGGTACTACGACGTTGTTATAAAAATCTAATAAATCCGCAGGTATTGGAGTCCCCGCTTTTAAATGGCTCTGAACTCGAGCTAATTCCGCATAGAATGCATCGATGTTTGATAAATCAGTAAACATCGTTTGCATATCATGTATATATGGGAGGCCAGATAGGCTTGGATGTGCGAATAAATTTGCTGCTTCTATGTCTTCAAAAATACTAAAAACCCCAAATTTACCATATAAGCCTTGTGCATCTTTTGAACTTACTCGCGTCATGGTGTAGCGTTTAGCGTTTTGCATGGATACGGGATCTCTTTGTCTCCATTCCAGGAAGACAGTTGAGTTGAACAGTCCGGTCTGCTCATTTATCAATTTTTGTGCAGCGTTTAATTGACTTCCTTTTACCTTAATACCAATGGCTGTCTGTGCGGTATCGCTAACTTTCTTGGCAATTGTAATTGGATTAATCCAGTTTTTCAGACCTTCTAGATTCTTAATTTGATTAAGGTATCTTTGTTGAATTACCGGATCTGTCGTACTTGATGCTAATCTCTTTAACTCATCGATTTTCGGTTTAGTTAGTCTATTTATTCCCTTATTGATGATATCTTGTGCACTATCAGGCATAAGAATTTCAGCCCACTCGATTGGAGATCTCATCTTTTTGTTTGAAAACGGAATCATTCCCAGCAATCTTGTATTGACGATTGCTGCTTTAATAAAATCGCCATCTTTTATAGCTTTAAGTGCATCTTTAACTGTTGCAGAGGCGAATAAGGTGTTGGCAGATACCGTAGCTTCATTTAACGCAGCCAATCTGTCATAAAATTCTTCGGTCTTTTCTGTTAATAGCTTTGCGTCATGTCCGTATTTTTTTTTCAAAGATTTTAAGGCCTCAGCTTTAATTTGTTTTTGCGACGCATCACCTAATAGATACTGTTTTGTACTTTTTGCATTCGATAGATGATATAAGTCATTCTTAATATAAGCAGCACCTGCACCAGTGTATATTTCGCCTTCTAGAGAGGGAACGAGTCCCGCATTATTCCATTTTGCTTTTATTTCTTCACCAAGTTCGCCCCTTGGATTTAAATAACCGGAACGAATCTGAATTTCTTCGTTTTCTAAAAAGTTTTTGAAGAATTCTTTGACTTCACCACTCATACTTGTGTATTCAGTAGGGCTAATCGATAATGCTTTAGCTATTAAATTGTCATCGGATAATAATTTCCGAATATCACCGCCAGCATCGTCTGCTAGTGTGAGATGCAGAGAACCTATTGTTACTGCTCCACTCTTTTTGAGTCTATTATCTTTTAGGAATTTTGGTCTTCCGCTTACTGCATCTTTAATGTCTAGGTCATAACTGGCTTTCAATCCGCCTCTTGATCCGTTTAAAACCTTTTCCAGGTCAATTCCTACTTCTTGTGCAAGTGCGCGACCGTATTGGGTATTAACTGTAATTTTTGGACTTAACCTTGAGCCATAGGACTCAAGACCCATTGCCATTTGCGAAAACGCTCCGGAAAGTTGTAAATACGGTTTATGTTGTTGATCCCTGCCGACACCATCCTCCACAACTTTTCGATCTTCCCAATCTCCAACACCTGCTGGATCTTTTCCTTCCGTTACGTCTTTTACAAGTTGCATGGTTGATCGCAGTTTTCCACTAGGAGTGGTTTCTACTAGTGCGTCAGGCTTTAGAGGAATTATTCTAGAAGTAGTTAGTCCCTTTAAGATCAAATTTTGAGGATTATTGATTGACCGACCAACATCAATATATCTGCTGTTTGGTATGTTACCTCGTCCGTCTGTAACTTGCCCCTTGGTTAACCTAGCGATTGCATCAGCACGTCGATAACCAGCGAGATCATCCATGTCAGTCAATTGTTTAAGAGTGCTTTGTCCCAGAGCTTTAATAGTATTGATAGGTTTCGCGTATAGTTCATTAACTTTAATAGTTGTATTTATACCCTGTAAATCTGATAAAGCTTCTGCACCTTCAGTAAAAGCTCGAATTAAATCTGCTTCAGCATAATCAGCATCCGAGGCACGAGCTTTAGCTACCCATACCAAATATTCTTGGTGTTTTGTTTTTATTACTCCGAATGTCTGGTTAGTTACTTCTTTAGGAAGATTAAATATATCTTCAACCCATCCAGAAAATGTGACTGGTTTCTCGAACTTTTTTGGTGGCATAAATTAATTTAGTAAAGTCTACCAAAAAAAACGTAGTTAATGATATTTATATAGCTTGTATTAGTTTCTATATTTTGTAGAATAACTTTAATTATATTTATGAATATTATCGTCGCTTTATTCTCATTAATTAGAAAAATACAAAACTTTGGTGACAGGGTATTCCCCTTTGCCTTATCAATTTTCATTTTTGCTGTTTTAATGTCTGCACTATTAAAACCAAATGCCACAAATGCACAAGTTGGAGCATTAGTAGATCCAACTCCTGCAGAGGCTATCAATCCGGTTACAGCTGGCGTACAAGCTTGGAGATCATTATCTTCTGTATACAACCTATGGTGTGGTTTCAAAGAATTTGTAGATTCAGATGGTCAATGCGAATTAAATGCGAATATGTGGGGGCAATCATTTTTAATGCAAAATTTGGTTTATAACAATATAACTCAACATGTATGCGATCAAACAATGGAAGAGCTTTTAGAAAGTGGAGTTTGTATTGACCCAGCCGCAACATGGACAAATGCAACAAATTTTAATGATCTTGGAAAAGGTGAGTATGTCAGAATTCCTAACGGCTTGGGGCATATAGGTAGTAATAGTCTCGCCTTCTTGACTTCACCTAATACGGCACCAATTCCTACAAATTTAGCTTTATATGTTGACGATACTTTAGGAAATACAATTTTTACTACACCGGCCTATGCTCAGAGCGGTTTTTTTGGTTCTACCTTTGAGAAGTTTGTTTTAGAGTCTTGGAAAATTACACGAAATATTTCTTTGGCACTTTTCGGAGCAGCTCTAGCACTCGTAGGTTTGATGATTATGTTTAGAACTAAAATTTCTCCTCAAGTCACGGTGTCAGTTTATTCCGTACTTCCATTAATACCGCTAGGACTTGGAATAATTTTATTATCCTATCCGATTATTAGTGCTGCTTTTGCATTAATCCCGCCTCTACTCGGTCTTGCTTTAAGGATCGGGGCAACCTTACTCGTGAGTATTATGGGGGGCACGGTTCAGGATATTAGTGTATGGACTATTGCAGTTGGAGCACTAAATAGTGCCATAGGAGTAATAAGTAGATTACACGTATATGGTGTTGGAATGGCACTTTTTTTGGTCGCCGCAATTGTAGGTATAGTAGTAGTTATGTTTGCGGGGCTTTGGGGTTTCATTAAGATTTTTGTATCCCTTGTATCAACAATCGTTCTTGCGCCATTTGTTGGTTTATTATCAGTTCTACCTGGTAAACAGGGTCTTGCTATGAATCTTGGAAAGAGAATCGTTTCAGATGTAATTGCATTACCGTTATTGCTCCTTCTTGTAGTCATAGGTTTGGGAATTATGAGTATAGCTCCTGATGTCAGTGGCGAGTCTTTGTTTAGCGGGTTTAATATAATTAATACAACATTAGAATTTTGGTTCGTATTACTAAAGGGGCTTCTTGGTATTTCTATAATTTGGAAAGCAAGAAATGCTAGAAAAATTGTAGATGGCTTACTTGGAGTTCAACCCCTATTCGGTGGAGAAGATGCAGGACCAAAAAAGAGAAAATAGAATAAAATTTCTTTAAGGATTTAAAACACTTTCTAGCATATCGATGTATGTTTGAACTCTTCCAGCTCCAATAAGGCCTAATAAGAAATTCAATAATGTTCCCCCTACTCCAATTGCTAGAAGGGCAAATAAAATCAAATTCATCCATCTCGAAGGAATGGTTTCTAAATTTTTAGGATTGTTTCTTGCTCTAATAGTAGTAAAAAGAAGTAACATCGCGCTGCCTATTGCGACTGCAATCATAAGTGTACTCATCGTTGACCATACATTAGGGAAACACGAAACTATATAAGGCCCAAATTCAGGGGGATCTCCATCCAAATCGTATTGGCATCCTTGGGCATATGCATACCGAGGTAGTAAAAAAGAAATCTCTGCGCTTGCAATTGAGAATAAAACCAATAATCGACTGTTTCTATTTGTCATTAGAAATATTTTAGCATAGAAGTTTTAAATGCTATCTGTTAAATTTATGTAAATGATAACAAACAAATTAATTTTAGGATTACTTGGTATTTTCTTTTTTCTTTTATCTTCAAGTCCATTATATGCCCAGGATGACGTATTGATTGGTGGAATTGGTTACGAACAGGACCCAGAGGATGGAATGATGTACTTAACGCTTAAAGATATTACTTTCAACCCCCTTACTTATAGTCCAATTCCTTGGGATGGAATTGGAGAATCAGGTGATTATGTAAATGACTATATTATCGTCATTGGTGATTATTCAGTGCAAGACGGAGAAATTGTACCAATTGCAGGAGGGGATATGTTTAGTTTTAGCCTAAACGCATTGTTATATACTCAAATGTTGGGCGTAGATTCACCTTCTGAAGTTACCCAAGCAAAAGCGACAGAACTTTCTACCGCCCTAGATGCATTATTTTCGGGTGCAGGTCTTAGAATTCCGTTAAACCCTTTATTGCCGACAGCGATGATTCAGGAACTGAATGACAATGCTAGTTACAACTTATCCTATCTAAGGCCAGTAAGGGATCCTGCGCGAGATGGTAGCATATTTTATGGTGACGCCTTGGGTTTGCAACCATTCTACTTCGATTACACTGCACCGCTTGACGAGGATGATGTTCCAGAGCCAATAGAAGGCGATCCCGACCCAGTGGATGCGCCTGGTGATCCAGATGTACCAGTGCCTGGAGATCCCTTAAGTGGTCCCGGTTTTGAATTTGATGGGGGACTATTTGAGGGTTGTAGTCCAGATGCTGGAATTGAGTCTTGTTTTACTGCACTTGGATCAAATGCACATATCTTAGCAATAGGACTTGGTGTTGTTTCTTCGCTCTTTATGCTTCCACTAATTGGTCTTAACTTATCTAGCGGTGATCCAGCAACAATTCAAAAGGGAAAAGATATGTTCATGTCTTGGATACAAGGATTATTTTTAATAATTCTTTCAGGTGTGATTGTTAGAATTGTGGTAACCGATTTGTTTGGTGTACTTTAGATTAATCTTTAACTTCAATATTGTATAAGGCGCTTTTTATATTTAGCACTCCAGGTGCTCTCAGATTAAATATATCTCTAAAGTCCTCTCCGCTAAATTTATATTCGCCTTTATTAGTTTTTATTTTCACTTCAGCCGTCGTTCCACCGTTAGAGTAACTTACAGAAACGCTGTCTACGCTCGTTATTCCAGTTTTTTCCTTAACTGTATCTCTCGACCATGTTCCACTTATACTTTCACCCCAGCAGGATTGTGCATCAATTTGAGATAGATGCGCCTCATTTCCTTCATCTTTAGTGTAGAGAACAGCTGCTCCTACTATATCTGCAAATTCACTTTCGGTTAGCCATGGGTGAGATCTTCCACAGGCTTTATTTGATCTTGATTTATACCATCCTTTATAAAACCAGGGTGAACCACCTTTACTTTCGTAAGCTTCGCTAGTCCAGCAGTTTTTGGAGCCACATTCTGTGTCCCAGCCGCCTTTTGTACTGTGTCCGATACTAGAATAACTGTAGTTATATCCTCCAGATGAAGCTGCATAAAAGGCAGAGAATATATCACCAGATTTTTTACTTACCATAACTTCTGACTTTGTGTCGCTTACGGCTTTGTGCCAACTTGCCGCAGATGAAGCAGTTGCTTTGCTGGATGACCACACTTGGCAGCTTTCTGTTGTACAAATAGATTTTTTGGCTTCTTTATCGGAGACTCGCCATCCAACATATGAAAGTGCATAGGTTCTTGCTGCGACTGCTTGAGCTTTTAGTGCTTCTTTATGCCACGAAGCAGGCATTTCTGCTAGACCATTTAGATACTTACCATCTAATTCTAGCGAACCCTTATCGGTGGATATGTTTTTTGGAAGTCCGCTCATTTCAACAATTTCTATATCACCATAATATGCTTTGAGTATTTCCTTATAATCTTGGCCATCTTCAGCGCGGCCTTTTGCTCCATATTGGCTAAGACCTTTTCTATGTGGTGCGCCAAAAGAGAATCCAGCGAAGGCTTTTTTAAAACCAGGATTAAAGTCAGCGCGTGAACTTGCTTCACCTGTCATAGGGATATCTCCTACACTCGTTGTGAATGTTCCACTATCTGTCTTCTCACCTAAAATTGCTTGCTGTTTTGCTGATAGTTCTGATAGTTTTCTTTGAATGTTCTGTTTCTCACCTTCGAGTGAATTAGCATCTTTTTCAGTTGAGGCTAGGTCAGTCTTTGATTTATTTACTTGAGCAGCCAGTTGATCAACTACTTTTTTAAGTTGGTCTTTTTGAGTCTCGATTTTTGCTTTGATCTCGGCGACTTCGTTTTTGTCTTCTTCGTATCCCTTTATATCCCCATTTATAAGACTAATTAGTGATTCTGAGTTGTTCACAAAATTGAAGTAGTAAGCTGCTGTTTCGAACATTTGGCTTACACCTGATTCGGCTAAAACTACTTCTGCAAGATTTTTCTTGTTGTTTATATAGAGCTCTTTAAGGGCAATATCTCTGATTTTAGTATTTTGTTCTAAATCGCCCTTTTTTATCCCCATTTTCTTGTCTAAATTATTAATATCTACTGTAAGTTCATCTATATTTTTTTGCAGATCGTCTATTTGAGATTGATTTAGATTTAAATTACCAGAGAGTTTCGATAGGGTATCTGAAATCTGCTTTGATTTATCTCGGACCTTGTTAAGTTCAGATTCGGTTTCTTTAAGCTCTTTTTCTTGTTTCTTGATTTCTTCTTCAATTTTTTTTAAATCTTCGGCTTCATCAGCTAGGGTATTTGTAGCAAATAAGGTAAATCCCGCTAACAATAAAAAGACTATTAATAGGTTCCCTAAAATTTTATTAATTTTTGAGCGTAAATTGGCAGGCATAATTAGGACAAGTATACCAATTTGACCCTGGTTGTGCTATTATCTGCTGTTGCCTTGTTTGTTGTGTTTATCTGGTTTATTGTATAGAATTTATTCAGTTGAATAGTTAATATTTATTAAAATATTTTTACCTTAGGAGGTGAATTATGAAAAAGTTATATGGAATTTTAGCAGCGTACACTGGAATGTTTGTTTTATTGGTGACTCCTTCATTTGCACAAGAGTTAGTGGGTACTGAGTATTCAGCGAGTAATGATTTCGGAGATCTAGAGGGTCTTAATACGATATTGTTGTTTGTTTATAATATCTTTAGGTATCTTGGATGGGCGGGGGTATTTATTGGAATTGGTTTCGTTTTATTCTCATTAATATATAAACTTTTTAATGCAGATAATGAAGAGGCCATGAAGACTGTACAAGGTTATATAACTAAGGCAGTTTTGATTGTTATTGCAGGATTGTTACTTTTGAGTTTAGGATGGTTAATTACATTCGTAGGTGGAATTTTCGGATACGAAATAACACCAACTGATCCGTTCACAGATGTACCAGTGTCTGCTGTTGGATAGTAACAACTCGATTTAGGTATTGAAGGATGCAGTTATAAAAGTGCATCTTGGAGTAAGAACGGGGTGCTTTAGCACCCCGTTCTTTTTTGCTAGAATATAAATAATGATGGATTTTATTGTGAAGAAAGCTTATGCGATAACCGAGGAGGATCTTGGAGTATTACCAGAAATCGGACAAGTTGATAGCATGTATTCTATCTTCAATTTTCTATTGAATTTGTTTTCTTACCTTGGATGGGCGTTAACCTTTATTGGACTTGCATACACTCTTATGATGCTAGTATACAAACTATCCCAATCAGATAGCGAGGAAGCAATGGCTGATTTCAGTAACGGTATCAAGAAGGCCGTTGTAATAGTAGTATTAGGTTTACTATCATTAAGTCTTGGATGGCTAGTACAATTTGTTGGAGGACTAATCGGAGTTAATGTTCAATTTGTTATTCCTACTTTATTGAAATAAAAAGATGGCATGTACTGATGTAGAAAATTGTATCCCAGACCCAACAAATATATCTGATTTCATATCCTCTTTTGGTCAAATTTCTAATGTCGGATTAAATGTTGTTTATTATTTTCTTTTTGCGATTATGTTAGTTTTCGTGGCATATAATGTTTTCATGGCGATTATGAATGTAGTTAAATCTCCTAGTGAAGATGCTATGACGAAACTAAGAGAGGGCTTAACTAATATTGTTTTCGCAGTATTAGGATTAATTTCTTTACCATATATAACCTTTTTCTTAGGGCTAGTCTTGAAGCTATTAGGTTATTCTGAAGGAGATAATAGTTATTTTAATCCGCCTTTTTCAGCAGGTGATGGTAGTTAAGTGGTATTATTTTCACCGAATTTATATTTCGCATTTGTTATAGAAGCTTATCGAGACCGAATAATTCAACGCTTCTATAGATTCTGGTTGACAATACTTTTCAAATAAATTAATTAAAAGAAATTGTCGCTGATCGCCTTTAGTTGGTTCCAACAATAAGATAAATGAATCAATATCATTATTTTGCGTTATAAATTTTTCGAATGTCCGCAATTGATCTTCATTTGGAGAATCTAGAAATTTATCCAGTTGCCCTTCGCTAGCTATTACACGTCTATCAAAAATTTCATGTTTTGTACTAAAATCCGTGATTATATTACTCGGAATTATGTTAGCACTAGCCGTTATTGTTCCTTCTAGATAGACATATGGTTTAACATCCGGGTATGCAATTAGTTTGTATCGTAAATTGGGATTTGTCTTTTGAGCAATCGTATTATTTAATTTATTAAAATAAAATTTGTCACTTCTTTCTAATTCTATAAATGAAACAGTGCTTAGCGATAAAGTGATTAAGAGCGTTGTAATATAGACATAACGGAAAGGAAATTTTAATAATCCGTACCCAGATAGAATAAAGAAACTTAATATAAATAATGGATTATAGCGTACCCTAACATTTAAGGAGAGAGCATAGCCTAGTACAATGGATATGAGAAAAAATGATAGAAGATAGTTCCAATAAGGATGTATATTTTTATTTTTGATTACAAAATATATCTGATAAATAGCAGCGGCTATTAATATCAAAAGGAGTATTTCTGAGATGATGTTTCCTTCATAAGCAGAAAATACTTTCATGAATAGTTGATAGAGAGTTTTATCATTTTGTGGGACCCATGTGAATCTTGTAAGGTTATATAAGGATTGTTCCCAAGTCCAAAGAATCGAACTAATTATTCCAAACAGGAGGTTAATCGCTATCATGATTTTTAAGTGATTAAAGGATTTTTGTCGCAACAATAGGATTCCTATTATCAGAAAGGTAATTAGGTAAGGAAGATACCCTAATAATATAAGTGATAGTAGGAGTATGTTGATCATTAACAAAGTTTTTTTACTAATACTTTTCAAGGAGATTGCTATTAACAATACACTAATTGGCAATGTTATAGATATATGTTTTAACGTATCTATATTGGTGGTGAAAAAATAGGTCGCACTGAAGACTGTAAAACCAATTATTAATCCTTTTTCATTAATTTTCTTAAATATTATTACGCAAGCCATTACCCAAATAGTAAGTGAAATACAACTAATAATTATTCTCGTTATAACGATATTAGTAGTCGGTAAATAATGAACTAATATATACATTCCAGGTGGATGAGGTTCGGCTTTAATGCTATCCAAAATTTCAGAGATGCTTTGAGTTGAAATAGCTTTTATTATGGTTTCATCATAGGAATAATGGGTACCAATTGTTAAGTAAGTCGCGAGTTTTACAACTATTGTAAACAAAATTATCAGTGAAAATAACAAGTAGTGGTTAGTTAGAATTTTGGTTGCCATATAAGTAGTTATGTACGTGCAATATGACCATTCTAATATAAAAACTTAGGTTAGGTATTTCAGAAGTCAAAACTACGGTTTTCGACAATCCCAGGACTATGAAGCTGAAGCTATACGGAAACTAAAGTATAATAATTCTACTTATGACGGAACTAAATTTGTCTCAGATTAGAAATTTCCTTCTAAAAAAATATCCAAATGTTGGTGAAATAGTCGCAATTAATAGGGGAGAGAGCTCTAAAGCTTTTTCATTTACTACCGGTAAAGATGAATTAATTATTAGAATTAATGAGAGCCGATATGGTTTTGATAAAGATGCCTTTTCACATAAAAATTTTTCAATGAAGCTGCCTATTCCTAGAATCCTAGAAATTGGTGATTTCAGTGAGGAGCTTTATTATTCGATTTCTGAGTGCGCGAAAGGAGTTCGAATGGATCTTCTCTCGGTCGAAGAAAGAGAGAGTGCGGTCGAGGATCTATTTAGGGTATTGGATTTTTTGCATTCAATAGATCCAATTGGCGATGCGTATGGTGAGTTAGATTCAGTTGGAGTTGGCGAATCGATTAGTTGGGCGGAAAAAATAACGGACGATCATAATGATCCTGAGAACTGGGAGAAAGCAGCAAAAGCCTATCCTATGTTAGTTGAAGTGGATTTTTTTAAAATGCTTAATCGGAAATTACTTGAATTAGTAGAAGTCCTACCAGAAGAAAGAAAGTTGGTTCATGGGGATTTTGGATTTGATAATCTATTTATTCTAGATAGTAAGGTATCTGCGATTATTGATTGGTCGCAAAGTATGTATGGAGATCCCTTATACGATGTAGCCTGGTTGAATTTCTGGAATTGGCAGGATTCTATAAACTATTCTGAGGAATATAAGAAAAGACATCCGAAAATTAATAATTATGATGAACGGATTCTAGCCTATATGATAGATATAGGTTTAGGAGCATTGTACTTTTTTGCGGAAAGAAAGAATCAAAAATCATACGATGGCACTTTTAGGCTTTTAAAAGAAAAACTTAAATTAATTGTTTAATAATATATAGTTATAATAGATATATGTCAGAACCAATTTCATCTATAAATCCACAGGACGAGAAGAATGAATTAGATGTTTCGGCTGAGTCAGTTGAAACCGTTAGTGACCCAATCCTATTTTTTGAAAAGTTTTATAACTCCGAGAATTTTTTTACTGGAGTCCATAGTGAAAATATTAATATTCAAGGATTAAATGATTTCAAAGAGAGAGTTCAAAACAGAGTGGCTTCAGATGTGACAGATGATGAGATTCGGAATGCTTATTTAGATAGTGACGACGCAAAATTGCTTATGTTGAATTTTGCTCAGACTAGTTGCCATTTTAAATGGGAACCTTCTCAGTGTTCCAAGGAAGTCAATCTTGCATATATGCGCTATTCAAATTTTCTTAGAAAAATGCAGTCATACAAGCATTCGATATCGTTACATGAAGAGTCAGATTTAGACCGCAGAGAACGAATATTGGATGATGATATTCAAAGGCAAGTACTCCATTCTGCCACCGCAAAAGTTTTACAGGACGAACATCTTGCTCCAAGTTATAGATTAGCGAGAGCTTTTGCCAGAATAATGTTAATTGGTGATAATTTGGATACTTATGATGGGGTTCAACTTGACGAGACTGAACGTTTTAAACGGTTAGCCAACTCTTTGAATCATATGTAAAGTGTAATAGGGTATTATCTGGTGGAGATGGTGGGAGTCGAACCCACGTGTTTCTAACTTTTCTAATTAAAATGATACAAGCTTATCTGCTTTATTAATGTGTGTGTGCCAAAGCAAAAAATCTAAACCACACAACAGATGATTCTTTACCTTAAAGCCGTAAAGTAGCCCTTAGTTAGGTTTAGCCTATCGTAGGAAGAACTAAGAAAACCAGACTCGATAGACTGCTAAAAGGATAATTCCTCAATAGTTATGATTACGCATAAGCGTAGGCCATAGCATTAGCGTTAACGTTATTTTTGACGTTTATTGTTTTGTTCCAGATTAAAGACTTAGAACAAGTCTGCTTGTTTTAATTAAAAATGTGCTAAAAGTCAAATCCTGTACATCCCCAAACAGCAAGAATTCTACCATTTTGAGCTTAAATTTGCAAGGTGGAAGGGACTATCTTGGTGTATTAGAGTGTGAATTGCGCTCTTTTTGAAGCCTTTTTGTCTCTAAATCTTGTTGTTTAGCTATTAAATCTTGCTTCATACTCGCTTTCTTCTTACCGCGTCCAACGCCAATGGTGAGTTTCATAAGATTCTTTTCTGAAATAATCTTCAGTGGAAATGCTGTATATCCTTTTTGATTAATATCTTTAGAAATTTTATCAATCTCGTGCTTATTCAAAAGTAATTCTCGATCGTGCTTAGAATCAAAACCAAAAATTTCACCAGCTTTGGAATATTTCGGCAAATCAAAGCCAATCAATAGTGGAATTTCCTTTATTATTTTTACATATGAACCTTTCAGATTTCCTTTTCCTTCGACAATCGATTTAACCTCATGACCAGCTAATTTAATGCCTGCGGTGTATTTATCAGAGATTTCGTAGTCTCTATATGCTTTTTTATTTATTAAATATGTTTTCATAATGTAACAGTGGATAAATAATAAATCATATTATCGCTTTCTACAAAGAGATTAGGCTGACTTACTGATGTTTCTTGTGTGAGTTGTAATGTTTGAGAATTAATTTCCTCGCTAAAATCAAAATCACCTAAAGCTATATTTTTATGAGACGTTCCGTTTTTCAAAAATAATCTAATAGTTGAATCAACTTGATCATATACATATATATATTTTGTATCCGAAAATATTTTAGAAGGATTTTTAGGAGCTTCTGGTGATAAGTTAAAAACCTGTTTATTTCCATTTAAATATTTTTTTACGATCAACTGATCAATTACATATACATTGGAATCAATAGTCATTGATACTGGGTTTTCAATTTTTTCAGTTGATTTTATCCATTCTGTAATTTGAGGATTCGATTCGCCTATCTTAAATGAAACGATATTATCGGAGGTTAAAAGATAAATCCTGTCAGAAAAATAATCGATATCAAAAATTCTGTATTTGGATTCCACTGGATATTTATCGACTTTTTCAGGAGTGCTTGGATTGACTAGGCTCACTATGTTATTTCCCTGAAAGATACAAAATCGAACGTAGCATTTAAGTTGTTCTAAACTGTCAACATCATCAATTATTTTTTTAAGAGAATTATTTGCTTTATCGAAATAATAAATTCCTTTATCTGAGCGAGAGTAAATCACCAAATTTTCTTTCTCGTAAATTGCGAAGGATGAAATTTCTAGATTTGCATAGTTTTTCTTTTCATTAAATACATAGATTGCAGGAACGTCTCTTACTGTAGAGTCGGATTCAATTGAGTTATCATTATCACCTGTTGGAATAATATTAATAGCTTTTTCATCATCTCTCGAGTTTTCTCGATTAGCTATCGTGTTGTTGTAAAACGTAATCCCCAGAATGACTGCCGCAACAATCACAAGAATTCCTATTCCAGATTTTAATTTATTGTTATTATTAACTTTTCTAATTCGTCTCGGCCTAGAAGACGGTTTCTTAATTTCATGAGTGTCGGCCAATCCTGTGATACTCGAGATTGGGGCAGACTTTTTATTTTGAAATGGTTTGAATTCTTCTGACAGACTGCCCTCTGGGCTTAATCTATTTTTTAAATTAGAAAATGCCGAAAAAACAGAGGTGATTAACGGTTTTGCCATACTTTTATCGCGTTTATTATTAACAATCGGTGGTTGGATTATTTTGATAAGTAAGGCGGCAATTTCGATGGAATTAGGATCAGTTAATAATTTTGTCGACAACCCCGAAATATTTTCCAGAATGTTTTTGGCTTTATAATCAGAAGCGAATTTAGAAGTGCCTATAATAACTACATCTTCACTTTCCAAAATAATTGAGTTGCTATAAATTTCCCAATTATTTTGAATTTCCTCATCATTTAAATCTCTCGTACCAGATCCTCTTACGACATAATTGGCAACAGGCCCGATGTTTGCAGTATATAAAATACTATTCCAGACAATCGCTGCTGAAAGTGATATATTTGGGATGGTATTTTTATCGATAAGAAATTTTTTTTCGTCTGTTGATTTTAGTGAGGAAAGAAAATCAATTCCAGATTTAACTGCGAATTCAAGACTCTTAAGTGGGGAACTATCTGTGTTTTTATAGTATTCCTCGTGAATATGTTCGGAAAATATTTTTAGAAGTGATGAAAGATCAAATTCGTAAGCATCAACGACTGATACAACTATAAACAGCCTTCCTCTTTTAGATAGGATGCTCTCGTCTGGTTTAGGAAAATCGTGAGCAATTGCAGTGCTACCCATAATCTCCGAAATATTCGGTTGTATAGTTTGAACTTTTAATTCAAATGACATGTATTTTTACAAAAACCTTAATGTAAACAAAAGCATTAGAGCTACGACGAGGGAATGTAAGTATCCTAAGAAGACAATAAAGAAATCGTTTTTACTTTTTATCGTAGTAGTCATCATATATATTTGCTTTATAACTACTAGTGATACGATAAAATAACTAATTAAAAATAATACCAGTCCTCCCTTTAATAAACCCAATATCAAGGCAGGAAATCCTTCAGTGATAGAGTCAAGATTAACTAGGGAAATCGGATCTACGCTAGTCATTTTCTAATCCCTTCTTATAATCCTCGACATAATTAGTTAATTTGTCATGAATGAAACCAGGACGAGGCACTGAAAGAAACTCAAACTCCACATTTGTCGCGGCTGTTTGCATTAGTAAATCTCCATAGTCAAATAAAATATTCCAAAATTTTCCGGTTGTGTAAGTTACATCTTCAACGCTACCATAGGATGCTTCGGAAACTCTTTTAGTCCAATATCCTTTGAAATCCACATCAATCATTCTTTTGTTTGTTATTATCGAAACGCTAAAGTACCACTTTAAAAATGATTCAAAAGATAGAAATAAAATCAGCATATACCAGAGATTTATAATTATTAACTGATATTGTGCTGGCAGAATGGCAAATGTATTTATATTTAGTTTATCTAATACTAGGGTTATGATGACTGGTACGAATAACAACAATAGGTAAGAGGCTATCCATGGTAGGTTTGTTATTGGGTGCCGTCTTAGAATAAAGTGAATATCTTCGCCATTTTCCTGCGACTCAAATTTCAGGTTTTTTGGTTTGTATACAAACGCACTCATTACACTCATCTTGGGTTAATTATACCGCAGATCCTTCGCTAAAGTGTAGGAATTTACTGATTTCACTCCAACCTTTGATAGTAGTTTTCCGGCAGCTCGTATGCTTGAGCCTGTTGTCGTTATGTCATCTACAAGGAGAACCGATTTCCCTTGGATTGCTTCAATCATCTCGGGGATAATAAAAATATCGTACTTTATTGCAGCCCGATGAGTTGATTGGCGTTCTTTCTGTTTAACTTTGGAACTTTTCCCAACCACTCCGAGCATATTAATTTTATAGATTTTGTTTACTTTATTTGCAATAAGCTCGGGTAAACTTTGTTCTCCGTTTTCAATTATTTTTGGTGTTTTAGGAAACGGAACTACATAGTCAACGTTCATAATATTATTTCTTAAATCTTTCAAGGCATAGCTTACGACTGTATCAATTACGTGAGAGTTGCTTCTATTATTTTTATAAATAAGTAATATCTTCTTGATTTCTCCCGCATATATAAAAGAGCTGACGTGATTTTCTATCTTGCAACTTCTTTGGCAGTACAAGTGAGTTTTTCCATCTATGCTTAGTAAGTCGCAACCCATGCAAAAGGGAAAATCAATTTTAGGTAATTTGTTTAAACAGTCACTGCAAATATTCAAATGTTCTTTTTTACAAACAAAACATTTTGCACCAATTAGCGTTGCATAAATATCTAACAAAATGTTCACTTACTGAACTTTGCATTTAGAAATGAACTTGTAGTGAAAAAATAATGAATTTATTGTAATATTCATACGAATGAATAAGAAACAAGATAAAGTAAAGCCAAAAACTCAGTATATAGATATGCTAAAGGACTGGAGAAAGATTAATCCATTTTATTTAATAATTGCGGTAATTATAAGTTGGACATTAATTTCCTCCTTTGTCGAAGAAAGAGCACCTGTTACAAAAGAGGTTTCTTTAAATGAAACATTTCAACTCATTCAATCTAGTTCGGTAAATAAAATAACTCTAACTGGAAAAGAGGTAACGCTGGAATTAAAGGATGGTAGCATGGCCAAAACTACCAAAGAAGATCAGATTAGTTTCTATGAGTTACTTAGTTTACAAAATATTGATCCTAACTTAGTTCCCGGGGGAATTTATGAGAAACAAGAGATTGCTTGGGTAGAAATTATAACCACTCTCGCAATTCCTATCTTAACAATCGTCTTTTTGATTTGGATTTTTAGACAAATGGGTCGGTCAAGCGGTGGTCTGTTCAGTTTAGGTAAATCAAAAGCCAAACTATTCAACAGAGATGAAAACAGGATTGGATTTAAGGATGTTGCTGGGGCCAATGAGATAAAAGATGAATTAGTCGAAGTCGTGGATTTTTTGAAAAAGCCAGAAAAATATAGGAAATTGGGAGCTAGGATTCCTAAAGGTGTTTTATTGATTGGTCCATCAGGAGTTGGTAAAACATTATTAGCTAGGGCAATTGCAGGTGAGGCTGATGTTCCATTCTATTCTGTAGCTGGAAGTGAATTTATGGAAATGATTGTCGGAGTTGGTTCTGCCAGAGTTAGAGATTTATTCGCTGTCGCTAAAGAAACTGCACCTTCACTTATTTTTATTGATGAAATAGACGCTATTGGTAGACATCGTGGAGGCTCTATGGCAATGAGCAATGACGAACGAGAACAGACACTTAATCAAATTTTAGTGGAGATGGATGGATTTGATCCTCGTACAAACGTAATAATAATCGCGGCTACAAATAGGCCTGATATATTAGATACTGCACTTGTTAGGCCAGGTAGGTTTGATAGGCATATTAAAATAGAACTACCAGATATAAACGAGAGAGAAGAAATTATTGGGATTCATATGAGGGGAAAACCATTTACCAAAGAAGTTCAAATAAATCGAATTGCAAAGCAGACCGTGGGATTTAGTGGTGCTGATATTGAGAACATGCTAAACGAAGCGGCGATACTTGCGGCAAGAAGAGAGGTCACTGAAATTGGTGTTCAAGATTTAACGGAAGCCTCCACAAAAGTAAAATTAGGTCCAGGGCGTAAGTTATTACAAACAGATGAGCAACGAAAAATCGTTGCCTATCATGAAGCAGGGCATGGATTAGTAAGTTCGGCGATTCCTAACTCAGACCCGGTAACAAGAATCTCAATTGTTTCAAGGGCAATGAGTTTAGGACACACTCAGTATTTACCTGTTGATGACCAGCATAATCATACGAAAAGTAAATTATTAGGAGTCATTGCAAGTCTACTTGGTGGTCGAGCAGCAGAGGAGGTCGTTTTCTCGGAAGAAACCGTTGGCGCTTCAAGTGATATTGAACGAGCTACGGCAATTGCGAGACGAATGGTAACCGATTTTGGTATGAGCGATCTTGGTCCAATTAATTTTGTAAATGATGGCTCAAGTAGGTATGTGTTAGATGAATCTGACAGGCCTGCAGGTTATAGTGATGAGGTTGCACGTAAGATTGACAATGAAGTTCAGAAAATTATTGTGACACAATATGATAAAGCGAAGGAAATCATTGTCACATATAGGGAAACGTTAGATAAAATAGCAGATGCGTTGCTATCTAAAGAGACCCTAGAGCAAGATGACTTCGCTGAAATAGTCCGCGATATAAAGCATTAATCGACCATACCCCGTATATTGTATATCCCATATTATTCCCAAGGACGATATTGAACCATACAACTAATTGTAGTTAATTAATATACAGACCCAATATCTTGTATAAAGGTGTCCTGGCCCAGAGGTAAGAAAAAAAGCCTGCCCATGATTAGTTATTTTGGTTTGATTAAGAAGATATGATGTGTCCATATTGTAGATCTAAATCTACACGTGTAATTGATAAGAGAGATTATGGAGATGCCTGTGTATCACGTAGGAGAAGAATGTGCGCAGATTGTAAAAAAAGGTTTACAACATACGAGAGGATCGAAGAACTTTCGGTTATCGTGATAAAAAAAGATGGTACATTACAAAATTTTGATGAAAATAAAATTAAGAAGGGTCTAGAGATTGCTTGTGACAAGAGAGTTCCACAAGAAGTTCTCGACAAGTTAACTGAGGATATAAAGTTGAAAATCCTAAATAGAAAGTCAAACAAAGTTGCCGCAAGTGATATCGGAAGAATGGTTCTAACTAGATTAAAGAATCTAGACAAGATTGCATATATGAGATTTGCAAGTGTATTCCTTGATTTCGAGGATCTTAATGAGTTTAAAAATGAATTGGATAAGCTAAATCATAGTAGTAATTAATTAATAAAATTATATGAGCGATCACATATATACCACACTAAAAAAAATCAGCCAGATTGAGCTGTCTGATAACGCGCGTAAAATATTTGAGAAACGCTATGCTGCTAAGGATGATTTGGGCAAACCATCCGAAACAGTTGAAGAAGCGTTTGAGAGGGTTTCTAGTCACATAGGAGATGGTGAAAAAACTAAAAAATTAAAGGAGCTTTATACCGAAGCCTTTTATAACTTTATGGGGACAAAAAGATTTGTTCCTAATTCACCAACGTGGACTGGCGCCAAGACCGCTCTGGGACAGCTCGCCGCATGTTTTGTTCTTCCAATTAAAGATGATATGGGTAAAGAACGTGGCGGTATATTTGATACTTTAAAGAATGCCGCACTAATCCAACAAACTGGCGGAGGCAATGGATTTTCATTTTCAAGACTACGTCCCAAAGGCGATTCAGTTAAGGGAAGTAATGGTACTGCCAGTGGTCCTGTAAGTTTCTTAGAGGCATACGATATCGCGTTTGGTCAAATTGCTCAAGGCGGTACTAGACGTGGTGCAAATATGGCTGTACTTCGAGTGGATCATCCAGATGTAATGGAATTTATAAAATGCAAAGCTGAAGAAGGAAAAATATCTAACTTTAATATTTCAGTCGGAATCACAGATGATTTTATGAGAGCGGTAAAAGAAGATGGTTCATTTGATTTAATTAATCCTCGTACTAAAGAAATTTCTAAAACCGTGAAAGCAAAAGAAGTGATGAATGAGATTGTAAAGTTTGCATATAGGAATGGTGAACCTGGTGTTTTATTTTTAGATGCAGCAAATAGGCAAAATCCTGTTCCAAATCAATACGAGTTGGAAGCAACTAATCCTTGTGGAGAACAGTGGCTTGGACCATATGAGAACTGTTGTTTAGGTCATGTAAATATTTTTGCTTCAGTAATAGACGGTAAGTTGGATTGGCATCACTTAAAAGAATCCACTATTTTGGGTACGAGATTTTTAGATAATGTGGTTACTCAAAATGCATTTGTTCCTGCTGTTCCAGAATTGAAAGAAGCTGCGCATAAAAACAGGCGTATAGGTCTTGGATTTATGGGACTTGCGGATGCAATGTACGCTCTTGGAATAAGGTATGGTAGCCCAGAGAGTCTTGATTTCGCTTCACAAGTCACTGAATTTATAAGATATTATTCTATGCGTGAAAGTATCGATTTAGCCGAAGAAAAGGGCGCATTCCCTGGAATAACCGGGAGTATTTACGATCCTAAAGATTTGAAGTGGGAAATTCCAACACCATTAGTAGATCACAAACATGATTTTGATCGTCCAAAGTTAAATTGGAATTTAATTCTTCGTGATTTAAAGAAACATGGTATCCGAAATTCAACACAGTTAACAGTTGCTCCTACAGGAACAACAGGAACCGTTTATGATGTTGAAGGTTATGGATGCGAACCTGTTTTCGCGCTTGCTTACTATAGAAATGTTTACCAAGCCGCAGGAGGACAAGAGGGTATGCAGCTCACCTATGTAAGTCCAATGTTTGAGAAGGCATTAAATGAATCTAAACTTGATGAAGCTACTAAAAAGGAAATAATAGAGCACGCTATCCATGAGGGGACAATTCAGGACTTAGTTAATGTGCCAAGTTCCTTAAAGAATGTGTTTGTGGTTTCTGCAGATATTTCTGCTACCGAACATGTCTGGATGCAATCAGTTATTCAACGTTTTGTAGATAATTCAATCTCCAAGACATGTAATTTCCCAGAGACGGCAACTGAGCAAGATGTTATGGATGCCTATATGTCTTCTTGGGAACTCGGTTGTAAAGGATTGACCGTATATGTTACAGGTTCAAGAGATGAAGTTGTTTTGGAAACTAAATCGACTAAGGATAAAAAATCACATCTGGCGGATACCGAAGAATCTAAATCCGAATTAGTCGAATCAAAAAGACCAAGACCTGCCATCGTTGTAGGAAGAACACATAAAATAAGTACTCCATTTGGAACGGCCTTTATTACTTTAAATCGTAATGGCGAAACTGGCACAAGTCCATTTGAGGTATTTATAACAATTGGTAAAAGCGGAACCGATGTTGCAGGATTCGCAGAAGCTCTTGGAAGATTAATAAGTGGATGGCTGAGAAGTGCGATAGATCCAAATAAGGCGATGGAAGAAATCGCAGATCAATTACAAGGAATTGGCGGTTCAGTCAGTATTGGATTTGGAATTAACCGGGTAAGTAGCATTCCAGATGCTGTATCAAAAGTTCTTTATACGGAATTGGAACTAAGCCATAAGATGGAAGAGTTTGGTCCTAAACTATTAGTTGGCGAAGAAACTACTGGTCAAAAAACTCTTTTTGATAATCTGAGCTTGGATTCGGAGGTCGAAGAAAAGGTTTTAGTAAATAATGACTTAGGTTTGAAAAATTCCTCGGTCTGCCCTGAATGTGCAAATATGTCGCTTATAGAGACTGAGGGTTGCGTTAAATGCCAAAATTGTGGTTATAGCCGTTGCTAATTTAACTAACACGTAATGAACTCTTAATTTTTATTTAGGAGTTTGTTTGCCTCCTTCATCCAATATAACGGGTGAAGGGGGTGATAAAAATAAATCATCGTAATATATTCAAATTTATAATCAGTCTGTTAGCTTTTCTTTCAATTTCGACTGCAGTATACGCTGCCATTGAAGAAACGATTAAGCTAACTGGTGTGAGTTTCTCGGTTGGAACTGATTTTAGTGAAGAACCACCAACATCTGGAAATACGGCTCTTAAATATCTTGTCAGCCTTACTGGGGGTACTTCAAATTCTAATTTAGGAGACACCGTTACGGGACCAAGTTTTCAAAATGTGAATGCAGTTTGGACGCAAGAGGTTCCTGTTAAGTTATTTAACAAAGGTGCGGATACTTTGCTATTAACTGCAAAAGCGGACTACATAAATGATCCAGATACTCTAAGAGATGATATTTACGTATCTATCATAGAGTGGAATGACACAGATAATGATGGGGTTGTAGATGCTGGTGAGAGTGGTCAAGTATATGGTAACGATACAATTTTGAGGTTGCGTAATGATTCTTTTGTTTTAGGACAAGTTAACGCGAATCAGGTGAGAGGTTTCATATACAGATTTAGTGGAGAAGGATTGTCAGAAGCGAATGCAAGCCAAACAGCTACATTTGATTTCACAATCCTTGGCGCAAGTAATTAATTAGTAATCATAATCTATGCGGATTAAAAATTTATACAAAGAAAGCCTAATTACATTTTTCTTATTAATAGCATTTGTACTTTCGGTATTAAAATTATTATCCGTTATAGATATGAATTGGATTATCAGTTCGAAGATGGTTGATGAACGTTTTTACCTTTTGTATCAGAATAGAACTCTATTGAGTTCAGTTCTTTTTGGAAGAACTCTACAGATGATGGGGGACAAGAATAAGTTAATCATTTTCTACATAATTCCGATTTTGATTTTATTACTTGCCGCAAATACGAATTTTAAGTTATTGGGAAGTGAATTAAAAAGGAGAGTTGGTATGTTGATTAATAAAAAGACCGACCGCAGTAGCGGTCGGTCTTGAAAAGTAGCTAACTAAACCTTTATTTACTTAACGGTTTCCTTTAATGGTTTAGCAGTCTTGAATACGACAACATTTCTTGCTGAAATAGTCATCTTTGCTCCAGTCTGAGGATTTCTTCCTTCTCTTTGTTTTCTTTTACTTATATGGAATGTACCTAATCCTGAGATTTGTACTTTTTCTCCTCTTCCTAAAGTTTTAGAGACAGTATCTACCATAGCATCGGTCATTCTTCTGACTTGAGCTTTTGGCATATTTAAATCGTCTGCTAATTTTTGGATTAATTCGTTTTTTGTCATTAGTAATGGTCACCTCCTTAATAGTGAACTCGATTGCGAGAGAAGCAAAATACGTTGATTTTACTTCATGTTTGTAAAATACATCGGATAGATGCGTTATGTCAATCTTTTCCGAATACTATAGCGCTATTTGCTTGCAATAACGACCTTTTTAACTTGCAGTTGCAGTCGCTCGGAGTTCTCTAATTACAATAACCTTTACTGTACCTGGAAAAGTTTGTTCTTCTTCAATCTTTTTAGCTATATCATTACTTAACTTAACCGCACCAGCATCGTTTACAACATTTGCATTTACAACAACTCTTAATTCTCTTCCTGCTGAAATTGCAAATACTTTTTCAACACCTTCAAATGCCATTGCAGCATCTTCCAAGTCTCGCATTCTTCGAATATAGTTTTCATAATCTTCATATCTTGCGCCAGGTCTAGATCCAGAGATTGAGTCAGCGATTTGTACCAGCACACCTTCAACCGATGATGGTTTATCCTCGTGATGTTCAGCAACAGCGGTTAATACAGCTTGAGGGATATTAAATCGTCTTAAGTAATCTACTGCTAATTCAATATGATTACCTTCTTTATCTGTTACGACTTTTCCAATATCGTGCAGAAGGCATGCAAGTTTAGTAATTGGTACGTCAGCACCAACTTCATGGGCAAGTTTTACACCGATTTTGGTTTCTTCTAAAGTATGTTGAATCATATTCTGACCATATGATGTTCGATATTTAAAGTTTCCTAATTTCTTGACTAAATCTTTAGGTAAATTAAATACCCCGACTTTTTGACAAAGTTCGGTTCCTGCCTCAAAAATGACGCGGTCCATTTCGTTATTAATTTTTCGAACGATTTCTTCAATTCTTGCGGGGTGAATTCGGCCATCTTTAATTAATTGTTCGAGAGAGATTCTCGCGACTTCTCTTCTAACCGAATCGAAACTTGATAATCTTACTTCATCCTCATTTTCAAAATCTACATTAACTCCGGTAATGTCTTCGAAAGCTTTTATATTTCTTCCTTCTTTACCTATAATTCTTCCTTTTACGTCAGGATCGGCTAGTTTAACCGTGGTAATAGTATATTCGGCTACATAATCTGTAGAAGCGTGATGCATAGCATCAACCAGTAACTCTTTAGATTTTGTTGCAACTTCAGCTTGAATCGCTTCTTCAGCATTTTTCACTCTTTTTGCTATATCAGACTCGAGTTCCTGTTCAACTCTATTCATTACCATTCTTTTGGCTTCTTCTTTAGGCAAACCTGCAACTTCCTCTAATTTTTTAAGTTGTTCGTTTCTAGATTCCTCCACCTGTGAGTTTTTTCTTTTCCACTTTTCAATCAAAACTCCTACTTGTTTGTCCCTTTCGTCTACTTCCTTTATTTTGTGATAAAGGTCATCAAATCGTCTTTCTGCCTTTTTTTCCGTTTCTAGACTTTTATTTCTAATTTCTCTTGCTTCAACTTCGGCCTTTTCCTTGATTTTAATGGCCTCATCTTTGGCATTAAGTAATATTGATTGAGCTTTTTCACTCGTTTCTATATCGACTTTTCCGCTTTGCGCGGTTTTTCGTGTAAATAAGTAATAAGCTAGTGCTACAGCACCTAAACTCGTAATTATCGGCAACATTAGTTCTAACTCCATTTGATAAATTTTATGTTCGATTTAAGGAATCTTGTTTAAGATTTGTCTTTATAGCTTGATAATACTGATTTTATGGCAATTATATTGGTTATCATGCATTTTACGCGAAATTCTAATGGTATATTCCCTAAACAGAACACTTATAACTAAAGCACTATAGATTTCAACTAAGGGTATTCTAAAGATTGTGAGAAAGCCTGTCAATTAAACTATTAATGACATCAAATGTATACCCTTTATATAACAAGTGCCTTTTAAGTTTCTCGACATCTTTTCTGTCCTCTACGGATAGGCGTTTAGTTCGAATAAATTTATCGGCGACCTCATCAACCTTTCTAATGTCGTCTTCTTCATTGAAATCTTTTGTAAGTTCTAAAATTATAGTTTTATCTACGCCTGCGATTTGAAGTTCTCTCTTGATTGCGTTATTACTTACTGCTTTTTGAGAAGTTCTTTTTTCGATTATTCGATTGGCAAATTTTTCATCATCAAGTAAACCAGCCTTTAATAAACTTTCTATTATTTGATCAATATCTATTTGAGTTTTATTTTCCCTATAAATCTTATTTGTAGAGATATAGCGAACAATTTGTTTCTCCGAATATTTTTTAAGTAGTAGCCTATTTTTCAGTTTCACAAAAAGTAGCTTTGAAGGGGATATGTAGATTAGTTCGTCTACCTTTTCTTTTTCAACCTCAAGGCCTTTTTTTAATCCTAGTTTTATAAGGGAGTCTGTATCTATATAAGCAACAGAATTAGATTCCTCGAATTCTATAATATAGATACCAGGGACAGATTTATTTGGCTTTATCGACTTTACTCTCAATTTTTTTTGTGTTTCTCAACTCTAATTTCTCGTAAACTTCTTTTTCAACTTCACCTGCGATTTTCGCGTTTTCCTTTAAATAAGTTTTTGCATTTTCTCTACCTTGCGCAATATTTTCACCTTTATATTTGAACCAAGCTCCACTTGGTTCGATTACTCCTGTATCGATAGCTGCGTCAAGAATACTTCCTTCACGGCTAATACCTTCTCCAAAAATTAAATCGAATTCAGCTTCTTTAAATGGTGGTGCGACTTTATTCTTAACGACTTTTACTTTTGTACGATTTCCTAGGCTTTGTCCTTTGTCAGTAATCGTTTGAATTCTTCGGATTTCCAGTCTAACGCTTGCATAAAATTTTAATGATCTTCCACCGGTAGTTGTTTCAGGGTTGCCAAACATAATGCCAATCTTTTCTCTTATTTGGTTAATGAAAATTACAGTTGTATTTGTTCTGCTTGTGATTCCTGTGATTTTTCTTAAGGCTTGGCTCATTAGCCGTGCATGAAGTCCCATGTGACTATCTCCCATTTCTCCTTCGATTTCGGCTCTTGGTGTTAGAGCCGCCACGGAGTCCACAACGATTACATCAATTCCTCCACTCCTAATAAGTGTTTCTACGATGTCTAGTGCCTGTTCGCCATCATCGGGTTGAGAGATATACATTTCCTCAACATTAACGCCTAAATCTCTTGCATAGCCTGGATCAAAGGCATGCTCTGCATCTATGAAAGCTGCTTTGCCACCTTTCTTTTGAGATTGAGCTACTATGCTAAGTGCTAGTGTGGTTTTACCGCTAGATTCAGGACCATATATTTCAATGATTCGTCCCTTTGGAATACCGCCGACACCAAGTGCTAAATCCAGTGTTAATGAACCAGTTGGTATTATTTCAATTTGGGCATCGACAACTCCTTCGCCCATTTTCATAATGGAACCTTTACCGTAATGTTTCTCAATTAACGACAGAGCTGATTCAAGAGCTTCTGATTTTTGTTTTTCATTTGTACTTGTGTTAGTTGTTTTTTTCTTCTCTACCATATATCTATTATTACTAACACGATTAAAATTATTTAACAACCGTATTAGAAATCTCTAAAATATTTCTTATTAAGAGTAATATTGCATTTGATTTTTGAGGTTCGGCAAGTAGAATGGTATGTATGATTACAGTTTTAGACTTCTATGCGGACTGGTGCGGCCCTTGTCATGCCATGGATCCGATTTTACAAAAAGTAGCAAAAGAAATGGCCGAAAAGGTCACCGTCGAAAAAGTTAATGTCGACGTTGAGCAAGCTAAATCACAACAATTTGGTGTGATGAGTATTCCAACCTTAGTTATCATGAAAGATGGCAAAGAAATTGATAGGCGAATCGGTCTATTAGTAGAGCCGGTATTAAGACAGTGGTTAGAAGGACATAGTCAATGAAAATTGCCATTAATGGATTTGGTCGAATTGGCAGAGCCGTTTTTAGAATAATATTGGACAGAATTGATCAGGGATTCGACTTTGAAGTAGTAGCTATAAATGATTTGACTCCTCCTGAAACTTTGGAATATTTACTTAAATATGACACCGTCTACGGTAGATATGAAAGGCCAACGTCATTTGATGATACACATTTGGTAGTTAGCGGTAAAAATTACACCGTCTATTCCCAAAAAGACCCATTACAATTACCCTGGAAAGAATTAGGAGTTGATGTCGTTATTGAGTCAACGGGGATTTTTACAAAATCTGAATCCGCTCAAGCTCATATTACAGCCGGCGCAAGGAAGGTTCTCTTAACTGCCCCTGCAAAAGATGATGGGTTTAAAACTATTGTATTAGGCGCATCAGATTTATCAGATATGAGCGCGAATTTGATTTCGAATGCATCGTGTACAACAAATAACGTAACGCCATTATTAAAAGTTTTAAATGACTCATTCGGTGTAGAAAAATCGATGATGACAACCGTTCATGCTTATACAGCGACACAAAGCCTAGTTGATTCACCTACAGTTAAAGATATGAGAAGAGGCCGAGCAGCAGCTCAAAATATCGTTCCATCCTCAACAGGTGCCGCAGAAGCAACCGCGAAGGCTCTTCCAGTAATGGCAAATAAGTTTGATGGAGTTTCACTTAGAGTTCCTGTAGTTTGCGGATCTATATCCGATGTAACGGCAATTCTTTCAAAAGAGGTAACAGTAGAAGAAGTTAACAATGCTTTTTTAGAAGCATCTAGGAAAGAAGAATATAAAAACATATTAGCTTTCACTACTCAACAGCTCGTATCCACCGATATAATTAAAACTCAATATTCTTCAATAGTTGCAGGTGACTTAACTCGAGTAGTCAGTGGGAATATGGTGAAAGTAATGGCTTGGTACGATAATGAATGGGGTTATTCAAACAGGGTTGTTGATCTTCTGAATCATTGTAAATAAATATGGCAGATAAATTCTTAGTTGCTCCAAGAGAGCACAAGTGTATAGGTTGTAATCTTTGTACTTTATTAAATTCCGTATATGAAAATCGAAAGCTGGGAATAAAAGATTCCTCGATTGTTATAAAAGGGAGACCTGGTCGATACAAAATTCAAATTGATTATGGTTCTAAAATTAAGTTTCCAGAAAAGATTGTGAAAATCTGTCCACAAAACTGCTTTGAAGTTGTACAGGCGAGAGATTAAAAATGATTTCTTCAAATGAAAAATACTACAAAAATATTCTCCATCTCGATTTAACTGAGCAAGTTGCTCAAATAAAAATAGTTGGTGATGTGTATGAGTATATTGGAGGAGTAAGTCTAGCTTATAAATTATTAGAAGAATATTACGAGGATAAGCCAATCGTTATTACATCTGGACCTTTATCGGGATATTTTCCTTATATTTCAAAATCATGTCTATTAACAATTGAAAATGGAAAGTTCGTAGAGAAGTATGGTGGAGGAACTTTAGCCGCAAAAATGAATTATGCTGGCCTAGATGCAATTGTTATAGTTGGAGAACAAAAGACCCCATTTATTGATTTAACTGTACTCCCAGACGAAATTACTCTTTCCACAACAGAAGCGGATAAATACAAGTCTGATTTGATAATAAATGAACACGGCGTTTTCTCACTTGGATATTTTTCATTTGGGGATTTCTCTGAGACCAAATTAAATCAAATTAATAGTCTTAGTTTGAAAATCGACTCAAGTTTATCGGTAGACCTAAAGAATATATACGAATACGAAAACCTATATAATAGTATCCTCGATTTATATAGAGAATTAACGGTAGAACCTAGAAATAATCCATCTTGCATGGGATGTCCGATGGGATGTGACTTATCAAGTTTGGGAGAAGACGATTTGAATGTAGCAATCCTCCCTCGCAGTTTGATATCCTGTGGGTACGCTTCGAGAATTTATAAGCAAATACCTACTGTTTTTGCCTGTTTATCGACGATCGGATATGATTATACTCACAGCGATTTAGAGAATTTACCCGAGATTTTTTCAGCAACACGTGAAAGAATTAGGGGTAAGATGGAAGAAGATAACAAATGATTTTCATTGCAAATTGGAAACAAAATAAAAATATATCTGAGGTTAAGAATTGGATTGATACTTTTGGTCATGAATATAAAGCAACGCCCAATATCGAGGTGGTGATTGCCCCTTCAAATCCATATTTACATATGTTAAGTCGTCTATCGGATGAACTTGGTGTAAGTATTGCTGGGCAAGATGTATCAATGTTTGAAAACGGAGCCCAAACTGGTTTAGTAGGAGCAAGTCAAATAAAAGACTTTTGTAAATATGTAATTATTGGTCATTCTGAATCGCGCACAAGGGGTGAGAGCAATGATGAGGTCTTAGCCAAAATTGATTTATCTTTGAAAGCAGGCCTTATTCCAATTGTTTGTTTCAAAAATCTAGGTGAATTTACTTCGGCTAAATCCCATGTCGCATCTTCAACATTACTTTTCGCATATGAACCACTTGAATCAATTGGTACTGGAAATCCTGCATCAATGGAATCAATCTATGATGTTCAAAAACAAATAGGACTATCGTCCTTCATATATGGTGGGAGTGTGAATAGTGCAAATGTTGAACAATATACAAATAATTCGATAATATCAGGCTTTTTGATAGGAACTTCGGCATTGGATCCAATTGAATTTAGTTCTATAATTTCTAAATGTTCAAATTAGGACCGGTCTTAAAATATTTTTTTCTATTAATATTTATAGTTTCGATAATAGTATCAATTTTATTCTTCAAGAATGGAGGCCTTGCGGCTGCACTATTTAAGCCCGTTTCAGTTGTTTCGAAGGTCTTTACCGCGCAAGATATCAAATCCACAGATGGTAGGACCAATATTCTAGTTCTAGGTTTAGATCAAAGATCACCAGGCAGTACACAGGGTGGAGTTCTTACGGACACAATTATGGTTCTATCAATTGGGGACAATAATTCAAATACAGTAATGGTCTCAATTCCTCGTGATTTATGGGTCGATGAGATTGATGAGAAAATTAATGCGTTGTATGCATGGAATTATTTTCCTTATGAAGGAAGGGGTAGGGATGTAAAAAAAGTTCAGGAAAAAGTTGAGGAAATAGTAGGAATTCCTATTCATTACACAGCATTGGTAGGATTTAGTGCCTTCAAAGATGCAATAACCGCAGTTGGAGGATTAGACATTGAAGTCGAAGAAGCTTTTGTTGACCATTTATATCCAGTAGAGGGAATGGAGAATGCTATACCTGAAAGTGCAAGATATATGACAGTCAGATTTGAAAAGGGTATCCAGACCATGGATGGTGAGAAGGCACTTCAGTATGCTAGATCTAGGCATTCAGAAAATTTTAATGAGGCTGGCGATTTTGCCAGGGCCAGACGCCAACAAAAAGTTTTAGTCGCATTAAAAGACGAAATTCTTTCTTCCGAAACCTTACTTAACCCTGGCAAAATCGCAGAACTATATGAAGCCTACAAGCAAAATGTCGAAACTGATATTAGTCTTTCAGAGATTTTATATTTTTATGACATGGTAAGTTCAACTGAGAATCTTAATGTAAAGAAAATAGTTTTATCTAACGAATTAAAAAATCCAAATGTTTTAGGCTCTGGAATGTTAGAATCACCTACCGAAGAAGAACGTGAACAATTTTATAGTGGGAAATATGTTTTAGTTCCTACAGGGAGGACATATGAAGCTATTAAAACCTTAGTCAGATCTTACCTTTTTTGTGACGACTCACAAGCCGAATGCAAATAATATCGGGAGACGATAAAGTAAAAATCCAGGAATATATTTCAAATGTTAAGAATAAATTTGATAAAAGCTTAGTATATGAATTTCAGGGTTTAATAAAAACTGAATTAGATATCAAAGATTTACTTAGCGCAAATTCATTATTTGATGATAGAGATAAACTAGTAATCATTAAAGTTGAGCCAGCCGATAAATCTAAAGTAGTCGATTTTATAAAACAAATCGAACCAATTGTTAAAAATACAAATCTTTATTTCGTACTTAGCTATAAATTAGAGGCTGCCACTGCAAAAACATTACCAAAAGTCGTAGAACTCATTAAATTTGATGAAAAATTCGATTCACAATCATTTGATATATGTGACTGTTTATTTATTCGTAATGATAAAAAGTCCGCGATTACTAAACTGTTAAATATTGATGAAGACGAGGCAGCTGTTTTTATGTTTGCCAGTCTAGCGCAAACTTATGTCAGAAATATTTTATCCATAAAATCAAAAAATGAAACCTCAAAAAAAATAAGTCCGTTTTTTAAAAGTAAATTACAAAATTCAAAATTAGAAATTGCCCAGCTAAAAAATATCCTTTTGGACATTTATAAACTAGAATTTGACATGAAATCTAATTCTTATAAGTCTAAATTACAGATGATCCAAGATTTTATGATATACTCATTTTAGCATTAAAATAGCGCTGCCCAGCTCTACTATAGGACTAGTATAGCCATGGGTTATACTTATGAATATTTCACAGGAATCTATACAAAAAAAGGAACACGTTTTGCTAAAAATCGTAAGGTCGACTCTGGCGCTAGCCTTATTCCTAACAGGACTTTATTTATTATCTCAAAATGTAATTATTCCAGTTTTTGTTAGTTATGCCTACGAAGAGCAAAAAGATCCAATTATTAATCCACTTCAAAAAGTTACTTTAAGCGTACTTCCAAACCAAGCCTCATCGAATGGGTTTACATTTAACGAATTAGAATCCCAGGCCAAAAAGCACAAGGAGTTAACTTCATATGATGATAATTCGAATATCCCAATTCTAACAAAGGACGAAAGTGATGCAGAAACTACTAATTATGATGTACCGCACAGTTATTTCTATTTAACAATACCCAAGCTAGATATAGTAGATGCGTTGGTCGAGATAGATTCGGGCACAATGGACCCACAGGATTCAATAGGACACTTCAAAGGTAGCTGTTTACCAGGTGAAGGTTGTAATTCATTCATTTATGGTCATTCTACTTATTCATATTTCAAGAATCATTATAAAGAAGGGGATTATACGGCAATTTTCTCAAAATTAGAGGATTTAGATTATGGAGACGAGTTTACTATCAAATATAAAGGTAAAGAATATAGATACATTGTGGATTTCTCTAAGATTCAGGATCCAGAGGAAGTTGACCCGTTAGGAAACCCTTATCCCAATACACTTGGTAAACACGAGAGTACGGTTGAATTATTTACTTGCGTGCCACCAGGAACTACGAAATATCGGCTATCAGTTATAGGAAAACTTGTTAAGTAAGAATTAATCTTCTGAATTTAATATAAATTGTATAAATAAAGGATAGTCATCAGCCCCAACTTCCTTATCGCCATTGAAATCATATCTTAAATCGTTATATATCAGAGCTTCTTTAAACTCGGCAATAATTGATTCTCCGATTATGCTGGTAGTTTTTCCAAGTGTCTCTGGTGTGCTTCCATCACTACGTTCTACAACATTCTCAAATCCTGAATACTCTAAATTCTTTTTTTGAATAACAGGTTGACTAGGATTTATTTCGAAATCAATATCAATATCCGGGGGTTCTGCTGGAGTCGGAATCGGCTCGAGCGTTTCAACCTCGACTGGCGCCAATAGATGACTACTGGTTGAAAAATCGAAAAACTCGGTAGTAGGGTGATACTTTTCATCAAGCATGTGAATTCGATAATAATATGTTGTAGAGGGGTCTAACCCGTTTATATTCAGTTTATGTTCTTTAGTTAGGGTTTCATTAGCTGCTACTTCGGATAGGTTGTCTTTCGATTTTCCATAAATTACTTTGGATCCATTTTCTGCTGAAGTTTTCCAATTAATATTTATTTCGGTGGTTGAGACATTTTCAACAACAATAACATATGGCACTAAATCGGCTTCAGTAGCAGAGGATGTTGTGTTTGAACTTGTGTTAACGTATCTAAAACCTATTACAGAGATTCCTACGATTGCACTAAGAATTAAGAAGCTGATAAAACCTTTGTATGCCTCGACGGAATTCATAATTCATATTATTTACGAATCTTAAGCGTACCTCGTGACAGATAAAGTCCACCGATTAGCATTGCTGCTGAAATCAATACATATTGTAATGTTTCATTTATTCCAGTTTCAGGTGCAGTTCCAGTTGTATCAGTTGTAGTAGTAGTGGTAGTAGTGTCTGTAGCCGTAGTTGTATCAACACCTTCATATTTTAAAGTGAAATTGCTATTTATTGATTCAGTAAATAATTGTTCACCACCTGCCCCTGTTATTTCGCTTTGTTCACTAATTGCTAATTGAACCTGACCAGTATCTTGATTCGTCGTGAACTTAACTAAACCTAGCTCGACATCTCCACTCTTATAATTTTGAGCATTGTTAACGGCTTTTATGGTTACAACTCTCGCAGTGGTATCTATTGTTTTTTCTAAATAGCTGTCAAAATCACCTTCTGTGATTTCTGTAGCGGTTACTGAAGCTGGGTAAGAAATTTTAATGTTTGAACTAGCTATTTCTGGTTCAGAAATACTTGACTCGACGTGAATTACAACCTGAAAAGTTTTGGCATTAATGGTTCCCTGGCTGGGCTCAATAAATGCGGTTGCTGCAAATGAGTTTGAAGGAACTAGTAACGCGAGAACTGAGAAAAATCCAATCGAAGAAATTGTTAAAAGGTTTTTGTATAAGGGCAGTTTTGATTCCATATTTGAATATTAGGTTAATCTTTTATTGATTGCAATACTTTCATTGATTTTGACTTGATTCGGTTTCCTCGATTCTTATGAATAACATTAGATTTAACGGCCTTATCTATGGTTTTTTGTAAAAAAGTCATTAATTCTGGTGTTTTCGATGCATCTTTATTGGTATTTAATGCTTTTACAGCGTTTTTAACCCTAGATGTCCACCATCTATTGTATTTGGTCTTTTTAACCGTTTTTCTTATCATTTTTTTTGCTTGCTTGGTGTTTGCCATATCGGGGTATTTTATCAGGTTATTGTAGGCATATCAATATATATGGTAGTATCGCCATGTTTATGGTTAGAGGATTTTTAAAACGTAGCAGTTTAGCTCTAAGCTCGCAACAACAAACTATTCTATCAGCAGCATCAGTCATAGGATCAATTTATTTGGTTTCAGCTTTTTTTGGATTTGTCCGAAATAGAATGCTGTCTAATTATTTTGGAGATTCAAACGAGCTTGGAATTTTTTTCGCCTCTGATGATATACCTAGCCTTATTTTCACAATAATTGTATCTGGTTCCATTTCATCAGCATTTGTTCCTGTTTTTCTAAAGTATTACAAGAAAGGTCAAGAAGAAGCCTGGAAAATAGCCTCGGAAGTAATGAATACCTCACTGATTGGAATTCTTATCTTTATTCTTGTCATGATAACTTTTTCTGATTTCTTTGCGAGAAACTTAATTGGCCATAGCGCGGGAATGACCGATGCTGAATATCGTCTACTAGAAAATTTAATGACCATCATGATGCTAGCCCAACTTGGGTTTTTGTTTAGTAGCTATTTTACGAGCATTTTACATTCCTTTAAAAGATTTATTATCCCTGCCTTAGCTCCTGTTTTTATGAATATTGGAGTTATCGTCTTTATTTATCTTTTTACCGACGATTTAGGGATTTATGCCCCTGCTTGGGGTACAGTTTTTGGCGCATTAATTCATTTACTTATTCAATTGCCATTCGTTAGAGAGATAGGATTTAAATATAAGCCATATTTTTCTATAAAACATGAGGGGGTAAAAGAAATATATAGGCTTACTTGGCCTAGAATTTTTGGTCAGGCAGGAATGAGGTTTTTAGTTCCGCTTAATACAAATCTCGCTTTATTTATATCACCTGCTTCGAACGTTATTTTAACCTTTGCAGACGACATTCAAAATTTACCAGTTCGGATTTTTGGAGTTTCAATTGGACAAGCTGCTCTTCCAATTTTTGTTAACTCTTTGAAGGATGACGAGAATGCTGATCAATCAGAATTTAAAATTTTGCTTTTAAAGACGATCCGGCAAGTCGTCTATTTTGTATTACCAGTGAGTGTATTGTTTTTTGTATTGAGAGTGCCATTAATTAGATTGGCATATGGAGCTAGTAAGTATTCATGGGAAGCAACTGTAATGACATCCTATACACTTGGTTTCTTTAGCATTTCGTTGATTTTTCAATCACTGTCCATTGTATTAACGCGCGGATTTTATGCACTAAAAGATACTAAAACGCCTTTAATTTGGAGTATTATCTCAGTAGTGGTAAATGCTGTTTGTGCGATTTACTTTGTTAGGACGCTCGAACTTGGAGTTTGGAGTTTAGCTTTAGCTTTTTCTATTGGTAGTATGGTAAATGTTATCGGGTTGTTTTTTAGCCTTTCGAAAAAACTTGGCGGTTTTGATTGGAATTTTTTGATTGGTCCTATAAATAGAATGTTGCTGGTTTCTTATTGTTTAGCGATTGCACTTTACGTGCCGATGAAGGCGCTGGACAAATTCATTTTCGATACTACTCGAACTCTAAATTTAATTCTTTTAACGGGAACTGTTTCAATTTTTGGTTTTATTACATTTATAATTCTCTCGAGATTATTTAGGATTGAGGAATTAAATATCATTAAGGATGTATGGTTAGCTCTTTTGAGCAAGAATATAAAGAATAAGAAAGTTGTAATCGAAGAGTAATTTACTAGTAATATTTAACTCTCTCGTTAAGTCCTCTAAGTAATTCTATATCAAAATCTTCAATTTTTATTTCTGCGGTCAATCCTTCTTCAATTTGATGATTAGGTACTCTAAAAAAACTTGAATATATACTTGTAGCTAACCATAGGAGGGTGGTAATTATTGTGAATAGGGCTACATTAAATACTCTTCTTGAATCCATATTATTTATAAAAATATACTCCTTCTAATTGAACCTCTACGATTGTTTCTTTAAAAATTGCATCTAAATCAATTTGGACTGAACTTATGGTAGTGATTCTTAGGTATTTGTAAACTTCGGCAATAAATTTTTCTATATCAGGATATTTACCTTCAATATTTATTCGATAAGTTGCTTCTTTATATTCTGAATTTGGTGTATTTTCATCTTTTGAATCATCGAAGACTATACTCTCAATCACGACATTATTTGATAGGGCAGTCTGGCTAAAGTTAGCTAATAAATTTGATTCTTCTGGTTCAGATGGAAAAACCTCGTCTAGCTTATAACTTTCTACAACGTAGGTAGTCATAAGGCCCCTAGCTTGTTCTAGTTTTACTCTTTTTTCTTCGAGAATTGTTTCGATTTCCTTTAAATCCTGTAAGTTATTATATGTATCTATTGCCTCAACAATGGCGGGTCTGATTGCAAATACGACAAAAACACTTGTTATAATAAGTGTTAGTGATAGGTAAAAGTACCTACTATTTTTAATTGTTTTATATCTTTCTCTAAAGTCGCTCGACATCTTTAATCTTTAAAACCATTTCAAATATAAACAGTTGATCGTCTTGATTAAACTCACTTGATATTAATGAGGCGCTGGTAATTCTATCCTCACTTAATATTTTTCCTATAAAAACTCCAAAGGCTCTAATATCTGACACTTGTGCTTTTATTGTGGCTTGATCGACAGTGTATGTTGCGCTGGTAAGGATAACTTGGTCTGCCACATTTTTATTAACTAATACAAACCGATCTACCCAATTAATTTGACTAGCCTCAATTTCTTTGAATTTATTTATATCGGATATGATTTCGTTGAAACGTTTTTCTTCTTCAGTTTTTTGCAATACTTCTAATTTCAAATTCTCTAATTTATAATTTATGGCGTTAGAATCTCTGACTAATTTAAACTTTGCGAATAGGCTGATAAGGACGATTGCCTCCGTTATTATTATGATCTTTTTGCCTGATTGTATTGACCAGTCAACAACTTTCTGATTAAAGCTTAAATTAGTTTCTTCCTTAGAAGCGAAGTTAAAATCTGAATTATATTGAGGCATTAGCTAGATTCTAACAAATGTCTGTATAATATTTCCAACTATGAAAACAGCAGTTATACGTAATTTCTCGATAATAGCCCATATTGACCACGGAAAGTCCACTTTAGCTGACCGTATTATTGAGTTAACTGGTTCTGTTCGAAAAGAGAAAATGGAAGAACAGCTTTTAGATAGCATGGATTTAGAAAAGGAAAGGGGCATTACTATAAAGTTAAAAGCTATTCGAATGCCGTACACTTTGGATGGAATCGAATATCAGTTAAATCTTATTGATACACCCGGACATGTGGATTTTGGATATGAAGTTTCTAGGTCTTTAGCTGCGTGTGAAGGGGCTCTTTTACTTGTTGATGCTTCACAAGGGGTGGAGGCACAGACCATCGCAAATCTTGAAAAGGCAAAACAAGAAAACATAAAAATTATTCCTGTAATTAATAAAATAGATTTACCATCAGCTAGGGGTGAAGAAACCGCGCTACAACTAATTGAGTTGGGTTTTGAGGAAAACGATATTTGTTACACCTCGGGAAAAACTGGCGAAGGTGTTGATGATTTAATAAAAAAGATTATTTTAAAAATTCCTGCGCCAAAGATTTCTGAAACAGAGGATACAACCGCGTTGGTTTTTGATTCCGCTTATGATGATTACCGTGGTGTGGTTGCCTTTGTGAGAGTTTTCTCTGGGATAATTAAATCCGATTCATATATTAGATTAATGGCCTCGAGAGCCAAGTCTAGGGTAGTTGATTTGGGATATTTAAATCCTGCAGAACAGTTAGTGAAAGAGCTAAGTTCAGGTGAAGTTGGATTTGTTGCAACGGGTCTTAAAGATATTGTTGACGTTAGAGTTGGAGATACAATCACTCTGTTAAACCAAGAGCCAGAGCCAATTCATGGTTATAAAGAGCCAGTCCCTGTTGTTTTTTTGAGTATTTATCCTGTTGATTCTTCAGATTATTTGGATTTGAGAGCTGCGGTTGAAAAGTTAAGACTTAATGATGCGGCTTTTTCTTTTGATCCGGAGAATATAGGTTCGATGGGAAAAGGTTTTAGATGCGGTTTTCTTGGTTTGCTTCATGCGGATATTATCTGCGAAAGAATCACGAGAGAATTTGATATTGAAATTATAACTACAACTCCATCTGTTAGATATTTATTAGTGAATACAAAAGATGAAACTGTTGATATTAAGTCTCCTGTGGAATTCCCTGATCCTACATACATAAAAGAGGTTCAAGAGCCCTGGGCTTTATTGGACATATATGTAACTCCTACTTATATGAGTGTTTGCATGGATTTATGTAAATCAAGGCGCGCGATTTTTGTGGACTCAAAACAGGTAGACAGTCAGAGAATGAAAATTACTTATGAAATTCCTTTAATTGAATTGATTATAGATTTCTTTGATAAATTAAAATCTATTACATCAGGATATGGTTCGATAGATTACAAGCTCACTGATTATAGGGCCACGGATGTTGTTAAGATGGATATTTTAGTGGCAGGGGATGAAGTTGCGCCTTTGGCGCAACTTGTTCAGCGATCTATCGTTGCAGATGAGGGCAAGAGAATAATCGCAAAACTTAAGAATTTAATTCCTCGTCAACAGTTTAAGGTCTCACTTCAAGCATCAGTTGGTGCAAAAATTTATGCAAGAGATGATATTTCTCCCGTTAGAAAAGATGTTACTGGTTATCTATATGGTGGAGATATTACTCGTAAAATGAAATTGTTAGAGAAACAGAAAAAAGGTAAATCACGTATGCGTAAATTTGGTAAAGTAGAAATTCCTCAAGACGTTTTCTGGAAAGTAATGCAGAAGTAAGTCATTCCCGGTTTATTTAATGATAAAGTTACTATATGAAAACTTTAATTACAGGTGGCGCAGGTTTTATTGGATCTCATATTCAAGATAAGTTATTAGAACTTGGACATGAAGTTGCGATTCTAGATAATCTACGTTCCGGAAAGTTAGATAACCTAAATTCAAAAAGTAAGTTTTACGAAGTCGATGTAAGAAATAAAGATGCAGTTATAAAAACTGTTGAAGAGTTTCAACCTTCCGCAATTTTTCATTTGGCTGCTCAAAACGAAGTACCTTATTCGATGGAACATCCAGATGAAGATCACGATATCAATATTGAAGGAATGATGAATGTTTTAGATGCGGCAAAGTTAGTGGGTGCAAAAATTATTTATTCGAATACTGGCGGAGCGTTTTACGGAGATGTTGAAGAAAAAGATCTTCCGGTCGTCGAAGATTTTCCTGTAACTAAGCCTTCTTCCTTTTATGGCGTTTCAAAAGCATGCGCCGAAAATTATTTGAAATTATATGGAAATTTGTTTGGACTAAAATGGGTTTCGCTGAGGTACGCTAATGTATTTGGTCCAAGACAAGATGGAAATAGAGAAGCCGGAATCGTTGCCGTTTTCACAAGTAAAATGTTAAGGGGCGAAACGCCAACTATAAATGGCGATGGATCTCATACGCGTGATTATGTTTATGTTGGAGATGTTGTTGATGCGAATATTGCAGCTCTTAATTATCAAGAGAATGATTACTTTAATATCGCGACGGGAGTTGGAACTTCTAACAAGAAAGTCTTTGATGTTCTCGTTTCTACTCTTGCATTGGATCTAAAAGCAAATTATGGACCGAATCGCCCAGGTGATACGTTGCACAACAGGCTTTCTCCACAAAAGGCCTTAGATAAAATGGGATGGAAGGCAAGCAAATCATTTGAAGATGGAGTCAGAAAAACGACTGAGTATTACAAATCAAACTAAGCGTTTAAATCGCTCATCTTCTGATTTAGATTGAAGTCTTTTGTGATACATTTTAATTCCAAGCTGGTCTGCTAAACGAGTTGAACAGTCTTTAATGACTCTCTGATTAATAGTTTGGAAATAAATTAGTCTTTCAATAGACATCTGAGTTGGATCGAAATTTCTTTTGGCATAATTGATTTCTGCCGTAACTCTACGATCAATTTGCTTATTTGCAATATCGACCAATCTCATTCTCTCCGATGTATTATATTTAGGAGTCTCCATAGTGGGAAATAAAATAAATATTTCATTTCCGTTTGTTATGCCCGATGCTAAATCTGGACTACCATAGTTTTGAGTTAACAAATAGATATCTTGAGGTGAGGGGGCTGTAAGATTAATATTTGGTAGTTCTCTTGGGTGAGAATGGACAGTTGCTATGGTTCTTTCATTATCACCAAATGACTGAGGAATATTCACGCAATTTTTGTCGCCGGAAACTCGGTGAAAATTAAAAGGTGCAGTAATATCGCTTGGATATACGAAAGGGTTCATTGTAATGGCTACACCTTCTTCGATTTGTGATTCCGGATTATCCATTGAACCTAATATCGTTCTAATAGCACATTCAACTGCCTGTCTTGCGATAAAATTATTTCCTTCTAGAAATTTAGGGAATTCACTAGTATAACGTGGGCCATTTCCAGCACATCTTAATAAATAAGAGGTAAGTTCTGCATCGCCCCAAGTTTCTTTATCATAAATATATTCAGGATTTGGCTCTGGATAATTAGGTTCTGCATGATTAGGCTGAACAGTTTCAGAAGCTTCCTCTTGTATGATTGAATTTATTCCTAGGGCAGGATCAATCATGTCTATTTGGTCGTATTAATTACAACTAATGGCTCTCTGCCAGTTTCTTTGAAGAAGTATGTGGCTAAATCCATTTCGACTCTTCGTAAAACTTGGTAATGTGATTTTTTGTCGTTTGCGGCAGCTTTTTTTGCAGAATTTTTATCGAAAGATTTTTTAGCGATTAATTTTGCTTTTTCAATTAAATCTTTTGACTCTTTAATAAAAATAAATCCACGAGTGACGATGTCGATTTTGTCTTGTGACATCATAACCACGACGATTCCATTGCTGGACATTTGAATTCTTTCATCGATTATTTGTGCTCCAACATCACCGACAAGATTTCCGTCTACATAAATTTCGCGTAAGTTTAATTTGTCTCCAAATTTCATTTCGCCATTTTTAAATACGACGCTTTGTCCGTCAATTAATTGAAGTACGCGTTTTTCATCAATTCCTAATGTGCCCATTAATTCTGAGTAAGCGCGCATGTGTTTTACATTTCCTCCAATTGGTATGAAGTATTTTGGTTTAACAACGTTAGCTAACAGAATCATATCGCCTTGTAGTCCGTGACCTGAAACATGAAGATTATCTTGGATTTGGGAATAATAAATTTCCGCACCTTTTAGATAAAGTTCATCAATCATCATATTTACTGCTCCAACAGAATTTGGAATTGGATCTGCGGAGAAGATTACGACAGCTTCGTTTTCAATTACGATTGCTTTGTGTTCTCCACTTGCGACTCTAACTAAGCCGGCATTTTTTTGCGCATAACTACCAGTTATTATGTAAGTTAATTTATCTTGTGGAAATTGAGATGACTCTCTCTCGTCCACAAAAATATTATCTGGAAAATCTATGTAACCAAAATCTCTAGCAATTCTCATTGTGTCGCGAACTGATCTTCCTGCTGGTACGATTTTACGTCCATGCTTTAGGGAGACTTCGATTGCCTGTTTAATTCTTGAGATGTTAGAAGAAAGAGTAGTTATAAAAACCTGCTTTCCTTTTGAATCGCCAATGATTTGGTCAAATGTCTCGCCAATTACTTTTTCTGTTCTTGAAAAACCTTCGGTGGTTGATCCTAAACAGTCTGATAACATCGCGAGAACTCCGTTTGGAGATTCTCCTGCTAACATGGCTGCCTTTTGTATTTCAAATGGTTTACCCATTACCGGAGACCAATCGAATTTGTAATCAGCAACATGAAAACATCTTCCTTGTGGTGTATCGATAGCAAATCCCAACGTATCTGGAATAGAGTGATTGACTCTAAATGGTGTCAACCTAAATACTCCAAGTTGAAATGGCTTATCAGCATCATATGCATTAATATTTCTGGTTGTAAGATTTGTGAATTCCTCTAACTGATTGTCGATTAATGCTTTAACAAAAGGTGCTGCATAAACTTCAAAAGGATATTCCTTTAAAAGATATGGCAGAGCACTTCTGTGGTCATCATGTCCATGTGTGATAACAATTCCTCTTACTTTTTCTCGTCTTTCGAGAATATATGTAAAGTCTGGAAGTATTACATCAACTCCTGGAGTGAAGAGGTCGGGAAATCCGACTCCGCAGTCCATAACTAAAATGTCATTCCCTGATTCATAAACGTACATGTTTTTTTGTACGGTTGTGGTACCGCCGATCGGGATGATCTTTAATGCGGGTTTTGTTGTATCGTTCTGAAAATTCATCAGTGTAGATACGGTTTTGTTTTGATTTTCATCAATCATATATTTACTTAAAAAGTCCTTCCTGAAAATTATTACTTGTACTTTTATCTAAGGGTGTTTGTTGCGTGCCATTCATAAAAGCGGATGAGGAAGATACCTCTTTGCCTAATATTATATCTGGTATTTTCAAAAAGTCTGCAAGCAAAGCGATTTTCATCTTTGGATTGCGAAGACCCGCAGCTGGATGATATAAGGGATAAATATTTAGATTGCCTACTTTTTGGATTGTTCCATGTACATCAGATATCTTTGATTCTGGTAGGAAATAGTTCATGGAAAACCTGCCAAGTGTCACTACTATTTTCGGTTTTATTATTTCTATTTGTTTTGTGAGATATGGTTTGCAGGCTTCGATTTCATCTGGAAGTGGGTCTCTATTTTGTGGCGGGCGGTGTTTGATTATATTGCCTATCCAGACATCTTCACGTTTCATCTTTATTTGTGCGAGCATAAAGTCTAGCAACTTTCCCGCCCGCCCTACAAAAGGAAGGCCAGTCAAATCTTCATTTGCGCCGGGGGCTTCTCCTACAAATATTATTTCTGAATTGGGATTTCCATGTCCTGGGACTGCATTGGTTGCGGTTTCACATAATCTACACTTTCTGCATATTTTTATTTGCTCAGCCAATGCATCTAATTCGAGTTTCTTATCCTTGTAATCCATCAAGTATATTCTATCATCGAGCTATAAAATGAAAATTCGAACGATTGAGTTACAAAATTTTAGAAATCATCTTAAAAAAGAAGTTAGTCTTTCTAGTACTACTACTTTGATATCAGGCTCGAACGGTTCAGGAAAGACGAATATTCTTGAGGCAATTAGCGTTTTAAGTAAAGGAAGATCATTTCGTGCGGTTACTGAAAAGGAGATGATTAATATTGATTCCAACTTTTGTAGAACTGTTGGGGTTTTTGAAGATAATACTAAGCTTGAGTTTATAGAGGAAAGATCGGGAATGGGACGTGTTAAAAAGACTTTCAAAAAGAATGGAGTCGTAAAGAAGTCAAAAGATTTTGTTGGTATTTTTAAAGCGGTCTTATTTAACCCCGAAGATATTAGGCTTGTAATTGGTTCGCCTTCTAGGCGCAGAGATTATGTGGATGGTTTACTTTCACAGGTTTCGTCAGAATATTATCGAACCATTCACAGGTATGAACGACTACTTAAACATAGAAACAAACTTTTGGATATGGCTGAAGGACAAGTTATTCATAATATATTTGAGAACCAATTAGAAGTTTGGGATAAGCAATTAACCGATGCAGGAATGTATGTACAACAGTCTAGAAAGATGTTTTTTGAATTTGCTAAGGAAAATTTAGATAAGGTGTCTGGTGAATTGTTTGGGAATGAATATTTATTGCAGTTGGATTATAAGCCGGTGCTTATTACGCCAAGTTCCTTAGAGGCGAGCCGAGGTAGGGATTTATCCAAAGGCTCTACTTCTGTTGGACCTCATCGGGATGATTTTGATTTTATTATAGCTAAGGATAGTAGGAATTTAGATCTTCAGAGTTATGGTTCTAGGGGGCAGCAGCGAACTGCTGCCCTCGCCCTCAAAATCCTTGAGCTCCAATATATCGAAAAGGAGACAAAAGTAGTTCCCACTCTTTTACTCGACGATATTTTCAGTGAGCTAGATGACAATTTTAGGGAGAATATAACCAGCGTAATGAAAAAATATCAGACTATTGTTACGTCAGCAGAGCATATTGAGGAGGAGTTTGAGATTGTCTTAAGGCTCTAGCCAACGTACTATAGGTTGATTTATACTAAAAATGTAGTATAATAGGCCTTGTTCTTACCCTGCTATATATTCTATATAACATGTGTCTGAACTCGATTTGAAGAAATACGAGCGAAGATGCTTCGCTTATAATAATCCCTTCAAATGACGTACCTTAACAATCAAATGAATTTAATATTTTAAAGGGATATTTTTCTTTCTATATTTCCTAAGGATTGAGCAATAAGGTAAAGATAACGATCGTTATCTTATCGCTCTCTCTTTCGGGACAAACCCAAGTGATCTCTCTCGTAGTGCGAGGATCCAGTTTTTTGGGGGGAAAGAGGAATCAGAATCGCGAAAGCGATGCACTATTGGTAACGTTAGGTCAAGTTTTTAGCGCAAAGGAGGGAAAATTCCCATGCGCAAGTTGTTTGCGGTATTCAGTGTAATTATTATTGTGGCCTTGCTTGGCACAATGATAATGCTTCCTCGTGTGGTGAGTGCAAATGGATCGAAGGATTCTCCTTTGCCGGAGCCGACCCGAGGTTTCAACGAGCCAGACAATGATGGTCATGGGCCAGATCGAGATCAAGGCACACCTGATCCTGGGGAGGGAAAGCCACACGATAATAATGGATGTGGTAACGATGAAGATAGAGCCGATGGTAACGAAGGTTGGTGTGGTGGTGATAAACCCACAAAAACCCCGAAGCCGACAGAGGTTCCTACTCAAGTTCCCACACCAGAGTGTACAGAAGTCCCAACAGACGAACCAACGGCAGTCCCAACAGACGACGAGCCAACGGTAGTCCCAACAGACGAGCCAACGGTAGTCCCAACAGACGAGCCAACGGCAGTCCCGACGGACGAACCAACGGCAGTCCCGACGGACGAACCAACGGCAGTCCCAACAGACGAGCCAACAGCAGTCCCGACAGACGAGCCAACGGTAGTCCCAACAGACGAACCAACGGCAGTCCCAACAGACGAGCCAACGGTAGTTCCCACAGAACAGCCAACGGAAGTTCCTACAGAACAACCAACGAAAGTTCCCACAGAACAGCCAACGGAAGTTCCTACAGAACAGCCAACGGAAGTTCCTACAGAACAACCAACGGAAGTTCCCACAGAACAACCAACGGAAGTTCCTACAGAACAACCAACGGAAGTTCCCACAGAACAACCTACGGAAATTCCAACACCAATGCCCAACGTCGAGGCAACATCAACTCCGGAGCCTGATGATGGCGAGAAATGTTACCTCGTCCGTGGTTCGGGAGATCCCTACGTCAGCGTCATCACGACGTCTGCAGTTGAGACTTCCTGGCAGGAAGAAGTAGAAGGACCAGAGTGGTCTTTGCATGGCGAGGGCCTATTTGACCTCACTAATGGTGGAGATCTCATTCAGGTCCATATTGTTCAGTTCAACCAGGAGAATGTATTCTTCATTCAAGAGGTGTTCTTGAACGGCATTCCGGTTGAACCAGGTATCACGAGGTGGGGAGACAATTGGGTCCTAAAAGTTCGCTATGACGACATAGTTCGAGGAGATGTCCTCATCGTCGGGAGAGCTTTCCAGCTGTCACTTTGCCCAGGGCAAACAAGCCTTGCGGGCACCGCTGAATCACCCCTCGTCCCTACCGCAAGGTAGAGATGAGAAGAGAAGTCGAGCCCCCGTCCCGGGTTCTGCTTCTTTCTAACAGTTCCGTGAGGAATTGTTCATATAGCAGTTGCTGTAGAAAGAAAAATTTCTTGGCAATCGTGCTAAGAAAAATAAATTAATTCATTTGATTCAAAGAAAGCTGATAGGGCTGAGAGGAAAGTTGATCATTTAAGATCTGTTTCGGTCATTTCGACCAAAACATTGTATTCTTTTGAATACAAAACTTTTTCTTTCACCCTATCAGCCGCAGTACCCTTTCTCACAATATAAAAATCTATATAACATCATCCTGACATCAGCAAAAATTGAAGAAAATTTTGACCAAGTAATCGAGCCTGGCTAGATTACTATAGGTTGAGTTTGTGCTAATTTGCGATATAATTAGGCGTTCTGCTTAAAACATTTCAAGCTGAACATCTTTCGACAACACGGTGCAAATAGGCTTTGCTAACGATGTTTCGAGTACATTAATAATAAAATGAATTCTTAGGGATATTTTTCTTTTAGTCTTGAATAAGTAAGCAACTAGACAGCGACATAAGTCATTATCTGGTTGTTTGCTCTTTCGGGACGCCCAAGGAAACCTCTCGTGGTGCGAGGAATCCAGCTTTTGGGGAAAGAGAATCAAATCGCAATTTATCGCGATGCACCTTAATAATCCACTGGTGTTTAAGTACCTAGGAGGTACTAGATGAGTAAGCTACTGGGATTTTTGGTGTGTGTTGGACTGTTGATATCTTTTTTGGTATGCAAAGTATCCGAAAGAGTCGGGGAAGCACTTCCATCGACTTCTATGGAGATGCCAACTGAAGTATCGACACTGACAGCGCTTCCTACGGCGGACGAGAATTGGGAGATACTCCAAGTTGGGTATAGCCCAGTCAACATGTATGTTATCCAAAATCTTCCAGCATTACCTGGCCGTATGCCAGAGTTGTTTCCAATCGACAAGGGCTTCCCCGTCCTCGATCAGTACAACATAGAAGCCGACCTCATAGGTTATGGAATCATGAAGGATGAGTTATTCATCCGGATGACTCCTCCCTACGGGAAGGAAGGCACAGTTGTCTCGGAAGTCTTTGTAGATGGATGGATTGTTTGGCCAGGGCAAACTTATACTTGGCTTGATCCAAGTACCGAACAGCCTCGTGCTAAACTTTGGGTTGCCGGGAGCTCCAGCAATGGAGGACTCCATGTCGTCCTCGCGGTAAAGCGATGAACACAAAGAAAAGAACCCCCGTCCCGGGTTCTGCTTCTTTTTAACAATTCCGCGAGGAGTTGTTTACATAGCTTTACCGCATTAAAATAGTAAAAAAATTCTTGGCAATCGTGCTAAGAAAAATAAAATGAATTCATTTGATAAAAAAAGCTGATAGGGTTGAGAGAAAAGTTGATCTTCATAGATCTGTTTCGGTCATTTCGACCAAAACATGTATTCTTTTGAATACAAAACTTTTTCTTTCACCCTATCAGCCGCAGTACCCTTTTTCCAAAGACAAAATCCTATATAATACCTTCATGACATCTACTGAAATCCGTAAGAGATTTATTGATTATTTTGTTAAGGTTTTGGCTGAACGTGGATATCCTCATATTGAGGTTTCATCGAGTAAACTTATTCCCGAAAATCATCCAACATTGCTTTTTACAAATTCTGGAATGGTTCAATTTACGCCTTATTTTTTAGGTGAGAGGGATGCCGAGAAAGATTTTGGTTCGAAGAGACTTTGTAGCTCACAGAAATGTATTAGAACTGGAGATTTAGATATTGTTGGAACAAGTAAATATCACCTTACATTTTTCGAAATGCTTGGTAACTGGTCAATTGGAGATTATGGCAAAAAAGAAGCCATTCAGTTTGCATTTGATTTGTTAACAAACAAAGAATACGGATTCGGATTTGATGCTACAAAATTCCGTCCGACTGTTTTTGAAGGAAACGAAGAATGCCCCGAAGATACTGAAACCATTGAGGCATGGAAATCAGTTGGAGTACCTGAATCTCACATTTCAAAATTGCCAGGGAGTGAAAATTGGTGGGCTCCAGGTCCCGTTGGTCCATGTGGTCCCTGCACTGAAGTTTTATATGATAGAGGAGAAGAATTTGGTCCAAAAGAAGATCGACCAGGACTAACTGATAATCCAAGATACTTAGAAATTTGGAATGCAGGAGTTTTTATGCAATTTAATCGTGGAGAAGATGGAAAACTAACTCCACTTCCTGCTTTATCTGTTGATACCGGTTCAGGCCTTGAGCGAATGACAACACTTATTCAGCACGTGGATTCTGTTTATGAAACAGATGTTTTTTCCGAAATAATAAATAAAATAATTGCTTTAAGTTCTGAATCCGAAAAAATTCAAGACGCTTTAGTAAATCCAACTACAATTGAGCAAACAACTATTAAAACAGGAGTTCAAAGGGTCGCTGACCATATTAGAACTGTAACTTTTTTGATTGCTGAAAATTTATATCCATCAAACAAAGATCAAGGATATGTATTAAGAAGACTTATAAGAAGGATATTTGATGAATGCCTGTGGAACCTATATATAAACCCAGATCAAATTGATCAGATAGCATTAATGGTTATTGAAAAAAACAAACACATCTATCCAGAACTTGATAACACGGCGCATATTTTTAAAGTTATAAACGATGAAGTTAATTTATATAAAGAAGTATTTAATCGAACAAGAAATTTTATAACACATACATATGTAAACAAAGCTTTATCTAAAATCGACAATCCATTTGATATTTACCAATCACAAGGCGCTTCAAAAGATTTAATTGAAAATCTCGCTAAAGAATTAAATTTAGAAGTAGATTTTACTGATTTCGAAAAACAACTCGAAGAGCATCAAGAAAAATCTCGTGCAAATATGGGTGATAGATTTAAAGGAGGGCTTGGTGACCATTCCTATGAAACAACAAAACTTCATACAGCTACCCATTTATTACACAGCGCACTTAGAGAAATATTAGGAACACATGTTGGACAAATGGGAAGTAATATTACGCCAGAAAGATTGCGTTTTGATTTTTCGCATAATGAAAAGATGACCGTGGAACAAATTGCGTTAGTCGAACAACTCGTAAATCAAAAAATTTCAGAAAAACTTCCAATGAATAAAGTTGTTCTTCCAATAAAAGAAGCCGAGGCGACTGGTGCAATTCATTTTTTTAGTGAAAAATATGCAGACATGGTAAACGTTTATTATGTTGGAGAAACAATCGAATCGGCATGGTCAAAAGAATTTTGCGGTGGACCACATGTAGGAAATACTTCAGAACTTGGTCACTTTAAAATTTTAAAAGAAGAAGCTGTTGCAAAAGGAGTTAGAAGAATAAAGGCTGTGCTAGAATAATTTTAAAGATAATATGTACGAAATACAGATTCTTATAACCCTCATAAGCTTATTTGGATTGGGAGTCGCTGTGCTAGGTTTTCCTGGTATCTTTTTAGTCTTACTTGGATTAATAATCTACGGACTCTTTGAGGAAGGTGTCATCGTTCCAAACTTTGTTTATATTTCTTTTGCAGTTGTAACTATAATTTCACTTTTTATAGATAATCTAGCAATTCTACTAGGCGCCAAAAAATACGGTGCGAACTCAAGAGGGATCGGAGCCTCAATAATTGGAGGCTTAATTGGATTTGTATTATTCTTTCCACTCGGTGCAATAATTGGAGCGTTTCTAGGCGTTTTTATATCAGAATTACTCGATAAAAAAGATATCGAGAAAGCCATGAAAGCCTCGCTCGGTACAGTTATAGGTTACATTAGCGGTATTGCCCTTAAATTCGTTATAACGCTAGTTCTCTTTGTTTGGCTAATGTTTATCATTTGGTAAAAGAAAAGGTGTCCCGACCAATGACACGAGCGGACCCTATCTGTTAGAATAAAAGGGTGAAACTGCCCATCAAAAAAAAGTCCACATCGACCAAAAATGGTTCCCCCGACGACTTCTTAGTTCTTGATATAACAGACAATTCAGTCAAATCTTTGTTTATAAGCGGTGCATCTCAACCATTCTCAATAAAAGGAGCATCTGTTAAAAACTCTTATCAAAAAGAAGAATTCGATCACGTAGTATCTCAAGCTGTTCGAGAAAGTTTTGTTCAGGCTGATTCAGAGACCACAAATACAATAGTGGGATTAGGTGGACCAAATGTATTTGGTTTTATGCTTATATTAAAAATAAATAGATCTGATTCATCTAGGCCAGTTACTGAAAAAGAACTTGAAGGATTCTATTCTAAAGTTAAAGATATTTCAGAGAAGCAGGCAAAACAGAGATGGTCTGTATTTCATCCAGATGATAATGATTTCGTTCCACTTGATATGGTTGTAACTTCTTTTGAAACGGATGAAGGAAAAGTAGAAGATCCAGTAGGAAACAACGTGTCTTATGTGCAAATTGCCGTTTATTGTTCATATGCCGTTAAGACGTTTTACACAAAAGTGGTTAATACCCTTGCAACACTTGGCATTGAGCCACTTACAATTACTACGACATTATATTCTCAGGTTAAATTATTATCAGAGGAACATAAAAACTACATTTTGGTAGATATAGGAGGGGAATATACCGATATTGCTGTAATTTTCGGTAAGGATATAGTTCAGACTAAATCCTTTCAAATAGGTGGAAATTATTTTACCGAACATTTAGCTAATTCAATGAGTTTAGATTTTAAGAAAGCACAAGGCAAAAAAGAATCGTATTCGCTTAATAGTATTTCAGAGGATGAGCATGATAATGTAGGAGATGTATTATATGAGTCAGGAAAAGATTGGAGATCAGCATTAGAGGCAACACTATCTTCAATGACTGGTATAAAAAGTTTTCCAAGTAAAATATTTTTAAGTGGTGGTGGTGCTAATTTACCTTTGATAGAAGAATTATTATATGAAGAGGATTGGAAACAATCAATTCCATTTGCCAATTCCTTGGAAATAGAAAAAGTAGGAAATAAATACTGGTCAGAAATTGTCGATGATGAATTAAAGTTAATTGGTGGTACTATGTTTTTTGTACCAGCAAGTCTGTGTGCAGTTAGAGTAGAATTAAGCTCGCCAGAATAAAATAATATGCAAATAAAAGTAAGTAACGATCAAAATTTATATAAAATTATTGAACTCATTAAGAACTCTGAAGATTTAGAGTTGGAGGTATTTTTCGAGAAGAAGGCTAAATTATATGAGAATGCATCTAATCTAAAAATTCTTCAAAAAGTTGCAAAAGATCATGAAAAGAATTTAAAGTTTGCTGTTGAAGATAAAAATCATCTTGATTATATCAATGCAGTAAATGAAGATCGTTTAGAATTCAATACGCCAGAAATAGACATCGATTATGATTCAAGTGCTTCAGCAGGGTCCAGATTTGCCTTTCTATCGGCGTTAAAGCCATCGAGATTTTTTAAGAAAAAAAATAATTACTACGCAAATGATGATGCAAGTTATATGATTGGCAGTTCATTTCCGGGTAAGTACAAAAGATTTTTCAAACCAATAATTATTTCTTTCATTATATTGTTATTGGTTGGTGGATCAGCTTACGCTGCGTTAACTTATATTCCGATGGCAAATGTAACTGTAAAAGTTAAATCAGAGGTTCTAATAAAACTTTTAGATATGAAAGCGATTAAAGATGCAAAGGTGAGCGTCGAAGATAAGACAATTCCATCGCTAGCAATCAGTGTTACCGAAACGGAGAGTAAATCGATCGCAACAACTGGTACTAAATTAATAGGAGATAAAGCAACTGGAAAAATAACTATTTATAACAAGACCGATGAAGAAGAAAAACTTAAAAAAGGTACTGAGGTAAAAGCAATCTCGACTGATGATAAAAATCTTAAATATATTATTACGAAAGAAGTAACAATTCCAAAACAAACTTCAGAGACAGTTGAGATGGTAACAACTATAACGCCAGGTGAAAAGGAAGTGGATATTGAGGCATTAGAGTTTGGTGAGAAATATAATGTGGATGATGGTGAGAAATTTGAAATTGGTGATTTTGATACTGATGATTTAGTTGGTGAGAATGACGAGAAAATATCTGGTGGAAAACAAGAAGAAATAAAAGTGGTTGCCCAGATTGACTTAGATAATTTAAAACGAGAATTAGAAGAGAACCTAAAGAAAACAGTTGCTGAGTCGATTAAACGAAAAAAGATTTCTACACAAGAGCTTTCTGAATCATCTATTCAATTTGAAACACTGACCGCTACTTACGATAAAAAGCTCGATGAAGAAGCCGAAGAATTAAAATTAGATTTAACGATGTCGGGTAATGGACTTGCTTATTCAAAAGATGATTTGGATATGGTTGTAAAAGAATCTGCCAAGGGAGTTGTTCCTGAAAGCTTTAATCTAGATAGTGAAAATATAGATTATGAAACTGCTGCCACAATTGATGCAACAGATAAGAATGTACTAAATATTCAAGTAAAACTTAGAAGTCACATTATGCCAAAGGTTGATATTGAAGAAATCAAAAGAGAATTGACTGGTAACTCTTTATCCGATGCCGAACGATATTTATCCGGACTCAATAATATTGAAAGCTATGGAATTGAATTATCTCCACGTTTGCCTGGTGCACTTCTACGCCTTCCAATGCGAAAAGATAATATAAACGTCAAACTTGATAAATAGTTTACGAATATTATGCGAATACTAGGAATTGATTACGGAACTAAAAAAATTGGGTTAGCTATTTCAGTTAATAATTTTATCCGCCCGCTAAAAATCCTCAATAATATATCAGGTCATGTAGTTGAGAATGAAAATATTTCTCAAATCATGAAAATAATTAATGAGGAATATATAGAAGAAGTAATTATAGGAAGAAATTTAGGATACGAAGACAGCAAGGAATTTAAAGACTTTCTATATAATTTAAAACAGAATATTCCCTCACATATTGAAATTAATTTTGTAGATGAATATAAAACATCCGATAGCACTAAGGAGACGATGGTTAATGCAGGTATTGCGAAGAACAAGCGTAATCTAGATGATTCTTTCGCAGCAGCAGAGATTTTATCTCGATATTTGGATAGCGTTAGGGATTAGGAGTCTGACTATTTTCTATTTCTTTTTTAGCCCAATCTAATAGTGACTTGGTGTCTTCAAATCTTTTTTCTGATCCCAATAATATAATCATGATTTCATAATGATTGTCTTCGTAAAGATACGATAGGCATTCTTTTGCAAGTTCAGTAAACCCGGTTTTAATTCCAACTGTACCAGGGATCGATTTTAGTAAATCATTTGTTGTACTGAATCTATAAACATTCGCCGAATTTTCAGGAGATATTTCAATAATTTGAGTACTTATGATTTTTCGAAGTACGTTAGATTTCAAAACTTCTTCTGATAGAATTTTAAGGTCGTTAATTGTTGAAACGTGAGTCGTTCCTGAATCAAATCCAATTGCGTTTTGAAATTTTGTATCTTTCATTCCAAGGGAGGAAGCTTTTTCGTTCATTTCCTTCATAAATTGTTCCTGGTTTTCTATGTTTGCAATTGTGCATCCAGCGTCGGCTCCTGATTTTACTAATAAGCCAAACAGTAGATCTTGTAAGGTAAAAATTTCGCCGGCTTTTAATCCAACATTACTTCCATCGACTATGGTTGTGCAAACTGCTGGTATAGTAATTTCTTTATCGAGCGGATATTTTTCTAATGCTACTAATGCCGTCATTAACTTTGTCAATGAGGCCATTGGCAAAATCTGTTGTGGCTCACGTTCTACGATTTTTACATATTCATTTGGAGTATTTTTCTTTCGGTAGTAAATTCCATATGATTTAGCCGTTATCTGTGGTGCATCAGTTTTGGTAGTTATATTTTCTGTTACAAGTTCTTTTTGAGACTTTGCGGATAATACTGCGCTGGTTGTCGCCGGTTCGACCATTACATCGGATTTACGTGGTTCAATGCCATTTGGGTATCTGGAATAAAACACGGCTCCTCCTGATAATACTGCTAGAAAACATAGTATTAATAGGATACTCGTAAAAATGGAGTGGTTTTTTGGAGCCTCGTACGTGGCTTTATGTGAGTCTTGTTTCTTTTTTAGCTTTCTATTTTGGGTTGGTTTCATTCTGTGAAATTTCCTAGGACAGGATTTACTACCTTTTGCCAATCATGGGATTTCATGCGGATGCTTACACTCCTATCTCCCGCATTAAATTCAATGTCATCTAATTTTAATAGATTATCATCACAATATACAGGAATTTCCGGCTCAAATAAATTACCAAAAGGAGGAACGCCTCCAGGTTCAACCCCACTTATTTCTAAAACTTCTTCAGCCGAGACCATTTTGAGCTTATTAATATTGTAATTTGCCTTGAATTTGTCCTTATCGACCTTTCGAGTTCCTTGAAGAACAATTTGTATTGGTTTTCCGTCTGCCCGAAAGATTAATGCTTTTGCTCCTTCTGCTTCGTTGGATCCACGTACCAAAGCTGCCTCGGCGCTGGTTCTAACAGGTTCGTGAGTTGAGATTGTATATGGTACAGAGGCTATATTTAGAGCTTCGACTATCCTTTTTGTAAGTGTGGTACCCACATTTGTCGGTATTTGATTCATGATTGTGGTGTCAATCGTTTAACATCTCTTGTCCAATATATTTTGAGATTTGGTTGATGTAAGTACGTTTCATTATTCCTATAGTATATAATGGGTTTTACAATTTATGGAAGATTCTATTCGGAACCCAAATGAAAACCAACTTGTTGAAGATCATCCTCAACTTCCTCGAACCTTAATCGCATCATATCTATTATTGAATGGTATCGTTATCCCCAATTATGATGTGGAAAATAGCGATTATGGAGGAGAAATAGAGAGTCCATTTTCGATAGATAAACCTTTTACTAGATTCCGGGATGGACTTTGGCATTTTATATCTGCATCGTCAGAAGTAGAGGCAGGTTCTAGATCTATGGAGTCCTTGGAGCTCGAGCAACTAAAAAGTGAATTTACCCTTAGTAAGGAGGTATTCTTTGATGAAAAGGCATACTTTTATAATGGGGTGATTCTAGGTCTTAATCGCGCTAATACTTTTCTACTTTATTATCAGGAAAAACCACATTCATTCATAATATTTGATTGTAAGAGTAAATTAGAATTTACGATGTGTTCTGAGGAGAACTTTCTTGCCTTTGGTATAAGTGGTATGGGACATAATTCTGTTCATCATCAATTAGAGGCGTTTTTTACCTTTGAGCCTGAAATCAATAGGTTTGGCGTTTCAAGAGATAGCTTTGATGAAACAGGTCTCCCGCTTATGGAGCAAAAATACGAGAGGTTTCTGACTGATATTGAAAAGGTTGAAGTAAAGAATATATGGAAAGTAAGTACTGGTAGTGAATTTGCTTCTTACCCTAATTAGACAATATTTCTCTTATTTTTAATTCTAAATTTCGATTGCCGTTCCATTCATTGAGAGAGAAGTTATAGCAAAGGTCGATGCTTTCTCCGATGTTTATTTTATTGCTCATGTAACTTCTTCCAAATCCGAGTGCTGTAAATTCATTCTGATTTTCGTCTAGTAAGAATAGTTTAAGATGTGTGTTTTCTTTTCCAAATACGATTTTATTAAATACTTTAAGATTTTTTGTTAGGAAAGTAGGTTCTGGATTGCCCGTTCCAAATGGTTTTAGTCTTTGAATTTTTTCGTAGGCGGATAGGCTAATTAATGAAGAGGGAAGTTCAAGGTCGGCTTCTATTTTTTTATCGAAAATGGATAGGTCTATTTTTAATGTTTTATTTAGAAATTCATTTAACTTTTCGATGTTTTCTGTTTTGATGGTGAATCCGGCGGCCATTTCATGGCCGCCGACCTTTTCAAATAGAGTTTCTACTTCTCTTAGTGAATCCACAATTGATATTCCAGTAATCGATCTGGCTGATCCTTTCGCGAGTCCAGAATTTTTGTCTATCGAAATCGCAATCGCTGGATGATTAAATTTTTGAGTTAGTCTTCCTGCTATTAATCCAATTATTCCTTCATGATAATTTTCGTCAGAAGAAATTATAAAATTAGGAATATTATTTTCCCCAATCTTTTTGGACGCCATTTCAAATCCTGCAAATGTTTTATCTTGTCTTGTTTGATTCAGCAAATTAAGTTCTTTAGAAATTCTTAATGCGTCAGTTGGATCATCAGAGATTAACAAATTTAATGAGTCCATCGCATTTTCAAGTCTTCCAGTGGCGTTTAGTCTTGGACCAATTACCCATCCGATTTCATATGTATCTATTGGAAATTTAACTCCTGCTACTTCTAATAATTTTTTTATTCCTAAATTTGAATTTGTATTTAGTCCTAATAAACCCATTTTCGAAATACTTCTATTAAAATCGGTTAGAGGTTGTAAGTCACATATGGTTCCAATTGCTGCAAGGTCAGAATATTTATTTTTTTCATGAGGAAATTTGCTTGTAATTAGGTTGTTAGAAATAGTCCATGCAATTCCAGCTCCTGTGGCTTTATCTGTCCAAACGATTGCATCTACTTCTGGAATTTTGTCAGTTTTAGAGTGATGGTCTGTAATTATTACTGTGAATCCTTTTTCTTTTAGTATTTTTGCTTCGCTTGGCGAAACAATTCCACAATCTACTGTTATTATGAGTGTTTGATTTGGAGTAAATCCTTCTTGAATTGTTCTCTTTTCCATTCCATCTATACTTTCGGTGCTAAGACCGTATCCTTCATCAAATCTATTAGGAATGTACGCAATGACATTCTTTTTTCCTAAATCGTCTCTAATTGTTCTTTGTAGAATCGCAGTGGCGGTTTGACCATCAGCATCATAATCTCCATGAATTATTATTAATTTCTTATCATACAAGTGCTCTTTTATGATTTCTACCGCTTTTTGAATTTGAAAATATTCTTTCTCAAATAATGTCTCTATATATTCTGAAGGATGCTTTGAGTTAGAAATTTCTTCTTCAGTGAAATTTCTAAGTTGAAGAAGAGACTCATATAACTCTTCTATGGTTGTGATTGATTTCTCATTTTTTAATTTTATATATGGCATCAATCTGATCGTATCACAGGTGGTTTAAAAAATTATTAATTACTTTTAAATTTGTTTTCATCCATTTTTTATTCGTTGAATCTAAATTTACTTCAGGCTGGGATTGAGATTTCTAGAAGTAAGAGGAGGAACTGATGTACAAGGCATTTCGTGAGGCATGTGAGGAAAGAACTGAGTTGTTGTACCATCCTGCGTTCGCGGAGATTGCCGAAGTGGACCTTTCGGATGTTACTGACCGGGTTCTTAGCGAGACTGGTATGTCTGCAGACAGGGTTGCAGATGCGGTCGACGAGTATCGTAAGTTTCTCTTCTTGGCTGCCCTTGGTACTTCAAGGATGTCTATGTGCAGTAAGGATGTTGACGAGGTCTGGCATGCGCATATTTTGTTCACGAACGAATATGCTGGTTTTTGTTTTAGTGTGTATGGTGGCTATTTGCATCATGCTCCAAAGACAGCCAGGGCTCCACTTGATCCGGATGGTGCGGTTAATTTCAAAGATGCCTACGAGGCGGTTTTTGGAGACTTGCATCCTATCTGGAATGGCTACTCGATGGCTACATGTATTTTGAAGCCACCGATTTGTGATGACGGTGCTGGTCGGTGTACTGGTGAATGTGGCGACTGTGGAGAGTGCAAAGAAGATGTAGGTAAATGCATCTTGGAAACAGATAAGGATAAGGGCAAGAAGTCTTCGCTCTTTTATATGCTTCCAGATGATATACCTGTCAAATGTGTTTGCGCTCCTACAACCGTAGACCTTGGACCTGCCGAGTTTGAGGTTCAGCTTGCTTAGTTGCTAGGTGCAGAGCTAGTTGTTTGAACCCAGCCACGCGGCCGGGCAAATCGCTTTTAGCGATCTGCCCGGCCAGAGTTCTTATTTAGTACTTATCGCCATGAGAAATTCACTTATTCCGTCCCATTTTCTTGTAGAAACAGTTTCTAAGCATAAATTCTCGCGGCGAAATGCTCTGGATATAGGCTGTGGTGATGGTCGAGATACCTTCTTTTTGCTCAATAATGATTTTACCGTGACGGCAATTGATAAGAATAAGGCTTCTATTACTGAAAAGATGGCGAGATTTAAGGACGCAAATCTAAAAGTTATATGTGACTATGCGGAGAATGTGAATCTAGGTTCTCAGGAGTTTGATGTTGTAAACGCTCAAGCAGTTTTACCTTTTGTGGATTCGAGGTTTATTTCTGTACTTTTGGAGAATATTCACGCCTCTCTGGAGTTAGGAGGGTATTTTGTAGGTCAATTTTTTGGTGTTGAAGATGAGTGGGCTTTAACTAGCCAGAATATTACTTTTCATAGTGAGATGGATGTGCGTAAGCTACTATCTAAGTTCAATATCATTAAACTTGTTGAGCTTAAGAAGTATGGTTTTACTCAAAAAAATGAACCTAAGTTCTGGCATTTCTTTAGCTTTATTGCTCAGAAATCTTAATTGTTATTTTATATATTTCTTAAGGTACTTTTTCTCTAGCAACTTATATTTATTACAAAATCTCTTCATTGCTAGGCTAGGCTGGTGTTTAAAGCCAATATATTCTATGGTGACTCCTTTAGAGATGGCTTTCTTTATGGCTGGTTCTAGGTCGGTATCTGAAGATATTATGATTATATGATCAGCGATTTTCTCATATGCCGTGACGAGAATATCAACGGCAATCTGCACATCTACGCCTTTTTCGTGTAATTTTCCGTCTGTTTTTAATAAATATCCTAGTGTGTAGTTAATTTTTTGTTTTTTAAGGTGGGATAGTAGTTTACGTTGGTTATCGAAGTTCTTTTGCATAGCTGGTGTTCCATCAGTTTTGACTGCTCCTACATAGTAGTTTGTGGTGATAATTTGGTCTTTTCCCGCCAGGTCTCTAGCAAATTCAGCAAAGTTGAATTTCAGTAGGTTGTGAAGTTTAAGCTCCTTTAGTTTGAAGTAGAAGTTGCTGCCATCTATTAGTATTGTTGTTCTTGTTTTGGGCATTTATTTTAATAAAAATCCCACGAAGACCTTGCGGTGTCGTGGGAGGTTTTAGTGCTTGAAATTTAGCATAAATATCCAATGTTGTCAAAACCTATAGCAGAGGAATTTGGCGGTAATTGAGCTTCTAAACTGCGGATTGGTTTACCTCTAGGATTGACAAAAATATAGTCCTATAGTATACTTGCCGCGCAATTGAATTACAGAGGATTATTTTACGCAGGCCCAAATCTGATTCATCGCAACCCGCCCTGCCTAAAATATTCTCTAGACTTATAACAATTAAATAGTACACTAGACAGTTCGCAACTTTTGTATAAGGATTCGTGACTGGGCAGGACACGAATCCTTTTTACAAGTCAAGGAATTTATTCGTTGACTGAATGAACCGAAGAATTTGCTTCTTAGGTTTATATTGATGAGTTTACTCATCGAACATTAATATAGTATGAAATTTTCCAATCCATAAGCGGAGAAGGATATGTTTCATATTGACAATAGTCTAGCGGAAAATTCTCTTTGGTTAGTTTCTGTGGAACAACCTAATAGGTAGCTTAAATGGCTTTCTATTTGGTTGTTTCGCAACACTATCACAAGGAGATAACATGAAGAAGATGTGTAGTTTGTTCTTGGTCGCCATGGCGCTTGTTATGGTTATAGGCTTGACCGTGTCGGTTGTTCGGGCGGAGACTCTTCCGAATATTTCAGTCGGGACGTTTAATATTGTTTCGCATGATGATCAGTGCTTCGTCATTTTGGAATTTGCAGTTCAGAACCCAGAATTGATAGAGGCCACTATCATCGTTCATATCTACGTTGATGGGGAATTCGACCATTACACAAATATTGGTCGAAATGAGGTTTCGCCAACGGAGATTTTGTTGGTGCGGGGATGCCCAGAAACAAGTTTGGAAGTCGTGCTCGATCCAGACAATTTGATTGTTGAGACAGACGAGACTGACAATCAGGTTTACTTGTTTCTGGATCTAGTTCCGGTGACACCCAACCCAACAATTTCACCAACAGCAGTCTCTACCATGACGGTAACACCAACGGAAACCGAGGTTCCCGTTGTATGTCTTTCATTATGGGAAGTGGTAGAGGATGAAGTCATCATCAGATGGGACTGCAACAAAATTGCAAATCTGTATCTTGATGGTGAATTTGTCCGAAGTGAGGCTGGTGGTGTCGTTCGTGTGAACAAATCGGATTTTGTGGTTGATATGGAGCTCGCGATTGATCCAGATGGTCAAAATTCCAAGGTCTATTTGACTTGGGAAGAACTATTTGGGTCTATTGAACCAGCTCCCACCTCAACACCGTCGCCATCGCCAACTGCAACACTCGTTGTGTTCCCGACACCCAGTGTCACCCCACCGCCTACAAGTTGTAGTACACCTCATCCCACGAATTTCTTGTGGACAATGGATGGAAACAACTTACAGTTGAATTTTGGCTGCAAAGTCGAGTCGGTCAACGTATACGTGGATGGAAAGTTCTGGAAGAATTTCCAAGATGTTGACCTAGTAGTGGTTGAGTATGAGTTTGAGACAATCGAACTCGTTTTTGACCCTGATCGGTCGCCTCTACGGATGTATTTCCAGAAGTTTTTCTTCTCTCCATACAAGATTCACCTCGCCTTCGTCGCCCGCTAGACAACCATGGATCCAGGAAGGATTAAAAAGAGCATGCTAACAAGCACGCACACAACACTTTTTAATTTCTTTCTGGATCCAATTTACTTTTGTTTTTGACATCTAAGTCGAAGGTAAAAGTAAGTTGAGACTTATTAATGATTTGTATAAGGATTTGTGACTGGGCAGGACACAGATCCTTTTTACAATCCAAGGATTGTTTCAATCGTTGGAAGCACATTATATAAGGTGGTTATTCTTAATTTAAGCGACCTATAGGATTGACAAAAGTAGGGGCCCTATAGTATAATCGACACACTTTTGAGAGAAAGTACCACCTTATCCCTTAGGATAAAAATTATTTTTTGTTCTAAAGGAGTCAATAAAGATTGCCTTTGTTGATTTACACAACTAGTAGAAATACTAGAGCACATTTACTAAAAAATAGCAGATCAGAACGGTTGTCGGATATAAGAGGAGTCGAATCCTTTTACATTCGGCAATCGTGCAGTAATCACTTACCAGAATAGGGAGTAGACCATGAATCAAGATTGGATGGTTGAGTATCTCCGGCTCAATGCGAGTATCATTCTCGCTTCGAGTCTTTTGGCTTTCTTGCTCCTTACAGGAGCACTTTGGAGGCCGAATGTCGCCAGGATGGTCGTCAAGATCGTCCTCGCTGTCGTTGTACTAGTAGTAGTAATAGTCGCCAGCATCGTGATTCTGGAGTGGCTGGCACTGATCTGACTAGCGGCGACGTTTATCGGTAGGGACTCTGTCTCGAATTACAAATACCTATAAACGCCGCCGCAGATCATTCAAGCTTTCGAGAAATCGAAACTTTGAATGAGTCAAGGAATTTATTCGTTGACTTCAATTTGATGGCATATAGCATGCCATTGAACTTTAAAATAACTTGATTTTATCTTTTGTAGATTCATCTATTGCTGATGAGGATTACTTAGATATGAATCATTCCCAACGCATTTAATAAAAGAATGTTGGCGGACAAATAGGAGCTTCAATTTAGTTTGGAGAGTCTTTTTGTCCCCCAGCATCTCTGTGTTTACAACAACAACCTTGCAGGTCTTGCAGTAAAATTCCGAGGAGGAATAAGATGAACAAGTTTCTTGTAGGTAGTTTGTTTGTTGTTTTGTTGGTTCTGTCAGCATGCGCGACACCGGCTCCGGCTTCGGCCCCAGCCCAAGTTACGACCAGTGACAGTGCCACGACAGTCAAGTCCGAGACCATCCCGGTCGAGGGTGAGCCTGTTGTTGAGGCGTCCGAGGTTGAGACTAATACTCTCCTCATCGCAGAAGTCCCTGCAGTTCCTATCGTCTTGGTTTCGGTTGAGCCAAAAAGTCCGGCATATCCGACTCTTGGTCAAAACCAAATCATGCCAGGTTGGGCTCTCGGCGATGGCACGATGGTTGTTCCACAGTCATATGAGTGCATCGTCACGACCGATCCTTACACTTTGTACGATCTGCTAACCGGAGCTACTCTGTCGAGTGGCAAGTCTGCTGTTCTGCTTTTGGGGCCAGGTGCCTATCGCGTGGTGACTCTTCTGTCGCCATCAGGTAGCGTTAATGCCTATCCCGAATGCAGCAACATGCTTTCGCCGGTCACAATCGAGCAACGTCGTCAGGCACAGTCAGACAATGTATCGTATGTTGTGGATGTCGTGGATCATCGCACCGGCGCCGTCGTGGCCCTCGCCACAGTGGCAACAACCGTCGTCACCGCAACAGCGGCGACAACCTCAACAGTCATCGAGACCATCCCGGTCGAGGTGCCTGCAGATACGGCAGTTGAAGTTACCGAAGAAGTACCAGTAGTCACATGTGTTCCAGACGACACATCATTCCTTGTGGGATACGATAATCCGCAAGCTGACATGGTGGTCGTCAACAGTGACCTGTGGGTCTTGGCAGGGATGGATCCCGCACGTGTGAATCAAGTTCAGTACGGAGATCGTGTTCTCTTGCTTGTCCAACCGGGGCAGAACGTCCAGATCGAAGGTCTTGGATATAGTTCCGAGGGAACGGCACACATGTACGCTTGCGCGTTCGAAAGTCGACCGTCAGTCGAAACACTCGCTGAGTGGAAAACACGCGAGAGCGACAACGGCAGCAGAACTGTCAGCGAGGTCTTCATCGAAGACTAATCTCGCCGACTAGGCCAAGATGCGTTGGGAGTAGCTCTCATACCGTGAGGTAGCGGAGCTACAAATGAGGCGGGCAGAGTGTTCGAAAAAGATTTGACTGGGATTTTTCCAATCAAAACACTATTCAAAACACTCTACCCCGCCTCACGCATTTAAGAGTCTTTCAAACTGATTTGGAAGGTTGTTAAATGCTAGAATAAAATCACATATGAATGAAGCAAATTTAACTTCTAATTTCTCTAAATTCCTAAATAAATATAAAGAAGATAATAATAATCTTCTATTAACGATAATACTGATATTTCATGCAGTTGTTTTTGTGTTCTTTAGAGTCCTAGATCAAAGTAATCAAACTTGGGATAGTGCTGGTCATATTGGAATGAGCTTTAATATCGCAGAGAGTTTTAAGATGCTCATGACGGGTGAGATGAACATTGTTCAGTTTTTGCAAACTTCTGACTATTATCCACCTTTCATTCAATCTTTAGGAGCATTTTTCATGCTTATATTCGGTTACTATTCAGAATTAGCACTACTTATTAGCCTTATATTTTTCCTCGTATCAATTACATTAATTTATATAGTTGTCAATTTACTTACAGGTGATTCCAAAAAAGGCTTATACACGGCTTTAGTATTTTCTTTACTTCCACAAATTTATGAGCAGTCCAGGGTATTTCATTTAGATTTACCGCTTATTGCATTGTTACTATCTGCGCTTTATTGCTTTATAAAAAGTAAGTCGTTCACTAACACAAAATACGTTATATTATTTGCGATTTTCTTTTCACTTGCCCAGCTTACAAAGTGGTACGGGTTCTTGTATTTAATAGCTCCAATCCTAATGGGAGTTATGAACTCGGGATATCAATTCAAAAAACAACTCAAGAAATTTTTTATAAACATGCTGATTTTCCTTTTAATAGTTTGTGTGATTGCAATGCCTTGGTATATATTCAACTACGAAAAAATAATTGAATATTCCAGAATATTTGCAGAAGGAGAAATCGATGATCCAACTGATTTGCTCTCCCTAACAACCTTAATGTACTACCCACAAAGAATACTTTCACATCAAATATTCTTACTTCCATCCATCCTCACTTTAGCTGGATTAATAAATTTATTCTTCAAATCACGAACACGTTTTATAATTGTATTCGCTTCAATCCTCATCCCAATGTTTTTATTTACAGTTATCGGTAATAAAAATCTGAGATATGTTATGCCACTTACACCATTATTTGCATATCTAATTGTAGATTTTGTTTACGGACAAATCGGAAAAGTAAAACAGGAATCACAAAAAGCATTTCAAAAAATATTAAGCATAGTTTTACTGACTTACTTAGCATTTACATTCTTTTTCACATCATTTAATCAGGCAACACCACAGAGTAACTACCTTAAATACATCGGAATGGTTTTTTCGGGACAGTACTATGACGTTTGGTATTATGAACCACAACTTTATGCATACAGCGCCAAATATTATCCGGTTAAAGAAATTTGGGATTACATCAAAGAAGATTCAGGAAACTTTCAAGAAGGATTTGGTGTTACGCCACTACTAGATAAAAAAGATTTTTCACTAGCAACCTTTGAGCTCTTAAGAAGAGAGCAAAAGTTTACAAAAGCATTTGTGCCTGTTCCATATTTTCAATTTGAACCATTTGCATCAAATCAAGAAATACTCGATTACTTCGATAATAACGGGGTGAGGTATGTACTTGTTACAGAAAATCCTGGTCCAGAAGGACTTAGAAACTTTAAGGTTCTACAGCAGATGAACATGTATATGATGTCTCGTAAAAACACACATTTTGAATTAATAAAATCCTTTGACTTGCCGGATAACACACAAATACATATATATAAACGCTTACCAAAAGGTCAAGAAATTACATACCAAGTAAATATGACTTGTAAAACAGATGCGGGGGCAGGAGATGGAATCGAATCAATACAATTAACTCCTAACCATACTTATGTTTTTTATACAGGTCACTTTGCAATTTTAGATTTAATGAAAGGGGACTATAAACCAGATAACATCTACACAGTACAAATTGAGAACATACCTCATAGAAGTATTTTAGATGTATATAATCTTCCAACAGGTGGAACCGGAATGTGCGAATACGATGATTTAGAAATAGATTTGTCGCAGGCCATTCAAAGGCCAATCCAAGAACCAAACCATTGTGGAATCGATTGCCAGACAGCTACTTATTATAAGTGGAATGTTGGTGATCAAACATTCCATACAGAAGTTTATAGTAGAGGACAGACAAGCGAACCTGATAATAGTTTACCGTTAGGATTTGAATAGAATGAAAATTGAACTGCCTAAGATTTTCTTTCCTCTCCTTTTAGCTAGCTTTGCGATTGTATTATGTATTGCAAATTATAAGACAGGAACATGGCTTAGCGGCTGGGATACTCTGCACCCCGAAATGAATTTCTCTATTTATTGGGAACGAGTTTTGCAAAGTGTATGGCAGGATCACCAGGGACTTGGAGCAGTCGCGACTCAAGCACACGCATCAGAAATTCCAAGGGTACTTTACATGCAGGCACTCGATATATTCTTTCCAACACATTTTTTAAGATGGGCATATTTTTTCACAATGCTAATTATTGGACCACTCGGGATTTATTATTTGCTAACCCATTTATTTAAGGGAAAAAATAATTACAAATATGCTGCTTTTATAGGCGGATTGTTCTATCTATTAAATCTAGGAACATTACAAACATTTTTTGCTCCACTTGAAATGTTTGCAACTTTATACGGTTTTATAGGATGGATATTTTTAACAGCATTACTTTTTCTAAAAAATCCGTCACCTAAAACTTTTCTTTTATATACTGTCGTAACTTTCTTTTCCATGCCGATGTCTCACACTCCAACGCTTTGGTTTGTAAATTTTATGATGCTTTCGGTTTTTGCACTAATGTTTTTTCTTCTTGAAAAAGGAATCAACAAACAAAGTCGCTTAAAAAGAGTAACAGTTTTAATCGTCACGACCTTAATACTAAATTCATATTGGCTTTTACCGACTTTATATTTCACCGCAAATCATGCCGACGAGGTAGCTAACGCTAAGATTACAAGCCTAGTTAGTGATGAGGGAATATTGAATAATCTAGAGTACGCGAACATACAAAATATAGCGGTACTTAAAGGTTATCTATTCAACTGGAAAGTACATGTTGGAAATGAAAGTTTCAACAGTATCTTTGTCGAATGGAATGCATTTTATTTTAGGACTTTCGCGATTGTTATCGGATATCTGTTTTTTGCTTTATCCATTGGTGGAATTATTTTCACCTCTCTAAAAAAATCATCTAATAGTCAGGTTAAATATTTTCTACCGATTATCTTTCTTTCTGTATTTTTCTTATTAATGACATCTCCACCACTCGGTTTTCTGTTTGGCTTCATGCAAAATAGGTTGCCACTTATTAAAGAGGCATTAAGGTTTCCATATACGAAGTTTTCGATTCCACTAATGCTAAGCCTTTCAGTTTTTGTTGGGTTTTTCTTCTTAAACTTTCTTGAAAAAATCAAGATTGATAAAATCAATCTAATATTAAAAATTATCCCAGTTATTTTGCTTACGTATTATTTTATCCCAGCATTCAGAGGATTTTTGATTGGCGATATTGTTAAAGTTAAAATTCCAGATTCATATTTTCAAGTATTTGATGAACTAAATAAAGAAGAGGGAAGAAGAGTAGCGACTGCTCCACCAAATAGCATTTTTGGATGGGTATATTATGACTGGATTAGAGATAACGAGGTTGACGCGTCTTATCAAGGCGCAGGATTTATTTGGTTTTTATCTAAAAATCCTGTACTGGATAGAGAATTTGATAGGTGGTTTCCAACAAACGAGGATTTCTACAACGAATATCAATATGCTTACTACACAAATAATATCGAACAAATAAAATTCGTTTTTGAGAAATATGGAGTAACTGAAATAATGTTTGATGATTCTGTAATATCTCCTGGTTCTCCTAACTCGGTAAATAGTCAAAAAATGAAAGAGTTGGTAAGCGAAGATTTCGAATTCGTTTTATTAACAGAAAAAGATAACCTAAGTGTATATACATATGTTAAAAAATATCCAACTAGGCAATATGAAAATAATCTAAATTCAGAAGTAAGTAATGATATTTATGCACCGCAAAAATATTTGATTACAGGGGAATCATATAAAGATAGCCAAGTTGATCCTGTGTATTATAAAAATTCAAACGTTGCCCATTTATATTCTTTAGATTCGAAATTAAGTGAAATCGATATTGAATACCCATTTGCCGATGATAGCAGTATTAAACTCGTAAACGAAAATTCGCTCGAGATTCCATATAACGAAAATTTTATAGGCGAAAATTTGCAGATACAATTTGGATTTAATGATTTTGGTAGGTGGCCACTTAAAGTTAACCTGTTTCAAGGCGTTTTGACTTTAGAGGATGTGATTCCTGTAATAACTGATTCCTCTGGGCAAGATTTACGATTATATGGAGATGGCCAGACTAAAAAAACTTCTACCTCAGTTCCATCTGGTATTGGAGTTGTAATCAATGGAAAGAAACTCAGAGAAAAAGAAACTATTATTCTGACCTCTAATTCATATCCAAATTTTGTGTTCTATAATGAGACGCCAGTTGCCGAATATCCATTTAGTAATTCTGTTGCGTCTGCCGAACCAACGGATTGTTTTGGTGGGGATGGATCATTTGGAAAATCAATTGGTAAATATCCTGGAAGTGTTGTTTTATCAAGTTATGATCGTAACATTTGTTTGAAATTCGACGACGGTTTTGCTTTGACCCGAGGTGATATTGTAAGCACTCATTTTGAATACATGACTACTTCTGGGGGTAAGGCAATTTATTGTATTGAGAATGTAGTCACTGGAGAGTGCGCAAATGAAAAATATAAAAACGCTCCTGCAAAGAGTGAAAAATATAAAACATACGAAGACTATGTGGAAGTTTTCAAAACAGGTGAATACAGGTTAGTTTTGATAAACGAGTCATCAGACAAAAATGAAACTCAAAATGTGGAATATAAAAATATCGAAGTTAAAAAATACCGAGCCACAGGTAGTACGGGTTTTGGATCTAATCACGACACGTCACCTTACACGATTCAAATTAATAATTCTCAGTTTCCTGTGAAGATTACTTTTCCTGAAATAGAAAAATATTCTAAGGTATTTCGTCCTAATCTGTATGATTTTAATTCAGATTCAAGAAATTGTGATTTATATAATGAGGAAGAGTTTGCGCGAGAGCTAGATCCAATAACTGGAAATTTTAGATATAGGGCTATCGACGCAATCTCTTGTGATAATTTGGATTTGAGCGAGGTAGACTTATCATCCGGAGCCCTTGTACAAATTACTAATCAAAATATTTCTGGAAAGGGATTAGATGTGTGCTTATACTCCGAGAGAATTCAAAAATGCTTATTTACCGAAAGACTATTAACAGGAACGCACGCGATAGTTGTTCCGCCTTATAACGACGTCGAGCCATTAAACCTTAGGATTAGTAATCACTCAATTGGCAAAGTTCCTTCTGAAAACATTCTATCTGATCTCACTTTTACACCAATTCCATATAGCTTTATTAAAGGATTAACGATAATGACAAAAGAGCACAAATATGTAGATAACTCCTATGCAATTACAAATGTTGTTAAATCGGGAAAGACTCGTTATAAAGTGGAAGGTTCTAGCTCAAAACCAGGAAAAGCTGTATTAGTTTTAAATCAATCGTTCGAAGACGGGTGGAATTTATATGAGGCCGATTCATGCTGGTTTGGCATTACTACGCCATTTACTTGTAGACGAGTATTTACAGAGCATTTTGTCGCCAATAATTGGGCAAATTCATGGATTTTCGTCCCAGTATCGACCTCTTATGTAATATTATATGTTCCGCAATATTTACAGTATATCGGATATTGGCTTATCCTAAGCCTTTTCACCATATCTGGTGTGCTGTGGTACAAAACGTAGGGCTCGTCCTATAGCTTGACAAAACGGCCTTACTGCACTATAATTTCCACATTAACTTTTAGTTTCCAGCCCAGAAGAAAGTAGGTAATTGCCATGAAAAACATAGGCTTATTAACCCTTTTCTCTGCCGTGATTGCCCTAGTTATGGCAATTACTACAGGAACTTCCGCCGTCTATGCGGAAGAGTGTTTTACCCAGTATGGGGGAGGCGAAACTTGTGTAGACGAAGACGCCGATTTAAAAGTAGATAAGAAAATCTATAATCCGAAGTCAAAGGATTATGAGAATCATATCAATCGTAAAGATGGATCTCATCCTTACACTTTCGATAATGATGACAAAATCTACTTCACCATTGTTGTTGAAAACACTGGCGATGTTAAAATCGAAGACATTAAACTTGTCGACGTAATGCCATCAGTCATTGAATACAACAGCGGAGATGGAGACGAAGAAAGCGGAAACAAAGTTGTTTTCGATGAATTCGACTTAGATCCAGGTGAGGAAAAAGAATTCGACTTTAGCGCAAAAGTAGACTTCGGAGGAATAACACCTGACGACGACTACATCTGTGTATCTAACGTAGCTAAAGCTAAAGGAGACAGAGAAGACAATGGAGAAGAAGAATCGGATACTGACTACGCTAACTTCTGTATAGAATTAGACGGAAAAGTATTAGGTAAAGAGTCAATAAAGCACTTACCTAAAACTGGATTCATCGATCCAAACGTTGCTTTAATAGGCGTAACTTCATTAGGTTTAATCTTAGTAGGTTACGGACTTAGAAAAGTAGCTAAGTAACTCAAATAGGGTCCGCTCTCGTAAGAGAGCGGACCTGCTTGAAACAGGGATTTATCAAAGAGACCGCCGAAAGGCGGTCTCTTGCTATCTATATAGGAGTTTTAATTATTATAGGATTATTTCAATCCACCTCCACTTTCCAAACTGATCTTTATTAAATTTCCAGCTTTCATATCTACTTATTGAAAGTAAATTTTCAATTTTCTCTTTTTGATTATATCCGAATTCCATATATATTTTGCCCTGGTCATTTAGATGTAGAAATGCATCTGATAAAAATTGTTCTATTACAGCAAAACCTTCCGAATCTGCAAAAAGGGCTTCTTTGGGCTCGTATTTAATTTCTTCACCAATGTTGGTGTCATTTTTATCAATATAGGGAGGGTTTGCAAATATTAAATCGAATTTTCTATCTTTGAGTTTTGAGAAAATATCACTCTTAATTATTTCAAAGTTATTTTTAATTCCGTTTATGATTAAATTTTTTTCAACTTGTTTTAACGCCTTATTAGAAATATCAGAAAAAGTTACACGAGAATTTTCTAGAGACCTTATAGCAGCTATCCCGATACAACCAGATCCTGTAAAAAGGTCTAAAATATCAAGATTCTCATTAGGGGAAATATCCTGTAGTGCCTTTGAAACCCAATATTCCGTTTCCGGTCTTGGTATTAGAGGTTTAAGACTTAAATCAATTTTAGAATCAAGAAAATGAGTAAATCCAATCATGTAATCTATGGGGTAACCTTTCTCAAGTAAAGTAATCTCTTTTTTGATATCCGTAGCTAAAGTATCGAATTTTGGATCGTCTTTTTTCAGTATAAAAATCTCTGTATCTGAGTAGCCATATTTTTCCTTTAATAAAAATTCTAGATTGGTTTGGTTCATTCTGATAATCTCTTCTCTATGGATACAGTTATATTAACCGAAAATTATATTGAGAACGAGGAGGAACTTAATAAAAACAAAATGAAACAAAAAAAACCTTTGCACATTTTTAAATGGATTATCGCTCTATTTGCGGTTGTTATTGGGTTAGCCTTTTTAGGAGCCATCGTTGTTTATGGTTACTATAATAGAGAAATCAACAGTCCGGTAAGCTATGATACCGACAGTTCTATGCTTAAAATCTCTATCGAAAAAGGTATGTCAGTTTCAGAAATCGCTGAACTTTTGTATGAAGAAAAGTTAATTACCAAGCCAGAGATATTAAAAGCCTATCTGTACTTAAATCCAGATAAGAGTATTCAGGCAGGATATTATGAAATCGATCTAAGTGAATTAACTCTCGCTCAATTGGTAGAAAAACTTCAAGACGGAAGTTTTGAAAGAAAGCTTACTTTTCTTGAAGGGTGGCGTGTTGAAGAATATGTGGACTATTTAAGAGAAACAATGGGCGACGAATTTGCTGATGAATTTGCTAATTCGAGTTACATTAAAGAAGGGTACTTATTTCCTGACACTTATATTGTTGATTCAAACTTAGAACCGGCAAATTTGGCTTCGATGATGAGGAATACTTTTGAGAAAAGATTTTCGTCGGATTTAAAATCCCAAGCTACATTTAAAAATCTAACGGAGGAAGAAGTGGTAATTTTAGCGTCAATTTTAGAAAGAGAAATGAATCATAAGGCGGATAGAGCTATCGTTGCGGGGATTTTAATTAAGCGATATCAAGAGGGTTGGGCTCTTCAAGCCGATGCAACCTTGCAGTACGCAAAGGGAAATGAAAAAGATTGGTGGCCAATTGTTACTAGAGATGACTATCAAAATCTAGATTCGGAATACAATACCTACACAAATAAAGGTTTACCACCAGCACCAATTGCAAATCCTGGTTTAGATGCACTGGAGTCAGTAGTTGAATATGAAGATAGTGATTACTGGTTCTATATAAGTGGAAACAACGGTAAGACATATTTCGCACGAACGCTAGAAGAGCATAATCAAAACGTTCAAAACTTCATTAAGTAGAATTTTTTAACTAATCTTTAAAAAGAATTTCATTTTTATATTGTTGAATATAAAGATGGGGTTTAGCCGGTTATATTCAGCTAGTATTAATGGAATTGAGGCAGACTTAATAAATGTTGAAACGCACGTTGATTTTCAAGGATTTCCAGTATTCCATATAGTGGGGCTACCCGCTAAAGAAATTGAAGAATCAAAAGATCGTATCAGATCGGCCATTAAGAATAGTAAATTTAAATTTCCAGAAGCACGTATTACTGTTAATTTGGCGCCAGCAGATATTGCAAAAAAAGGATCTCTCTATGATTTGCCAATAGCAATTGGGATATTGTCTGCGAGTGGAATGTTTGGAAAGAATTATGATTTTTCTAAATATGTTTTATTTGGCGAACTATCATTAAATGGTGATTTAAATCCAGTAAAAGGTATGCTCACTATTTTGGATTTATGCGGTCAAAAGAAATTGAAAGCTATCGTAAGCTCAAAAGATGTTGTTCCTTCATGGGTTAAGGGTGAAATATTTAAATTAGATAATTTAAAAGAATTAGTGGATTCATATACCCAGCAAGGTAGATTTCCGTTTTACGGAAAAACAACAACACTTGCCAATTCCTCAGTCAATCTACTAGAAGGTACTCAAAGCCTCCCTCATCATTATTCCAATTACTCGCACGTAGAAGGGCAAAATATAGCCAAAAGAGCAATTACTATAGCAGTAGCAGGAAATCATCACATAGCCTTATCAGGGCCTCCTGGAGCCGGTAAAACCATGATGCTTAGACTTATTCCTACTATTCTCCCTCCTATTACGGAAGATGAGCAGAGAGTTGTGAACTTGATACATGGAGTTCTCCAAAATAATTTAGCAAGGCCATTCAGATCTCCTCATCACTCAATCAGTAAGGCCGCAATGTTAGGTGGTGGTAATCCAGTTAAACCCGGAGAGATAACGTACGCTCATAAAGGGGTACTTTTTTTGGATGAATTTGCTGAATTTGATAAGGATACTATTGAATCATTGAGACAACCACTTGAAGACAAAGTTATTACAATAAATCGAGTAAATGGCTCGGCGGTGTTCCCTTGCGAATTTCTATTAGCCGCCAGCTACAATCTTTGTCCGTGTGGCAACTATGGGCATCCAAAATTAAAGTGTACATGCACCGAAATAGAAATTCGCAATTACTCTCGTAAAATTAGCGGATCGATTCTTGACCGCGTTGATATTCATGTTAACTGTAGTCCAAGAAGCGCCTCTGCCACCGTAAAAAATAATTCTGATACTTTATACACATCCGAATATATGTATACCGAGGTGAATAGAGTTAGAAGTGAATTATCAAAAGTTTTAGAATTAGATAGTCAGGCAAAAGAAATAATCAAGCAAATAAAAAATAATCATTCATTAACTGGAAGAGGAGTTGAGAAGGTTTTACGTGTTGCTAAGACGATTGCTCTATTAGATAAATCCGAATCAATCGCTAAAAACCATATACTTGAAGCTTATCAGTATAGATAAGGGAGATCGATTCCCAGGGAGTCTGCGACTTTTAGCCCAACAATAAATAAGATTGTTATGCCGCCAACTAAAATCGTTTTTGTTAAGTCTTTTTTTACAAAAGGAATTAAATCAACATCAGATAATTTTTTATTAACCACAACGGGTTGATTGTTAGACTTTTCAACGATACTTGTTGGCGTAATTTTTACATCTAATCGCTCATATTTGGTTTCTGCTTTTAGTGCCTCTAGTTTTCTTCTAAGTTCTTTGTTTTGTTGTGCAACTTTTCTATCTGTTTTTGACATAGTGAAAGTATAACGTGCCTTGTGTAGTTTTCAACGCTAATATAGAATAATTCTAATGCCTGATAAAGAATCATTTTTTTCCGAAATAAATAAAGCATCTGCCGAACAGTCTGGTGGATTTTCACTTAATCCTAATTTGGGTAACACTTCCGAGATTCCTTCATTAGGAGGCAATCCAGAACCGGTGAACCTCGCGACCCCAGTAGCAAAAGAAGTTCCTGCGAGTACTTCTATTCCTAAAAAACCAGCGAAGATAAATTTAAATGGCTCTGGTTCTACAATGAATTTAGGTTCTCAACCAGTGAAGAGTAAGAAGAAATTATTTGGAATACTTCTGGGAATATTTTTACTATTAATTATCGGAGTTGGTGCCTATATCTTAATCGCAAAACCCGAAAATTATATGGATCCACGTAAGGCAAAGGATAACCAGGCCGCATCAGGAAACGACAATGTTGACTCGTCTGATATGTTTGAAAGCCCGATTAACGGTGTCTATGTCTCGCAGGATGAGGCTAAGAATTTTAAAGATAGAAAACCAATCGCAGTCATGGTTAATAATTATGTGGTTGCACGTCCAAGCTCTGGCCTTTCCTTTGCAGATATAGTTTACGAAGTTGTCGCAGAAGGTGGTATTACGCGTTTAATGCCAATATTCCACTCAAAAATTCCTGAGCAAGTTACTTCGGTTAGATCGGCACGATATTACTTTGCAGAATTAGCAGCTCCATATAGTCCACATTTTATTCACTGGGGTGCTGCTCATGTTCCTCCATGTCAAAAGGCAGGAACTTGTCCAAAAGAAACTGAACCCGATACTGATGCATATGACCGCATTGTTAAATTAGGACTTCCAAATCTAGATGGAGGAAACTATTCCTGCGATCGGTCAGATTGTGCGTTTGGTAGAGATCAAGCGAAACTTTCTGCTGGAGTAGCATTAGAACATACGGCAGGTGTCAAATTACCATTAATTTATCAGTTGGCAAAAGAAATTAGACCTCAAGAAGCTTGGCACCAATTTGCTCCATTTACTTCTTGGAAATTTAAGGATGAGGCAAGTATGGAAGAAAGAGGAACTATTGGACTTGATATTCCAATTACATATACCTACTGGGATACAATGCCTGATTTTAGTGTTAAGTGGGTATACGACAAAGAGAAAAATGAATATATTAGATATCAAGGTGGTGTTAAACAAACCGACTTTTTAAATAATCAAGAATTAAGAGCTAAAAATGTTATCGTGCGATTTACAGTTGAAACCAAGGTCGGTGATAAGAAAGCTCATTTATACCAACAAATAACTGGTACAGGTAATGCTCTTATTTTTCTGGACGGAAAAGTTATTGAAGCAACTTGGTCAAGATCTACTCATGATGAAATGGATGTCTACAAAACAAAAGATGGAGAAGAAGTTGTGTTTAATAGAGGGCAAATCTGGGTTCAGTTAGTTCCATCTACAAATAAAGTTTCATACCAATCAGACTCATCCTCGACAATAACTCCGTAAGAGTTTACACTCTCAAAAATAAAATATTAAAAAACGAGTAAATTTTGGGTATAATATAAATATGTTTCTAGAGGATCTAATAACTTCGGAAGTAAGAGTCAAACTTATAATCGAGCTTTTTTCTGAAGTGAACAACAATTTATATGTTAGAGAGCTCACTAGAAGAGTGGGTACCGAGGTTAACGCTATACGTCGGGAACTCAAAAGATTAACAAAAGCAGGAATAGTAAAAAAAGAACAAAGAGGGAATAGGCTTTACTATTTAGTAAAAAGAGAGCACCCATATTATTACGAATTATTATCAATGGTTGCCAAAGAAATCCACTTAGGTAATTCATTAATTCAAAACGAACCACATTTAGGAAAAGTTAGATTAGCTCTTATGTCTGCCGAATTTTTTGAAGGAAGAATATCAAGACCAGATCAATTGGATTTATTATTAGTTGGTGACATAAATTTAGCAATGCTAGAAGATATTGTTAAAGATGCGACGCGAAAAATTGGTAGAGATATTAACTACACTGTCTTAAAAGATGACGAATTTACAAACACCATAGCTAGACGAGAAAATTTCTTATTGTCATTTTTGATTTCTCCGAATATCCTGTTACTTGGATCTGCCAACAAATATCTTGCTCAATAATACATATGTATTGGAAAACTATTAAAAAACCTAAATTTATTTTATTTGTAATTGCACTAATTACGTTTTATACGATACTAATAAATTTGCCTCGTACTCCGGTTAAATTCGGATTTGAAATTCCTTTTATGGATGGTAAGAGATTGGATGTTGATACAGAAATTGGTGGATATAATTTTTCTCTTTTTGGTGGGGCAATTCAACGTGATTTAGAAATTAAAAAAGGACTGGATATAGAAGGCGGTGTAAGTGTATTACTACAAGCCGATATGAGTAAGATTGTAGAACCTGATCGAAACGATGCTCTCGACTCACTTAAAAATATAATCGAAAGGCGTGTGAATCTATTAGGATTATCAGAGGCGACTGTTCAAACTTCAAAGCAGGGTGATACTTATAGAGTTATTGTCGAACTTGCTGGAGTCGATGACCCGGGAGAAGCACTAGAAGTAATTGGTCAAACTGCATTGCTAGATTTTCGAGAAATCAAACCTTTAGAAGTAAAAGCAGAGGGAAGCGAGGAACCAGACCCAATCGAGGTTGCATTAGAAGACCAATTTGTTTCAACTGGACTTACTGGCGCTGATTTAAGAAAAGCGTTAGTGGTCACCGATCAAAGTGGCACATTAACCTCTGGTACTCCTCAAATTCAACTAACATTTAATGCCGAAGGTACTAAAAAATTTAGAGAGATCACTCAAAAAAATTTAAACCAGCCTGTCGCAATTTATTTGGATGATAGAGTTTTGATGTCACCAGTTGTGCAATCCGTTATTACAGATGGTGTTGCTGTTGTAACTGGGCAGTTCACTCCAGAAGAAGCAAAGTTCATTACTACGCAGTTAAACGCGGGAGCTTTACCTGTACCTGTAAGTATTTTAGAACAGCGAACAGTAGGGCCTTCATTAGGACAAGAGTCAGTTAATAAAAGTATTATTGGCGGACTTTTAGGACTTATTTTAGTCGTTGCTTTTATGATTATTTATTATGGACGTTTAGGATTTTTCGCGAGTATTGCACTTGTTATTTACAGTTTGATTACTCTAGCTCTGTACCGTTTAATACCTGTCGTTTTAACTTTGCCAGGAGTTGCTGGATTTATACTTTCAATTGGAATGGCCGTTGATGCTAATATTTTAATTTTCGAAAGAATTAAAGAAGAATTGCGTATGAAAAAACCTCTTTCAATTGCTCTTGAAAATGGATTTGGAAGATCCTGGGATTCAATAAGGGATGCAAACGTCGCTACATTGTTAACTGCATTTATTTTATTCAATCCATTTGATTGGGGATTTTTACCAACTTCAGGCCTGGTTCGCGGATTTGCTTTAACCCTTTCACTTGGAATTATCATTAGCTTATTTACCGGAGTTTTTATTACTAGAAATTTGGTTAGAGTTTTCTATCATCCGAAAATACAAAATGATTAAATTTATAAATTATCGAACAATTTATTTCGCAATATCTGGGTCACTCCTTTTGATTTCGCTAATATCCTTAATAGTTTGGGGATTAAGACCTTCAATTGATTTTGTGGGTGGAGCGATTTATGAAATTAGAGTCCAAGACCAAACACAAGAAATTGGCTCAGAAACAATTGAGCAATATGCATCTGAAGTTCCTGATTTAAGCGTATATACGATACAGTACTCGCAAGAAACCTCGTCCTACATTTTAAGGACGAATTCAATTAACGAAGCGAAAAAGGCTGAGCTAAAAGCAAAACTCGAAGAAAAGATTGGTAGTAATCTTGAAGAATTAAGATTTGAATCAGTCGGCGCTGTTTTAGGTAAGGAACTTTTGATTAAAACTGGTATTGCTGTACTGATCGCAAGTCTTCTAATAATGGGTTATGTTGCTTATCAGTTTAAAGATAAAAAATATGGAATTGCTGCAATCTTGGCAGTTATTCATGATACTGTAATTTTGCTAGGATTTTTCGCAATTTTTGGCAAATTTTTAGGTGTTGAGGTAGATACCTTATTTGTTACAGCTGTTCTTACCACTTTGAGCTTTAGCGTTCATGATACTATCGTAGTTTTTGATAGAATCCGCGAAAATCTTCGTAAGAATACTGGTCAATCTCTAGAAAATATTATTGATACGTCAATTCTAACGACATTACCAAGGTCATTGAATAACTCACTTACTATAATTTTTATGTTAACTTGTTTGTTCCTATTTGGTGGAATAACTATAAAATGGTTTGTCGTAGCTCTTTTGATTGGAACCATTCTTGGAACTTACTCATCCCCATTTGTTGCATCTCCCTTACTATATGTTTTATCCGTTTTTAAGCGAAAGACGAAGTTATAGTACTGCTTTTCTAATACTGGAATAGAGATATAATAATGTACACCATGAAAGGTATACTTCTTGCCGGGGGAACCGGCGCTAGATTACGTCCAACATCTCTCTTAGTTAACAAGAGTATGTTGCCTGTATACAATAAGCCCAGTATTTACTATTCCCTAGAATTAATGAGAGCGTCAGGAATTACTGAGGTTTGCGTAATTGCTGAAAATAATTATATGGATGATTTGAAGTATATTCTTGGCAGTGGCATGGACTTTAGATTAAAACTGCACTACGAGAATGATACTCCAGTAAAAAAAGGTCCTGCGAGCGCAATCTATTATGGCAAGGAATTTGTGAAAGGTGATAATGTTTTAGTCGCATTTGCCGATGGTAATTTCGATGTGGATATATCAGAGGATGTAAGAAATTTTGAGGAAGGCGCTTTGGTTTTCGCTTATCCTGTTATAGATGCAAGGAGATTCGGAGTTGTGGAGTTAGGTGAGGAGGGGGAGGTTTTATCAATTGAGGAAAAACCAGAAAATCCAAAAAGTAACCTAGCGACTACGGGTATGGCTATTTACGATAAACATTTATTCGAATATATCGAAAAAATAAATCCCGGATTGAACGGGGAATATTACACCGTAGATGTCGACAAAATATATCTTTCCCAAGATAAATTAAGAGTGAAGATTTTGGAGGGATATTGGCAAGATACTGGAACCTTTGATGGTTTACTGAAAGCTGGCAACTACTGGTATAAGAAAGTTAATGGCGTACAGGCAAACTAATAGTGTGATAATTCTTGAATCTGCGCGTTTTATTACATAGTCAAACGTAATATAATAAATTCATATGATTTCAGGTTTTTTGTTTATTCTACTCGCTTCATTGGTTTTAACCTGCTTAATTGCGCTTCCTTATATTAAATTACTATATAAATACAATATCCGTAGAATCTCAAAAAGCGATTTAGATTCAGTTTTACCAGGACGTCAAATTAAATTGGGAACTCCAATTATGGGTGGAGGGTTGATACTTATCTCTTTGATTATTCTTTCTACTTTTTTTCTTTGGGAATGGGAATACTACTGGTTAATTATTTTAGTGTCTGTATTAGGTGGAACAGTCGGTGCTATTGACGAATATACAAATACGCTGGGTCGCACAATTAAGGCACTTCGTATAAGTAAAGGTGAAAGTTTTTTTACCTTCAGAGGAGCTGCGCTTGTGGCTAAAAACATCTTACTGACGCCGTGGAAATTTTTTGAGGAGAACTTGCGTGCCATGGGAAGCCAACAACGAGGTTTAAAGAGTCATTATAAGCTACTAATGCATATGGGGGTCTCGAGTGTTATCGTAATGTTTTTTTACTATCTAAGTGAAAATACCCAGTTATATCTTTTGCCAAGCACATATCTTGACCTTGGATCTTTATATTATTTAATCCTATTTATTACTTTGTTATTCTTTGCCAACGCCTTTGGTGTTACTGACGGAATGGATGGCTTATCGGCAGGGACTCATACGGTCAGCTTTGCTTTCTTGGGAATAATTGCTCTTGCTTTAGGATATGCGGATGTCGCAATTTTGAGTTTCATCATTACTGGCGCTGAGATGGCATTTCTCTATTTCAATATATATCCAGCAAGAATGGAAATGTCTGATGTTGGCACTTTGCCACTCGGCATGTTTTTGGTTGTTATCGCTTTCCTTATAAACCGAGAATCAATACTTCTGCTTGTTGGTTTGATTTATATTATCGAGATATTATCTAGTTTGCTGCAAGTTTGGTCGGTTAAAACAAGGGGTACTAGGATTTTCTTGGTTGCCCCTATTCATCATCATTTCGAGAAACTCGGATGGCCTGAAACCAAGGTAACTACCAGATTTTGGCTTTTTAACGTTGTTTCTGGCATATTGGGTATTGCAATTGCGTTATTATAGGGGCTTTACATGGCCATATATAGTGAGATAATTGATTCTACAGAAGAAAACTAGTAAGTGTTTGTTGACACCCTTGTAATGTTTTGTTATATTTTCATTCGCGCGAATTAAATTTTTAACCGTTAACGTGAGTAAGTCCTGCAATCCTTACGAAAGTCTTGTATATATTAATAAATACTATTGATGCGAGTACATTTTTCTAAACACAACACCGATTTCCCCCTGCCAAACCCAATTGAAATACAAAAAGACTCATTTAAATGGTTGTTAGACAAAGGTCTAGAAGAAACCTTAACTGAAGTAGCCCAGATACATGATGGAACAGGTAGAGGATGGGTGCTAGAATTTTCAAATCCACGTATCGATAAACCAAACAGAACAGTTGAAGATGCCAAATCAAAAGGATTAACCTTTGATGCTCCTTGGTATATGACTGCCAAAATTTCCAAATTAAATACAAAACAAGAGAAAATTAAAGATATATATATGGGAGATATCCCAATTATGACGGATGAAGGAACCTTTTTAGTAAATGGTGTGTCAAAAGTAGTTATAAACCAGTTGGCGAGATCTCAAGGTGTATTTTTTGGCGGTGACACTGACCCTGCAACAGGAAAATTTTTACCAACCGCAAAGATACTTCCAAAAACAGGTTCATGGATTGACTTCGAATTTAATAAATTGGGAGTTATCAGCGTAAGAATCGATCGAAAGAGAAAAGTACCGGTAACCACTTTACTTAGAATTTTCGGATTAGAAACAAATGAAGAAATAATGAATGCATTTAAGGATCTTCCAAGGGAGTTACTAGATGCTGTTATTGGTAAGACTTTAGAAAAAGATCCAAGTTCAAATTATAATGAAGCGGTTTTAGAAATCTATAAAAGAGTAAGGCCAGGAGAGCCACTAATAATAGATGCTGCTAAGGCTTTGGTAGATAATTTATTCTTCAATATAAAGAGATATAACCTAGGCGATGTCGGAAGATTTAAATTAAATATGAAATTAGGTGGAGACATTCCTAATGAAGAAAGATATTGGGTATTACAAAAGACTGACTTGATTGAAATAATTAAATATCTAGCTCATATGTACAGACAAGAGCCAGGTTACGAAATGGATGATATAGACAGCCTTGCAAATAGAAGAATCAGATCAGTCGGGGAATTATTACAATCAGAAATTAGATATGGTTTTTATCAATTAGAAAGATTGGCTAGAGAAAAAATGGCATTACAGCCTAGAGAAAAACTTCCAGATCCATCTGTATTGATTTCACCAAAACCTGTTTCTGCAAGAATTATTTCTTACTTATCTTCAGGTCAATTATCACAATTACTAGGAGAATTTAATCCTCTAGAATCATTGGATCATAAGAGAAGACTTAGTGTTATGGGTAAAGGTGGATTAACCAGAGAGAGAGCAAGCTACGATGTTAGAGATGCTCATCCAACTCACTATGGAAAAATAGATGTTATTAGAAGTCCTGAAGGACCAAACATCGGGCTTGTTACATATATGGGATTATATGCACGTGTAAATAAGTATGGATTTTTAGAAACTCCATATGCAAGAATCGCTGTAGAAAAGAATGGAAAAGTAAGAGTTACAGACGACTTCGAATATTTAGCCGCTTATGATGAACCAAATTACAATATCATCGGTGGAGATATCGATATCGATGACAAAGGATATATCGCAGCAGAAAAGTCACCAATGAGAAAAGGCATCAAGTTTTTCAATGGAAATACTAGGGATGCACATTTCATCGAAGTTTCGTCTCAACAGATATTAGGAGTTTCAACAGCATTGATTCCTTTTATCGCTAATAATGACGTTGCGAGAGCTTTGATTGCTGCACAGCAGTCATCTCAGGCAGTTCCTTTAGCTAGACCACAAGCTCCAATAGTTGGTACCGGAAACGAGCAATTTATTGCTGATAACGCTGGTTTAACTATGAGAGCTGAAGAAGATGGAGTTATTGAATACGCAGATGCAAATAAAATTATATTAAGAGGAACAAAATCCGGGTTAAAACTCGAACATAATTTAGTGACATTCTCTCAATCAAACATGGATTCCTGTTATACACAGGTATGCGTTGTTAAAAATGGAGATAAAGTTAAAAAAGGCGACTTATTAGCAGAGGGTCCATCTTCGCAGGACGGAGAATTAGCACTTGGAACAAACCTAAAAGTTGCGGTAATGAGTTATGAAGGTTTTAACTTTGAGGATGCTTTTATTCTTTCAGATAGAGTTTTAAAAGAGGACTTATTATCTTCTATAAATATTTCCGACTATACGGTTCAAGTAATGGAGACAAAATTAGGTCCAGAAGAGTTGACTGCTGATATTCCTAACGTTGCAGAGGCTTCTTTGAGAAATCTAGGATCTGATGGAATTGTTGTGATTGGATCACAAGTTAAATCTCAGGATATCTTAGTTGGTAAGATTGCTCCAAAAGGTCAATCAGAATTATCAGCTGAAGAAAGATTATTAAGAGCAGTATTTGGAGAAAGAGTACAGGATGTAAAAGATAACTCACTTAGAGTTCCACATGGAAGAAGTGGAGTCGTAATTGATGTGAAAATTCTTACTCCAAAAGATAAAGAGCAAATGGCGAAGGGTGTAATTAGAGAAGTAAATGTTAAGGTGGCTGAATTTAGAAGAATTTCCGTAGGAGATAAATTATCAAATAGACATGGTCAGAAAGGTGTTATCGCAAGAATAATGCCTGAGGCAGATATGCCACATATGGAAGATGGAACAGCCGTCGATGTGGTTGTCTCACCTGTTTCAATTTTAGGAAGAATGAATATTGGTAACGTTCTAGAAGCTCATTTAGGTTGGGCTGGAATAGTTAAGAATACGAAATATGCAATTCCTCCATTTAAAAAGGTTTCTACCGAATCAATTCAAAAAGAATTAGTCGATGCAGGGTTACCAGCATCGGGAAAGACTAGACTTATAGATGGTCGAACCGGAGAGTACTTTGATCAAGAAGTTACTGTTGGGGCTATTTATATTTACAAATTGCATCATATGGCCGAAGAGAAGATTCATGCTAGGTCAACTGGTCCATATTCCTTGATAACTCAACAGCCATTAGGTGGTAAGGCCCAATTCGGTGGTCAGAGATTTGGAGAAATGGAAGTTTGGGCGCTAGAAGCATATGGAGCTGATAGTATGCTACACGAAATGTTAACTATTAAATCAGACGACATTAAAGGTAGATATATGGCATTCCAATCTATTATTAAAGGATTACCAATACCAGAATCACAAGTACCTGAATCATTTAAGTTATTAGTTAGACAGTTAAATGGTCTTTGTTTAGCTATTACACCTATCAATCATGATGGTGGAATCGCCGCAGATGTGGCCGCTGCAGAAGAACCTGTAATCGAGTCAGACCTTTCAACAGAAATATAGTTTATTACAAAATATGATAGATCTTAACAGACTTAGAAATTTAGATGCACTAAAGATATCACTCGCAAGTTCAGATGAAATTTTGAATTGGTCATATGGCGAGGTTACAAAACCAGAAACTATAAATTACAGAACATTCAAACCTGAAAAAGATGGTCTGTTTTGCGAGAAAATTTTTGGTCCTGTTAAAGATTACGAATGCGCCTGTGGTAAATATAAAAGAGTAAGATTCAAAGGTGTTGTTTGCGACAGATGCGGAGTTCAAGTAACTACATCAAAGGTAAGAAGAGAAAGAATGGGACACATCCATTTATCATCTCCAGTTGCACATGTATGGTTTTTCAAGAATATTCCATCTGTAATGGCTGCTGTATTAGGTCTTCCACCTAGAAGTCTCGAACTCGTTATATATTTCTCTTCATTTATTGTCACCGAAATCGATTTTGACGCTAAAAAAGAATTAAATAAATCATTTCCAGACAGAATTATAAAAGCGAGAGAAGAAGCAAAGATTCAACTAGCTGCCGATGCTAAGGCACTATTAACTGAGGCAGAAGATAAGATAAAGTCGTTATCTAAGCAATCAGAAAACAAACGTGATGAAAAATTAAAGGCTAAAGCCGAAGAAATTAGAGCAAAAGCCAAATCAAAATCCGAAGATTTATTGTCACAAGAGCAGAGTATTGTAGAAAGAGCTGAATTAGAAGTTCGAAAAATCGAAAAGAAATTACAAGAAGTTGAGCTATATACAGTTATGACTGATAAGGAAGTTATTCACTTAGAAGAATATCTAGATGAATTCTGCGAAGTTTCAATTGGAGCCGAAGCAATGCAGAAAATTTTAGCTAATGTAGATATAAAGAAATTAAGTGAAGAATTGCATTCCGATTTAGAGGACGCAAAGTCTACCAAAGCCGATAAAATTAGAAAAAGGTTAAAAGTAGTAGATAACTTTTTGAAGGGTGGAGTCGATCCAAAATCAATGATTGTGGATACACTTCCTGTTATACCTCCTGATTTAAGACCAATGGTTCAATTAGAAGGCGGTAGATTTGCTACATCCGACTTAAACGATTTATACAGAAGAATAATTAACAGAAATAATAGATTACGAAGATTATTAGAATTAGGTGCACCAGATATTATCGTTAGAAACGAAAAAAGAATGTTACAGGAGGCTGTTGATGCATTATTTGATTCATCAAAGGTTAGGAAAACTAGAACAAGAGATAGAAAGACATATAGATCCATTGCTGATGCAATAAAAGGAAAACAAGGACACTTTAGAGCTAATCTTCTTGGTAAAAGAGTCGATTACTCAGGAAGAGCTGTTATTGTCTCAGGACCACATTTAAAAATGAACGAGTGCGGACTTCCAACAGAGATGGCATTGGAACTATTTAGACCATTCCTAATTAGAGAAATCATGTCCAGGGGACTAGCTCCAAATATGAAGACTGCAAAATATATCTTAGAGGAAAAGACTCCAGAGGTTTATTCCATATTAGAAGGTTTAGTAGCTAAGAGGCCAGTCTTATTAAATAGAGCTCCTACTTTACATAGATTAAGTATTCAGGCTTTCTATCCAAAATTAACTGATAATAAAGCAATTCAATTGCACCCAGTTGTTTGTTCAGGATTCAATGCCGACTTCGATGGAGACCAAATGGCAGTTCATTTACCATTGTCAGATGAAGCTGTAGAAGAAGCAATTGAGTTAATGTTGTCTACTAATAACTTATTAAAACCAGCAGATGGATCTGTTGTTACTATTCCATCTCATGAAATGGTTTTAGGACTTTACTACTTCACAAGTATTGATGAAAGAATTCCAATGCCAAAGACAGTATTTTCTGACTTCCAGGAAATGCATCGTGCCTATGGATCAAATGTTATTCAACTAAGACAGTTAGTAAAGGTTATGGATAAAGAAGGAAAATTAATAGAAACTACCGTCGGAAGAATTATATTTAACCGATCAGTTCCTAAAGAAATCGGTTTTGTTAACTACCCATTATCTAAATCCAAAGTTAAAGATCTTATCAAACAGACTATGGAAAAATCAGGGATAGAAGCCACTATCGAACTTATCGATGATATGAAGATGGCGGGTTTTAAATATTCCACAAAATCTGGAATTTCATTATCAATTTTTGACTGCGTAAGGCCAACGGATATTGATGAAGTCAGAGCAAAAACTGATGCAGAAATCTCACAAATTGAACAAAATTTTCACATGGGATTTATAACTGAAACAGAAATGGAATCTCTATCACTAAAAGTATGGGGTGAATTTATTAATCACTTTGATAATACAATCTTAAGTCATATGGATAAAGAGAACCCAGTTAGTATTGTTATATCTGCCGGGGCAGGTAAAGCCTCACCAGTTCAGATGAGACAAATCTCAGCTATTAAAGGTTTGATTGCTGATCCAAAAGGAAAAATAATTAATATTCCTGTTTTAGGGAATTACTCAAATGGTCTTTCAAGTTTTGATTATTTCTTAACCGGTAGAGGAACCAGAAAGAGTTACATGGATAAGGGTCTTGGTACGGCAGACGCAGGTTACTTAACAAGAAGGTTAGTTAACGTTGCGCAAGATGTATTAGTAAGACAGGATGATTGTGGTGCTACTCAAGGTAGAACCATTGTTAAGGGTGAAGACACTCCATTAACACCATGGCACAAAAGAGGTATCGGAAGATATACTCTTAACGACATAAAAGCTGGGAATAAAATGATAGTAAAGAAGGGCGAGCTAATTACAAAAGAAGCGGCAGATTTAATTCACGATTTAGAAGTATCCGAATACACTATTAGATCTCCATTCCACTGTAATACCTACCATGGAGTTTGTGCAAAATGTTACGGAATAAACTTATCCGAAAACGAAGTTGTAAAAAACGGAGTTGCCGTCGGTATTATTGCTGCACAATCCATCGGAGAGCCTGGAACACAGTTAACGATGAACGTTTTCCATAAAGGTGGAATTGCTGCTCAAAATATCACTCAAGGTTTACCAAGAGTCGAAGAAATTTTTGAGGTTAGAAAACCAAAGAGAAAAGCAATTATCTCTAGCCTTTCAGGAAAAGTAAGATTTGAGAAAGATGACGGAAATAATACTATAGTCATTGAGTCCACCGGCAAAGATAAACTAGTAGAAACATACACACTTGATGCTATGGATGAAGTCATCGTGGCCGAAGGTGACTTGGTTGCACCAGGTTCTAAGTTAACAATTGGTTCTATGAATTTGCAGGATGTCTATGAAATTGTTGGTGCTGCGCCAGTACAAAAATATATGATTGACGAAGTTCAACAGGTATATGGAGCTCAAGGAGTTGCAATGGACGATAAACATATCGAAGTCATTGTCGCTCAAATGTTTAACAGAGTTAAAGTCAGTGAACCGGGTGAATCAACTTTATTACCAGGAGATGTTATTACTAAATACAGATTGGATATGATTAATAAGGAATTAAGGACGGAAGGCAAGAAAGAAGTTGAAGCAAGACCAGTATTACTAGCTATTTCAAAAGCTTCACGTATGTCTGAGAGTTGGTTAGATGCAGCTTCATTTGAAGAAACTTCAGCAGTATTAACAGAGAATGCTGTGGCTGGAAGCGTAGACTTGCTGATAGGTCTAAAAGAAAATGTTATAATCGGTAGGCGTATTCCGGTTGGCGAAAACGCTAAGTTACAAGTAGATTAATCACGATAAAAGTAAAAGTATGGCAACTATAAATCAATTAATAAAGTCTGGAAGAAAAAGTAAAAAGAAAGGCGCAACTACACAAGCATTAGCCACAATGTATAACTCAAAAAAAAGAGTTTATGTTGAGACTAACGCCCCATTTAAAAGAGGTGTGTGTACTAGTGTTAGAACTACAACTCCAAGAAAACCTAACTCAGCTTTAAGAAAAATCGCTAGGGTGAGGTTATCAAATGGAAAAGAAGTTACAGCCTATATTCCAGGTGAAGGTCATAACTTACAAGAGCACTCTGTGGTTTTAGTAAGAGGTGGAAGAGTGAAGGATCTTCCAGGAGTTAGATATACGATAGTTAGAGGAGTATTTGATTTACAAGGTGTTCAAAAGAGAAGTAATAGTAGATCTCTCTATGGAACCAAAAAAGCTAGTTAATATATAAAATATGGCAAGAGGACGAACAATAAAAGTAAGAGTAATACAACCTGATGCAAAATTTAAATCAAAGGTTGTCGCAAAATTAATAAACATGGTCATGTTAAGTGGAAAAAAATCTACTTCTAAAGATATTGTTTACACGATGATGGATAAATTACATGAAGATCCAAAGGAATCCAGAAGGATTTTCGAAGAAGCTATAAAAAATATAATGCCAGAATTTGAAGTTAGATCTAGAAGAGTTGGCGGAGCAAACTACCAAATTCCTATGCCTTTAAAGCACACAAGATCAGAAGCATTAGCACTTAGGTGGTTAATAGATACAGCAAGAGCATCAAAAGGAGTTCCTATGGCGGTAAAACTTACAAATGAAGTAAAGGCTGCATATAAGAATGAGGGTGGAGCCATAAAGAAGAAACTCGATACACATAAGACTGCCGATGCTAATAAAGCATTTGCTCACTTTGCTTGGTAATTATTTTTTAATAATCCGTTCATTTTGATAAGGTATAACTTCTGAATGTCAGAAGTTAAAAAGGTATATAAGTTAAAGGATTCCACTCTTAAAGAAGATTTACCCCGCGAAAGATTATTAAACAAAGGTGTTGGTTCCCTTTCGTTAGTTGAACTAATTACAATTTTAATCGGTGCAGGGGTCAAGGAACTAAATGCATTTGAAGTTGCATCAAATCTACTAAATAAATATAAATCTTTGCAGACTTTATCTATAGTGGGCGTTTCTGAGTTACGGAAGGAACGAGGGATCGGATTAGCAACTGCCTGTCGTATATCCACGTGTTTTGAGTTAAGTAGAAGACTGCAACTTTCTACTCCTAACTCAAAAACAGATTGTTCCACTCCAAATAAAATTCACAAGTTATTAATCCCGATATTGCTAAATAAAACTCGTGAGCAAGTCGCAGTAATATCACTAAATTCAAGGTTTAAGTTAATTTGTCTGGATATTATTTCAGAGGGAACAGTTAACGAAGCCTTAATACATCCACGTGAAGTTTTTAAGTCGGCGATAGTCTCAAGTGCATCGTATGTTGTTATTGCGCATAACCATCCGTCTGGGGATCATTCGCCAAGTATGGAAGATTTAAAAATCACAGAACGCTTAACTGAAATTTCAAGGCTTGTCGGAATTCCACTACTAGACCATGTGATTATTTCCGAAAATGGCTATCATTCCATACGAAACACGTCATACACGCGTCCTGTATGTTAATATATTTTGGATGGAAAAAAAATTTATAGTAGCGGATTTAAAACCTGGACAAACATTATTTGACGAACCCTTTGCATTAAGCGAATTAGAAAAGAAAAGTAGCCAGCAAGGTAAAATTTATTACAACATTGGATTAAGCGATAAAACCGGTGAAATTCACGGCAAAATTTGGAGTGAGGCTTTAGTGAATTGTGACTTAAATGCAAAAATTGGCGAAATTGTTAAAGTTACTGGATCAATCCAAGAATACAACGGCAAGACCCAAATAGTAGTCGATAAGATGTCAGTCACCACTGAAATCGCTCCAGCGGAATTTTTACCAGTTACCACAAGAGATAGATCTCAAATGAAAGAAGATTTAAAGAATGAAATTGATAAGATAGAAAATCAGGACTATAAAAAACTATTACTAGCTTTTTGGGAAGATACAAATAATTTGGATAGATACAGTAATTTTCCTGCAGCTGAATATGTTCATCACGCATATGTTGGAGGCTTACTAGAGCATGTGTGGGAAATGTATCAACTTAGTAGAGCATACAAGTCTATTTATCCTAATTTGGATTGGGATTTATTCTTTACTGGTTTATTTTTTCACGATATCGGTAAATTAGAAGAATTAGATATTGTTGGAGCCGCAATTATTAGAACGAATGCGGGTAGGCTAATAGCTCATATTGGACAAGGAATTCTGTTTATAGATCGTTTAATTTCAAATACAAATTCTGATTTTGATACAGTGGCTAAAGATAAACTATTTCATCTTATCTTGAGTCATCAAGGTGAATTAGAATATGGAAGCCCAGTCAGGCCTCAAATGGTGGAATCGTTAATTCTTAGCATGGTTGATGCAAATAGTGCCAGTATTAATCAAGCAACAAAGCATATCGAAAAAAGCATAGTATCAGGTGAAGATTTCACTGAATATCACAAATGGTTAGGTCGAAGTTTCTATCAGAAGGATTATCTTCCTGACGCAACTAAAGATCAGTAAAATTTATTTTGTTAAGGACCAGACTTTGTGTCTGTAATGCCTAAGTTGTCATTGCAACACCAAGCTAAATATGGTTAAATAACCGACGTATGGCAGATGTACATGTAGCTGAAAAAGCACAAAAATTTTCAATAAATAAGATTAGAAATATAGGAATTATAGCTCATATTGATGCTGGTAAGACTACCACATCAGAGGCTATTTTATTTCTAACCGGTTTAAAACATAAAATTGGAGTTGTACACGATGGAGATACGGTTACTGACTATCTGGTTCAGGAGAGAGAAAGAGGAGTCACTATCGTTTCCGCCGCTGTTACCACGTTCTGGAAAGACTATAGAATCAACATTATCGACACACCTGGACACGTTGATTTTACTGTAGAAGTTGAAAGATCTTTAAGAGTTCTTGATGGTGCGGTCGTTGTTTTAGACGGAAAAATGGGAGTTGAAGCCCAAACTGAGACAGTTTGGAGACAGGCCAATAAATATCATGTTCCAAGATTGTTCGCTATAAATAAGATAAACCAGACTGGCGGTAATTTTTTCAAGACACTCGCATCAATAAAATTAAGGTTGACCGAAAATGCTTATCCAATAGTTCTTCCAATTGGGTTTGAAAAAGAAATTAATGGTTGGGTGGACTTGGTAAATATGAAGTCATATACCTATAATGAATATTCCGATAAAGATTTAATCGAAGGAGAAGTTCCAGAGAATATGATGGAAGATGCACTGAAATATCGAAAAGAGTTAATCGAAAAGGCAATCGAAAGCGATGATGTTTTAATGGAAAAATACTTAGCAGGTGGTGAACTTACAACAGAGGAATTAAGATCAGCCGTTAGAAAAAGTAGCGTAGATCCAGAAATTCAATTTTATCCAGTTTTAGGTGGAGATTTTAGGGGAATTGCTGTTCATCAAATTTTAGATGCAGTTGTCGATTACTTGCCATCACCAATGGAAGTTGTTCCTGCAACAGGAATTGATTTAAAAACAAATGAACCAATAATCTGCAAACCTGACAATGATGCCCCATTTATGGCACTTGCCTTTAAAGTTGTAACAGATCCTTATGTCGGAAGATTAGTATATTTCAGAGTTTACTCAGGAACAGTTGAGGCTGGTTCGTATATAAATAACACCACGCAACCCGGAGTTAAAGAAAGACTTGGCAGAATCGTGTTAATGCACGCGGATCAAAGAGAAGACGTCAAAGCCGTTCATGCTGGCGAAATTGCAGCTGCTGTAGGATTAAAAGAGACTAAGACCGGAGATACTTTAACCTTAAATGACACTAATGTGGTATTAGAGAAAATTGTATTCCCAGATCCTGTTATTTCAATGGCCGTAGAACCTAAAACAAAATCAGACCAAGAAAAATTAGGTTTAGCCTTAAAGAAATTGGCCGATGAGGATCCTACTTTCAGAATTTCGACCGATCCGGAATCAGGGCAGACTTTAATTGCTGGAGTTGGAGAATTTCAGCTTGAAATTAAGGTTGATATGTTAAAGAGAGATTTGGGTGTAGATGTAAATGTGGGCGCGCCACAAGTAGCCTACAGAGAGACGATTAAGAGTGCTGTTGATATAGAACACAAGTATATAAGACAATCGGGTGGTAGAGGTCAGTATGGACACGTTAAGCTTAAGATGAAGCCAAGAGGTAGAGGTGAAGGATATGAGTTTAAGAATGAGGTTGTGGGTGGATCTATACCAAAAGAATATATACCAGCAATCGAAAAAGGAGTTAAAGAAGCTATGGGCAAGGGTGTCGGATGGGGATATCAAATGGTTGATATGGAAGTCTCTGTATATGACGGTTCTTATCATGATGTAGACTCTTCAGAAATGGCATTTCATATCGCAGCTAGTATTGCCCTGCAAGAAGGTGCTAGAAAGTCAGGATTAGAGCTCTTAGAGCCTATAATGAAGGTGGAGGTTGTAACTCCTGATGAATTTATGGGTGACGTCATAGGGGATTTATCATCCAAGAGAGGTATGATTTCTGGAACTGAAGCATTGAATAATTATGTTACAGTTAAGGCTTTCGTGCCTTTATCCGAAATGTTCGGGTATGTTACGAATTTAAGAGGTATGTCACAGGGTCGAGCAAGCTTCTCAATGGAGCCCGATCACTATGAGGTTGTACCAACCAATCTGGCAGAAAAGTTGAAAGTTTAGCTACTTATTGCTAGAATCTCACTTGTACCATATTTGGTATATTTAATATTGTGTTTATTTTAGGTTTAGAGAAAAGTGGAATTTGCTATGTAAGAATTCCCTTGTCTCTCCAAAGTTTAATATGGCAACATTTGACAGAACAAAGCCACACGTTAACGTCGGAACAATCGGACACGTTGACCATGGTAAGACTACATTAACAGCCGCCATCACAAAAGTTTTGGCTGATAAGGGTTTAGCTAATTTCAAGGCATACGATGCAATCGATAAGGCTCCTGAAGAGAAAGCAAGGGGAATTACGATTAACGTTACTCATGTAGAGTACGAAACAGCAAATAGACACTATGCTCATATTGATGCTCCAGGTCACGCAGATTATATAAAGAACATGATTACTGGTGCCGCTCAGATGGACGGTGCTATTTTGGTTGTATCAGCAGCCGATGGACCTATGCCACAAACAAGAGAGCATATTTTGTTAGCAAGACAGGTCGGAGTGCCAAGATTAGTCGTTTTCTTAAATAAAGCAGATATGGTTTCTGACGACTCGTTAATCGAGTTGGTTCAAGAGGAATTAAAGGATTTATTAAAGAAACAAGAATACTCAGTCGATACTCCTATGATTGTTGGTTCAGCGCTAAAAGCACTAGACGGTGATCCAGAGTATGTAAAAAAGATTGAAGAGCTAATGGAAGCTGTCGATACTTGGATTGAGACTCCTGCAAGAGATTTGGATAAACCATTCTTGATGCCAGTTGAAGACGTTTTTTCTATCAAAGGTAGAGGAACTGTTGTAACCGGTAGAATTGATAGAGGAAAAATCCATATCAATGAAGAAGTCGAAATTGTTGGTATTAAGGCAACTGTTAAGTCCGTCGTTACTGGAGTTGAAATGTTTAATAAACAATTAACCGAAGGACAAGCAGGAGATAATGTAGGACTTTTAATGAGAGGTATTGAAAGAGATGCAGTCGAAAGAGGCCAAGTTATCGCGGCCGTTGGTTCAATTACACCACATACCAAGTTCGAAGCTGAAATTTACGTCTTAAAGAAAGACGAAGGTGGAAGACACACTCCTTTCTTCGCAGGTTACAGACCACAGTTCTATATCAGAACAACTGATGTGACTGGGGATGTAACACTTCCAGAAGGAGCAGAAATGGTTATGCCAGGTGATAATGTAACGATTACAGTAGAATTAATTACACCTGTAGCTATGGAACAAGGATTGAAATTCGCTATAAGAGAAGGTAGCAAAACGGTTGGAGCAGGAGTTATTTCTAAGATTATTAAGTAAGACAGTTAGGGTCCGTGCCAAAAGGCACGGACCCTTTTTTTAACATATGGCAAAAAAAGATACCGTACAAGTAAAGAATAAATTAAGAGTTAAACTCAAGTCATATGACGTTGGAACTATTGATTTAAGCGCACGTAGACTGGTTGATGTTGCAATCAAAACGGGTGCAATGGTATCTGGACCCGTTCCTTTGCCAACTAAAACTGAGATTTTTAGTTACCAAAGAGCCGCAAATAACGACAAAAGGTCGTTTGAGCAATTCGAGAGAAGGACACATTTGAGAATTGTAGATATATTGAATCCCACATCCAATACAATAGCTGAATTATCAAATCTTAAACTGCCAACAGGTGTACATGTTACGATAAAGAGCTAAAGAAAAGGCTGGATTTTAAGGGCAAATAATAATATAATTGTATCCGTGTGCCCGCCTATGGCGGACATTTTTGATGTATTATCAAGGAAATAAACTTTGAACTACTTATTATGGCATCTAAAACCGACAAGAAAACTGAATATAAAATCATTGAAGGGCACAAGCTTGAGATGTCACAAATGTTCGATGATAACGCTAAAGTCATCCCATACACTGCTATATCCCTAAACGAACTAACCGATGAACAAAAGAGCTTTTTGAAAGATCTTACAAGTAATACTCGTATTAAGCTTGAAGGTGTTTCAAAAGGTAAGGGTTTTGCCGGAACAATGAAGAGATGGGGATTTCATGGAGGACCTGCTACACACGGTCAAAAGAAAAAATCGAGATCGCCAGGTTCTATAGGAGCTCAGGGAGACGGACACGTTTTGAAAGGAAAGAAAATGGCAGGACATATGGGTAATGCACGAATTTCTTTACAAACATATTACTTGTCATACGATTCTGAAAAAAATTTAGCTAAAGTTAAGGGTGGTATTCCAGGAGCAAGAAATTCCAAAGTTAAAATTTATTTCGCAATATAAGATGAAAATCCCAGTAATTGATATAAACGCAAAACAAAATAAGGAAATAGATATTAAGCAGCTTGATGTAGAGAAGACTTCAGATAATATGGTATTGCGATACGTCAAAGTATATTTGGCTAATCAACATCAAGGTACATCTAGTACAAAAACTAGAGCCGAAGTAAGCGGTGGTGGAAGAAAACCACATGCACAAAAAGGAACTGGACGAGCAAGAGCTGGATCAACCAGATCACCTGTTTGGGTAAAAGGTGGAGTTGCTCTAGGTCCAAAACCAAAAGATATGAATTTGAATTTAAATAAGAAATTTAAGAAGCAGGTTTTCACATATGTATTAGCTGAAAAAGCAAAAGATAGCCAGATGTATGCAGTTGAATTTGGTTTGACAGATACTCCAAGCACAAAAACAGGAAAAGGATTGGTTGATAAATTAAATAAAACTTCAAGGTTTGTTTTATTACACGATAATAATTCAGTAATAAACAAATCTTTCAGGAATTTATCAAATGTTAATGTTGTTAATATCGGAGAGGTGAACGCTTTCGAAATAATTAATGCCGATACCGTTTTAGTAGATATTAATTCAGTAGAAAGATTGGGAGAAAGATTATGAATTATTTAGGAATAATAAAAGGTGTGGTATTAACAGAGAAATCCAATAGATTGGTAGAAACCGAGAATAAATATACTTTTGAGGTAGCAAGCAATGTATCTAAGGGTACTATTAAAGATGCGGTAGAGAGTTTGTATGGAGTTAAAGTATTAAATATTAATGTGTTAAAGACGGCTCCAAAAAGTAAAAAGAGCTGGGTAAAAGGTAGAAAACAGTTTTTACAAAGTGCTAAACATAAAGCAATTGTTGAGTTAGCAGAAAAAGATACTATCAAAGCTTTTACTGGAGGCAATAAAAAATGATAAGAAAATATAAACCAACAAGTCCTGGACGAAGAGATATGACTAACATCGTCGGTCAATCTTCAACCAATAATAGAAAAAATAAAAAAGTAACAAGCAAGTTAACAATTAGCTTAAGAGGTGCGGTTGGTAGATCTGCCGGTAGAATTAGTGTTCAGCATAGATTTGCTGGGGCTAAAAAGAGATATAGATTAATTGACTTTAAGAGAAATAAATATGATATCTCAGGTACAGTGGTTTCTATTGATTATGATCCAAATCGAACATGCGAAATCGCTTTGATTTCATATCCAGATGGGGAATATCGATACATTCTAAGTCCATCGGGATTAAATATCGGGGATAAGGTTATTTCAAGTGAAAAAGCCGAAGCCTTAACAGGTAATGCTATGCCAATGAAGAATATCCCACTTGGAGTCGCTATTCATAATATTGAACTTTATCCAAAAGCCGGAGGTAAGTTCATTAGATCAGCTGGTACCGCAGGACAGCTAACTGCAAAGGAAGGAAAATACGTTACCGTCAAAATGCCAAGCGGAGAGGTACGTAATTTTTTGGCAGAATGCTATGCTACAATAGGTCAGGTCGGTTTAGAAGAATGGAAGCTAATTAGTTTTGGTAAAGCAGGTCGAAGACATCATATGGGTGTACGTCCTACTACAAGAGGAAAAGCAAGATCCGATGGTCACCCACTTGGAGGTTCATATAGCCAAGCAATGGGACGACAGCCAGTTGATAAATGGGGAAATAAATCTAAGGGTAAGAAGACCAGAAGTAGAAAGCATACATCCAAATATATAGTTAAAGACCGAAGGAGTAAGTAAAAATGTCTCGATCATCTAAAAAAGGTCCATTTGTAGACGAAAATTTGATTAAAAAAATTAACAATGCAAAAAGAGCTGGTGATAGAAAACCCATTAAAACTTGGGCGAGAGCTTCGAGTATCACTCCTGAGATGGTGGGATTAACATTAGAGGTTCACAACGGTAAAAAACATTTGCCAGTTTATATTACAGAATCTATGGTAGGTCATAAACTTGGGGAATTTGCTGCAACTAGAACCTTTAAGGGGCATGCAAATAGTAAAAAATAAAAATGAAAGTATCTAACGCACTTGATAAATACAATTTAATATCAACAAGTTCAATTAAAAACTTGCCAGTGTCTCCTAGAAGAGTTCAATTGGTAGCGAATTTTATTAGAGGTAAAAGAGTTAATGAATGTATTGATTTTCTTTCATTCGATAAAAGAAAAGCTAGCGATAGAATGTTAGTTTTATTAAACTCAGCAATTGCAAATGCTATCACAAAATCACAAGAGCCAAAGGATAATTTATATGTTGCAGATGTTAAAGTTGGTCAAGGCGTATTTCTAAAAGGCAGAGGAACTCCTGCAGGTAGAGGAAGATATCATCCTATGAAGAAAAAAACCACAAATCTTGTAGTAATAATCGGTAGTTTAAATAGTACTGAAGAAAAAACAAATGAGTAAAAAAGTAGACGCACGCGCAATGCGAGCAGGGATAACTAAAGACTGGAAAGCAACTTGGTTTGCTGAGGATGACCTATATTCTAAAAATCTTTTAGAAGACGATGCGATTCGCAGATACATTGCGAAATTATTAAGAGGTGCTGGTATCGACGAGATTTTAATTGAAAGATCGATAAAAGCTGTTAAAATTACTATTCGTGTTTCAAGGCCTGGAATTGTAATTGGAAAGAAAGGTTCTGGCCTTATGACTATGAGAATCGGTCTTTCAAAATTAACGAAGTCAGACATTGAATTACAAATAGAAGAAATGAAAATGCCTAATATGAGTGCAAATATTGTCGCAGAAACAATTGCTTTGCAACTTGAGAAAAGAATTAGTGCAAGGCGAGCAATGAATGTAGCGGCAGAAAGAGCAATGGAATCAGGAGCAATGGGAGTAAGAATTGAGATTGCGGGAACTATACAAGGACCAAATAGCATTGCAGGTCAAGAAATGGTTTCAAAAGGTGCCGTTCCTACACAAACTTTAAGAGCAGATATTGATTTTGCTAAAGCTGTTTCTTACACAAGAGGCGGGACTATCGGCATTAAAGTTTGGATTAATAAAGGAGAAATAAGTTCATAAGGAAAATTCTATGTTAATGCCAAAAAGAACAAAATATAGGAAACAGATGAAGGGTAAGAATCGGGGCTTAAGTACCAGAGGTTTTACCATAAGTTTTGGTGAATATGGATTGAAGGCAATAACGAGAGGTCAGATTTCATCAAAAGAAATTGAAGCCGCTAGAAAAGCAATTTCGGGAGAAACCAAGAGAGGTGGTAAAGTTTGGATTAGATTATTTCCAGACAAACCAGTCACAAAAAAACCACTCGAGGTTAGAATGGGTAAGGGTAAAGGAGAAGTTGATCATTATGCAGCTGTTATCAAGCCAGGCAAGATTTTATTTGAGATATCTGGTGTAGAGAGAGCGGTCGCTAAAGAGGCTTTTACAAAAGCGGCAGCGAAGCTTTCGGTCCTTACGAAGTTTATTAGTAAAGATGATATATAGTTATTAAGTAATATGGCAAAGCAGAATTTAGCAGATTTACGAAAAAAAGAAGTAGCAGAACTTGCGAAAATTATTACCGAAAAGCGTAAAGAAGCTATTGAGCAGAAAATTGAATTAGGAATGGGTAAAGAGAAAAACGTTAGAAAAGTTAAGAATTTACGTAGAGAGATAGCTCAGTTAATTACAATCTCGAAAGAGAAGGAGGCATTAAATGGCTAAAAAAGTTTTAACAGGTAAGGTTGTATCTTTAAAAATGTCAGACACAGCAGTTGTTAGTGTTGAGACCATAAAGATTCATCCAAGATATAAGAAAAGATATAAATCACATAAAAATTTTATGGTTCATTTATTTGATAAGAAGGTAGAACTAGATCAAGTTGTAAATATCGAAGAAGGAAAACCAATGAGTAAGAACAAATGTTGGTACTTAGTAGCAGCCAAGGAGGAAGGAAAATAAAATGGTACAACATGAATCGATACTAAAATGTGCAGATAATTCAGGAGCAAAAAAACTTAATGTTATAAATATTCCTGGTTTTTCTACTATCCAGTCAGCTGGTATTGGAGATGTCGTAGTGTGTTCTGTAAGAGGAACCACCGGTATTGGTACTACTATACAAGATCATCAGGTAGTCAAGGCAGTTATCGTGCGTACGCGAAAAGAGTTAAGAAGAAGTGATGGAAGTTACATTAGGTTTGATGATAATGCAGCTGTTATAATCGACACTGCTAACAATCCCAGAGGTACGAGGATTTTTGGTCCAGTAGCCAGAGAATTAAGAGACTTAAAGTTCAGTAAAATAGTTTCGTTAGCACCAGAGGTCTGGTAATCATATGAAAATTAGAAAAGGCGACAAAGTAAAAATAATAGCAGGAAAAGACAAAGGCGCTGAAGGTGTTGTCGAGAGAATCTATATTAAGTCTGACAAAGTACTAGTAGAGAATTTAAATATGTTTACAAAACATGTTAAGCCAAAAAATAATGAACCAGGCGGAAAAGTTCAAGTCTCAAGGCCAATTCACGTATCAAATGTTGTGTTAATAGATCCAAAGCTAAATACACCAACAAAAGTAGGTTACAAGATGGTTGATGGCAAAAAATTTCGTTTTAGCAAAAAGTCTAGTGATATTCTAGGTAAATAAAATGAGTATTAAAAAAGATTTCGAATCAAAACTTAAGATGGAATTAAAGAAAGAATTAAATTTAAGTTCAGTTCAAGCTGTTCCAAGATTCGAGAAAATCGTAGTGAATATGGGTATTGGAAAAATGAGAGATAACAAAACTTTCGTTGAAGAATGTGTTTCAGATATTGCAGCAATAACTGGCCAACATCCTTCAAAAAGACCTTCTAAGGTTTCCATTTCTAATTTTAAATTACGAGAAGGACAGATCGTTGGAATTGCCGTAACTTTAAGAGGCGAAAAAATGTGGGATTTTTATGAGAAATTAGTTAAAATAGTACTTCCTCGGGTCAAAGATTTTAGAGGGGTTACCAAAAAGAATTTTGATGACAGTGGAAATTATAATTTAGGTTTACGAGAGCATTTAGTTTTTCCTGAGGTAGATGCAAATAAAATAACGTATAATAAACCTTTGCAGATTACTGTAAAAACGACAACTCGTGATTCTAAATACGCATATAGTTTATTAAAGGCTACAGGGATGCCTTTTAAAGATTAATTTATGTCAAGAAAAGGTCTAATCGAAAGATGGAAAAAGAAAAAAAGATATAAGGTACGTGAGTATCACCGTTGTGAGAGATGTGGTAGAGATAGTGGATATATGAGAAAGTTTAAGATTTGTCGTATTTGTTTTAGAGAGTTAGCCCACCAAGGTGTATTACCTGGTATAAGAAAGGCAAGCTGGTAAAAATATGAGTATCGATACAGTAGGAAACTTAATAACAAGAATAAGAAACGCTTATAGCGTTAACAAACCAAGCTTGGAAGTAAATCATTCTGTAATGAATGAAAACGTATTACAGACTTTAAAAGATACTGGTTTCATTGAAGACTTTAAAGTTTTTAAATTAGAAGGAAGAAAGATTAAAGGAATTAATATAACTCTCAAGTATGCAGATGGAGTAGCTTCAATGAGCCACATACAAAGAGTTTCTAAGCCAAGTTTAAGAATGTATTCAAAATCTCAGGATCTTAAACCAGTACTTGGTGGATTAGGTGTTTACGTGGTTTCAACTCCAAGAGGAATTATGTCTAGCAAAGAAGCTAGAAAGAAACATTTAGGAGGAGAAGTTTTGTTTGTAGTTTATTAAAAATGAGTAAAATCGGGAACACACCAATAAAACTAAATACAGATACAAAAATCGACATGAAAAAAGGTTTTGTAACAGTTACAGGTCCTAAAGGTGTTTTGGAAGTCCCTGTTCACGATATTATTGAAGTTAAACCAGACGGGGAATTTTTAAAGTTAACTTTAAAAGATAGCACAAATCCAGAAGGAAAAGCTCAATGGGGACTAGCTAGAGCATTAATCAATAATGCAGTGGAAGGTGTAAATACAGGTTTCTCCAAAGAATTAGAATTGGTAGGAGTTGGATATAGAGTGGAAAAAACTGGTAAGGATTTGAAGATTCAAATCGGATATTCTCATCCTGTAGTAGTAATCGCACCAGAAGGTATAACCTTAGATGTCGAAGGTAACACTATGATAAAAGTATCTGGAATTGATAGACAATCGGTGGGACAAGTTGCTGCAAATATAAGAGCAATTAGAAAACCTGAACCATATAAAGGTAAAGGTATTAAATATAAAGACGAAATAATAAAGAGAAAACAAGGAAAGGCTTCTAAGAAGTAACTTTAGAAGAGAAATAAAGGAGATATATGAAAAAAAGTCATCAAACAGCAAAACAAAGAAGAAACACTCGATCAAGAGGTTTAAGCAAAGGAACAGTTGAGAAACCAAGGATCTGTGTTTTTAGATCAAATAAAAATATATACGCACAAGTAATAAACGACAGTGAAGGAAAAGTATTAGCTTCGGAGTCTTCTGTTGCGACAGAATTCAAAGGACCTAAATCAAAAATCGCATTAGAAGTTGGAGAAAATATCGGAGAGAAATTAAAAGGTTTAAAAATCGAAAGCGCTATTTTTGATAGAAATGGATACAGATATCACGGAAGAGTTAAAAATATAGCAGAGGGAATTCGTTCTAAGGGAATTAATTTATAAAAATATGGAAAGAAAATTAGGTAGACCAATGGAACAACAAAGTGAAGAAAGAGTTCAGCAATTCGAAGAGAAGGTATTGAATGTTAGAAGAGTTTCAACAAAGAGACAAGGTGGAGCAGCCTATCATTTTTCAGCACTTGCGGTTGTTGGTGATAGATCTGGGAAGGTTGGAATTGGTATTGCAAAATCTAAAGAAAATATGGTTGCTATGAAAAAAGCTATAAATAGAGCAAAGAGAGATGTATTCGATGTGCCAATTACTACAAACGGTAGTATTCCACATGAGGTAACTTCTAAACATGGTGCATCAAAATTGTTTATGAAACCTGCACCAGATGGAGCCGGAATTATCGCAGGAAGTAGTGTTAGACAAATTTTCGAATTAGCAGGTATTAGAAATATTTCAGCTAAAGTTATCGGAAGCACTAATCAAATTAATAATGCATACGCAACAGTTGATGCATTAAAAAAGTTAAGAATCGTAACAAAATAATATGGCAATATCATTAAATAACCTAACTAGAATATTAGGACACAAATCACGTGGAAAAAGAGTCGGTCGTGGTCACGGTTCAGGCAAAGGTGGACATACAACAGGTCTTGGAACTAAAGGACAGAAAGCAAGACAAGGAACTAAACCTCACGCATGGTTTGAAGGTGGTCAAACACCTTTAGTTAGAAAGACTCCTTATCATAAAGGATTTAAAGCTCACGGACAATTTAAAGTAGTTGCAATTAATTTAGCAGACTTAGTTAGAATGGCAGGAAAAGCCACGGATATTACGGTAGCTGAAGTTAAAACAAAGTTAAGTACTAAGGATTCTGTCGATTTTATTAAAATATTGGGTCGAGGAGAAATTAAAACTGCACTAAATGTTAAAGGTTTTTGGTATTCGACCGCAGCAAAAGAAAAGATCGAAAAATCCGGTGGTAAGGTAGAATAATAATTAGATGATTTCTGATCTTGCGAAAGCATTAAAAATTCCAGACATTAGGAAAAAACTGCTTATAACATTTGCAGTTCTAGCTTTATATCGTTTTTTAGCACACATTCCAGTTCCAACCGCAAATTTAGAAGCTTTAAAAGCGTTATTTGATAATAGCCAATTCGCATCATTCCTAAATTTATTTGCAGGTGGAGGACTTAGAAATCTCTCTATCGTTGCATTAGGAATTGGACCTTACATTAATGCATCTATTATTGTCCAATTGTTTGTGATGCTATCACCAAAAGTTGAACAAATGTTGAAAGATGAAGGATCCGCTGGAAGACAGAAACTGAATATGTATACCCAGCTACTAACTCTTCCAATTGCTCTTGTTCAGGCATATGGAATTTACTATTTATTAAACCGAGAAACTTTTGGTGGCATGTCGATTTTACCTACCAATAGTCCATTAGATGTTTTACTTTTTGTTCTGATTTCTACAGCAGGTACCTATTTGGTAGTTTGGCTTGGAGAGCTTATAACAGAAAAAGGAATTGGAAATGGTATTTCTATGCTAGTTTTTGCAGGAATTTTAACTGGTATTCCTGGAGGACTCGGAGGCCTAATAAGTTTATTCGACCTTACCCAACTTTTTAATATAATAATTTTTGGATTAGTTGGACTTGGAGTTATTTTTGCTGTTGTTTATATAAACGAATCCTTTAGAAAGATAGAAGTCCAATATTCTGGCACTAATGGTCAAAACAGACAAACTGCTTCGCGAACATATATCCCTGTAAAGATTAATCAGTCAGGTGTTATGCCATTAATATTTGCTGTGTCGTTAGTATTGCTTCCAAGTATGCTGGGTTCATATTTACAAAATTTACCTAACCCAACATTGTCAGAAATTGGTATCTGGTTAAGTATAAATTTCCAAAGTACAGGTTGGCTCTATGGAATAACCTACTTCTTATTAATTTTTCTTTTTACATATTTCTATACGAATATTTCCTTTAATCCAGATAAAATTGCAGAAGAGATAAGAACTGCCGGCGGATATCTACCAGGAATCCGTCCAGGCCGACAAACAGTTTCATATCTTAAGTATGTTATAAATCGATTAACACTTGCTGGAGGATTGTTTTTAGGCGCTGTAGCAATAATTCCAACGATTATACAAAACTATACCGGTGTTTCGTCCTTGGCAATTGGCGGAACCGGTTTATTAATTGTAGTATCAGTTGTATTAGAGACTGTAAAACAATTACAATCTAAAGTAATTACTTCTGAATACAAAAGTTTTACTAGTTAATGAAAGAATAAAATATGGTTAATTTTGGTGAAATGAAAGAAATGTATGCTTTAAAAAAACAGGCAGACATGATGAAAAAAGAAATGGAAAAGATAATGACTAAAGTTTATGAAGGAAGTTTTGAAATAACTATAAGAGGCGATCAACATATTGAACAGATTCTAGAAAATGGTGAAAGACGTACAGATTTAGAAAAGGCAATTAATAAATCCTTAAAAGAGTCTCAGAAAGACGTAGCAAAGAAAATGAAGGGTCAACTATCTGGTTTAGGAATTCCAGGATTATGAGCAAACCAGTAGTATTAATTTTAGGCCCACAAGGCTCCGGTAAATCCACACAAGCTATACAGCTCGCAGACTTTTTAGATTACAAATTTATATCAACAGGACAAGAGGTTCGAAAAGCTAGCCAGGCCGGGAATGAATTATCGAAGAAAATGGATGAATTTTGGAAAGCTGGGAATTTGGTTCCCGACTCAATTATTGAGAATGAAATTTTATTTCCCCTAATGTTATCTTCGGATAAGCAAGGATTTGTTATTGATGGATATCCGAGAAATTTAAATCAAATTAATAATTTTCTTAATTTTTTAGATAAGCAAGATTGGGCAATTACATATGTTTTTTATCTACACGTTAGAGAAGAGGAATGCTTAAAAAGATTGAAAAGCAGATCGCTTATCGAAGGTCGTGCCGATGAAAGTGATGAAAGTATAAAAAAGAGGTTAAATATTTTTCACAGTGAAACGGAACCTTTATTAATCGAATATACCAATATGGGAAGGTTAACTAGAATTGATGGTGAAAGAACAGTTGAGGAAATTCAAGTGGATCTAAGAAGTTACTTCACAAGGGTTGAATTTGTTAAACCTTCCATCGAAGAAGAATGATATATATTAAATCACCTGAACAAATAGAAGAAATTCGCAAATTGGGTCATCTAACCAATCAAATTTTGGTAAAGGCCTTTCAATTAGTCAAGGAAGGAGTTACCACGTTATATATAAATAACGAGATAGAAAGAATGATAATGGAAAGCGGAGCTACTCCCTGGTTTAAAGAAATCGATAATTATCCATATGGGTCGTGTATTGCCGTAAACGCAGATTGGATTCACGGAATGCCAAATAGTACCCCATTGAGCCAAAACGACCTTATTTCGATTGATATAGGCCTAAAAAGAGGTGGCTTCTATACCGACCACTGTTGGACAAGCTATGTTGGATTTGACCATTTAGATCATTTACCGTTACAATTTAATACGGACGATAAAAAGAGGGATAAATTACTCAATATTGGAATAAACTCACTCATGTTGGCAATAGAAGAAGCAAAGCCGGGAAACCGTATTGGCAAGATTTCTAACACAATGCAAAAGGTCGTAGAGGAAGCTGGTTTTGAAGTTGTCGAAGATTATGCTGGTCACGGAGTGGGATTAGCTCCTCACGAGGACCCAATTATTCCTTGTTTTGGTGTACCTAGCCAAGGAGCCCAGATTAAGCCAGGTATGGTTTTAGCCGTAGAATCAATGTATTCAGAGGGCAGTCCTAAAATTAAGATAACAGAGGATGGCTGGACGGCTACAACACAAGATGGTAGTCTGACTGGCATGTTTGAGCATACCGTGGCAGTAACAGAAAAAGGTCCTGAAATATTGACCATTTAGCCTGATGTGCTAAAATTGTGCGGTAGCAATAAATAGTAGTAAGTTATTGATAGCTTGAAAAAAGCATATATCCTTTATTGGATATTTTATGGACAAATACGGAAATATTAACGATAGTAATAAAGAATTTATAGAAAAGATTGGAACGGTTAGAGAAGCTTTGCCAGACGCAAAATTCTCTATAGAGTTAGATGAAGAAGAAAAATTAGTAGTAGGGTATATCTCGGGCAAAATGAGAAAAGCCAGAATTAAAGTAATGCCTGGGGATAAAGTAAAGATTCAATTTAGCCCTTACGATGAAAATACTGGACGTATAGTATTTAGAATGAAAAATATTTGAAAGAAGTAGCATTGTGAAAGTAATAACATTATGAAAGTAAGACCTAGCGTAAAAAAAAGATGCAGACATTGTAAAGTGGTTAGAAGACAAGGCCGCGTATATATTATTTGCAGTGCAGTCGCAAAGCACAAACAAAGACAAGGATAATATGCCTAGAATAGTTGGAATCGATGTACCTGAAAAAAAACGAATAGAAATATCTTTAAGATATATTTATGGAATTGGTCCAACAAATGCGAAATTAATTTTGAAAACCGCTAAGGTTGACGGAAACAAGAGAGCAAGTACCTTAACGGAGGCCGAATTAGCAGATATAAGAACTGCAATTGAAAAACACGGAATAATGGTTGAAGGAGAATTACGAAGAATCGTAGTTCAGAATATAAAACGATTAAAAGATATTCAAAGTTATCGAGGAACTAGACACCAAAAGAATCTTCCTGTTAGAGGGCAGAATACTCAAAAGAATGCTAGAACCAAGAGAGGTAAAACATCCGCAGTAGGTGGAGCAAATAAGAAAGCAGAATCGAAGAAATAATCTTAATTTATAAATATGGCAAAAAAAACTAACACAAAAGCAAAAAAGTCGGCACGAGCAATTACTCCTTATGGAATTGCTTTTGTATATTCTGGATATAACAATACGACCGTTACTATTTCTGATGCAGAAGGTAATGCAGTTTGCTGGGGTACTGGTGGAAAAAGTGGATTTAAAGGATCAAGAAAAGCTACTCCATACGCCGCGACTATTATTGGGGAAAGCGTAGCAAAAGAGGCTGTTTCATTAGGAGTAAAAGAAGTTGAAGTGAGAATGAAAGGTGTCGGATCTGGAAAATCACAATGTGTTAAGGCCTTAAGAAATGCAGGACTTGGAATATCGAAAATTGTTGATGTTACACCTATGCCACACAATGGTTGTAGACCAAAGAAAAGGAGAAGAGTATAAATGGCACGTTATACAGGACCAAAATGCAAGTTATGCAGAAGAGAAGGACAGAAATTATTCTTAAAAGGTGCAAGATGTTTATCCGATAAATGTGCTGTTACCAGAAGAAACCAACCTCCTGGACCAAAACATTTAAGAACCAGAAGAGGTCATTCCGAATACGGAAGACATTTAAGAGAGAAACAGAAAGTAAAGAGAATCTATGGAATTTTAGAAACTCAATTTAGAAGATATTATGAGGAAGCAGCAAGAGTTAGAGGAGTTACAGGTCAGACTTTGTTGATTATTTTAGAGTCGAGATTAGATAGTGTTATTTACACAGCTGGATTTTCAGCATCAAGAGCTGAAGCAAGACAGAAGATTAGGCAGAATAAGGTAACAGTAAATGGTAAGCCGGTAAATATTCCATCTTATCAAGTTAAGCCAAATGATGTGTTAAAATTCGTCGCGGTTGAAGCTGCTCCAAGACCTGAAGACGAAATGCCCGCATGGTTACTGTGGGATAAAAGCGAAAAAGGAATTAAAATGAACTCCTTGCCAACAAGAGATGATATACATCACGAGATAAACGAGCAGTTAATAGTTGAGTATTATTCTAGGTAAATAAGTTAGATATTTTATCTATTATTTACTCAAAAAAGTTATAAATTATGTTTTATATACCAAGGCTAAACCTTAAAGTCGTAAGCAACGACGGTCAAGTAGGAGTGTTCGAGATTTCACCTTTAGTGAAAGGTTTCGGACAAACAATAGGTAGTGTACTTAGAAGAACTTTGTATTCTTCCTCACAAGGAAGCGTTATTACCAAAGTTAGAATTGACGGTGTGGCACACCAGTTCTCCACTATAGATGGTGCTACAGAAGACGTGTTACATATTTTACTTAACCTAAAAAAGGTTAGATTTAATAAAACCGTTGAAGGTCCAGTTGAATTAAAACTTGATGTTACAGGACCCGGAAAGGTCACCGCTAAGGATATCGAATCAACATCTGATGTTCAAGTAATGAATAAGGATTTGTTTATTACAGAGCTTGCTGATAAGAAAGGGAAATTAAAAGCTTACTTAACAGTTGAAACAGGTTACGGATACGTAGCAGCTCCAGAAGAATCAACAGGAGCCATTGGAACAGTTCAACTTGATGCTAACTTTTCACCTATTAGCAATATCATCGTATCGGTTGAAGATACAAGAGTTGGTAGAGAGAGTAATTTTGATAAACTTATCATTACTGTCAAAACAGATGGTTCAGTAGATCCAGAAGTTGCTATAAGAGAGGCGTCAAAAACCTTAAAAGAGTACTTCTATAAACTACAAACTGGTTTAGATTATACGGAGCAAGAAGAAGCTCAATTAGTTCTAGATAACGAAGAGAGTGTTGCAAAAGCAGGAGTCTCAGCTGATGAAGTAGCTTTAGAGGAACTACATTTAGCAACTAGAACAATTAATGCTTTAAAGAAAGCTGGTATAAAGACTTTAGGAGATTTAGCTGATAGATCTGAGGATGACTTATTAAGAATCAGAAATTTAGGTGAAAAATCTATTAAAGAAATTATTGAGTTATTAGAAAGAGAAAATCTTAAATAAAAATGAGACATAATGTTAAGGGTAAAAAATTAGATAGAACAGCAGAGGGTCGAAAAGCCTTGGTTCAAGGTATGGCCTGTGCGTTATTTGATAAAGGTAAAATTCATACTACCCTTCCAAAAGCTAAATATTTAAGATCATTTGCGGAGAAGTTTATCACTAGAGCCAAGGATAATACTTTAGCTAATAGAAGACTTTTACTCAGCAGATTACAAAATAAAGAGATTGTTGAGAAATTATTAACTGAGATTGGTCCAAAATATAAAGAAAGAAATGGTGGATATACTAGAATCCAAAAGTCATATATTAGAAATGGTGATGTTACACAGATGGCTTATATTTCGCTAGTTGATGATATTAAAATGGTTATCGACGAACCTAAGGCTAAGACAGAAACTAAGGCCAAGGCTAAGACTTCTAAAACAGAGTCTTCCGCAAAGCCAAAAGCGAAGTCCGATGCAAAACCAAAGGCAAAAACAGTTAAGAAAGTTGAAGATAAAAAATAAATGAAAGTAACTAGAGCAATTACAAAAAAAGAAGTAGTTCAAAATTGGCATTTAATTGATGCTGATGGAAAAGTTTTAGGATCAACAGCAACCGAAATTACTCATTTATTAATGGGAAAGCACAAAGCTACTTATGTACCTTATATGAATTCTGGAGATAAAGTTGTTGTAATTAATTCTGCAAAAGTTGTATTAACCGGAAATAAAGACAATGCTAAACTTTACAGATCACACTCTGGCTATGTAGGTAATTTACGAACTCACACTGCTGCTCAGGTTAGAAAGTCAAATCCTAACAGAATGATTCGCGAAGCTGTAAAAGGAATGTTACCTAAGAATAGATTAAGAGATGTGAGACTTGCTGATTTATATATTTATCCAGATGCGGAGCACCCTCATCAAGGACAGTTGAAGACTAATTAAACATGACTAAAAAATCCGAGAAAAAAGCTTTTTTTAATGGAACAGGTAGAAGAAAAAGAGCAGTTGCAAGAGTATGGTTATATGCAGAAAAGGGCGAATTTACTATTAATGGAAAACCTGCAAAAGATTATTTTCCAGAAGCAGAAGCTGCACTCGAGTGGGTAAAACCATTTCATGCAATCGGAGTTTCCCATCCTCAATCAAAATTTAGTGGAAGTATAAAAGTTCAAGGTGGCGGAAATACAGGCCAAGTTGAGGCAGTTAGACTTGGTGTTGCAAGAGCACTAGTTGCCTACGACGAAACATTAAGAGCAATTCTAAGAACTTCAGATTTAATGACTAGAGACTCTAGAAAAGTTGAGAGAAAGAAACCATTCTTAACAAAAGCTAGAAAGAAACCACAATACTCAAAACGATAAGACTAATTCGCATTATCCTTTGGCAATAGGGATAACAGATTGTATCCTACAGGTGCCGCTCTTTCAGACCATTCGGCGATAGGCATATAGTAATACTGCGATGGATTAATCGGGTCTAGGTATTCGAGCATTTCAGTTCCTTTTTGATCTACTCCATATGCTGTTATTAAAGCCGCATGTTGGTCAGTTGCTACTAATTCACCGCCTATTTGTATTGATTTTATTTCAGCTACGTCTTTAGCATTGCTAAACCATCCAACCGCAGGATAACCATAATCGAGTAAACTCTTTATTGTGTTTTTATATTCATCTACGTTTCTTATCACTCGTTGGTTCCAATATTGTGGTTCTAAATTCGAATTGTTAATTTCGGGAAGATTGCCTAACATTTCCCTCAAAGGACCTGGATAAATTCCGTATGGGTTTGGTGGAAGTTTTCCAAACCTATCAGAATTATTTAGTTTTTTATTTTTCAACTCTGGGTGAACGCCATTCCAAGGAAATTCATGTGGAGTTGTTTTTTCTATTAGTTGATCTTCTGTATATTCATAACCGAGTGCCTTTAGTAGGTATGTTGTGGATGCATATTCACAACTAAGATCATATTCCTGAGGTTTAAGTTCTAGTAGTGATTTATCTAGTCTTCTAGTCGCTTCGGGGATTGTAGTAATGCCATGTTTCACACGTTTCAATTCAATTATTCCTAGGTTACCAACATTTTCGATTACCGACATGATAGCTTGACGTGGTTTGTTTTGTGTCAAGGCTGCAATACTGGTTACTGCCACAAGTGCTGCTGTACCCTTCATAAATGACCTGCGGCCAATACCCTCTGGTTGACCTTGTTGGATTTCCGAAATATTATCCATATGCCTATCTTTTAGTATATAATTTAATCGCAACGGGGTGTAGCGCAGTTGGCTAGCGCGTACGCATGGGGTGCGTGAGGTCGGAGGTTCAAGTCCTCTCACCCCGACCAGGAATCGAATTATAAAATGTCGAATAAAAATAAATTATATCTAGTAATTTTCCTCCTAATATTTTGTGCAGTATTGCTATATTTATTCGCGTCCGCTTGGAACAAAGAAAGAACTTCTTCACTTTCAAAAATAAGTGAGGGTTCGTATCTTAATTGGCAAACATATTCTAATGACACCCTTACCTTCAATTATCCCTCAGAATATTGGGTAGATGAAAAGGATGGTGTAATTATGATTATTGAAACTCCACGAGGTAAATCGGAGAATTCAGAATATCCATACTATCCCTATACTTTTTATGCTTATTTGTCTTCTTTTCCTAATAAGAATAATCACACACCAGAGGAATATTTTATTAAGGATTTATGCAAAGAAGGAAAATCCGATGATTACGTTATGGGGGAATGGGAGACGCAGCTTTATACTGGATGTGTCGAATTATATAATCGCGACAAGGAAATAATTAAGACCTCGTTTACAGAGGGCATTTTAAGCACTTACAATCCTTATGAACAGGGGCATCCTATTTATGTTTTTACTAGAGGAGATGACTTGTATACATTTCATTTAGGAAATACTGGTGAGACTGGATATTTTCCAGATGAGAACAAGCAAGAGATTTTCAAGCAAATAATAGAGTCGTTAGAATTTAGAGAATAATTACTTTGCAAAATATGTAGAGGTGATTGTCACAACCATCCCGTAAGGATGGGTTTTAACAATCTCAGATATATACTCCTCACGCAAATCCGGAGTGTCGCTTGAGTTATAAATACCTTTTATATCTGTTCTGCTTGGTAATTCCCCATGATCAAAAAAGTATAATTCAACGTTGTATCCATCATCTGATAATTTATATGTTGAAACATAGTTCTTACTTCTTCCTTCTATAAAGGAGATGACATCATAAATATCTTTTGCAGGTTTATCTTTATTTGCTAAATTATGTGATGAAATTAGTTTTTTAATTGTAGCAGGGTCCTTCACCCAGTCTTTCTCCAGAAAAATCTGCTCTAAATCATACTCCTGAAAAATCAATCCTTTTTTATTTTTTGTAACATGTTCGATTAGTGATTTGACTGAATCATCGTACATTCTGTCTATTCCATAATATCTTTGTGAGGTATATGTACAAGTATATAAGGAACTGGACCATCCGATGGGTTGTTTGTAACTGTAGTCGGTTTTGGCGCATAAGTCCGTGTTATGTACGCCATATAGCGTTAATTGTGGTAGTGAGTTAAGAAAATCGAAATCTGTAACTATTCTATTTTTCACATTTTCGCTTTTTTCTCTTACATTAGAATCCAGCGGATCAAAAGTCGGTTTGGTTATGTCGTACCAAAAACCTTTTACTCCACCACTAAATGTAGAAATGAAAAAGAAGACTAGGACTAATATAACCAATAGCAATCCACATCCGAGTCGCATTAAGGTTATTCTCATATATTTATATTAGCATTCGTTGCTTAACATTTTTAATTTGTTTTATTAGTCTATCCACAAAGTGGTAGGATTATAATATGAAATCTTCCAAAACAGCTGCTCTATTAGTAGTGATTGTGCTTCTCGTTTTCGGTGGTTTTCTTGTGTATTTTTCGACAAAAACAAAACAAATAGTTGAGGATAAAACGCTGCTAACGGGGGTGTATGAGGATGTTTTGACTGATTGGATTGTATGGAAAGTCCCACTAATTGCAAATCCGAATCCGATGGAATCGATTGTAACGGGTTATTTAGATAATGTTTTAGTAAAGGGATCTGAATTTATATTTGAGGTTGATAATCTTCCTGATGAGATGGGCAACTCACTTGATAATCACATTGCAGCCCTTAAATTAAAACTAGTGGAAATAAATAAAGGATCGGTAGTGTTTGAAGTATTGGAAATGAGAGCTGCCGATGGGATGTTCCAGCCTCCATATAATCCGAGAACAATGGAAATCGCTAATAACACGTGTGAAATAGCTTATCCTTTAGTATTGGATGTCTCATACGAATATTGTTTTATGATAGAAAAAGAAGAAGGTCGAATGGCAATAAAATACAATGTTGTAAGTGAAAGCACCATGCCGGGAAGGTATTAATTACCGGCCAATAGTACTAGTGACCCAAATGATCTATTACCTAATGTATCGTCCATAACAAGCTTAATATTCGGTATTCCTTCATTGTTGATGATAAAGGGTGTTGTGTATTGCTTATAATTTGGCAACTGCGTCGAGAAAAGAATACTTTTCACTCCCGATGTATCGTATGGTACTAGAGTAACTTCGGACTGCATTTCATTAACCGGACGAACCGTATATGTTACTGTTGGTCCTACATTATCCATCATGTCCTCACCTATGGAAATTCCGCTTGGTTCGATTACGTCTCCAGATTTAGTGATTAACTTTGATATTTTGTTTGGAGTGATGAAAATTTTCCCCCCATCAACATCAGCTTTCAACAAATCGAGATAGATGATTCTAAGTGAAGTATTTTCTTTATCATTACCGACACCATAGACTATTTCGATTAATCCTGATTTGTTGAAATCGTCAATTCTAAGAGTGTAAGTAGTATTACTAGGAAATATCAGAGACCAATTACTATTTTCGTCAACTGAAATAGCCTCGATTGTGATGTTTTCGTCTTTGCTGAACATATAATCTTCGCTCCATGTGAGTTGGTCTTCACCCTTTTCATCAAGAATTTGAAAGGACTTCGCGCTAAAAGGTTGAACGTACACTGCTGGAAATGTTTCAATTTCTCTGCCATCTATATTTGTAATCTCATCAGGTGTTGGAGGAATTGATATCCACGATGAATCGTCTTGTATTAACGGAGATAGCTTTGTGACTTCAGGTGTTTGATTAGCTACAGATTGGTTATCTTCGGAGATGGGTTTGTACCAGAGGGAGATATCTGTTTTGTTTAGGTTATAAAAAAGCAACAAACCAGTTATGGATAATAGAGAAATAGTGATAGTAAGAATCGCAATCTTTTTCTTTCTAATTAAATTAGTATGCGAATTAACATAAGTCGATTCTGAAGGTGGAATTTCTTGTGGGGCTGAGTCCACCGATTTAACGTCATCTGGAATTGAATAATGAGAGATAGACATACTTAAATCATATCATTTCCTCCTCATTCACTTTCTGACGTCGAATATTATGCGTTTTGATTATATTCTTCAATATTCCCATATCTTGCTATAATTGCCGTATGAATTTAAGGCCATATCTAAAATATGTAATCGCAGTTTTGATTGTTATTATTGTAGTTGTATTGATGGTTTTCGCCTATAAACAGGCGATTAGCAAATTGGAGGTGGTAAATAATCCAATCAATGGAAATCAAACTCAAAATGGGAAGGACGACGGGAATACTGTAGTTGTGCAACCTACAGCTGATGAAGAAGCTCTTTTATCCAACCTAAAATTACCAGAAGGTTTTAGTATAAGCGTATTTGCTAAACAACTTGGTAAAGCTAGAGTGATGGCTTTTGATAGTAATGGAACTATGTATGTTTCGATTACAGATCAAGGGAAAATAATGGTTCTTCAAGATAAAAATAAAGATGGTAGAGCTGATGTAAATCTTGCAATTCTTAGTGGTTTAAATCAGCCACACGGATTAACCGTATTTTGCCCGGTTGATTTTCCTAAGTGCTATTTATATGTTGCAGAAACTAATTTAGTTAGTAGGTGGGAATTGGATATAGACACTTTTAAACTTGGTTCGCAAGAAAAACTTTATGACCTTTCGAGTGGAGGAGGACATTACACCAGAACAATTAAACTCATAAATTACGAAGGCGACATAAAATTATTAACTTCTATTGGATCTACTTGTAACGTATGTAATGAGTCTGATAGCAATAGGGCAACAATTATGATTTCGGATAATGATGGCGATAATTTAAAAAGATTTGCAACGGGTCTTCGTAATTCCGTTTTTATGACTCAGGATACACGGACTGGACGAATATATGCAACAGAAATGGGACGTGATAGTTTAGGAGATGATGTTCCTCCAGAGGAAATAAACGTTATTGAGTTTGGTAAATTCTACGGTTGGCCATATTGTTATGGTGACAATATTTTAGATAGAAGTTTTAGCATTTCAAAAGAGGCTGGTGATGCTTGTGCCGGTGCTACAAGACCTTTTGTTAAGATGCAGGCTCACTCTGCCCCACTTGGCATCGAATTAATTGAGAATGCGAACTTTGGGGAGCAATTAAATAATAATTTGTTAGTCGCATTTCACGGGTCATGGAACAGAACTGTTCCAACTGGATATAAAGTAATAAGAGTTCCACTTGATGAGAATGGAAATGCAGGACAGCCAACTGATTTTATAACAGGATGGTTAACTAACAATGGAACTGTTGTTGATCGCCCGGTTGATATTAAAACTTGGGATGATGTAATGTACATTACTGGTGATAAAGAAGGTATTGTATACAGAGTAACTTACTCTACTAAATAATTATGCAACCCTCTAAACATACTGAATTAAAATCATTCTTACGTGAATGTAAATCTAATCGCAAAAATACGGAGATAATTTTTCTTTTACAAAATCTGGATAGTGCTATTAATGTTGGTCACATGTTTAGGATTGCGGATGCTGTTGGAGCTACGGAATTAGTTTTAACTGGACGTACTTCTAAGCCTGGTGAGAATGATGACATAACTATTACGTCCATGTCCAACGAGCAACGTATTGATTGGGTCCATTTTGAAAAATATGAAGATGGGATTGATTATGTAAAGAAAAAGGGCATGCAGTTAGTTTCGCTTGAAATTACGCCAAAATCAGAAGATTACAGGAATGTGGAATATGACGACAAAGTCTGTATTTTACTCGGAAATGAAACCGCAGGTGTATATCCATATTCATTAAGCAGGTCTGATAAGGTTGTACATTTGCCAATGTATGGTAAAAATTATTCATTAAATGTACATGTTGCTTCAGCAATTCTTGCTTATCATATTTTAAATAGTTAGTTATTAGATTATGAAAATATATACTCGCTCAGGTGACAAAGGTGAGACATCATTAGCAAATGGTCAAAGAATTTCGAAAGCTTCTCCAGTTATTGATTTTTTAGGTTCCCTTGATGAATTAAATTCTTTAATTGGAATTTGTGTTTCTTATTTAGATGTTGGAATAAAAAAAGATTTTACAGAAGAAATCGAAGTTCTTGAGGCAATTCAATCTGATTTATTTACTGTCGGTGCAATTGCCGCAGGATCGAATATTTCATTTAATTCAAAAAAGGAAGTTGAGAATATAGAAAAGACAATTGATGAGTATGAGAATTTGCTTTCCAAATTGAGAAATTTTATTTTACCAGGAGGATCTTTGCAATCAGCATATCTTCATAATGCCAGGTCTTTAGTAAGAAAATTAGAAAGAGATTTAGTCGCACTAAATAGTCCGAGTGTTATGGAGTTTTCTCCCTATCTTAATCGACTTTCAGATTTATTATTTGTAATGGCAAGATTTGTTAATTTTAAGTTGGGAATACAAGAAACTATTTGGAAAGGGAGTTAGACGCGAATTTTGATTAACTGATTAGCACTGTATAATTACGCAATGAGTAAGTTATTAATTTTAGACACTTTTTACTTTCTACATCGGTCTTTTCATGGGTATCCCAAGGATTTGAAGAATTCTAAGGAAGAATACACCGGGATGACTTTTGGCTTAGCTAAGGCCATTTTCGATATTATTAAGGAGGTCGAGCCCACTCATTTTATCTGTGCTTGGGAGAGTGAGGAGCTTCCATCTTTTCGAAAGACTTTATATCCAGATTATCAAAAAACTCGCATGCAGATGGAGCCAGACGATGAGATGGTTTTTAGTTCGCAATTTCCAAATATAATTAAACTTTTAGAAGCGTTTAATATTCCACGTATAACATCTAATGGATTTGAGGGGGACGATGTATTAGGAACTATGGCAACTTTGGCGTCATCTGAAATGGATGAAGTGGTAATTTCCACCTCTGATCAGGATCTGATGCAACTTATTGATAAGAAGATATCTGTTTTTAGACCAGGCAAGCCTCCATTTATTCCAAAGGCATATTTTACTCCTGAAAGTTTCAAAGAAAAATATGGATTTGAACCAGTCAAGATGATTGATTATAAAGCGTTGCGTGGTGATCCAAGTGATAATATTCCAGGTGTAAAAGGAATTGGAGAAAAGACTGCCACTTCACTAATCCAAGAGTTTGGTGATTTAGATGGGATTTATGAAAATTTAGATAAAATTAAAGAAGTTGTTCGAAAGAAATTAATTGATGATAAAGACAAGGCATATTTATCGAAACAGTTAGCTACTATAATTACTAATATACCAATAGAGTTTACTTTTGATAAAGCAGAATTGTATGATTTTAATTTTGATACCGTTGGAAAGTTTTTCGATAAAATGGAATTCAAAAGTTTAGCAAAGCCACTTGCTGAGTTAAAGGAAAGATCGTTTAATAATTTGCCACTATTTTAGTATGGATTTAAAAACAGCAAAAGTCGCTATAGTACAAGATTATTTGCATGTATACGGGGGAGCAGAAGCTGTTGTTAATGCAATCTGGGAGTTATTTCCACAGGCAGATATTTATTCTGCAACTTATGATGCTGAGGTGATGAAAAAGGCTGGCGTATTACAAGGCGCGCGAATTTTTTATCCAAAGTGGAAGGATAATATTCCAGGCAAATTCAAAAAATTCGCGCACAAACTTATTATTGCCAATCTTCCATTCTATTTTGAAAATCTAGATTTGAGCCAGTACGATTTAATTATTTCTTCATCTGCACATTTTGCGAAGGGAGTTAAGAAAACAAGAGAAAATCAAATTCATGTTTCTTACATTCATACACCTCCAAGATTCTTATATGGATTACCTGGTGAAATTAGAAAGAGAACTAATCCAGTTTGGAAATTAATTCTTTCTCCGCTTGATTCTTATTTGCGATATAAAGACAAGCAGTTTGCACAGCGTCCAGATTATTTGCTTTGTAATTCCGAAACTGTGAAAGATCGTATTAAGAAATTTTATAATAGGGAGGCAACCGTTATTAATCCTTTTCCAGAAATTACGGTAAGTGAGTCTGACTTTGAGGATTCGGTAAAAGATGGCGATTATTATTTAGTCATATCGAGACTTGAAGCGTACAAAAACGTTGATTTAATAATACAAACATGTGGTGGGCTGAAAGTGCCATTAAAAGTAGCAGGAAAAGGTAGTGAGTATGAAAATTTATTGGAATTATCCAAAGAATATTCAAATGTTGAGATGCTAGGTTATGTATCTAGTGAGGAAAAATTTGAGCTACTTAAGAAATGTAAGGCATTCATTATTGCTACTGAAGATGAAGATTTCGGAATGTCTGCACTCGAACCTATGATGTTTGGTAAACCAGTAATTGCATATCGTAGTGGTGGATTAAAAGAAATCGTAAAAGAACATCAAAACGGGTTATTTTTTGATGAGCTGAATTTTAAGTCTTTAGGTGTTGTCCTAAATAGGATGGATAAAACCGGATTTGACTCAAATTATATTAGAAACTATGCTCAGAAATTTAGTAAAGACAATTTCAAAACTAAATTTATGCTAGTTCTTGAAGATCAAATGGCCCGAGCTGTTGGGTTTAAGGAATAGTTACTTTCTTCTGGTTCGATCCATGGTTCAACATTGCTCCACAATGCATTATCTAAGACGCTCTGGATGATAAAGTCTCTAAGAGCATAATATACCTCATCATCCTTTGTACTATTTATTACAGAAATTATGTTCTCACCTAATAAAGCCGTATCAGTAAAATATGGATCTTCCAACTCCCAACCTTTTTCTAAACACTCATGGATAATTTCTTCCATCTGATTTATAAATTGATATTCATCTGTATTTCCAATTCTGCCTAATTTTCTGTCTATAAATGCTTTAAATAATTGCCTCCTATCAATATCCATTTCTCTAATGCCCAAAAAAGCATGGTCTTCAAATACTCTCGCAAAAGATAGGTAATCAGTAGCAGTTTGGTTTACAATATCGATTACATTCCTACCATGTCGAGAAGCTAGTTCAGCTCCCTTATTAATATAATTATCCTCCAGGACTTGTCTAGGCAGATGAGGATTAAATGGTGTCCTTCTACAAAATCTCAGTAATGGGTTATGTCCATTTGATTCGTTTCCATCAAAGGAAGTATTAGTTTCGATAGGTGCTCTATTAATCATTTGCAGGAATAATACTGCGACTTGTTATTAATGTAAATAGAAAAGGTTTTATTCTAAGATCTCTTTAGCTACCTCGTTTATTAATTCTAATTTTCTTGAGCCTTTTGTTTTTTTAGCTCTAGCTATATATAGGTAAGCTAAGCTTGCACCAATTAAGGCTCCAACCATATCCGCAATTAAATCATGCATTGTATCGTAAAATTGATTTTCAGTAGCTGATCCTTGAAAATGATGCCAGTTTGGAATAATAGGGATTAAATATACATCATTTAAATATTCTAGAATTTCCCAAACAGTTCCAATTCCCATTGCTATTAAGAATGTAATTACAAACATTACATTTACCGAGGTATCCAGTTTATCCGTGTACCACATCGTATACATTAATATAAATGTTGTATATCCGATTAAGAGTGGTAGTAATATGTGCATGATTTTATCGTAGTACGGAACGTTTATATAAAAGTCATTGGCTTCTCCTAATATGAATTGAAAAAAGACCATCACAAAAAGCATTAATTCTAGTTCGAATGGCAGTTTTCTAATTGAATTTCTTGTAAAAATTGTTGGAGTAGTAATTATCGCAAATGCTAAAAGCGTGATGAATCCTATTGTAGTTTCACCCCAGAACAATTGGTATATTCCAGACATCAACGTTAATATTCTTAGAATCCACAGGGTATATATTTGAAGTCCAGGAACAAGCTTACTTTTTTTAGGTTTTTTGATTAACGACCAAATATGTTGAAACACCTTTTTCATGTGGCAATTTTAGCATTATGAGTGGCGTTTTATCTAAAGTATGGGGAGTCCTGATTCTGATTCATCAGAGATTTCCTCGGTGGTTTCAATCCTGTTCTCTAGTGAATAGGGTTGATGGAAACTTTCATAGTAATCGATTGCGGAGGTGATAGTTTCATAATCGGTAGTTGGATCGATTCTTAAAGTTTCGACATCCAATATAGTCGTTTCATTGACAACCGTAACTGGAACATTTCCATGTTTTAGAAAGTGCATGGCCAGAGCTTCGGCAATTTCCTCGCGGGTTTTGGCTAATGGAACTTCGCTTATTTTGGGTTTCCAATACCTTGTTACTGCATGTAACGTTCCTATAACAGTCACTTATGTGTAGTTGTAATTAAAAAAACTTATTAAGATGTTGGTGGCGTTTCTAGTAATCTTGTCTCAATTATAATGGCGTTTGGGGAATTTTAGAACCCCTTAATTTTTGTTTAGAATGGGAAGTATCTGATTTGACTGTCACAGAGCGTATTATTTAGGATATAATTTACCAAGCGTGGAGGGATGGCCGAGCGGTTTAAGGCGCACGCTTGGAAAGCGTGTGTGCGAAAGCACTCGCAGGTTCGAATCCTGTTCCCTCCGCCAGAAACCGAAATCTCGATTTTTATAATATTCGTTAGGAGTAGTTCAAAGTTATTTCGAGCAAAATTTCAAGAATTATCTAAAAAGTAATAAGCCGGTAATATATGAACAAAAATTCATCACTACACATAACGCAAATAATTTTTTAGATTTCCCTTGTAAAGCAAATACCAATAATTTCCATTCGATTAAAACAACCACTGATTCTAAAATTATAATTATTAATAAGCTTAATTTAATTATAGAAAATTGATTATTAATCAAAAGTAAATAATTTAGGATTGGGTTTGTAATGAAATTTACAGCAACTATCGCCGTGATTTGAGACTTTGTTTTGAAGTTAAAAAAAAAGTAATTGTTAACTCAATAATTATTGTTAAAAATAGCGCTAAGAGATAGCTACTTACTAACCACATTGTGTTTTCTCCTTATCCCACGAATAACGAGCCAAGAAATTAAAGCCACCACTCCAACGACCGTCCCCACTATCATAAGAATGCCCCGACTTCCCTCTGGTGATGTGCCTGGGATTATTCCTTGAGGACCTGTCATATCCGCATATGAGGTTGATAGTGATAAAAACATACTTATCAAAAAAAACGCCATAACAGATAAATATTTCATTGCTTTGTTTGCGGATTCTTGATTGTTCATGTAATTAATTGTAATACTAAGTAGGAATCTATAACAGTATAATTAATCCACTCACTATGAGACCCTGAATTGAGATAATTATTACAGAAGATAAAAAAGTAACATTTAAAGAGTTACTAGCTTACTCATGGAAATAGAAACCACGAATATCCTTCCTATCTTGAAAATCGCAATTTGACAGTTTTATGTTACCACCAGTTAACTGCCCCTTTATACTAGTACAATCGGCAAAAATCGATAAATCCTAATGAAATCATTTAACAGCCTTTTAGTAAACACATTAATCGCAAACGTCACGAACAGTTTTTTGTGGTTCTGTTTGACGTTTTGGGCATACTTAGAAACTCAAAATGTAATGGCTACTGCCTTTATTGGCGGTGCCTTTATGATTTTATCTTCTTTTTCGGGGCTTATATTTGGTAACTTTGTAGATCATCATCGTAAAAAATATTCTATGCAGTTTTCGGCTGCAATAACACTTGTTTCATTTCTATTAGCATTTATTTTATTTTTCTCAGTTCCTGAATCTACGCTTTTAGAACTACATGGATTTTATTTCTGGCTCTTATCATTTTTTATCTTGTGCGGAGCTGTTGCTGGGAACATGAGGGGAATTGCCCTTTCCACTTTAGTTACAATTTTAATTGACGAGGATAAAAGAGATAAAGCAAATGGAATGGTTGGTACAGTAAATGGAATAGCATTTGCAATCACTTCAGTATTTAGTGGTTTAGTAATTGGATTTTTAGGAATGGGCTGGGCCGTTGCGATTTCAGTTCTCCTGACTTTTATATCTTTTATTCATTTATATTTTATCCATATCGAAAAAGATGTTGTTAACAAATCCACTGAGAGTTACGGAAAACAAATGGATTTAAAAGGAACAATTGGAATTATTAAGTCTGTTCCTGGACTTGTTGGTCTTATTGTTTTTACAACTTTTAATAACTTACTTGGTGGTGTGTTTATGGCGTTAATGGATCCATATGGACTGTCACTAGTATCAGTTCAAACCTGGGGCATTATGTGGGGAGTATTAAGTAGCGCATTCATTGTAGGTGGAATATTTGTAGCTAAAAAAGGAATTGGATCAACTCCAGTGAGGACTTTATTCATAATGAATATTTTTATGTGGTTTGTTTGTATATTTTTTACTGTACGTCCAATCATTGCTTTAACTGCGGTTGGAATGTACATTTATATGTTACTCATTCCAGTTATTGAAGCGATCGAGCAAACTGTTGTTCAAAAAATAGTTCCTGTTGATAGACAAGGTAGAGTATTTGGATTTGCGCATACTGTTGAGACAGCTGCATCTCCACTTACTGCATTTTTAATTGGTCCTTTAACTCAATATATATTTATTCCATTTATGACTACAGGAATTGGTGTTGAATTATTAGGTCCATATCTTGGATACGGTCCTGGACGTGGGATTGCTTTAGTTTTCTCGGTTACAGGTTTAATAGGATTATTGATAACAATATTTGCCATGAGATCAAGAACGGCAATTAACCTCGCAAGGTCTTATAAAGGGGAGTAGTTATTTCAACAAGGGGAAAATTGTTCCAATGGTAGAGAGCTTTGTATATATGTGTTAAGTCGCGATGACCTAACGATACTTAGCTCTCTACCAGCAAGGACTAGGGAAAAACCTAGTGTTGGACCTTGAAAATCCTTGCCTTTCGAAAGAACTACCTACCGCAGCCGGAGCACTTTCCGCCCACAGGTTTGGGGCTTCCGCAGTGGTTGCATACCGTCCAGTTGTTTTGAATTACTCGAACACGGATGAAACGAATACGCACTTTTTCCTCCTATGCGGAATGCCTCCATGGCATTACTGTAATTGTATCTCATAGTAAAATGGCTCGCAATAGCCATAGTAGAGGTGTTTATGGTATATAATCTCCTTATGCTATCCAAATATTTCGATTATTTAAAAGACAACCCTAACCACTACTGGTTTAAGAGCAAGTTATTTGGCTGGGGATGGACTCCTGCAAGATGGCAAGGATGGCTTGTTATGGCTGTATTCCTTGTGTATGTGTTTTGGGAATCCTCTAAACTTCCAGCAAATGGAGAGAATGTTCCATCAGATATCTTGTTA